>JADFNS010000021.1 GCA_022563255.1 Pseudomonadota bacterium
AACCTGTACATGTGCGGTTCATCTACGCATCCGGGCGGCGGCGTTTCGGCCGCATGTGGCGCGAACGCGGCGCGCGAAATACTCATTGATCTGCGACGTCGAAACACCGTTCCGGAAGACGATTTCTACAACGAGTAAACCATGAATACACCCGACCCATACGCTGGCGAACGCCTGAAACTATCTCCCTTCCATCCCAGGCAGGAGGTCCTGAATATCCGCGAGGCCTGGGCTTCGTGGAATGGTTACAAGTTCGCCGAGTATTACTACGACGCCGAGTACGAGTATTTTTGCGTTCGAAATTCCTGCGCTACCTATGACATTTGTCCGATGCAAAAATACGAAATAAGCGGTCGCGATGCCGAGGCGATGTTGAACCGGATGATTACGAGAGATGTTACGAAGTTCGGCGTCAATCGCGTTGCCTATTGTGTCTGGTGCACCGACGAAGGGCGCGTGATTGACGACGGGACAATATTCAAATTGACGGACGATAAATTCATGCTGACCTGCGGTAGTCCATGCACTGCCTGGCTCGAAAAAAGCGCTTTCGGATTCGATGACGTGAACGTTACGGATGTTACCGATTGTTTAGCCGCGCTTTCTTTGCAGGGCCCAACGTCGTGCGCCGTTCTCAGGAACATGGGACTGAAAGGTATAGAAGCTGCCAAACCGTTCGATATCATGCACTTTCCTTTCCACGGTGACACGCTCATGGTGTCGCGCACCGGTTTCACCGGCGATCTTGGTTACGAACTCTGGATTCAGCCGGGGCTCGCCCTTGAACTATGGGATGAGTTGTATGCCGCGGGGGAAAACTATTGCATACAGCCCTACGGCGAGGTCGCGACCAACATGGCCCGGCTTGAGGCTGCATTCATTATGCCCAACATGGAATTCAACGAGGCGCTGCGGACCGTGCACTTCGAACACGACCAGACGCCATTCGAGTTGAATTTGGGCTGGCTGGTGGATTTCGACAAACCACATTTCAGTGGTCGCAGAGCCTTGTTAAGCGAAAAGCGGCGCGGATCGAAATACACCCTGATTAAACTCGATATTGAGGGCAATAAGCCAGCCGAGAGGTCTTACATATACAAGAACAAGCGTTGCACGCGGGAGATTGGTTACGTTACCTCGGCTATGTGGTCGCCGGCAGCCAAAGCGAACATTGCCTTGGCGATGATCGAGACAGAGCATCTGGAAGGTGAATTGTGGGCGGAAATTTATTATGAAAAGGAACTACGCCAATACAGTCGGGTAGCTCGATGTACGCGCAAGAAAAAACCGTTCTGGACGCCGGCCCGGGCACGAGCGACGCCGCCGGCCGACTATTGACAGACGATTTTCAATATGCAGCCACAAACGCATACAAACTCCTACTACGCAGCGACCGTCAACGATGTCACAGACTTTGCGCCATTGCTGGGCGAGAACTCTGCGGATGTCTGTGTCATTGGTGCGGGATTTACCGGAATATCTACCGCATTGCACCTGGCCGAGCGCGGCTACAACGTGCACGTTGTTGAGGCAAACAAAGTTGGCTGGGGAGCATCCGGCCGCAATGGCGGCCAGATGATTGGCGGTATTGCCGGTGAGGAAAATATTGCGAAGCATCATGGCAGGGATGTCGAAGACGTATTCGGGGAGCTGCGTTGGGCAGGGCACAAGATCATTCGTGAGTGCGTGCAGAAATACCGAATTGAGTGTGATCTGAAATTCGGCTATCTCGATGTTGCGATAAAGAAAAGACATCTCCGGGATTTAGAAGCCGATTATGAGCGTCTTCTGAAGGCTGACTTCCCACATGAGTTCCGACTCTTATCGAAGAGTGAGACTCAGGAGGCGATTGGCACGGACGCTTATGTCGGTGCGCTGCTAAATATGGGTAACGGCCATTTGCATCCTCTGAAAATGTGCGTTGGTGAAGCCAGGGCGGCAGTGTCTCTCGGGACGACCGTTTACGAACGGTCGCCGGTGCTCCATATAGAACACAGTGGCAGGCCGAGAGTCGTTACGCAGCAGGGCTCTGTGACGGCCGATGCCGTTGTTATCGCAGGAAACGCTTACCACGATCTCGATAGAAAGCTGCGGGGCGTGATGTTTCCCGTGCACAGTTTTATTATTGCGACAGAACCGCTCTCTGAGGACATCGTCAGTACGATCAATCCCATGGATCTCGCCGTATGCGATCCTAATTTTGTTTTGCAGTATTTCCGGTTAAGCGCTGACAAGCGTCTGCTGTTTGGCGGGCGGATCAACTATTTTGGAGACGATCCGGAGATCATCAAAAATAATCTACGGCGGAAAATGCTCAAGATTTACCCGCAGTTGGCAAATATTGGAATCGACTATGCCTGGGGCGGGACCATCGGTGTTCCCATCACCAGGGTGCCGCAGTTAGGCAGGGTTTCCCCTAACGTTTTCTATTGCCAGGGATATTCGGGACACGGTGTTAATGTCACACATCTGATGGGAAAAATTTTGGCGGATGCTGTTGCCGGGACTCTGGAACAATTTGATTTGTTCGCTGACGTCAAGCCTTTCACTGTTCCGGGTGCGCATTGGCTAAGCAAACCGATGGTGGCGCTCGGCATGTTGTACTACCAAATGAGGGATCGACTTTAAGTGGGTTAAATAATCGCCGATGAAAGCAATCAACCAAAAACAGGAGCACACCAGATCGTACTATGCTGCCACGGCTAACGAGGTCTCCGATTACCCGGTTCTGGAAGGCCGTCAATCGGCCGATATCTGCATTGTTGGCGCCGGCTTTACAGGTGTTGCGACTGCGCTAACGCTGGTCGAGCGAGGTTTTTCAGTGGCGCTCATTGAGGCCAACCGCGTGGGCTGGGGTGCGTCCGGCAGGAACGGTGGCCAACTCATCAATGGCATCAGCGGATTGGAGAAGATTCGCAAAAAGCACGGCGATGGCATTGCCGACATGTTGTGGGACATAAGATGGCGTGGGAATGATATCGTTTATGAGCGCGTTGAGAAGTACGCAATCCAGTGCGATTTGAAAAGTGGATTCGTGCAAACGGCACTGAAATCACGACATTTGGCCGACCTGGAGGAACTCGCCGCGCAGAGGCAGCGACATAATTTTCCCTACAAATACGAGATCTGGGACAAGGAAAAGACCCAGGCCATGTTGGGCTCCAGCGCCTACATCGGCGGCTTTGCTTGTTATCGTGACGGCCACCTGCACCCGTTAAATCTTTGCAACGGTGAAGCAAAGGCGGCACATGCGCTCGGCGTGCAGATATACGAGCAATCGCCAGTCACTGCCATCGAGCACGGCAACCGCCCGAAAGTGAAAACTGCAACCGGTGTCGTGGAAGCAGATGCTGTGGTGTTGGCCGGCAACGCCTACAGCACGCTCGAATCAAAGCACTTGTCCAATCTGGTATTTCCAGCTGGCAGCTACATCATCGCGACAGAGCCCTTGTCCGAGAAAGTAGTCAACGAGATCAATCCACGGGACCTCGCGGTTTGCGACCTCAATGAGGTCGTAGACTACTTTCGTTTGTCGGCCGACAAGCGGTTGCTCTATGGTGGTGCCTGCAATTATTCCGGTCGTGAGCCGAAGAGTATCAAATCGTACATTCGCCCCCGCATGCTCAAAATATATCCGCAACTCGAAGATGTTCGGATCGAATACGAATGGGGTGGGCTGATTGGCATTGTATTGAATCGTACCCCGGCCGTTGGCCGAATCAACAAGAATGTTTATTACTGCCAGGGCTATTCAGGACACGGTTTGAACGCGACTCACATCATGGGCGAAATCGTAGCCGATGCGATTGCCGGCACGATGGAAAAATTCGACCTGTTTGCTGACATGAAACATTTTCGGATGCCCGGGTCACAATGGATGGGTAACCAAATAATCGCACTGGGTATGTTGTATTACCGCCTGAAGGATATGCTGTAATTAAAAGCCGCTGTCACCGGTTGGCCATGCCGGGCTGTCACCTTGCTGCTGGCCGCGCTCATTTACGTACTTGATGGCTTCACCCATAATCCGCAAGCCTTCGAACAAAACCTCGTCGTCCATATTCAGCGCCGGATACATACGTATCGTGTCTTCATGGTCACTTATCGCCCAAACACCCTTCTCCAACATGCGGCTGCGAACCGCCCTGGCATAACACCAGCTTTTTTCATCGACATTCGGGCTATGAAAACCAACTCGCAGCAACAGCCCGTTGCCTCGTACCTGTCGCACGATGTCGAAAGCCTCCCAGCTCTGCATGACATCTGCGGCAAGCTGTCCGAGCCTGGCGGCATTGTCGACGATATTGTCCCGCTCGTAGATCTCCAGCGTCTTGATGCCGGCAGCACAGCCCGCAGGCGATCCCGCCCGAGAGGTTTTTGCCAACCACGAGGATGTCCGGAATGACGTCGTAATGCTCGACCGCCCACATTTTTCCTGTTCTGCCTATACCGGTCAGCACTTCGTCGGCGATCATAAGCCAGTCATTCTTGTCACATAGTTCGCGAATGCCACGCAGGAAAGTCGTCGGTGGAATCCAGTTACCGCCTTCGGCCAGACCTGGCTCGATCATCACTCCAGCGATCGAGTCGCGTGGCGCAATACAGTCTGGAATATGGTTGTCGAGGTACCAGAGACAATAATCGACATATTGCTCCTGGGACACCATGAACATGGCGTCGCTCTTAGCGCAGAAGCATGCGGATTAGTCAGGACATTCTATAGCAGAAAATCGTACAATAGGCGACGGGTAAGCCGCAGCTGTCAAGCCGAAATGATTTTTCTCGGCACTCTGCGATAGGATGCAAGGTGTACGTCAGATGCTGGGGGGGATCTAATGCACACAACGGAATTTGTAGAAAGTTATTTCGACGCCTGGAATCATCTCGATCCAACAGGCGTGGCGGATCATTTGACCGCCGACGGGATCTATTGCGACGTTCCCAATAACGAGACAAGCTCTCACGACGAGTTGATTGCCAGTTTAAGCGAAGTATTCTCCAGTTATCGGCACCGGTATGAGTTAATCGGGGAAATTCTAGCAAGCCAAAATGCAATAGCCTTTCAGTACCGCGTCTATCCGTTCGAACATGCCGGAAAACGGAAGTCATCGAAATTCTTTTGTGGTGCAGAATTCATGACACTAAGCGGTGACGCCGCATTGACGATAACTGATTACTACGAAATGCCCGATATCGTCGGGCTGTCGAGTTCCGTTGATCCAACATCCCGCGAAATGCTGGGGCGAAAATACGAAAAATCAGGATTGGATACAGAGCAACTTCGGGAGTACAAGAAACGACTCGAAAATATCATGCAACTGGAACAAACATATCTGCACTCTGACCTGACATTACCGGAGCTTGCGAAGGCCGTTAAGTGTTCAGTCAACCACTTATCGCAGGTCATCAATTCGGGATTCGGTATGAGTTTCTTTGACTACCTGAACCGACAACGGATTGAACACGCCAAGAATATGTTGAACAGGCGCGATATTCAGAGCAACTCTATATTGAATATTGCGTTTACCGCCGGATTTAATTCTAATTCAGCCTTCTACGCTGCTTTTAAGAGATTTGTCGGACAAACTCCGGCGCAGTTTCGGCGTGCACACTTGGAATAAGTCCCGTCCCTTCATATTACCGCGCGTCGATATGCGGGCCGCCCACCAGCCCAGCATGATCGCAAATGCGGATTCTGCTAAGATCGACCTAGATCCGCAGCTTAAAATAAAGAATACCAGGGGGATTCGAAAAACGACTCAATCACTAGGCACATTACTACTCGGCTGTTTTCTTGCCTGGCCATTCGCAAGCCTCGCTGCACCGCCTATCTGGGATACCGATTACAACACCGTTTCGATCAACACCAATGGCGGCGTCATGCTGGGGATTGACGGGGTATATCCTGGTGACGATTATGTGGACTACGACATTTGGGATTTATCGTACTTTGTGTCCGACTTACTGACGTTGGCAATCCCGCAATTCTCCCGTTTAATGGGGACCTTAACAACGAGACTGTCGGAAACATCCATTTCAAGACGGATGCTACGACCGCTGTCATTACCTGGGTCGGTACGGGGACATACGAGAATGATACTCTGGCGTTTATTACCTTCCAGCTGACGCTGGCATCCGACGGCACGATCACCTTTGGTTACGACGGCATTAACGGGGATCTCGTTGACGATCTCGACGAGGGAATTGTGGTCGGTGTGTCAACGGGCTTGGATGGGACACCCCCGGTCAGCTCCGACCTGAGTGCTCCGATGAATGCCGATGTAACGGCTGCCACGACGTATGAAATTTGGTGTTACGACGAAAATATGATCGTCGACGGCACGTGCTTTGCGCAGGATGGTTCCCGTCCGGACAACTACGGTTTTGATCTCGACCAGACCAACGTGATATTCACACCGAACGGCACCGGTGGTTTCGATATATCAACTGGTGCACCGCCTCCACCACCTCCACCACCCGTGGCCGGACAGGAGCTCGGGGACTACGGTGGATGCACAGTCGGCATTGCTGACGGCACGATAGATCCGACCTTGCCATTGCTAATACTGATCAGCATCGTTGGCATATTCACGCGTAGGCTGCGCGCGGCCTGATCCTGCGAGGCAAAACAAAAATCCAGTCTGACTGGCATCTGGGGGCGGCAATACTTGCCGCCCCTTTTTGTTGGTGGCTCCTGTCGACGATGGTTACTCCAGCGTCGACACCCGAAATGGCGGACCTGTGGTCGCGCCGATTTATTGTGGTCGCGATTATCTTTCCCATTTTCGAAGAGATCGTGTTTCGCGGCGTGCTGCAAGGATGGATGCTCAAGAAGAGCTGGGGAGGCAGGAAAAAATTCGGGATTTCAAGTGCCAACGTGGCGGTCAGCATCGTCTTTACGGCGCTGCACGTCGTGCGACGAGTCGGCGTTATTTCAGTGGGAGTGTTCGTGCCGAGCCTGGTGTTCGGGTATTTTCGCGAACGCTACGATAATCTGACTGCGTCGATCGGGTTGCACATATTTTACAATTCAGGATTCGTTCTGTTGTTCAGCTAGAGCATGAACGATTATTGACTATCCTCGCGCTATTAGTAATCTCGAACAGGCTGGTGATTGCCAGGACGCAGCAACCCGTCACGAGTCGGCAACAGCTGATGGATCTTCTTCGAAGGCGTACTGAGAGACAGCTTCGCAACACGGTCAAACCTGTGCCTTGTCGTTTACGGATTATTTCATTTCCATATTTGCAAGCTTGTTGCGGATAGACTCATGGAAGTCCCATAATTCGTATTCCTGTGGAATCAGCGCGCCGGACTGGTGACGCATACTGTGCAGCCCCTGCTGATTCAACTCACACACGTCACCGTCCTGTTGGATTACGAGACGTGTGAGTCCCAGAATTGGCTCAAGGATTTGCTTGTCCTCAGCTTCGTAAGAGGAGGGCAATAGCCAGTCAACCGTCAACTCCATAGACTCCGGCCCGGTCGGCATAATGCGCACGCTGCGCACGAATTCCGGATGGCCGACCACGTACAAGCTGGAGGCAAACGACGAGAACGTGACGCCCTGGGTACGTTCTTCTTCCGTCGGACCCTGAATAATGGGCAACGAAATTTCGCCATTCATGGTCCATGTCTTCGCACCACCACCGACGGCCGCATCGATGGAGTCACCGTCATACTCCGGATCGAAGTCCGGAAGATCGGCGGCGCTGAGAACGCCCTTTTCGTAAATCGGGGTTACCTTGCACAGCTCCGGGTGAACCCTGGGGCAGTGATAACACTCGGAGTAGTTTTCCCAGAATATTTTCCAGTTGCACGCAAGAGCGATTTTTTCCTGATGTACTGATCGCATATCTTCAAGTGGCCAGTTTCGCAAGGCGTTGACCTCGTCGCCAAGGAACTCGTCGAGCTGCAATACAGGGCTATTCGAAAGATTGATGAAGATGAAGCCGCGCCAGATTTCCACATGCGTTGCGTATAAAGAGTAATTTTTCGCATCGAAGTCTTCTGTTTCGATGCGACCAGGCGTCCCCACAAGACGGCCGTCCGTAGCGTATGCCCAAGTGTGGTATGGACACACTACGCGGCCATTTCTGAAGTGTCCCTGATCGTCCCGACACAAGGTCGTGCCACGATGGCGACAGGTGTTGTGGAAAGCGTTTAAGGTCCCGTCGGGCAGTCGGGTTACGACGATGCTTTGCGTGCCGAGCTTCACCACGAAGTAATCGCCGTCGCGGCGCAGCGCATCCATACGACCCACGCAAATCCAGTCGCGGTACCAGATTGCGTCGAGCTCTCGCGAATAGTGTTCCTGGTCGTAGTACCAATTAGCCGGCAAAGTTGGTCTGACCTGGTCGAGTGTCCGCATGTTGCGACTCCTGCTGTGGATGGAGACTCTATCATTGATAATACTGATCAGCATCGTTACTACAAGGCGGGCTATCTAAGCGCAGCGAAAACGATCCGTAACAACATACACCGAGTTGACTTGCTATAGCGGCCTCGCTATGACGAAGCCAAAAATCAGCGTGACAAACACGTTGCCAACTATCCGTTCGACGGTTTCGAGTCCGAGATCAGAAACCTCACCCCAGGTTATCCTCGCACCGAGCAGTGCGACGCCGATGCGCAGAATACATTGCGAACTAAACCGGATCCCCGGCCCTGTTCTGGGGCTTTCGGCCAGGTAGTTAAAAGCGATGCCTGGCAGGAGCGCGAATAGCATGGCGGGCCAGCAATCGGGGTTAGTAATAGCTCGTTCTGCGCACGGGTTGAAAGAGCTTTTTTCGGTGAGCACAAGCGGGGTCGACTGCACACGAATCACAGCGCGGTTCGCTCATTTCGGGGCAGCGCTGGCGAGCCTGGAAAAAGAACCAGTCTACTGCACCCATGCTTTTGCCCGATTGAGTGACAATTTGTTCGACGGCTGCGTACGTCGCGACTCGTACCGCCCATTCCTCATCCTCGGTTAACAGTTGTCGCTCGATCAGCTTTGCTGCAAGCCCGGTGTCTGCTACATCGATCAGGCCGATGCGCAGGCAGGAGCGCATCACATGGTAGTCGACCACGGGTGGCACTTCGTTTTCGTCATCGGTCATGAACGCTTCCGGTCGTTGTTGCAATATCATGGCCAGTAAACCCGTCTTCTTGCGTAACGGGTCCTCCTTGTATCCGCCGATACCGTCGAGAATCTGAAAAAGCGTACGCAACGGCGATGCGGATGCCCGGACTTTCTCCAATACGGACTGCGGCGTTAGATTGAGCGCCAGCATGTCGCGACCGTAACGGCGGGCCAGCGCCAGATGTATGTCGAGGGCCGGCATCGGATCAGTCCCATTCTCAGCTCGTAAGACTGACCTCAGGTCATCCTCAGTGAGTTCAGCCTGGCCGACTGGTGTGAGCATCTGCGGGTCATGTTGCAGCCAACGCAGGTAGGCGCGAAACAAGTAAAAAGCGCCCTTGCGCTCCTCTCCGTCAATGGTTGCCACGAGTGGACGTTCGTATCGACCGGACGCCGTTGTCCAGAATCCAAACTGCTGCAGGGCGGCCGCGAAAAAGTAGTCAAGCGTTGCAGGATGATCCGGCGCGGGCAAATCGGAACCGGTGAACGCAAATGGCTTGATGTCCGGCATGCCTGCGATCAGTTTTGCGATATTACTGATGTTTTCAGGGTTCACTATCACTCGATCATCCGGTGCTGTTTCTGGCGGCGGCGCTGCAAGCAAGAGTGCAGCCGGTCCGATAGCGGACGTCATTTGTGCGGCAAGTGGCATTGCGTGGCGTGCCGCCATGACCGGGTGCTGTCCGCTTGCCAGTCCGACTAGCGTAGCGCCGCAAAAGGAATCTCCCGCCCCAGTGGGATCGATAACATCCGCCGCAACGCCGGTCAGATGTGTGGCGACTTGGCCCTGAACGACGGTTGCGCCGTCGCGGCCCTGCGTGACGAAAATTGTTTGCCCGGGTCTGGAGTTTACTGCCGCCATCGATCCAAAGAGACGCACGGCCTCATCTTCGTTCATAAAGACCAGGTCGGAGCCCAGCAATACTTCGGCGGCATCGTCGGGTTGCTCTTTGATGAGGTCCAGTGCGGTTCCAGCGGACATTCGTCGTGCACCGCGCTCCCGACAGGCGAGCATGAACTTGTGCTGTCGTCGCAAGTTGCCAAGTGGCACAAGGTGTACGCAATCAAATCCGGAGAGATCGTGTGGTAAGTCTTCT
Organism: Pseudomonadota bacterium; assembly: GCA_022563255.1. GTDB lineage: Bacteria > Pseudomonadota > Gammaproteobacteria > Steroidobacterales > Woeseiaceae > UBA1847. The sequence goes on from JADFNS010000021.1 coordinate 10,222, forward strand.
GGCGAAAGCGACTCCTCTGCACCAAAATACGATTGCACGTAATTCGCTTTGTTGTCTTTGTAGGTTATTTCAAAACGCGGCAGTTCTTCTTCTTTTATCGACGGACCCAACCACTCGAGATTCACGGCAATATTCTGTAACGCATCGGGCATGGGATGGGGTCGCGGTGAAAACAGAGTTACCGATGCGCCACTGCGATGTGCGGCCATTGCCGTGTACATGCCGGCGCCACCGGCGACCAATCCGTCTGCTCCGTCCAGTGTATCCAGGGACGCACCGCCAATTATAAGTATTCGGGTCTCAGTCACATTTTTCGCTAGCACGAGTTGTCGGTCGCGACGGTTCCTGCGCCGTCGGCAATGATCAAGGTAGTGCTCTGACGACCATCATCTTGTCAATCTGCATGTCTTCCATGGTATAGGGAATGCCACCGACACCAAGGCCGGATTCGCGCAGCCCGGCAAACGGCATGACGTCGTCGCGGAACGCGGAATGGTCATTGATCATGATTGCCGATGCGTCCAGATCACAGTACAAGCGGTTGGCGATGGTGATGTCGTCACAGAAAACAGCGGCCTGAAACGCAACGGGCAGGGAGTTTGCTTGTGCCACAGCGTCATCGATTTCGTCATAGCCGTACACACACACGACCGGACCAAAAATCTCCGCTGTACTGACTGTTGCGTCGGTCGGCGGGTTGAGCAGTACGGTCGGGGCGTAACAGCTGTCCGATATTTTCTTGCCGCCGCACAATAGTTTTGCACCGCTTGCAACAGCGTCGGCCACCCACTCGGCGACTCGATCAACCTCCGCGTGGCGAATCAACGGCCCTACCTCGGTCGCGGCATCTTCGGGCGCGCCGACGACGAGCTTTTCGGCGATGTTGGCAAGTGCTTGTGCGAACTCATCCGCTTTACCGGTGGGAACGAATACTCTTTGTACCGATACGCAAACCTGGCCCGCGTGATAAAAGCCGCCCTTTGCGATGGAGATCAGTGCAGCGTCGTTGTCGAACGGTTCCGCCAGGATAACCGGCGCTACGCCACCGTGTTCGAGTGCGCAACGTGCGCCGCGTGCGAGCTTCGACCGCAACATCCAGCCGACTTTTGCGCTGCCGATGAAGCTGAAAAAACCGACTCTCGAATCGGTCACCAGTTTTTCAGCTGTCTCCCGATCGCTCGCCACGAGCACCTGGCAGCAGGCGTCAGGCAAGCCGGCCTCTCGCAATATCTGCACGAACCGAATACACGACAACGGCGTATCTGCCGCAGGCTTCACGATCACCGGGCAACCGGTCGCGACTGCCGGGCCAACCTGATGCACTATGAGATTCAAAGGATGATTAAATGCGCTGACCGCGACAACGACGCCGATCGGTTCCTTTTGCGTGAACGCGGTGCGGCCCATCGTCGCCTTTGTCGTACCGAGCGGAATGACCGAGCCGGCATGTGCGCGCAGGTTTTCCACACACAGGTGCACGCCGTCAATCGCGCGAATAACTTCAACTTTCGAGTCTTGATACGGTTTGCCGCCCTCGCTTGCGGCGAGCAAGGTGAGATCCTCAACCTGTGTGCTCATAATCTCGGCGGTCTTGTTGAGAATCTCGATCCGCTCAGGAACTGACATCCAGCTCTTGCGATCGCGAAAGAGCTTGTACGCGACGCTCAAAGCATCTTCAACATGCTGCGGCCCGCAGGTTGGGACGCTGTCCAGTTCGCGACCGTCAAAGGGTGACGTCACGCTGAGCACGCCAGCTGCCTTGCGTTTACTGACGATCATCAGATCGTGCACGTGATTTCTCCCAGTTTTTTCGTCAGTAACTGGTTTTCGCGATAGTCGATCGGGATCACGACGAGGCTTGGGCCCTGCTCCTGAAACGCGGCTTCGAGTTCGCCCTCAAGGTCCGCCGAGTTGTGAACGTAGTGGCCATGCCAGTCGAAAGCCTTCGCGAGGCCCAGCCAGTCCGGATTGCCGAAAGCGAGGTCGGTGTGGTGGCCGAAGTGACTTTCCTGTTTCCAGGCGATCAGGCCGTATTCATTGTCTTCCCAGACCATCACGACAATATTGCTCTTCAGCCTGGTCGCCGTCTCCATTTCCTGCACGTTCATCAGGAATCCGGCGTCGCCGCAGATAGCGATAATGCGCCGCTCCGGGAGAACGATGCTCGCGCCGATTGCACCCGGCAGTGCAAATCCCATCGAGCAGAAGCCGTTGGGAATCAGGCAGGTGTTTGGCTCATGACATTGGTAGTGCCTGGCGACCCACATTTTGTGCGCTCCAACATCCGACAACAACACATCCTGTGGCCCCATGACCTGCCGCACATCCCAGAGCGCTTTTTGTGGCCGAATTGTTCCCTCGGTTTCGTCGTCTTTGTATTCGGCAAAATCCTCCGCCATCGCCGCGCGGACTTCGTGTTGCAGGCCAAAATCGAACTCCGGCAAGCCGTGTTCATCGATCCGCTCATTCAGCATCCACAGTGCGTGGGCAAGATCGCCGATAACTTCGGTTTCCGGATGGTAGTGCTCGTCGATTTCTGCTGGCAGAAAGTCTGCGTGCAAAATTCGCTTGTCGCGATTTGCGTTCCACAGTTGCGGATGATACTCAACCATGTCGAAGCCGAGTGTGATGACGAGATCCGCGTCGTCGATCGCCTGCGATACCCGGTCCTTGCTGCCCAGACCGACCGTGTACAAACAGTAATCCGCATCCATGTCGACGGAACCCTTCGCCATGAAGGTGCTGATGACGCCGATGCCGGTTTTCTCCGCCAGCAGCCGCAACTGTTTGCTGGCGCGGCGGCGAATGCAGCCATTGCCGGCAATGATCACCGGGCGTTTTGCCGACTTGAGCATCTCGAATGCCTGATCGACGATCTTGTCGTCGGGCACCGGGCGTCGGAAACGCCGCGGCGTCATGGGCTTGCCGGATACACTCATACTGGCAATATCTTCGGGCAGCTCGAGATGCACGGCGCCTGGTTTTTCTGTCCGGGCAAGCCGTACGGCTTTGCGAACAATTTCGGGAATGGTTTCTGGATTGAGGATCGTCGTAGCCCATTTCGTGACCGGTTTGAACATGCTGACCACATCCATTATCTGGTGCGATTCCTTGTGCAGGCGATCGGTGGACCCCTGCCCCGTAAGCACGAGCATCGGCGCGCGATCCATATTGGAGTCCGCGACGCCCGTAATCAGGTTGGTGGCGCCGGGCCCCAGCGTTCCCAGTGCGCCGGCCGGATTGCCAGTCAGCCGGCCATAGATCTCGGCCATAAAGGCGGCGCCTTGTTCATGGCGGGTCAGGATGAACCGGATTTTTTTCGATGGCTCCAGGGCCATCATGAAGTCGGCATTTTCTTCGCCAGGCACGCCGAAAATGTATTCGATGCCTTCTGCCTCAAGGCAGCGTACTAGCAATTCTGCAGCATTCATCTGAATTCCCCATGCGCGCTGGCGCGGTAGGCACTGTGTTACTACACGTTACTGAAAGACGGGCAAGAATGGGGAAATATTTCGGGGATAGCTGTAACAATTGAGTTATGGTCGGTTTCCCATGTGGTGGAGGTCGTCATGAGTGGTATTCGGCTGGTTTCGATAGCCCTGATTGTGGCTGCATCGCTGTTGGCAAACGTCACCGCTCACGCGGCTCAGAAAAAGGCGCTGGTTGGTGGCCGATTGATCGATGGCTTGCTCGGGCCACCGATCGCGAACAGCGTGATTCTGATCGACGGCGAGACCATTGTGGCGGTTGGAACCACGAAGACGCTCGACGTACCTTCCGACTATGAAGTGATATCCACGGAGGGCATGTCGGTTCTTCCCGGCTTGTGGGATATGCACGTGCATCTCATGATCAATGGCCACTCCGACTACGATCACTGGGATAAAACTTACGCGGGCCGATTCGCGACTGAAATCATGCCCGCGTCTGCGGAACAATTGCTGCTTGCCGGCGTCACGACGGCCAGAGATCTCGGCGCGCCACTCGAAGATTCACTGACGGTTCGTGAAGGTATCGAGAGCGGCAGAATACCGGGACCGCGGCTGTTCATCTCGGGACCCTTCATTCAGCACGAAGTTGATCCGGGTACCGAGGCATTTCGCTGGGCGGTTCACGGTGTCCGCGATGCTCGGAACAAGGTCAGGATGCTGGCAGAGGCCGGCGTCGACGTCATAAAGCTGATCGACCAGGACGAAATGACTTTCGACGAGGCGCAAGCCGTCGTCGACGAGGCTCACAAGCACGGGCTTCCCGTGGTTGCGCACTCGCACCGGCCTGACGAGATTCGCCGCGGGCTCCGCATTGGCGTCGATAATTTTGAACACACCGGTCTGGCCGCGGCGCCGGGATACCCGGAAGACATCATGGAGCTGCTAAGAGAGCGTACTGCGACCGGACGGATTCGTGGCGGACCGCTGTACTGGACGCCGACCGTCGAGGGCTTGTGGAATTACGATCAGGTCATAGCGAACCCCGAGCATCTCGATAACGACTGCTGGCATCGAGGACTTGAGCCGGACACGATCGCGGACATCAAGCAGTCGATCGAGAGCCCGAAAGAGCTGCTGTATTTCGACCTGACGCCAAAGCGCAAGCCGACATTGATCAACAAGGTGACTCAGCTGCGCGAAGCGGGCGTGGTTCTGCTGATCGGAACCGATAGCGGTATTCCGATGAAATTCCATTGCCAGTCAACGTGGAACGAACTGGAAGTCTGGGTTAACGTCATGGATATTCCGGCCATGGAAGCCATCCGTGCAGCCACCTATTGGCCGGCCAAGATGATGAAGGTGTCCGACAGGTGGGGCACGGTGACCGCCGGAAAGTACGCCGACATCATTGCCGTGCGCGGCGATGTCCTGAAATACATCAACCTGCTGCAGCGAGTCGACTTCGTGATGAAGGGTGGCGTCGTCTACAAACAGGACGGACGGGCAGTCGAACGCTAGACCTTAGCGCGCACAGGCTTCGCAGAACTGCAAAGTCCTGGTCGCAAGGTAATCAAAAAACGGATTGTGCCGCAGGCGCATGAAGCGGTGAATTGGCGTGATCAGAATGGCCGTTTCTCCTCGCGGGGCGAGTCCGCCGAGCTTGAACACGCCTTGTTCAGCGGCACCGTACCAACGATCGTCTGGCGTGAAAGGCAGTGCCACATGCGTCAGCGAGTAAAAAGTCTCGGGCCAGCGCAGTCCCAGCGACGTTATCTCGAAGCTTAACGCTCCTGCACTGCGGGTTCTGGCGACGACATCCAATGTGTCTCGCGACGCATTCGTGACAAGGGTATACGAAAACAATTTCGGCGCGCCAGTCCCCAAGTCATTGATGAGCGACTGTCCGAAATCGCCAATAAAATTTTCCACGTTACTCGCTCGATTGATATCGAACAGGATCAACTCACTGCCATTATTCGGCAGCTTCGAATACAGCGCCTCCGCCAGCTCTTCGGTGCGCACCGTTGTGTCGGCTAAGGACTGGAACGTGATGATCGGCGGCAGGGCCGCGGATCTGGCCTGCCCGGACATTTTCCTGCGGATGTCCGCGGTCAAAATGTGAATGATGTGTCCGGCATTCTTCGCGAAGGAGTTGTATTTATAAGGGTCGAATTCAGGTTCGATGTTCCACCACGCAAATTTTTCGAAAACCGGCAGCTTGCTCAGGGCTATGTCCCAGCTCGATAGCCTGGCGGCTGGAGCAATCCCGATCGCTGGACTGACCAGAAAAAGACGATCCGGTATATCCAGGTTGTCCTTATCAATCGCGTCAAGAGCGTAGTCGAGCGCGAGCGCACCGCCTACCGAATAACCAGCCACGTACAGCGGCAGATCGGCTCCGATGACTGACCGAACCTGCTGTACGCCCATTCGGGTGATCGCCCGCCAGTCTTCAAGTCGTGCATCTCTGAGTCCGGACGGAATAGTGCCATTGCCAGGCAACCTGACGGCGAGAACGTACATTCCATGGTCGTGAAACAGACGAGATATCGCTCTGGCGCTGTACGGCGAGTCGGATGCTCCGTGGATAAACAGCACGCCACCCCTGGGCGCATCGGGAGGACGCAGCTCGAAAGATCGGTTCCAGCGCTGTTCAGCCTCGCCGGCGTACGCGATGCTGTTCTTGTCATAGCGATTGTAACGGTCGCTGTTTCCGGATGCGCCGGTCACGAATACTTGCTTGTCCAGCTCGTCGAACAGGCGCGTTTCGAGCTTGCGGTACTCAGCAAATGAGATGCCGTCCGGAAAATCTGCGGCTCGAAATTCAGCCATTGGAGTATAGGTATGCCAGACTTCGAGATCGGGCAGGCTGCGCGCAAGGTATGCACGGTAAATCCAGATCGTAGCAATAACGGCGCCGACCAGGATGATTAACCTGGCTGTTGTTTTCAGTGCACGAAACGGCATTCGCTGTCCAGTGGGTTTGGCAATCTCCACTTCGGGTCGTCTTCCGTCAGGAAATCGCTCGCGTTAATGCTCCCACCCCTGGCCCGTAACCAAGCGACCACGGCATCACGCGCAAGTGGGTAATCCGTGTTCAGGACAAAACCGCCATCCGGCGTCACAGACGCCAGAACCCGGTCTCCCCCCAGCGCCAGATAGTCGACCAACGCGACCGAAACCGTATCCGTGTCCTGGATTTCCCGGCCACTGAGTAATTTCATGTCCACCGACATGGCGGTGCCCGCGCACTCGACGAGCACGTGCATGCCCGAGAAATTTACGCGGCGCTCACCCCGGTGCGCCTGCTCCGCTATGACCTGCCGGAGCTCCGCGCCAGTAAGCTCAATGATCGTAATTCGATTATCAAACGGCGACATTTCATAGATACTGCCAAATGTGAGATCGCCAGCCGGCAGGTCGGCGCGAAGGCCGCCGTTGATTAAATGCATGGCGATGTCTGCGTCGACAGACGCTAACAATGCATCGGTGTACAGATTGCCCAGCGCGGACTCGGGGTTCTCGGTGAGCACAAAAGGCGTCTCGAGGTAAATGCCGATTTTCTCCTGCTTGATGGCTGCGGCGGAACTCGCGGCGTTGCTCGCGATCGCAATAAGCTCAGGGTCCGGAATCAGCTCAACTCCTTCGTAGAGCGCCGCGATTTCTGTTTTCGTGGGTGGAAATATAGTTTTTCCGACAAGCGTGCCGGTGCTGCGGTCCATGATCATATCAACGCGACTGAATGCCACGGTTCTGGAGTAGCTCGACGTGATCGAGATACCGTTGACTGTATGTGCGATGCCTTGATGCACATGGCCGGCGAAAATATGGTCCACGAGTCCTTCTGGCAGAGCATTGGCGACTCTGAATATTTCTTCGTGCAGATTACACGACGACGTATCCGTCGGATCCCCGAACTCGGTGCATTGTCCCCCCGCATGAGCGGCGACTACTACGATCGTGGCGCCGGCCTCGCGCAATGCGCGCGCCTCTCGCGTGATGGCGCCTGCCAAAGGTGTGACCCTCAAGCCGATCGTATTTGCTGCAATGGCGGTAGTTAGCGCGTTCTCAGTCATCACGCCGATGATGCCGATTTTGACCCCTGCCGCCTCGACCATGATCGAAGGCTGCACGTTGTCCCAGGCGACCAATTCACCGGTAGCCAGGTCCACCAGATTCGCGGCCAAAAATGGAAAATCGGCCTCGCGAGCGCGTTGCTTCAACGCCCCGCGTGGATCGTCCGCACTCGTCACGGGTATTGGCGCAGGGCCAACCGGACCGAAATCGAATTCATGATTGCCAATCGCCGCGGCCACATACCCAAGTGCGTTGTATGCCTCAACGACCGAGGCGCCCTCGGAGAGATTCGACTCCAGTGTGCCCTGCCACATATCGCCGGCGTCGATTAACAGCACGGCTCCACCGTCCGCGTTGCGCAGCACGCGTACCGCGTTAACGAAGGCGGAAATTGCAGTAAGCCCACCTCGATCTCCTGCCGCCAGCAACTGACCGTGCACGTCGTTCGTGCCCATTAGTGTAATGACGACCTCGCCCGAGTCAGGCGTGGAGCATGATGCCAACCATGAAGTCAGTAACAATATTATTAGAATGCGCGTCATTGGCGCTGAGTATACTACTCGTTACTCGTTACTCGATGCTCTGATCGGATGGGGGCGCGAGTCGTGAATGACTGCCGTCGCAGAACGGGGCGTTGCCAGTCGCCTTGCATTGGCATAGAAAAGCCTCGCGGTCCTGATCTACCGACACCGCCATCGGTTCGAGTCCCGTTCCGCGGTGCGAGCCGTCGCAAAACGGCTGCGACGACGAACGTCCGCACACGCACCAGAAATATTTTTTGCCGGCCTTGAGAGAGACTCTGGCTGGTTTTGTCATTGCGATGATCGGCTTTTCTGCTGTCGTCATGTTTGTTTCCCGCCTTGATCCGCACTTAACTCAGGTAGTTGAGAGTACAGAAATACCGCGCTTATTACCTGTAAATATGAACTCGCCGGCGAGGACCGCATTCAGCCAACGCAGGGTCGCTGACATGTCGCCGAACGGAAAAAAATGCGCTTGCACGATCTTCGATTCGGGGTTCGCGAGACGGTGCTTGCCGATGGCGACGATTTGTTGATCCATTGACATCAGCCTGGGTCGGCTAAACAGCTTCCTGACTGTTCCCGCCATTATGCGAGTAGAGGCGCCGACGCCACAGCGCCTGGCATACCGCAGCAATGATGTCATCGGCGTCTTGCCCGTAAGGCCAGCGTGTATTTCCAGCTCAATGCCACTGGCGCGTAGCTCAGCTTCGAACCGGAATAGCGACGATGCATCGAAACCGAACTGGCTAACGACGTAGAGCCTCTTGTTGTTTTGCCGCGCGTACTCTGCCTTGTCTCGCAGCGCTCGCCGCAGAACGTCGGAATCGATCCATTGGCTACCGTCGGGATGGCCTGCCACGCCAATAGTTCGAATTCCGTGCTTTCCCAATGCCCCGGATTTCAATACCTGTAGAGAATCGTGAATATTGCCCACAGGTTCGGGCAGGTCGCCTCCAACAAGAAGCGCACGGCGCACATTTGCTGCTGCAAGTTTCGAGAGAAAATCGTCCAGTTGCAGTTGGTCTCGCAGGCGCCGCGCGACGATGTGCGGAACGGGCTCGAAACCAAGCTGCGTGAGTTTGCGGACGGTCGCGATAATTTCATCGTGTGTGCACTTTGGCGGGTGCGCGACGTAAACCACGGCGCCAGGACGCAGAAGTCTTGCAGCGCCCGATAATTCGTCAATGGAATGGGGAGTAGCTTCGATCGAATAATTTTCGAGAAACGACAATACCGAATGTTGCAGTGCGGCCCGATCCATTCTCAATGGTTACGCTTCGATATGACGAAACACTCATCGTTGAACCAAAGGCCGCCGTAATCCTTTAATGTCCCGGCAGTTGCTTCAAGATAATCGGCAGTGGAAAGCGTGTTTTCGATACGCTGATCTTCGATCTGAGCCACATACGTTGCGGCGTTCCACGCTGCGAACAATGTCGACGTGCCGATGCTTTCCGCGATCTCTTCAGGAAGCGTGTGCATCTGGAATCGAAAAATTGCCTTGTTGTCTGCATGAGCATTGAAGTTGTAGTTACGGGATTCGTGGCCCAGCTGTTTCCTGAGCACTTTCAATAATTCATGGCGGTTTGCCTGAAAAGGATCTTCGTCGGGCCAGACTTTCCGGATCAGCTCGAGTCCCGGATCGTTGCCGCAAGATTGCACGGCGAGCAATCTGCCACTGGCGCGCAGCGCCAGTGTCAGCGGGGCGAGCACGTACTTCACTTTAAATTCGGCACTCGTGCGGGCGCGCCAAGGTTGCGACGCGAGAATCAGGTCATAATCTGCCCCGGCCTGACCTGGCCGCGGGATAATAGAATCAAGCGAGAATCTATGGTCCTTGCGGTAGATGATCATGACCGTCGGGCGCACATAGAGAGGGTTGCCGGTGCTCGGGCTAGCCGTCACTTGCCAGGCGTCGATCAGAAGATCGTCGAGGCGCCGCAACTGTTGTCCGAAGCCGTAAGACGAATCGCCGTCGAGTTCCACTGTTTGCCAATTCAGCGCGGCGGCGCTGTTTATGTCCCGCGGCATCAGCCACGGCGCCTCGGAGTAATTGAGATTCGTCATGATGATGACTGTCGCCGGATGTTCAACCAGGCGGTCGGGCATTTTTTCAAGACTCAGGCGTATGTCTTCGAGGCTGATCTCCTTGCCGACGATATAAAAGGGCAGGGTTTTATATCGCTGATGCATGGCGCGCATGACATTAGTGAGGACGGTGCCGTCCCCCATGCCCGCATCGAAGATGCGCAAAGCCGGGGGTTCCGGTCGGATGTGCGTGAGTTCTTTCGCCGCGCGTTCCGCGACTTTCCATTTTTCATTGCAGGTATTGATGAACGCAAGGTATTTCTGCCGGTGATCAAAGAACCGTGATGGCCTCTCTGCAGAGTCCGATGTATTGTCTACGTCCGGCAACATTCAGCCCTCACTATGAGTTCGGAGTTATCTTGCATCGGGAAGACTATCACTGGTCGGCCTAAAAGTTAGCAAAAATGCTAGACGGCTTGTCCGGCGATGTAGCCTGACGCCCAGGCCCACTGAAAATTGAAACCGCCCAGATCTCCGGTCACGTCGACGACTTCGCCGATGAAATACAGGCCAGCGTGTTGCCTGCATTCCATGGTCTTAGACGACAACTCGCGGGTATCGACACCGCCCAGCGTCACTTCAGCCGTGCGATAGCCTTCCGTCGCAGCGGGTTTGATGGTCCATGACTGCAGATCGCCTGCGATACGGCGAAGTTCGTCGTCAGAGAACCCGGCGAGCGGTGTGTCTTTGTGCCTGGGCCAGATCAAGGTCTGCAGTTCGACGACCAGGGCGCGCGGCAGACTGTCTGCAAGCACAACTCTGAGTAAGGACTTTGGCCGGGATTGTTTGGCACGCAACAACATAGCGGCCGCATCGGTATCCGGAAGCAAGTCAATCTGCACCGTATCGCCGGGCGACCAGTAACTGGAGGCCTGCAAAACGGCGGGTCCGCTCAGACCGCGGTGCGTGAACAAAATTTCTGCAGCGAACACAGCATTGCCGACCGTGATCGTCGCGCGGCAACTGACGCCGGACAGGCGATTGCAAAGCTCGAGAATTTTTCCGGTGAAGGTGAACGGTACGAGCCCGGCCCTGGTTTCGAGCACCGACAGACCAAATTGCCGGGCGAGCCGGTAGCCGAAATCCGAGGCGCCCATTTTCGGGATGCTCAGTCCGCCGGTCGCGACCACCAGCGCATTGCAGTCAAATTTTCCATGATCGCAACTCACAGTGAATCTCCCGTTCTTGGAGACGTGAATGTCGCCGCAGTCAGTCAGTACATTGACGCCTGCCGCCGCGCACTCGTGCTGCATCATCGCGACAATGTCTTTTGAGGACTTGTCGCAGAATAACTGCCCGAGCGTTTTTTCGTGGTAGGGAATGTTGTGCTTCTCGACCAGCGAGATGAAGTCTCGCTGTGTGTAGCGGCTAAGTGCGGACTTGCAGAAGTGGCGGTTCGCGGACACGAAATTGGTCGGGTCCGTGTGCAAGTTTGTAAAATTACAACGGCCACCGCCCGACATCAGGATCTTTTTACCGATCCTGTTCGAGCCTTCGAGCACGATAACGCTGTAGCCACGACCGCCGGCGGTGATCGCACACATGAGCCCGGCGGCTCCGCCGCCCAGAACGATGACGTCCGTATTCTCCATGGCGGGAGAATAACAGCGTCAGTGGTTTTCTGTGTTCGTCGTCCGCTCAGACGATCCTAATCAGCGCTAAGTTCTTTGTAGCGCAGGTCGTACTTACCCATATCGGGCAGGGCGCGAATGACTTTCAGCTGCGCGGCCATGTCGGCCTGCAAATCTTTAATTATGGTTTGAAACTCGGGTTCGTCGCGTATGGAGTCAAGATTCATATTTCTCATGTACCAGGACCAGTCGAACCGCCAGCCGGCATCGACCGCTTCGCGCAGTGTGTCCAGCGCCGCTCTTTTCTCTCCATTGAGAGCGAGCAACTCGATATCGACGATAGCAATCAGATAGCCGTGCGTGCCAGGTGCTTGTGTTCGTCGATGCCAGGCGAGGGCGGCATCAATGAGCAATTGTGCGTCACCAGACAGGTCGGCATGCCGCAGCAAAAGCGCCAAGTCAGCAGCGGCATTGACGTTGTCGACAGTGATTTCGGGAGCATCGCCGAAAAGTTCCGGATGGCGATCACGATACCACCCAAGGGCGGGCCCGAGGTCCCCGCGTTGAATCGCGTCGTCGCGCGCCTGACGAAGAAAAATTCGATCGGAAAACCAACGATCGTCCAGCTTCGCTTCCAGAGCTCGATGCGCAATATTTGTAGCCTCAAGCATGTTGCCCTGCTGCGAGAACAGTTGCACGTAAGACCTGAGCACAGCCGGTTCGCCCGGCCCAAGTTCCGATGCGACATCCATGTGGCGCGTTGACCACTGTGTGGCGCCCAGCATTTCAGACCAGAAGCCCAACGATGCCCACAATTCAAAATCCTCCGGGCTTGAAGTCGCCGCCTTGATATACCAGGGCCACATCTGATCGAATCGTCCGAGCGACATATAGGATTGCAACATGCTGACATAGCCGGAAACGCTCGACGGATCGATCTCCAGAATTCGGCGTCCGTACTCCAGATTCTTCTCCGGGCGTCCCAGGTACATCTCCGCTTTCCCGAGGTTAAAGAGAATGAACGTCGATAAGGGATCGGTTTCCAGCGCTCGTTCGAGTATTGGGATAGCCTCTTGCGGTCGGCCCGTCGTACGCAGATAGTTTCCGTATGCCTTCAGACTCCACGCGTTGCCAGGGTTGAGCCCTAGTGCCCTGTTGAATGAGGCCTCGGCGGCCGCCAGGTCGCCGGATTGCCAAAACATTCTGCCTCGCTCGGCGTGTACTTCGGGCAAGTCCCCATCCAGTTCCAGCGCGCGCCGTGTAGCGGAATCGGCAACAGCCACATACTCCTCGACTGAGATAAGGCCGGTTTGCAGCATTCTACTTCGGACTGCGGCTTTTTGAGCCCAGGCCAGCGCGTAATCGGGATCCAGAGCGATGGCTTCCTCGAAGTACCGCTCCGCCCGCGACAACGACTCCCAGGAGCCACGCTGGAGTAGCTGTCGGCCCAGCATGTAACGTTGCAGCGCCTCGATGCTCCGGGTAGGAATATTCGCCAGCGAATGTTCGTCTCTTGCCGATAATTCTGCATGCAGGGAATCCACGATGGTTCTGGCAATATCGCTTTGCACATCGAAGATGTTTTCGGCCGTCAGCTCGCGGTCGTACGTGTTGGCCCAAAGATGACTGTCGTCGGCCGCATTGATAAGCTGCACCGTGATGCGCAGTCGGTTGCCAGCGCGCTGCACCTGACCTTCGAGCACGGTCGCGACACCGAGTAATTGTCCGATTTCGGGGACGCTCAAATCGGGGTTCAGACGCTCAACCGATGTGCGGGATATCACTTTCAAATTACCCAGCTTCGATAGCAGCGTCAGGAGCTCGTCCTGTACTCCGCTGGCGAAAAACTCCGCGTTCTCGGCGCTCGCGCTGGTGTTCTTGAATGGCAGCACGGCGATGGATTTATCGCTTGCGGCCATCACGTTGGTGGCGTCGTCGTTGTTTGTTTCCCAGTTTCTGGCCACCAAAAAGATCACGGCGACGGTGAGAATTGCGATGATCAGGTGATTTATTTTTTTACCGGTGTTTCCGGTAACTGACTGTTCGACGGGAACGTCCGCGGTGCGTGTTACGCCATCGGGTGTCATCTCGTAGGCCCAGGCGAGGATCATCGCCACAGGAAAACCCAACAGCAGGAACGCGACGAGCATTGTGGTCGTCCAATCGGGCAGCAGCAGCGCCGGAAACATCACGTCGCCGATCTGCATCAGCAGCCAGCTGACGATGACGTATATGGCGGCAACCCGAAATACGTTGCGGCGCTGCAGTTCTTTAACGAACGACCCGGACATGGAGCTCCCTTTTTCATGAAGAATAGCAAGAACCCGGCATCTGCAGGGCAATCTGTCATAAAATGAGAGGCTCATGGATACAGCAACGCTCGACAGTCTGCGAATCGTTCTTGACCCTGTCGGGCAAGCTGGTATCGCGATTGCGCTGATGGTCGTCATGTTCAGCGTGGCACTGGGTTTGCAAGTTAACGACTTTCGAATGCTTGTAAAAAAGCCGCGCGTATATTTGGGTGGAGTCGTAACCCAGGTTCTGATATTGCCGTTGGTTACGTTTGGACTGATTCACCTGATCTCGCCCCCACCGTCCATTGCCCTGGGCATGATTGTCGTGGCGTGCTGTCCTGGCGGGGCCGTATCCAACCTGTTGACCTATCTGTCACGCGGGGACGTCGCTGTTTCAGTTGCGCTGACCGCTACGTCGAGCATGCTCGCGGCGCTGCTAACGCCTACATTGACGCTCTTCTGGGCGCAGGCCTACGAACCGACGGCCCTGCTGCTGCAATCGCTCGAAGTTGATCCATTGCTGTTTATCGGGCAGACGACTTTGTTGCTTGCGATTCCTCTGGCGGCGGGCATGATCGTAGCGGCGAAGGCGCCGGACTTTGCCAGGAGAATTCGCAAAAGGACAACGTTGGCAGGCACCGCGGTGCTTGGCGCGACGATCATTTATGGAATCATTTATTTTATTCCGGTGCTCTGGCCGGCTGCCGGGCTGTTGGTTGGTATCGCGTTGATTCATAATGCGACCGCATTTGCGACCGGGGCAGCTGCCGGATTTCTATTATCGGGGCAATCGTCGGTACGTCGCGCGCTGACGTTCGAAGTGGGCATTCAGAACTCAGGCCTCGCCCTCATTATTCTGCTCTCACAACTAAAAGGTGTCGGCGGCGCGGCGGCGATCGCTGCTGTCTGGGGTGTATGGCACCTGCTCGCCGGTGGCTTGTTGGTATTCGCTTTCAATTACTACGACAAAGCCATCTTGCGATCAAAAAATGCTGCGAAGACCATCAATGTCTGAGTGCGGGTTCGATTTGACAGCGTACCGGCAGGTACTGGGATGTTTTGCGACCGGCGTGGCTGTCGTTACGACCATCGACAAGCACGGCGAAAAAGCGGGTATCACAATCAGCAGCTTCAACACCGTATCGCTGGACCCGCCGCTGGTGCTCTGGAGCATTGCGAAAGACTCGCTGACGTATGAAATCTTCGCGGTGGCGGAGTACTTCGCGGTAAACGTATTGGCGAAACATCAGCAGAGTATCTGCGACCGCTTCGCTGCGAGCGGATCCGACAAGTTCGACGGGCTCGACTGCAGTGAGGGCATAGAAGGTGTTCCGCTATTGCCGGACTTTGCCGCTTCTTTCGAATGCCGGACAGAGCATCGTTACGTTGGTGGCGATCATCTGATCGTCGTTGGCCGCGTCCTGAAGTTTGAAGACAGAAAAACAGATCCGTTGATTTTCTATCGCGGACGCTTTCTGACGTAGTCGTGCTTGATTCCGAAAAAGACGACGTGCAGTAGTGAGCCGGACACGAAGGCCTGCAGGAAGGCCAGCGTCCGGGTCTCGGCCAGTTGCACTATGGTGTCACCGACCCAATACCCGGTTGAGGTCGCAACAACAATCATGACGAAGATGGCCACCGTGACGGGAGTGCCAAGATTTGGCCTGACGATCCACCACAGAGCCATGCCGACCGGTACTCTGTGAATAATAATCGCGTACGCGAGGTCTGTACCGCCGTCTGGCAGCAAGGCGAGCCCATCGATCAGCGCATGCAGTATCAGGCCTGCGCCGGCGATTGCTACGATGACCATATGTGCGGTACCGGCCGCCTTTCGGAACAGGCGCTCAAGAATCAAGGGAAAAGCGATACCGAGTATGACAATAAGAGCCGCGAGGATGCCACCATGGGTGACCGCTTCGGGAATAATGTGAACAAAAATAATAACGGCGATCGTGATGACGATCACGATATCAAGCACGCGCCGGGCGACCTTGTTGGTGCGTCCGGCGGCGTAGATTACCGGGCCGAACAGCAATGCAGCGATGCTCAGGATCAGAGTCATTCTTTGGGGGTCTTGGCGAGAATGGTTAGAATAGGACCATGATTGTGCACCGTGTTGTTTTGCATTGCTTCATTATTTGTCTTGTCAGTCTAATTTTTCTCCAGACTGCGCAGGCACATGGCGGCGTTGTGGATGAGGGCGATCTGTGTGTGATCAAGGTCAATTACCTGCGGGCTCATTTCAAAATTTACCAGCCGCGCGTGACCGGCCATGAACAGTTTTGTGAGGATCTTCCCGTCGCGTCCGAAAGCGTATTTGTGATGGAGTACCTGCACGATTCGCTATCGACCATGCCGATAGAATTTCGGATCATTCGTGACGTCACCGGCAAGGGACGTTTTGCGCGGCTGGAAGATGTCGAGAATATAGACGACATAGAGAGCGCTACAGTCTTTTATCAACCCCCCATACTTGAGCCGGATGTGTACACGGTAATACACGAGTTCGTCGAGGAGGGCGACTTCATCGGCATAGTGTCGGCTCGGAATCTGGAAACCGGCAAAGTGTATGCGGCCGTGTTTCCGTTCGAGGTGGGATTTACGGGCTGGGGCTACTGGCCGCTCTTCGTAGGGCTGCTGGTTTTGTTGCAAATTCAGTATCTGGCCATGAGCGGCCGACTGCGGCGGTGGTTTTCGAAAAGCTCGACGACAATGGCCGCTGTCGCCATTTGTTTGTTATTGCTCCCGCCGGCGACGTTTGCCGCCGATTTTGTCGTGACCTACTCCACCCCGAGTGGTAAGCCGCAGATCAATCGCATGCACAGTTGGATACTGCACATCGAAAACGAATCAGGCGCGGTCGTAGAGGGCGCAATAATCGATGTTACCGGTGGCATGCCTGAGCATAACCACGGACTGCCGACGAAGCCGCGCATCACTCAGGAACTGGGTGGCGGCGACTACAAACTTGAGGGCATGCGTTTCCACATGAGCGGTTACTGGGAGATCGTTGTGAATATCACGACGGAAACCGGAAAATCGACCGTCATCATTGCGCTGCGAATATGAAGACAGTCATCAATGCAGTCGCTGCCGTGCTTGCCGTTGCGGTCATTTCTTTCATGCTCTGGCGAACGCCGCCGCCAGCATGGACGGACGCCGAAATTACGGTTTTGCGTTCACTGTGGCTGGAGTCGTTGTCGGCATTACCGGCTGCTCCGGGCAATGCGGTCGCAGACAGTCCGGCTGCCGCGTTGTTCGGTCAAAAACTCTTTTTCGACACTCGCATGAGCGCCAACGGCAGCATCTCCTGCGCGACCTGCCACCAGCCCGAGCGGCGCTTTACCGATGGCTTGCAAAAAGGGCAGGCTATCGGGACATCGAAGCGCAACACGCCAAGTATCGTTGGTACAGCGCACAGCCCCTGGCTGTACTGGGACGGTCGCCGCGACAGTCAGTGGTCACAGGCGCTATCGCCTCTCGAAGATTCCAGCGAGCATGCGACGGATCGCACGCGGGTGGTGCGGTTGATCGCGCAGGACGAAAACTACAGGGCGACTTACGAGTCTCTTTTCGGTGCATTGCCAGAACTTGCCAAAGCTGACGAGCCGGCGGTGAACACGGTCTTTGCCAACGTCGGCAAGTCGATTGCGGCGTTTGAGCGCACGATTATGCCGACAACGTCACGTTTCGATCGCTTCGTGGCTGCGGTTGCCGATGGCGACGTTGAGGCGCAGGCGCTACTGTTCACTGACGACGAAAAATGGGGTCTGCGCATTTTCATCGGCGCTGGAAACTGCACGCAATGTCACAACGGGCCGTTGTTCACAAATAACGAATTTCACAATACTGGCGTCATCAGTTTTTCCGGCGAGGTGCCGGACAAGGGCCGTGTCGTCGGCATTAAACAGCTCCTGACCAACGAGTTTAACTGCCTGGGTCAGTACAGCGACGATGCAAACCAGCAATGCGCCGAACTGATATTCGCCCGTACCGGCGTTGAGTTGATCGGCGCCTTCAGGACACCGTCACTTCGCAACCTTGAGCACACAGCGCCGTTTATGCACAAGGGCCAAATCGCAACGATCGCTGCGGTTCTGCGGCACTACAACGAGGCTCCTGATGCGATGATCGGCCACAATGAGGCGCAACCACTGGGTCTGAGTGCCCGGGAACTGCGGCAACTTGAGGCCTTCCTCAAGACGCTCGCCGCACCGGTCGCCCGGCTACCTGCCATGATTGGTGGCGACTAAAGACATATTGAGGCGTGGCCGGGGGGGTTGGCTGGACGTCGGAATCGACAGGGCTGCTTTCTTGTGTCTGGCGGCGATGTTGTGCGCGCCAGTCGTCAATGCTCAGGATGATGAGCGAGATGACGAAACCGTGGAAGAGATTGTCGTTACGGGCTCGCGCTTGACGCGGCGGGATTTCAGCTCGCCCAGCCCGATAGTAACAATCGACCGCGAGGCGTTAGCTGCCTCTGGTCAGGCGACCCTCGAAGAGACACTCAATCAAATGCCGCAAGTGGCGCCTGATTTTGGCCGCACGTCCAATAATCCCGGTGATGGAACCGCCAGGATCAATCTTCGCGGCCTGGGAGCTGGAAGAACGCTGGTGTTATTGAACGGCCGTCGCCTCGCACCTTCAGGAATCGGTGGCGCGGTTGATGTCAATAACCTGCCCAAAGCGCTCGTCGAGCGTGTCGAGGTAATCACGGGCGGGGCGACGACAGTCTATGGTTCGGATGCTCTCGCCGGGGTTGTAAACTTTATTACTCGAAACGATTTCGACGGTTTCGGCGTCGATACGAGCACCTATGTTACGGAAGCTGGCGATTCGAATATCTTCGACATCAATGTGACTTATGGCCATAATTTCGCCGACGGCCGCGGCAACCTGACGCTCTATGGCGGCTACTACGATCGTGAACCGACGTTCGCGAGCGAGCGGGCGTTCACACGGGTGACCATTGCCGATACGTTTGAAGGTTCGGTCGTTGAAACAGGAAGCTCTGTTATACCCGCCGGTAATGTGTTTTTTCCACAGGTCGATTTGGGTAACCCAAGTGCGGCTTCCAGGAGCTACTTTGATCTCCGGATCGGATATCGGATCAATGACCGTATCCATGCGCGACTTTCTGTCTCAAATCTCACGAATACAGACGCACCATTAATGACGACGGCCTGGTCAACGAATACGGATACGCAACTGTACGACGTATTCGGCCGTAGTTACACATTCTCCTTGGCGATGGAGTTCTAAATAAGTTAGCTGCTTAACATGTAGAATTGCCACAAGTCCTTCTGACTCATGCGCAGTAGCGGATTGATCGCAAGGCGTCCGGTAGTGCCGATACTGGACTCAAGGAAACGCAACTCTTCCAGTTTCGCTTTGGTTTCTTCGCCGGTTTTGTCGGCGAAACCGGACTCTCGCAGCATCAGCAAGCCTTTCGCACGTATCGAAAGTTCGGTGTGCAAGCGCAGGTAGCAAAGCAAATCGACAACGATCGGTCCTGAGAATTTTTCCTTGAGCGAGGTCAGGTATACGCCGGCTTTGGAGTTCGAAAACTCTCCGGAATTAATCAGCTGCAGCAAGTCGATATCGGCATCGAGGCCCGCCCCCAGCCAGTCGGACACGGATTTCTCGCTTTGTCGGAAGATAGCCGTGAGCAACAGCGGTAGTGAGATCAGAAACAGGAGCGTGTTGATAATGGGTGTAAAGAAAAAGTGATTGAATATTGAATGCACGATGACCGCGATCACGAATCCCGGCAGGTACATAATGTATCTCCGGGTCGGATCCTTGCCAGCAAGTGCCTCCGACGTGATGGCAAGAATTGCCGCGGCGCCGCCGTGCATGATGGCCGTACCAAAGCCCCGGACTATCCATGTGCCGAGTTGCGTGTCCGGCAGGGCTTGCAGATAAAAAATATTTTCGAATATCGCAAAGCCGGCGCCCACCGCGAAACCGAAAATTGCGGCGTCGACCAGAAAACCGATTCGATTGGCGCGCACCAATACAAAGATGATGATTGCTTTCAGAAATTCTTCAATCACGGGCGACACGTAGCGTGTGTAGGAAACGAAATCAAGATTTAGCCACTCGAGGACCACGACGTTCACCGGGTAACTGAGGACGGCCATGCCACAGCCGAGAACGATGGTCCCCAATATCCAGCGCAGGGGAACCAGTTTGTAGCTATCGAGGTAGATGAGCGCCGCGAGGAAGCAGCAGACGGGGATCAGCCCCAGCACCGCGTGTAGCGCGAAGTTCACAGTCATCCTAAAGTATTTTTAATGAGGCCATGAACTCATCATCGTCCATCACGGAGGCATCGCCAAATCCTTTCGCGTAGCCAAGAGACAGAGTCATCTTCAACCGGGAAAGTACCGTGAATCGAAAATCGACTTGTACGCCAGCGTTTGTCACTTCTTCCTTGATGGCGCTGTTATCCAGGTTGGTGCGCAAAGAGTTCACAAAAAACGAAGGTCGAGCCCAGGTCAGGTAGAATCCCGGGGTTCCTACTCGTTTGAAGCGGATGGGCGGCAGGTTCCACTCGAGCATGACTTTGTGGAAGTTGCGGCCGCCAATTTGGTTGATCTCGAATCCAGGCATTGAATAAAATTCCCGATAGCGCTTGATCGACCCTTTATCCACGTAATTGTTGCCGAAGCCGCCGAAGAAGAAATTCGCAAAGTCATCCCCAACGTCGCCAATGCCCGCACCAATAGAATTGCGCAGCCAGATTGACGAATGCTTCCATGGCAACGCGAAACCAAAATCCAGTTCGGCGAGAAATTGCGGGATAGTATCGCCGCCGACATGATTGCCTGCTGTGCCGAGCAGCCAGCGGTAACCCTTTTCACCATCAACGGCGCCCAGGGAAGAGCGAATGTTGGAGAATTCGATATCTGCGCTAAAGCTTGAGAGTTTGTCAAAAGTCGTCGCGACGTTTTGGTATCTCGGCAGGCTGTCCATGTTTGTGTAGTGATTGACGCTGACGGACAAAGTGAGATTTCTCGGCGCATCGGAAAGCAGCGTCTTGTCGTAGCTGATCGTAAAACGATTGCCTTTTCGGGAGCGTTTGGTCGGGCCGGCCAGATCGTAAAAATCGGCGCCGTTGAGCGCTGCGCCGAAACCCCAGGTTCCCGACAGCGGCGAAGAACTGATGACCGTGTGGCGGTAATCAATCAAGACGTTGGGCCGCTCATTGCTTGGGAGATCGCCGTCCGTCGAATAGGCCGCGCCAATACTCAGCGTGTCCAGCCGTATCGGGTCGGAAAAATTCACCTGCAGACCGACAGATACAGAATCCTTGTATCCCAGAACAACCGGGTACAGCGATTCCAGGCTGAGGTTTTTTGCCGCAGTGTAACTACCTTCACTGATGATGCGGCTTTGCGCGTCAACGTCGTCCGGTGCGCCGGCCTTCCATGTCGCAAGAATCGGGTGTTTTTGAATGGTCTTGGCGCCGAGCACGGTTATTGCGCTGACATCTTCGAGAGGTTGCACTTCGATTTTAACCGGCAGGAAGCCATCGCCGGTAAACGTATAGGCGATGAGCGTCTGGTTATCAATGGGAACGGGACGAAACAGTCCGGTTTCAGCGTTACTGACCGCCTCGAGATCGCCGGTTTCGATTTCGAAGCGGAATATGTTGGATATTCCAGTGTAGAAAGAACTGCCAAACAGGTATTTGCCATCAGGCGAGAATACGAATCCCTCGGGCAGCGTGTCGCCGAACTTAAAGCTTGCTACTGGTTCGGATTCATTGTTAAGCAGTGCGCTCGTTGCGTGGATTTCCAGACTGTGCTTGCCGTCGATCAGGCCGACGGACATGGACAGTTTTGTGCCGTCTGGCGAGATGTCCATATCGTAGAGGACGGTCCCATAGGGATAGGTTTGCACCAGGTTCCATTCCGTGTAAGGAAAAGGTATGCGGACAAGGCTCGCAAGGCCGTTTAAATGTCTGACGCCCCAAAGCGACCGATCTACAGGGTGGTAGACCAGTTCACCGATGCGTGCGTCCTTCAATAGCAAGCGCGACTTACCGCTGTCGCGATCGATTGCCATGATGTCGCGGTAGGCGTAGTTATCGGTCGTGTAGAAAATCGTCCTGGAATCCGGATCCCAGGCGACCGACGAGACCTGATAGATCGAAGGCCCCTTGATGTCCTTTATTTTCTCGACACTGCCATCCGCCAACGAGAGTGCACCGATGTGCGCAAGGACGCCGGGATACTGGAAGCCTGCGATCAGGCTGTTTGTTTCTCTGTCCAGATAGGTCCGGGAGACGGAGCCTAGCCCCACGGGGGCAAGCGCCGTGTACTCGGTCGTCGGATATTTTCGAACTGCCAGCAAGTTTTCCTGTTGAAAGCGTTTCTCGAATTCGATCCAGTCCTGCCATGCGTCGTTGAGCCGCTTTCCGAAAACGCGGTCAAATTCCTCCTCATACGAACGCCGACTGCCTGCATCTCGCCTTGCCCAGGCGACGATTTTCCCGGGTGAATAGGTGTAGGCGAGATAGGTGATAAATCGCGTTCCGTACAGGTAGGCGTTAGTCCCGACCTGGAAGTCGACACGAACACCTTCGGACACCAGTCCCAGTGGATCGTAGAAATGGGCGCCGTCGCGGACCATTGCACGAAATACCATTTCGTCGTAATAGCCTTGTGCGCGACCGAGGCCGCCTGCCATCCAGGTTTCCAAAAATACTGCCATTCCTTCGAGATACCAGCGTGGGCTCGTTTTTCGCGGGGCGGTCAGGTATTGATACAGAATTGTTTCCGGGTGGTCGGGCGTTGCGAGCACCTTGCCGCGAAACAAACGGCGGAAGCGCTTATCGATAGGCGCCGCCTGATCGGTATTACTTATATGAACCAGTTCATGATTCATAATTGTGTACATGCGTTCGGCGGGTGCTGCGGTCTCAAAAGTCAGTGCGATAGGTGCGATGTCGACGATCAGCGAATTCGTTGGTACCGAATTGGCGCCAGCGTTGCCGTAGTCTGAAAAATCGGTCAGCAGCAGCGTAATTTTCTCGTCGGAATCATAGCCGAGTATGCTTTTTTGTCGGTCAACCGAGTTGTGAAAAGTCTGTATTACGCGGGGGACCAGGTACGTTTCAGTCGGATCGAAATACAGGAGCCGCAATTTGTCCGTTTCGACTACGCTGAGTTGTTGCGCTGCAATCGTGCCGCTCGAAACAGCGGCGGTGATGAAAAGGACGAGCCGAATACAAGCGCTTCGCATCGCAATTCCCCAAATGTTGCTGAACAGCTATTCTTATTTATAGTTCTTATTATAAAAGGGACGCGGCAGCAACTGCCGCGTCCCATGTTACCCGGAATTTCCGGACGTTAAGCTGCGATTTTATCTTTCGCTGCCCAGTGCGCGCAGGGCTTCGACCTGCATGGCGCTGCGGAAAGCCTCCGACGACAGTGCGCCGCGGAAGGCTTCGCTGGAAATCGCGCCGCGGAAGGCCTCGGAAGACATCGCGTTGCGGAAGGCCTCGGAAGACAGTGCGCCGCGGAAGGCCTCGGAAGACAGTGCGCCGCGGAAAGCCTCTGAAGACAGTGCGCCGCGGAAGGCCTCGGAAGACATCGCGCCGCGGAAAGCTTCACTGGAAATAGCGCCGCGGAAAGCTTCTGACGACAGTGCGCCGCGGAAGGCCTCGGAAGACAGTGCGCCGTGGAAGGCGTCAGAAGTCATCGCGTTGCGGAAGGCCTCTGAACTGAACGCCAAACGCAATGCTTCGCTGTTCAGTGCCGAGGCGAATGCCTCGCTGTGTGCTACGCCACGAAAAGCGTCGCTGGCAAATGCCGCGCGCAGCGCTTCTGCAGAGATGGCGCCGCGAAAAGCTTCTGCCGTCATTGCCGTTCTAAAGGCTTCGCTGGAAAGTCCGCTCCGGAACGCTTCGCTGGCGAAGGCGCCGCGAAAGGCTTCTGCAGACATTGCCGTTCTAAAGGCTTCACTGGAAAATGCTGCGCGCAATGCTTCACTGGAGAACGCGGATCGCAGCGCTTCGCTGCTGATTGCACTGCGGAAGGCCTCCGAAGACCATGCGGCGGCAAAGGACTCGCTGGATATTGCGCCGCGAAATGCTTCCGCCGACACTGCGGTGCGGAAAGCCTCGCTGGAAAATGCCGATCTCAGAGCTTCGCTGCTCATTGCGGCACGGAAGGCCTCAGAAGACATCGCGCTACGGAATGCGTCGTCGGCGACTAGCCGGGCGAAAACATCCGATTGCAAAACTTCCTGAATCTCCTGATCACCCAACTGGATGCCTTCGGTGCCGGATTGCTCTGCGCGATAGCGCTCGGCCGGCGCGACAGTTCCCGCGACCTCATCAATACCTGGAGGGTTGTTCATCCCAAAGTAGGTAATTACAGCCAATGCGGCAACGCCGATCAGTACGACTGGAATTGTTTTGTTACTCGTAGCCATCTTTCTATCCCCTTAGGCCCCAATATGAGGCTCATCGCTGTGCGTCTTACCCAGTAGTACTGCCAGGGTAAGAAAAAGTTGGTGGCCACCGCCAAAAATCGGGCAGATGCCCGTGGTGGACCCTATTCAGCGGGGTCGTAGTCGAGGCTGGCCTCGTGTATGACTTCCCCGCCCACAATAAAACGAAGGCTGACGGTGATTCTCCGATCGCCTTCGTTGTGTAAAAAAACGGCGTAGCGGCGCTTGCCTTCCATGCCGATGGTGACTCGCCCTGATTCTGCAGAGATGCTTGTGCCGCTGCTCTGCAGCGATGCGAACCCATTAAACCAGATCGTGCGATCCGCATAAACAGCCTCGATTTCGATCGGGTCCATCGCCACCAGATCGAAGTCCAGAATCAGCATGGATCCCGTTTGGCGCAACGAAATTTTGCCGGCGATTTCGGTTTTGTTGACTGTAATACTGTTTCGCGACTCGCCATTCACCGGGTCTGCGATCGTGCCGACCAGCCTGGCCACATCGTCAAAGGCTGAATTCGAAATTCTGTTCGAATCAACCACGCTTAGCGCCAGTACCGCGCCGGCGGCGAAGGTTGCGGCAAACTTGAGCGAGGATGACGCGAACAATGCCTGCAAATAACCCGGCGACTCCGGTTTCTCAGGCACCGGCCTGATCGAACTCATGATGACGTGGCGCAGATGCGGCGGCGGCAGCTCGGGATCCACGGTGTCGAGAGATCCAAAAAATGCGGTCAATTCACTGTGCACAGACCGGCCCTCCTCGCTTTGAGCGAGAAAAGCGCTGAGCGTGGCCTTTTCGGCATCGCTGATCTCGCCGTCGATATCGGCGTTGATCAGGTCTGTGTACTTTTGGTCTATAGCCATCAGTTTATGCCGCTTGATGTCAGGGCGTCTTTTAACAATTGCCTGGCAGTGTAAAGACGGGATTTCACTTTCTTTTCTTCAATTTCGAGAGCATCGCCGATTTCGGCGTAACTGCAGCCCAGAAAGTGCTTCATGATAATGACAGTCCTGTATTCAGTCTTGATTGTCATGAGTGCCGCCTGTACTGCGGCGCAACGTTGCGCACTGTCAAGCTCCTGTTCAGGACTTTTTCCCTGGTCAGCGGTGTCATGCGGCAAGGGCGCCAGTCTGTTCTGCCTGACGAGCCAGTTGATCGACTCGTTCAGTGTGATCCTGTAAATCCAGCTGAAGAAGCGGCGCGACGGGTCGAAACTATCAAAGTTTTCGTAAACTTTGAGAAACACCGTCTGGGTGACATCACTCGCATCATCCCGGTTGTTCAACATGCGGTAAGCGGCGTTGAACACTGGCTTCTCGTACTGGATCAACAGGGTCTCAAAGGCCTGTCTGTCACCTTTGATGCACCGTTCGATCAACGTTGTCTCGTTTGGCTTATTCATACATACAGGCGGTTGCCCAGAAAGTTGGAAAAGCGCTTCGACTTATTCTTCTTTTGCTTCGATATCAAATATCGAGTGAAAGCCGGAATAGCGAAACACATCGTGTATGTGATTGTTGACGTTTATAATTTTCAGCGCGGCGCCGCTTTCAGCGAGACGTTTCTGCGTCTTGAGCAACACGCCCAAGCCAGCGCTGGAGATGTACTCCAGGCTGGCGAAATCCAGCGTGCTGGTGTCCGCAATTTCATTCATGAGCAACAGGGCTTTTTCGCATTGCGCGGCGTCGAGCCGACCGCTGCAGACGATATCCCCATCGTCGCCGTATCCAATCTCAAACATGCTTGATTCCTGACTTCTTCGTAAATATTACTCTACTTCGCCCATCGTCGTACTCGTAGTCGAGCGTGTCGACCAGATTTTGTATCAAAAACAGCCCCAATCCCCCGGGTGTACGGGCATCCAGAGGGGCGTCTGTGTCCACCTTGATGGGTGTTGTTACGTCAAATTCATCGACGCCATACTCTTGCAGAATCACGGTTACCTTGTTGTCGCTGGCCGTGATCGAGACATCGATATCGCCCGTAACATCGGGGTTGTATTTGACCATATTGGTAAACAATTCCTCCATCGCCAGGTGTACCGGGAAGCGCGCCGGTTCACTGAACTTATGCGCCGCAAGA
This sequence comes from Pseudomonadota bacterium, assembly GCA_022563255.1. Lineage (GTDB taxonomy): Bacteria > Pseudomonadota > Gammaproteobacteria > Steroidobacterales > Woeseiaceae > UBA1847. The sequence continues at coordinate 36,759 of JADFNS010000021.1, forward strand.
AATTTCTCCGCGAATTCGTAGATGGCGGCTAGCGAGTCGTAGCTTCTGGCGAATGCTCGTTCCATCGGTCTTGCGATGCTTACTCCGTCAGCCGTTTTGCCAGCACGATAGTGATATCGTCGGCCTGTGGTATTTTCCCGCCGTGTTTTCGCACGGCGCGCATGATTTCATCGACAAGCTGCTGGGCGCCAAGATCCTGACCGTTGCTGATGACGTCCGCGACGCCTTGTTGCCCGAACTGGACGCCCGATTCGTTCTCGTATTCGTAAACGCCATCGGAGATCAGTCCGAGAACATCGCCCGGTTCCATGACAGCCGTGGTTGGCGCTCCGAGATTTGTCTGCGGCATGTAACCCAACGGAAAGGTCGTAGCCGGATGCCAGTCGTAATCGCCGGTGCCGGCATGAAAATGCATGATCGGTCCCTGGCCGCCGGAGTGAAATTCCAGCCGGTGCGTCTTGCTGTCAAGCAAGCCGAAAAATCCCGTAACGAAACGGTCGTCGGGAAGGTCGTCGCAAAGCTGGTCATTGATATGTATGAATGCCTCGCTGAGGCTGGCGCCGAGCCGCAGTGCGACGCGCAGCATGGCCCGAACCTGCGTGGCGCTCAGTGCGGGTCCGATACCGTGGCCGGTTGCGTCCCCCATTAGCAAAAACAGCTGCGTGTCGCCCACTGGCACGAAATCGTAAAGATCGCCACCAGTCTGGTCGGTCGGGGCAAACGCACCGCCAAAGTCGTACCCGGCAAGCTTCGGCATTTCCTTGGGAAGCGTGCCGATTTGCACGTCGCGGGCTACCGATATCTCGCGATCGAGTCGCTCGGCCGCGATTATTTGCTCCGTTATTTTGGCGCGGTGGATGACGACGGCAGCCTGGGCAGCAAGAGCCTGCGCGACGTACTCGTCCTGGTCGTCGAAAACACCCTCATTCTTGTTGAGTATCTGCAAGACGCCGATCAACGACTCCTCGTAGCCGATCAGCGGAATTGTCAGCATGCACCGGGATTTGTAGCCTGATTGCTTGTCGATGTCGCGATTGAAGCGGTCGTCCGCATAGCAATCGGGGACGTTAATCAGTTTTCGTGTGCGTGCCGATTCGCCGACGATGCCTTTGTCCGCAGGTATTCGCAGGCGCTTCATGCTGGTGCCAATGCGTATCACCAGTTCGTCCGCGTCTTCGTCGTACAGAAAAATTGTGCCGCGATCCGCGTGCAGTATTTCGCGCGTCGCGTTGACTACCTCTGTCAGCATGGTGTCGAGATCGAACGGCGCCGCAAGTTTCCGCGTGACTTCCAGAATCCGTCGTAGAGCCGTCGCTTCGCCGAGGATTTCGCTCACCGATTTCTCGCGATCTCTGTCATCGGCAATCGTATGTACTCAATCTCAATCTCCGAAATTCTCGCCACCATGCGCTCTGCGAGTTTGGGAACAGAAAAGTCTGATTGCTCAACGGCGCGTTCGGTAATCAGGGTCACGTCGCGCGTGGCGAGGTCTTCGCCCAGTTTGGATGCGGTGTTAACGGGATCGCCGAAGAATTCGATGTCACCGATCAGCAACAGGCGTCCGTAGTCGATGCCAACCGAGAGGCTGATCCGTTCCGCTAGACCAAGTTTGTCGTTGCTCTCGAACAGCGCCGCATTGACGTCGAAGCTTGCTTGAATCGCATCGTCAGTTTTTTCGAAAAACGCATAGCAGTTGTCGGCTTCGCATTTCAGCAGCGCCCCGTTGTTCGCGGTGATGACAGGGCCTATGATCTGCCGAGCGCGGTGAATGAGTTTCAGAAAATGACATACGCCGAGCTTTCGGGAGGTACTCGAAAAACTCGCCATATCCGAAATGAACACGGCGCCATGGGTGCCGAATTTATCCCAGATTTTCTGACGAATGGTTTCTGCTTCGTCGGTCTCGATTTCAGAGGCGAATTTCGCGATGAGCGAATCGAACTCGGCGTGGCCTGTCAGGGGCGCGATGACCGGGGTTTCTGCCATATTGCTTTCCACCTTTCTTGTCGACTGTGGCTCTTATGTGTCCAGTATATAGCGGCGCAAGCCGCCGTGGTTGGGGAAATTGCGTATCTCGTGATGGCTATACGCTGTGATATCGTAGCAAGACTATGAAAGAAGATACGCGCTCGGTCGCAGAATTGATTGCCAGCCAGAAGCCCGGTTATTCGCTGGAGCAGCGTTTCTACACGGATCCGGATATATATGAGCTTGAGATTGAGAAGATCATCAATCGCAACTGGATACTGGCGGGCCATGCCTCGCAGCTTCCGGAGCCCGGTGATTTCAAGGTGCTCAAAGTGGGTCGGGAAGCGGCGATTATCGTACGTGGCAGCGACGGCGAACTCAACGGTTTTGCCAATGTCTGTCGACATCGAGGTTCGCTCGTGTGTCTGGATGCTGCCGGTCACGTCGATAAGTTCGTCTGTCCCTACCATGGCTGGATGTATGACATAGACGGCGATTTGATCGCGGCACGCAACATGCCGGACGACTTCGACAAATCGGATTTCAGCCTGAAACCGGTCTCAGTGGGTGTCGTTCATGGCCTGATTTTCGTTTGTTTTACGGACGACCCTCCCTCGCTGGAGGGCGCCAGGCGCGATCTCGCAGAAGCGATGGCGATGTTCGACTTCCCTAACCTGAAAGTCGCCGCGCAAAAGAGTTACGAGATTCCGGCCAACTGGAAGCTTTCGATCGAGAACTATCAGGAGTGCTACCACTGCGCGACGGCCCACCCTGAATACGCGCGTATGCATACGCTGATGCTGGACCACAAAAAGCGCGAACGGCTGCAGGGATCGATGCAGGCGAAGATGGCGGCTTGTGGCGTGCAGGATATCTTCCTCGATTTTCTCGATACTGCGGCGCGCCCGGGAGAAATCGGCTACGGCTACAGCCGCACGGCGTTGTTCGAGAAGTACAAGACCGGCAGTAAGGACGGCGGTCCGGTAGCGCCGTTGCTGGGCGAATTCACTGATTACGACGGTGGGGCTTCGGACTTTTCGTTCGGCGCATTTTCATTCCTGCTCGCATACAGTGATCATGTCGTCGCCTATGTATTCACGCCGATTGAGCACCATATCTCAAATTGTGAAATTTACTGGCTGGTTCGTAGCGACGCAAAAGAAGGCGAGGATTACGACGTAGACTCGCTGACCTGGTTGTGGGACATCACGACACAGGCAGACAAAGCGATCATCGTAAACAATTCCAAAGGGGTGCACTCCAAGTATTACCAACCGGGGCCGTTTTCCGGCATGGAGGAACCGGAGCGAAAATATATAGAGTGGATACTGCAGGAATTGCAGCGGCCCTGACTATGCTTTGGTGCTTTTTCGAGCCACAATCCACGCGATAGCCACACCCAGACTGACCACAACGATTATCAGGGTCGCGAGCGCGTTGATATCGGGCGACACGCCGAGTTTTACTTTGGAAAAGATGTACATTGGCAACGTGCTACTACCGGGTCCGGATACGAAGCTTGCGATGACGAGGTCGTCCAGAGACAGCGTGAAGGACAAGAGCCACCCCGCAATCATCGCCGGTGCAATGAGTGGCAACGTAATGTCAAAAACGACTTGTAACGGTTTGCCGCCGAGATCCATGGCTGCTTCCTCAAGTGACTCGTCCATGGCGATCAACCGTGATTGCACAATGATGGCGACGTAAGCCATCGAAAATGTTGTATGCGCAATGGCGATCGTGGAAAACCCGCGTTGTCCCGGCCAACCGGTGAGTTGTTGCAGGGTAACAAACAGCAGCAGCAAAGATAGTCCCGTAATAACTTCAGGCATGACCATTGGCGCGGTGATCATTCCGGAAAATAACGTGCGGCCCTTGAAGCGACCGAAACGTGCCAGCACCAGGCCGGCCATTGTTCCGAGTACGGTGGCAGCGGTTGCTGAGGTGATCGCGATGCGCAAGCTCAGATAGGCTGCGCTGAGGATTTGCTCGTTGCGGAATAGTTCGCCGTACCAGCGCGTTGAGAAACCACCCCATATTGTGGCAATGCTTGAATCATTGAATGAATAAACGACCACCAGAATCAACGGCACAAAGAGAAACGAGTAGCCGAATACCAGCATCGACATAATGAACCGCGATTGCCTGTTCATGCTGCGGTTTCCTGATCGCGTACCCGGTAGCGTTGCAAGAGCGCTATCGGCACGACCAGCAGCAGCAGCAGCACGATCGCGACCGCAGATGCGAGCGGCCAGTCACGATTGACCAAAAACTCATCAAACAGTACCCGGCCGATCAGCAACGATTCCGGGCCGCCGAGTAAATAGGGAATGACGTATTCGCCCATGGCGGGAATAAATACGAGCAGGCACCCGGCGATAACGCCTGGTCTGGCGAGTGGCCAGGTAATATCCCAAAAGGCCCTTGCTCGTGATGCGCCAAGATCCTGAGCCGCCTCTATAAGGTTCATATCCATTCGTTCCAGCGACGCATACAAGGGCAGTATCATGAATGGCAAATACGAGTAAACCATGCCGACGAACACGGCGAAATCGGTATACATCAATCGTACGGGTTTATCGATCGCGCCCAGCCACATCAGGACGTTATTGATTACGCCATAGGTATTCATTAAGCCCATCCACGCGTAGACGCGCAGCAGGAATGAAATCCAGAACGGAAGTACGATAAGCAGCAACAAAAGGTTGCGGGTTGACGGTTTCGAACGTGCAATACCGTAGGCCATCGCGAATCCGAGCGACAGGCAGAACACGGTCGTCGCGCCAGCCATCAAAACAGAGCGCAGGTACGTAATCGCATAGAGTTTGTCGGTTAGCAGAAAGCGAAAATTATCAACGGACACCGACAAGCCACCCTGTTTATCGAAGGTTGGCGTAAAAGGGGGCTGGGCAATAACAGGATCGGCCAGACTGATTTTCAGGATGATGGCGAAAGGCGCCAGGAAGAAAACCAGCAGCCAGAGATACGGTGTCACGATCGCGACACGGCGCCATATCTCATCTTTGTGTCGTGATGCCAGATTGGTCATTGACTAATCCAATAGGATCACTGCGCTACTTGCCCGCCAGGATATCCACACATTATCCTCCCACTCGAGAAAGCGCGTGATAGAGCGGCGGCGATTTTGTGAACTAACCTGGACGATCTTGCCGGACTCCAGACGAATTCGGTACAGTGAGCGGTTGCCCAGATAGCCCAGATCGTCAACTGTGCCCTGGATGCAGACATCGTCTGAATCCTTTGGTTTTTCTTTGCTGATAAATATTTTCTCCGGGCGAACCGCAATCTCGATTTTCTGGCTAACTTCGACGAGCTGCTTACCAAGCGCTCGCAGTGACGTACCTGCCTCGTCGGAATAAACCTCGATCTGGTCATCCAGAACTTTGGTAACGATCCCATCGAACGTATTAATTGTGCCGATGAAATTCGCAACGAACTTGTTCGAAGGAAACTCATAAACTTCCTTCGGCGTACCGACTTGCTGAAACCTGCCTTTGTCCATCACCGCGATTCGAGTGGCAAGCGTCATGGCTTCTTCCTGATCGTGCGTGACGACAATGAAAGTAATGCCGAGTTCATACTGAATATTGATTAATTCGAATTGCGTGCGTTCGCGCAGTTTTTTATCGAGTGCCGCCAGTGGTTCGTCCAGAAGCAGTACTTTCGGTCGTTTTATCAGGGCGCGCGCAAGGGCTACTCGCTGTCGTTGACCGCCGGATAGTTGCTCCGGCTTGCGCTTTCCGAAGTCGGCCAGCTGCACGAGCTCCAGCATCGCATCGACACGCTTGCTGATTTCAGGTTTGGTAACGCCTTCTTTGCGTAAACCGTATGCGATGTTTCTGGCAACACTCATGTGCGGGAAAAGCGCGAAGGACTGAAACATCATATTGACCGGACGGTCGTACGGTGGCTGTTGTGTAATGTCTACGCCGTCGATTTCTATCGTTCCGGTTGTTGGAATTTCGAAGCCTGCGAGCATCCGCAACAAGGTTGTCTTGCCGCAGCCCGAACCGCCAAGAATGCAAAACAGCTCACCCTGGGCGACCGTAAGATCGACATCGTCTACAGCGACGAAATCGCCGAAGTTCTTGCCGACTCCCTTTAAGTGAATAAAGTTTTTCATAGCCCACTCTTAACTCGGGCGTGGGCACGAGTGCGCAGTCGCTCCTGTTTGGGATTCGCGGAGACTATCGGGAACAAGAGATTCCAGGTTTCCTCATCGGGAAAAATCGCAGGATTGTTGAGAATGCTTGGCTTGATGAACTCCCAGGAGGCGCCGTTGGCGTTCGCGTAGAAGACCGAGTTAGATATTTCTCCCGCGATATTGCCGCGTAGTATGAAGTCAATGAACTTGTAGGCGTTGTCTTTATGAGGCGCATCTGCGGGAATGTATACGCCGTCAACCCAAAGGGCAGAGCCTTCTTTGGGCGTCGTGTAACGCAGTTCAATATCAAGGCCCGCTTCTGCAGCTCGTACCGCTGCCTGAGCATAGTCACCGGACCAACTCATGGCCACGCAAACTTCTCTGTTGGGAAGGTCGGAAATCATCTTCGTATTGCTAAAATAACGGATAAAGGGTCTTACAAGTTTTAGTTGCGCCTCGGCCGCAGCGATGCTTTCGTCATCGACCAGGGACGGGTCGCGTCCAAGATAGGCGAGTACCATCGGAAACAGTGTTGCAGGCCCGTCCAGAAGACTGACGCCGCAATCCGCCAGTTTAGAAACAATGTCGGGGTCGAACAGGATATCTGCACTGTCCATTGGATGGTCGGGTAGTCGCTTGCGCACCATTTCGACATTCCAGGCGTAACCTGTGGTGCCCCAATGATAGGGAACGTTATAGCCCTCGACAGCATCGTACACACTAATATTGGCTAAAATCTCAGCGTCCAGATTTCTGACGTTAGGCAGTTTGGTCATATCGAGTTTTTCGAAAATCCCAATGGGCACGAGTCGGGATGAGAACTGGTTGCTGTGAATAACGACGTCATAGCCACTATTCCCTGCGAGTAACTTGACGTCCACGATTGCGGACGAGTCGTACATGTCGTAGTTGACTTTGATTCCGTATTCAGCCTCGAACTTATCGATGGTGTCGGGTCCGATGTAGTCGGACCAGTTGTAGATATTGACAACGCTGTGATCATTTGTGTTGCCGTTCGTCTCGCCAGAGCAGGCGCCGATAAGCAGCAATGCCACGGCCGCACAGTTACGAATCAGGGTTGTTTCTGTGTTGATATCGATTTTTACGGCGTTTCCACGGGACCGAAATGTTTGGGAAAGATGCTGTACAAATATTCGTCTACAGCGTTCATCGCTGCATGCCGGTCGAATGTTTCCGGGTTGATCAGGCACAAAAGCCAAAGACCGTTTGTCATCGATGTAAGAATTGTCGATATTCTCGCCGCAGTCAAATTCTTGTAAGCGCCATCGGCGATTAGTTCAATGCACAAAGCTTGCACGACTTTGTCATAGTATGCATCCGATTGCTCGCAGATTTCACGATACGCCGGACGCCACCTGACTTCGCCCCAAAAGGCGAACCAGACGGCAACCTTGCGACGTTCGCAGATAGAAGGGCGCAGGTCGAGTTCCATAAGAGCGTGCAGTTTGTCGGCAGCGGCTGGACCGGACTTCCTGAGGGCGCGATTAAACTGCGTTTTGTACTCATCGGCCAGGCAACGCAAGGTCTCATTGAGCAGTTTATCTTTGCTTTCGAAGTGCAGATTGACGATGCCCTGCGACAGACCGGCCTCATGGGCAACGTCGCCAAGAGTGACGCTGCTCATACCTTTGCGCGCAATGCACTTCATCGTGGCATCGATTAATTGCTGTCGACGCTGTTCTCGAGTCGCGGTACGTTTGGCCGTTTTTGCTATCGCTGCCATCGGTGAATCATGCCATAATATGAATGAATACTCATTCATTTATTGGGCATCACAATTCCGGAGGTCTGCGTGCGCAGCCTATCTCGCTCGAACCAACATTTCCGTAAGGCGAATACGAAGCTGCCTTTGGGTGTTTCGTCAAATTTTCGTTACTGGGGAGACGACAAAACGATATATATCCAGCGTGGCAAGGGCGGTCGTCTCTGGGACATTGACGGCAACGAATACATCGACTACCGGCTGGCATACGGCCCCGTGATTCTGGGTTACGCGGACGAGCGCGTAGACAAGGCAGCCCGCGAGGGCATGGATGTTGGCGGGGTGTTTGCGTTATCCACGGAGCTTGAGTATGAAGTTGCGTGCCGCATTAGCAAGATGGTTCCGGCGGCGGAGCTCGTGCGTTTTTCCAACTCCGGAACTGAGGCCGTTATGGCGGCATTACGCATCGCTCGCGCGTATACGGGCAAAGATGGCCATGTCCTCGTCGAAGGTGGCTACCACGGTATTTTCAACGAGGTAATGTGGGGCGCAAACATAAAGGAATGGACGCCGGGCGACGGTGCGCCTGAAGTGACGCCATTCGGTGCAGGCGTACCCGCCATCACAAAGTGCCTGACGTACATTGTGCCGCTGAACGATGTGAACGCGCTCGAAGATACGCTGAAAAAATCACACAAGGATATTGGCGCTTTTCTGCTTGAGCCGATCATGGGCAACTGCTGTGGCATCAGGGCGCGCGATGATTACATGAAAGATGTCCGCGAACTTTGCGATCGTTACGATGTTTTGCTGATCATAGACGAAGTAAAGACGGGTTTCCGAGTCGCCAGAGGCGGGGTGCAGGAACTCTTTGGTGTCAGGGCCGATCTGTGCACATTTGCGAAAGCCATCGCCAATGGCTATCCGCTTTCCGCCGTGGCTGGCCGCGAAGATATTATGCGTTACGTCGGTGACCGAGTTGTTCATGGCGGCACGTTTACTGCTCACTCGGTCTCATTGGCGGCTGCGGCCAGGACGCTGGAGATTCTGGATGAGACAACGGCGCTGGCCGATATCGAGAACTACGGATTGAAATTGCAGGAAGGTCTCGGCCACATCTTGTCAGAGCGTGGCGTCGTGCACAGCTTCACGGGACATCCCGCGTTGATGGGACTGTTCTTTGCGGACAAAGCGCCGTTGGATTATCGTGAATGGATTCATTCGGATTATGAATTTTATGACGCACTCGCACCGCAACTACACGAGTGTGGAATACTCGTCGAACCGGATTCAAGGGAGCCCTGGTTTATTTGCGAAGCACACAACAAGGGATGCCTGCACGAAACGCTGGACAGGTTTGAACGTGCGGTGGACATTAGTTTGGCGGCGGTCGCCGGAGGATCAATACACAAATGAAAACATATGATGCGATCGTCGTGGGTGCTGGTCACAATGGCCTGACCACGGCTGCATTTCTGGCCAAGGCTGGCCTCGATGTCATCTGTGTGGAGAAGAATGACTACATCGGCGGTGCCGCGGTCAGTCGTAATCTCTACAAGGACTGGTGGTATTCGAATTGTTCCTATGTCTGCAGTTTGCTGCGTCCTGAAATCTACAGAGCGCTGGAGTTGCACAAACACGGCTTGCAGGTGACTCCGTATGGAGGATCCGTGACTTTCATGGAGAATGGCGACTATTACGGTTCCTACCACGACCCTGAGGTGGCGTATCGTGAAATGGCGCGTCTTTCGCGCCATGACGCCGATGCGTACAAGACATACTCGGCCGACACGATGCGCCAATGCCGCTTCATTCGCGACTTCCTGCTGAGCACCGCGCCGGATCCAACGTCGTTCAAGCCCCGCGATCTTAAGGAACTTGCCAGGATTGGCGGCAAGTTCATGGAGATGGGTGAAGCCCGCATGTACGAGACGATTCGTTTCTGGACCATGAGCGTTGCGGAGTACCTGGCCGAGTACTTTGAGACAGACGTGATCAAGACCGCGTTATCTGGCAGCGGCATTATTGGTACGGCCCTGGGCATTAACTCCCCGGGTACGGCCTACGTGCTGTTACACCATTACATGGGTGAAGTCGATGGCAATGTCGGTTCCTGGGGATTCGCCAGGGGCGGCATGGGCGCCGTTTCCGATTCCATCGCCGGTGCATTTCAGGCGGCTGGCGGCGAATTGCGGACCGAAGCCGGTGTTGATCAGTTCATCGTCAAGAATGGCAAGGTGACCGGCGTCGCTTTGGAAAATGGTGACGAAATAGCGGCTCCCGTCGTCGTTTCGGCTATGGACGTGAAGCGTACATTCTTAAATTGCATGGACAAGAGCGACCTGCCGGAGAAATTCCACCGACGTGTTAAAAACTTCAAGATTCGCGGTTCGTCGGGCAAAGTGAATATCGCCCTCGACGGCTTGCCGGATTTTTCGGCGCTGCCCGAAGGCAGCTCGCTTATTTACAGCGACATGCACTTCATCGATTCGATGGAGCGCATGGAGCGTGCCTACGACGACTGGAAGGATGGCATCTGGTCCAGGGACCCGTTTATCGACATGGTCATACCGACCTTGAATGACCCGACAATGGCGCCCCCCGGGAAGCACTTTATGAGTTGCTTCGTGCAGTACTGCCCGTACAAGATCGAAGGCCGCGACTGGACCAGCGAGGAGAGGGATGCGTTTGGCCAAAACGTGATCGATCAGATCGCGAAATACAGCCCGAATTTCAAGGATCTTATTCTGCATACCGAGATCCGGACCCCGCAGGACATCGAGGATGAGATCGGCATCACCGAGGGCAACATTTTTCACGGTGAACTAACGATGGATCAGTTGCTATTCAATCGACCGATTCCGGGCTACGCACAGTATCGAAGCCCGATCGGCGGACTGTACATGTGCGGATCAAGTACTCATCCGGGTGGCGGCGTCATGGCGGCGCCGGGCGCCAATGCGGCGCGCGAAATTCTCTCCGATCTGAAACGACCCAACACCGTACCGGAGAGCTTTGGCGATGATTGACAGATACGACGCAATTGTAGTGGGCGCCGGCCATAACGGACTGGTGTGTTCTGCGCTTTTGGCAAAGGCCGGCAAGCGGGTTTTGGTGCTCGAGGCCAACGAACAGGTCGGCGGTGCGGCGGTCACCCGGGAATTTGCCGATGGTTACTCGGTATCGGCATGTGCGCACTTGCTGTATCAGTTGCAGGCCGAAGTGCGCAAGGATTTGCAGCTTGCGCCCCGGCTTGTCAGCAAAGAGATGACGACGATCGCGTTGTCGCCCGACGGCAAACACGTGCGCTTGTCCGCGGATGGCGTCGAGGGCGTGTCGGCTGCAGATGCGGCCAGTTATCAGGATTTTCGCAAGCGCATGACGCGTTTTTCTGATCTTCTGAGGAAATATCTGAATAAATCCCCACCTCGACTGGGCGCGAAGGACTTCAGGAACTTGATGGCTCTCGGGCAGCTGGGCTTCGATCTGAGGCGGCTGGGAAAGGAAGAGATGCAGGAGTTTCTGCGTTTGATCGGGATGAATATTCATGACGAATTGAACGAGCGTTTCGACAATCCGCTACTCAAGGGTGCGATCAGCCTTGATGCCGTGCTCGGCACGCATCTGGGACCGCGTTCGCCGAACACCATCATGACCTATCTCTACCGACTCGCTGGCGATCATGGGCGGACCGCAGCTCCCGCCGGTGGCATGGGCAGTGTCAGCAACGCAATCGCGAGGGTCGCACGCAGTGCCGGCGTGACGATTCGCACGAGCATGCCGGTTAAACGGATCGTCATCGAAAACGGTCGTGCGACAGGTGTGGAAACGGAATCTGGCGAGCGGTTTGAGAGCTTTACGGTGATCTCGAATGCCGATCCGAAACGCACGATCCTAAAATTGGTGGGCGCGAGGCATGTCGAGACTGGTTTTGCACGACGCATTCATCATCTGCGCTCGAAAGGCAACGCTGCGAAGCTGCACCTGGCCCTTGACGGGCTACCAACCATTGCGGGACTGGCGAAGAAGGATTTCGCGGAGCGCTTCGTGATTGCGCCGGACGAGCACTACGTTGAACGCGCATTCAATCCGGCCAAGTATGGGGAATGCTCGCCCGACCCGGTCGTCGAAATGACCTTTCCCAGTTTTCGCGACGAGACGCTCGCGCCCACGGGAAAACACGTGTTGTCCGCCGTCGTGCAATACGCTCCCTATGATTTGCAAGGTGGCTGGAACGCTGCGGCCAAGGATGCGTTCCAACAAGCCGTCATCAAGACGATTTCAAAATACGTGCCTGATATCGAGCAACGCATCACGGCCAGCGAGTTGCTGACGCCGGCCGACATAGAGAGTGAGTTCCATATTACTGGCGGTCACTGGCACCACGGCGAGCTGACACTCGATCAATTTCTGTTTGTCCGGCCAGTCGGCGGCGCCGCGCAATACCGAATGCCCGTCGACGGTTTGTATCTATGCGGTGCGGGGGCGCATCCGGGTGGTGGCGTCAGCGGAGCCGCAGGCCGCAACGCGGCGCGGGCGATTCTTCGTCGGGAGAGAGCAGCATGAGCGTACGAGCGCCGGTTCATCAGGGGCGCCTCAAATCGCCGTTTTACTCTCGCCTCAAGCAACTCGACACGGTGAACGAGTGGCACGAGTGGAAAGGGTATTCCAGCGCGGACGTGCTCTACTGCGCTGAGACAGAATATTTCGCGATTCGAAACTCTACGGCGGTGTTCGATCTGACGCCGATGACCAAGTACCGGATTACGGGACCCGATGCGCTCGACTACCTGAATCGACTCGTCACTCGCGACATGGCGAAGGTCAGGCCCGGCCGCGTTGCCTATGCGGTGTGGTGTGATGACCAGGGTCAGGTGATCGACGACGGTACGATTTTTCATCTGCGCGAGGGGGAGTACCGCCTGTGTTCGCAGGAGCGACATTTTGCCTGGCTGATGGCAGCCGCGATGGGATTCGACGTAACGATCACGCACGAGACGGAGGACGTTGCCGCGCTCGCAGTGCAGGGACCGACGTCGTTTAGCGTGCTTGACAAGATGGGTTTCGATGGCCTTGAGAGACTAAAGCCATTCGATCTGGGCCACTTCGATTTCCAGGGCAGCGAAATCATGATCTCGCGCACCGGATTTACCGGCGATCTGGGTTACGAACTGTGGATCGATCCGGCGCAGGCCGAAGCGCTGTGGGACGCGTTGTTCGCAGCCGGGGAATTGCACGGTATTCGTGCCATCGGTACGACGGCGCTGGAAATATCCCGCATCGAAGCGGGTTATCTGGCCGCGTACATGGAATTTCTTCCGGCCGACGAAACCGTGCGTACCGGGCGGTCCCGCTCGCCGCTGGAGCTGGGATTGAGCTGGCTCGTGGATTTCAAGAAACCCAACTTCAACGGCCGCCGTGCGCTGGCCGAGGAAAAACGCAATGGCTCGACCTGGCGGCTCGTGAAACTCGATATCGAGGGTAACAAGCCGGCGCACAACTCCTACATCTACGGTTCTGCGAATGGCCGCAAAGGCGAGATCGGGTTCATCACATCGGCTGTCTGGTCGCCGGTTTGCAAACAGAATATTGCGATAGGCACCGTGCGAATGCCGCATGGCAAGCCGGGCGACAATGTCTGGGTCGAGATTTACTATCAGCGCGAAATGCACTGGAACCGCAAGATGGCGAAAGCGACGGTTGTCGACAAGCCGTTCTGGTTCCCGCCGCGCCGGGGAGCAAAGCCGCCGGGACCGTTCTAGCCGTGCAGAAATTCAAAGTCTATCAGTCGCTATGGGCGATGGAGTTGCGTCATCCCGGCGTCCCCGAACGCAGCGCAGAAGACGCGTTCGCGATGGTCGCAGCAGCGGGCTTTGACGGTATGTGTCTCGATCCGTCGGTCGAGGAAATCGCCGGCTGCCGGAAGCTCGCCCATTACTTCGACGAGCACGGGCTTGGCTGCATGATCAACGCGTTTCCGCACACACCCGAAGATATCGCGCCAATTGTCGATTTCGCGGTGGAAATGCGCGCGTGCATGGTCAATGTGATCAGCGGCGTGATGCCGATCAGGCCGGAAGATGCGGTCGATGTGGTGCGTCGCTGGATCGGCGAGGCTGCAGATCGAAACATGCCGCTGCTATTCGAGACGCATCGCGACTCGCTGCTCAACGATCTGTACTTTACGTTGCAACTCATGGAACTGGTTCCCGAGATGCGACTGTGCGCCGACTTGTCGCATTTCGTCGTCGACCGTGAACTGCGGCTGCCCGTGCCCGAGCGAGAGCAGCGATACTTAAGCTCGGTACTGCAACGTTCGGATTGTTTTCAGGGTCGTGTGGCGAATCGCGAGCAGGTGCAAATCCAGATCGACTTTCCGCAACATCAGGAATGGGTCGAGACTTTCAAGGGCTGGTGGCGGGAGGGAATCGGCGCATGGCGTCAGCGCAACGACGAAGATGCGACGTTGGTGTTCTTGTGCGAGCTCGGACCGCCACCTTACGCGATCACGGATGCCAGCCAGAACGAACTTTCGGACCGTTGGCGCGAAGCCTTGCAGATTCGGGATTGGGTGCGTGAAATCTGGTCAGAGTTCGACCAGTAATCCGCCCTTTAGCACGATTTCGACGTGTTGCAGAATGGATATGTCATCCAGCGGGTTGCCGCGGACCGCGATAATATCCGCGTAGCGCGCGATCTCGATCGCACCGACATCGTCCGCCATATCCATGCGTTGTGCGGCGACGGAAGTTGCCGCCTTGATTGCATTCATTGTCGACATACCGCGCGCAACCATGACTTCGAACTGGCGGGCGCCCATGCCATGCGGCAACACGCCGAGGTCGGTACCGAATAATATCGTCACGCCGGCGATCACGGCTTTTTCGAAAACGATACGTTGCGCCTCAGTTGTCTCCTCATTCTTGCGCATGAACTCCTCGGCATAACCCTGCTCGATACCGACTTCCTCCGTGTAGGTACCGTTGTAGACGTCCATCGAGAAAGCGACGTCGTGCGTCAGCGCCAGTTCAATCGACTCGTCATCACCCAGCGACGCATGTTCGATCGTGCTAACGCCAGCCAGGATCGCGTCTTTGATGGATTCGGCGCCGTGGGCATGTGCGAGCACCTGAATTCCAGCAGCATCTGCGACCGCAACAACCGCGGCGATTTCATCGCGCGTCATTTCGGGCGCACCCGGAATGCCGCCGTAGCCGAAGACTGCGCCCGACGCAATGACCTTGATGAAGTCGGCGCCGCCCGCAACCACTGCCTGCGCTCGTTTGCGAAACTCTTCCGGTCCGCGCGCAACGCCCGTTCTGTAATAGTCGGGGATTTCGCTGTCGTCGATGCCGGGGATGTACATATCGCCGCCGCCGTGCGGGATGGTCAGGTACGGACCGCCCACCTGGATGCGCGGGCCACTGATTTCGCCAGCGCGGATGCGCGCACGAACGTCGCGATCAACCCAGGCCAGGTATGCGCCGACGTGTCGGATCGTCGTGAAACCGGAGCGCAAGACGGTTGCCGCATTCTCTTCCGCCAGACGCAGCGTATCTGTGGGTGTGCGGCGCAGGAAAACAGTGTAATCGTTCGCGTCTTCCGGAAGCGTGTCCAGATGAACGTGTGTATCGATGAGGCCGGGCAGGCAAGTGTATTCGCTGAAATCCAGCATTTTCGCGTCCGCGATGGACGCATCAGCGGCAGAAAGAATGGCGACAATGCGCTCGTCGCGTACAACGATGAACTTTTCTGTGCTGAGCGATTCGGACAGCCCGTCTATCAGGGCACCGCAGTGAATAACGAGGTCAGCATCGTTCGTCCCGGGCGCCTCGATCCGTCTTTCACATGCGGCGCTAAAAAAAGCAGCGGCAGCAAACTCATCAATCGAAACATTCGGTACTCCTTAAGCACGGTCTAACAGTAGCAAGCATGGCTGGCGGTTGTGAAGTAAGCTGGCAGCCATGTCGCGAGGGCTTCGACAAACCGCATTCACCCGCTTGCTGGATCGCAGCGGGCCGGTCCTGCTGGACGGTGGTCTGGCGACCCAGCTCGAAGCGCAGGGGTGCGATATCAAAGGCGATCTTTGGTCGGCGGGTTTGTTGCGGTCCGATCCTGACGCTATCGTCGCGGCCCACCGTGCGTACATCGATGCCGGCGCGCAGTGCATCGCTACGGCCAGCTATCAGGCCAGCCAAGAAGGATTTGCGGCTCTTGGACTGTCTGCTGAGGAAGCCGACTCGCTGATGTTGTTTTCAGTCGAACTCGCGCAACGTGCGCGTGATGCAGCCGGATCGGATGCCGCCATTGCGGCAAGTATGGGGCCGTACGGCGCGATGCTTAATGATGGCTCCGAATACAGTGGCAACTACGCAGTTTCTGCGGACGTCTTGCGAAAATTTCACCGGACCAGACTGCAATTGTTTGACGCCAGCGGTGTGGATGTACTTGGATTCGAGACTATTCCGTCGTTGTGCGAAACAGAGGTTCTGGCCGAGCTGCTGCAAAATTGCTCGACACCCGCGTGGGTCAGTTTTTCGTGCCGCGACAACCGGTGCATCAGCGATGGCACACCGCTGGCAGAAATCGCAAAACTATTTTCTGGTCACCCAACCGTGTTGGCATTGGGCATCAACTGCACAGCTCCCTTGTACATGCCGCCGTTGCTGCGCGAACTTCGGCAGGCGGCGCCGGACAAGCACGGGATGGCGTATCCAAACTCAGGTGAAACTTACAACGCGGATGACGGCTCGTGGTCGGGCACGGTTACGCCGCTGGATTATTCGGATGCAGCACAGGAGTGGGTCGTCGCCGGCGCCAAAATTGTGGGCGGCTGTTGCCGCGTGGGGCCGGACCATATCCGGGCAATGGCGAGCGTACTAGGCCAGCAAGCCGGGTAGTTCTCCCGGAGACGCGGCTATCGACGCTGCGCCGGCGATCTCCAGTTCCTCTACGCTGCCATAGCCGTAGGAAACGCCGACGGGAATCATGTGGTTCGCCGTTGCCGCGATCAGGTCGTGTTCGCGATCGCCGATCATCGTTCGGGACACGGCGCCGGGATTTTCGTCAATGGCAAAACTGAGCAAGTCCGCCTTGTTCGCCCGCGTGCCGTCGAGTTCGCAGCCATACACCTTGGCAAAATACCGGCCCATATCGAAGTGCTCAATAATTCGGCTGGCGGCGATCCGGGGTTTGGCCGTGGCAACGAACATCACGCAATCGGTTGTCGCAATTTTGGCGAGAGCATCGTGTATGCCTTCGTACGGAACGTTCTCCAGCCAGCCGACATCATTGAAGCGCTCTCTGTACAGTTCGATGGCTCGCGGCGTGAGCTCCTCCCCGACCATTTCAGGAAACGTGATGTACAAAGACGGACCGATGCAATTGAACAGGTAGTCATCCGTCGGGTGCGGAAAACCGAGTTCATCAAGCGCATACAGTATGCATTTCGTAATGCCCTCGTAGGGATCGGTCAATGTTCCGTCCAGGTCGAAATAGAAGTGGCTTGGCATGCACGCAGCATATCAGTCCGGAGAATCTCTGAACTCACGTCGCTCGCAGAATCGCGTGAGCCGCATTGTAGCCTGGTGCTCCGGTTACTCCGCCACCCGGATGGGTTCCGGCGCCGCACAACCAGAGGCCCCGAATCGGCGTACGGTACTGCGACCATTCGGGGATCGGCCGCATGAAAAACATTTGATCCAGCGAGATGTCCCCGTGGAAGATATTGCCTTCGGTGATAGCGAACGTATCTTCAAGATCCGGCGGCGCCATAACGCGGCGCGCTATGACGGAATTCGGCATATTGGGAGCGAACTGGCCTATCAACTCCGTGACCCGGTCGCCGAGATTTTCGCGCTGATCGTCCCAGGATCCTGCGCGCAGCTGGTAGGGCAGATACTGCACAAAGCAAGTCAGCATGTGGCGGCCTGCGGGCGCGAGCGTGTCATCAACATTGGACGCCAACACGCAGTCCACCCAGAGCCTCCGGGGAATGTCGCCGCGCCGCGAGGCGTTGTAGTTGTCCTCGGCTTCCTCCAGGCTTGGCACAAGCGTGAACAATGAGCGCTGTGATTTCGTTCTTCCGGCAGGCATGCCGTTGACGCGCGGTTCCTCGGACAAAACGAAATTCACTTTACCGGCCGGGCCGTTCATGCGGATACTTTCGATTTCGCGGCGGAAGTCGTCGCTGAGCTCGCCGCGCCCGACGAGTCCGAGGAATGTTCTTTTCGGGTCGAGATTAGAAACGACAATATCAGCATAGTATTCATCTCCATTAGCGAGAACGACACCTTTTGTTTTATTGCCGGTGACTAGAATCTTGTCTACCCCTGCGTCGGTTTTAATTTCGCCGCCAAATGACTGGAAGGCTCCTGCAATTGCTTTGGCGACGGAACCCATGCCACCCCGGGCGAAACCCCACGCGCCGACAGTGCCGTCGACCTCGCCCATATAGTGATGTAACAAAACATAGGCTGTCCCAGGAGAATAAACGCCCAATGCGGTACCGATAATGCCGCTCCCTGCCAGATGTGCTTTGATGACATCAGTCTCGAAATACTCGTCGAGAAAATCGCCGATGCTCATTGTCCAGAATCGTAAGGTATCTCCGAGAACTTTTTCTCCCAGGTTGTAAAACGATTTGGCATAAAACAGCAGCTCCCGAATGTCTCTGGGTTTGAATGAGCTGAGGTCCGGTGGTGTCCGCATCAGGAAGGGGCGAATGAATCGCGTTTGTTTTGTTACGTCTGCCTTATAACGCTCGTAGGCATTTGCATCTCTGCGCGAAAATCGGGCTATTTCCCGATACTGGCGTTCATGGTCGTCGTAGCTACCAAAATATCCACCATCATTGATAAACGTGACGCCACCAACGTACGGAATAATCTGCAGGCCAAATTTCGACAGATTCAGGTCCCGGGAAATTTCTGGTCTTAACAAACTGCAGACATACGAACAGTTGGAGTATTTCCAGCCCTCGTGCAGTTCGCGGCTGACTGTCGCACCACCAATGTATGGGTTTTTCTCAACCACCAATACATCCAGCCCCGCCTTGGCCAGATAGGCGGCGTTGGTTAAGCCGTTATGGCCAGCACCAATAACAATCGCGTCATACTTTTTCAATTAAAATGCGCTCTCTTGATTGAGCCGTTTTTTCATCTCTTTACCTAAATCTGTCGCGAACACTATTCGACACCAGTGTGGTCTGGCAGACAAGTATCGTCTGAACTGCACAGATGAACCGCGGCTGTTGCGTCAGATTCCGCGATAATGCCCTGTTCGTGAGGTCCGGTGCGAATTTTTATAGAAGGTGCCGCCTGAATTGACCTACCTGATTTACAGTCTCGCATCATCAGTATTCAAACCAGGCTACATTCACTATTTACTCTAGGGAGCCTCTGATTATTTTCGACTGGATCATCGAAGTGTGCGATGCCAGTTTTTTACAAGTGACAAGATAGGAGTAAGCTCTACACAATGACACCTGACGATCCAAAGCATGTTAACGCACAGCGAATCGAGACCCACGAGATTCATGTGATCACTGACGATCGAATTGGTCGAGCCACCGAAATCGCCATCGGGCTGGTGGATAAACCAGGTGCGCTGCTGCCAGTTCTGCACGCCATTCAGGATGAGTTAAGTTACATCCCCGCAGAAGTTGTGCCAGGCATCGCGAAAGTGCTGAATCTGTCGCGGGCTGAAATCCATGGAGTCATCAGCTTTTACCACCTGTTCCGTACGCAACCTGCTGGGGAGAACACTGTTTTTATCTGCCGCGCTGA
>JADFNS010000022.1 GCA_022563255.1 Pseudomonadota bacterium
GCATACGATATTGTGCATAACCGGGGAACGGTCGATTGAAAAAGAGGGAGTCGATCGTCAGTTCTCCCTGGAATATATTGCCCTCCGTTAATCCGATTTCCTGTTCGAGTTCATGCGGCGTACGCACCTCCATATGCACGATCAGGTCTTTGAACCCAGGGCTGTATCGTTCAATTTTGTCGATCACGGTCTGGCCAAACTGATCGCGTTTTTCCGGAGTCCATGGCCCGCTGCTGAGTTCTGCTGGACAGTACTGCACAAAATTCGACATCCAATGTTGTCCAGGAGGCGCAACGGTCGGATCCCAGGCGGACGGTATGACCGATTCGATGAACGGGTCGTCAGACCAGCGACCTCGCTTCCAGCAATCGTAAGCACGCTCCATTGTTTCCAGGGAGCCTGTGAAGCTCTGGCCCCCTCTATCGATGTAGCGGTTATCCGGTAAACCTGTAAATTTTGGCAGACCTGACAATGCGATATTGACCTTGCCCGACGAGCCGCGAATCTTGAAGTTGCAGGCTTTTTCATAGATGCCTTCCGGCAGATCATTCTTGTCCATGATGCTCGTGAAAGTCCGCTTTGCGTCCAGGTTCGACACAACGATGCGAGCCCTGATTTCGTCGCCGTTCTCCAGCACGACGCCAACAGCCTTGCGGTTTTTCACGAGCACTTTTCGCACGCCGGCGCTGGTTCTAATCTCCCCGCCATGCTCGACCATCGCGCTGGCGATAGCATTTGAAATAGCGCCCATTCCACCGCGCGCCAGACCCCACGCGCCGATATTGCCGTCGACATCGCCCATAACGTGGTGCAGCAAGATATACGACGAACCGGGCGAGTAAACACCGAGCGCGGTACCAATGATGCCTGGACTGGCCATCGCGGCCTTGATCAGGTCGTTTTCGAAATAATCGTCGAGATATTCGGCCGCGCTCATCGTGAAAAACCGCACGTATTCGTAAATTTCTTTTTCGCCCAAACTCCAAAGCTGCTTGCCAAGGTAAATCAGTTCCATGATGTCCCGCGGCCGAAACGAAGCCGGATTGGGCGGTGTGCGGAGTAATGTCTTGCGGATGAATTGAGAGTAGCGCGTCAGATCCGCCTGAAATCGATGCATCGCGTCTGCATCGTGCGGTGAGTGACGCTTTAGCTCAAGAAAGGCCGCTTCTTCGTTGTGATAGGCAAACAGTCTCTTATCGGTATCGCCGAAGTTAACGGTTCCGAGATAGGGCACCAATAACAAGCCGTGCCTGCTGAGGTCCAGGTCGCGATGCAGCGCCTGCCGCATCATGCTACAGACATACGAACAGCTCGAATAGATCCAGCCTTCGTGCGGTTCCCGGGAAACGGCCGCACCGCCAATGTAGTCATTCTTTTCGAGCACAACAACGTTCAGTCCGGCCTTTGCCAGATAGGCTGCGTTCGTGAGGCCGTTATGGCCCGCACCAATAACAATTGCATCGTAGTCTCTCATCGCAGAATTTCACGCGCAGCATTGTGTCCCGCACCGCCCACGAGGTCGCCACCCGGGTGGCAGCCCGCGCCACACAGGAACAGACCGGGAATCGGCGTTCGGTACTGCGCAGCCTCATAGGTTGGCCGCATCATGAACATTTGATCCAGCGCAAATTCCGTATGGTGCCAGTGGCCGCCGGTTACACGATAGTTTTTCTCAATGTCCCATGGTGTGAGAAATTCCTTATGGATAATTTGTTCCCGGAGACGCGGTGCATATTTCGTGATCACGTCGATAGTCCGTTCGCAAATCTGATTACGGGCCGCGTCGGTCCATCCGCCTTTTAGTTTATGCGGCACGTACATAACATGCGCCGACAACACGTGTTGCCCGGCAGGCGCGAGCGACGGATCGTGTGCACTTGGAAGCACTATTTCCATAACGGGTTTCGACGGGCATTCACCATACTTTGCGCTGTCGAATGCAAACTCAATCGTATCCATATCGGGCGCAATGATCATGCGTCCGTCGCTACGCTGCAGTCCTTCAAATTCCGGCAATGCATTTAGTGCGAGGTGCAATTTTGCGACGTTGCCATTGCATCGCAATCGCCGAATTCGGTTCGTAAAGTTGATATCGAGATGCGCGACCCCAACGAGATCGAGGAAAGTTCTTTGCGGGTCGGTAGCCGAAATTATCCGCTCGGCCCCAATCTCCTCGCCGTCGGCTAACTGTACGCCCGTCGCGATCTGGCCCTCCGTGTTGCTCCCAATCACGATACGACTGACCTTCGCTGCACACCGGACTTCGACGCCTGACTCCGTCGCCGACGCGCACAAAGCTTTCATCAGGCCATTAACTCCACCCTGCGGAATTTCGTGGGCACCGCCGGACTCCCCGGCGATACGATATAGCATCGCAAGAACCGCGCTATTGGGCGATCGCGGCGCTAACTTCGAGCCAATGAGCCCGTCCCAGCTCAATGTTGCCTTGAGCAGATCACTATCGAAATACTCATCCATAAGGTCGCGGGCTGGCAGGGAAATCACGCGGAGAAACTCCTGCATATCATTCTTGCCAATACGACGCAGATTGAAACCGATGTGTGCGAAAGTAACTAATTCTGCGATGTCGTTGTTGCCTATGCGCGGCATCGTTTTTAACCAGAAAGGCTTCAGCACATTGGCAAAACGCTGCATGAGTCTGGAATATTTCCGATAGGCAACCACATCGTTTGCATCGGCTCCACTCAATGTGTCCTTGTGTAAGATAACGTGCTCTTTGTCGACGCTCAATCCGATCGTCGGCAATGGTTTCGATGCAGATTGAAAGCCATGTGAGGCCAGCTTCAGGTCGCTGGCTATTCGCTCAGAGAAGTGACTGACTGAGTGTGCGACCGAGGCATGAAAACCAGGATGAAATTCGCGACTTGCGCCGAGTCCGCCGGGTGAACCGGATGCCTCGAGCACAAGTACGCGCTGGCCACTCTGTGCCAGATAAGTGGCGCAAACCAGTCCGTTGTGTCCTGCCCCAACTATTATTGAGTCGTACCGATCCAATCCCGAACCCTGTTTTGTGTTGCCTTTGATTTGAGTTTACGTTAGCCGATTATCATGTACGCTTTACGCACAGCTTCCACAATTTCAGCCGTCCCTTTCCAGCCACGCGGAAATACCCAGCTGTCTCCGGATCTGACTTCTGTGACTTGTCCAGATTCCGATGTAAGAATCCAATGCCCTTTCAACAAGTGGCAAAACTCCGTGATCTCCAGATTGAGCTGAAGCTTGCCAACCTCACATTCCCAGGTCCCGGCAATCAAGTTTTTATCTTCGTAAAAAGGCTTATCGGTCTGCTCGGGCAAATCGCCGATCGGTGTGCCAAAGGACTCAACGGCGACCAGATCGGCCAGAGTTACGCACTGATGTTGCACACTG
The DNA here is from genome assembly GCA_022563255.1 of Pseudomonadota bacterium. Lineage (GTDB taxonomy): Bacteria > Pseudomonadota > Gammaproteobacteria > Steroidobacterales > Woeseiaceae > UBA1847. Next base: position 3,391 of record JADFNS010000022.1, read on the forward strand.
ATTTCAGGCATTACCGGCCCTCCTCGCAGCAAGTTATGTGCATTATGCGCAATGACTCACGAACAGGACTACCGAGCCTACACGCTCGACAGATTGCCAAACTTTTATGCGCTAAGGTTCATCGCCGAATCGGCAGAAAACCATACGCTACTCCATCCTGACGATGATGACACTGTAAGATGACAACACACGGCGGCACGCTGCTTCATGCCCATACCGTATTCGACGGTTGGCGCTCAATCTGCGTTTCGTTGTACATGACGCTGGTCGGCTACGGGGTGCTCGTCGGCATACCCGTAATCAGTACTGCTTGGGTCAATTTACTCGGCTTTTCCGAAGTGGAAGTCGGGCGGGTGGCGGGGGCGGATCTTGGCGGCTTGTCTCTCGGCGCGATATTTACCGCGTTTATCATCGCGAAAATAAACAGGCGTTACCTTGTCTTTGGCGCCGTCATGATTGCCGTAGGGGCGAACGCGCTGTGCACCATAATGGTCGAATACGAACAGGTCCTATGGTTGCGGCTCCTTTCTGGTATCGGCAGTGGTATATATACGGCGGTCGCAGTTGCCACGCTTGGCGCGACAGCAAGACCTGCGCGCGCATATAACATGATGCTATTCGCGTTCGCGTTTTCACAGGCGCTGGAAATGCACATACTGCCGCAGCTTTCCATGAACGGCATCTACATGGTTTTCATCGGCTGCTTTCTGTTCGGGCTTTTGTTTTTGAACTGGATTCCGGCGCGACCCGTCGAGAGAAATCTTGATATCGAAATCGACGTCGAGGATGACGGTGGCCGCCATCATCGCGATCGTATGCATGTACCCGCTTATGTCCCATGGCTGGTATTGGGTGCCATTCTCGCGACCTATGTTAATATTGGTGCGTACTGGACGTACATTGAGTTAGCCAGCCTGGCCTCAGCTGCAACACCTCAGTGGGTCGGTCAGGTTCTGGTCTGGTCGTCGTTCTTCTCGATCGTAGGTTGCTTGTTTGCGACCTTTATCAGCAACCGCTTCGGGCTCGCCCGTCCGTTGCTCATAACACTTGTTTTTCAGGCAATCATCGTCGTGATGTTGGTTGGTGGAATAAACGATACAAACATCATCATCAGCATGTTCAGTTTCAATTTTCTCTGGGTTTTCATAGACGTTTACCAGATGTCCACAATCGCGAACGTGGATCACTCCGGTCGCTTCGCTGCTCTGATGCCCGGTGCACAGGGACTCGGTCAAATCATCGGTCCCAATCTTGCTGCGTCAATTCTCGCGGCCGGCTATGGCTACGACGGAATTTTTGTCATGTGTGCGATCGCTTCGCTGACGGGACTGTCAATTTATCTGTTTATGTACATGCGCCTCAGGAAGATTATTCCGGCGCTCGCGGATGCCACCTGATGTTGTTATCAGCGAATAATTACGACGTCATCGTCATCGGTGCCGGCCACAACGGACTCACGAATGCCGCTTTTCTCGCCAAAGCGGGATTGCACGTCCTCGTGGTCGAGAAAAACTCGTATACGGGTGGAGCAACTGCCAGCAGAGAGTTGTACGATGGCTGGAAGTACTCAAACAGCTCCTACGTCTGCAGTCTTTTTCGCCCGGAAATATACAATGCGCTCGACCTTGGGCGGCACGGGCTAAAGGTAATTCCACTGACCTCCAGCATGACGTTCAAGCAAGACGGCGATTATTTCGGCAGTTACCACAACCCCAACGTTCGGCGCCGCGAGCTGATGCGCCACAGTATGCGGGATGCCGATGCGGCGATACGCTTCGATGCAGACATTATGCGCTGGTGCAAACTCATTCGTAATTTTCTTCTGCGCACACCACCGGACCCCGGTTCGTTCAGGCCGCGTGACGCATTTGAGTTCGCCTATCTGATGAAGAAATTCCATGAACTTAGCGAATCGAAAATCTATGAGTTTATTCGTTTCTTCACGATGTCGATCGCTGAGTATCTCGAGAACTACTTCGAGAATGAAACAATACTCGCGCACTACTCTGGCGGCAGCATAATCGGCACAGGTCTTGGCGTTTACTCTCCCGGAACTGCTTACGTGGCGCTGCATCACGCTATGGGAGATGTCGATGGCAATATTGGCGCATGGGGGTTTGCGCGTGGTGGGATGGGCGCTGTATCCGGCGCGCTCGCTTCTGCACTGCAAGCGCACGGCGGTGAAATACGAACGGATGCAGAGGTCGCCAAAATTCTTGTTTCCGGCAACAGGACAACCGGCGTAAGACTCACAAGCGGTGAGGAACTTTCAGCGAAGATCGTCGTTTCCAACCTTGACGCGAAACGCACTTTTACACAGATAATGGACGAATCTGACCTGCCACCCAAGCTGGTAGAGCGCGCGAGAAACTTCAAGATTCGCGGCTCATCCGGAAAACTGAATATCGCGCTGGACGGGATGCCTACATTCTCTTCGCTGCCGAAAGGCTCGCCGCTGACGCTCGGACATATGCATTTTACCGACACCTTGACGCGACTCGAAAAAGCCTACGACGACTGGAAAGACGACCGTTGGTCAACCGACCCTTACTGTGACGTGCTCATTCCTTCGCAGTACGACCCAAGCCTCGCACCGCCTGGAAAACACATGATGACCGTATTCGTACAGTACTGTCCGGTCGCACCCGAGGGCGGCTGGTCGGACGACAAGCGCGATCAGTTCGGGCAGACCGTGATCGACCAAATCGCAGATTACAGCCCCGACTTCAAGAATCTGATATTGCACGCAGAAATACGCACACCTCGCGAGTTGGAGGCGGAGATCGGCCTCACGGAAGGTAATATTTTTCAAGGCGAACTGACCTTCGACCAACTATTGTTCAACCGGCCTTTTCCCGGGTACGCGCAGTATCGCGGCCCGGTACGGAATATGTACATGTGCGGTTCGTCTACCCACCCGGGCGGTGGCGTAATGGGTGCTCCCGGCGCCAACGCAGCCCGCGAAATACTTCGTGACCTGAAAAAACCGGACACGACGCCGGCGGCATTCAGCGATGACTGAGCTTACAGACGTAGTCGTTATCGGTGCCGGTCACAATGGCCTGGTGTGCGCCACGTATCTCGCACGTGCAGGACGGAAAGTCTTGTGCCTGGAGTCCTCGGACACGCTCGGCGGAATGTCCGCGCCGCGAACGATTGCTGAAAACTACCATTTTTCCGGACTTGCCCACACCGCTAATCCCGTGAGTGCGGCCATTCGTCGCGATCTCAAGCTACAGCGATTCGGTTACGAGCCGGGGAAAGCTATCGAGACAATCGCCCTCGATCTGGAAGGTCGACATTTGACGATTGGGGCGAACCGCATTTCTGGCGATGCCTTGTCAGAATCGGACGCGAAATCGTACATCAAATTTCGCAAGCAATACCTGGCCTTCGCGAAAGCGATGCGACCACTCTTTGAGAACAAGGCGCCGCGGCTCAAACACATGGACTTTGCAGATAAGGCAAGCTTTGCAATGCTGGGCTGGAATATCCGTCTGCGGCTTGGCCGCGATACCATGTACGAATTCTTACGCGTTGCGGCGATCAATATTTATGACGTTTTAAACGAGGCGTTCGACGACGAACTTCTGAAGGGCGCGATCGCAACAGATGCCGTAATGGGGAGCGCTATGGGACCGCGAACACCGGGTACTGTTCTGACCTGGCTACAACGGCTCCACGGTGAACTCAATGGCCCGATGTTCGTGCAATCGGGTGAGCGGTCGCAACTGGTGCACGCACTCGCCCAATCAGCTGAGGACGCGGGAGTAACCATTCGACTCAACGCTCACGTCGAAAAAATTCTAATTGAAAACGGTAAAGCTTTTGGCGTGAAGCTATTGAATGGAGAAGTGCTGGAGGCCAGGACCATTGTCTCGAATGCGGACCCCCGTGCGACGTTTACACAACTCGTCGGAGCGCCGGAGCTTGATACGATGTTTGCCAATCGCGTAACGCAAATTCGCGGTACAGGCGTTGTTGCTAAATTACATCTGGCGCTCAGTGGCATACCGGAGTTTACGGGTCTTACGGTGTCGCAGTTGAGCAACCGGCTGCTAATAGCGCCAACAATGAGATACGTCGAGCATGCCTTCAATCATTCGAAATACGATCAAAGCTCAGAGAATCCGGTTCTCGAAATCACCATACCCAGTTTGCACAATGACGCCATGGCTCCTGAAGGCCACCACGTCATGTCTATCAACATTGCCTTCGTACCCTACAATCCTGGAGGCGACCGGGAAGAACAACAGACTTCGTTGTTCGACAAGGTCATTGCGCAACTTGGCCAATACTGTCCCAATCTGAAATCGTTGCTTGTCGACCATGAATTACTGACACCAAATGATATCGAACGTGAGTATCACGCCGTCCGGGGACATTGGCACCACGGCGAACTGTCTATTCACCAGTCATTCATGATGCGACCACTGCATGGTGCGGCGCAGTACGACACGCCGATTGAAAGTCTGTTTCTTTGTGGCGCAGGGAATCACCCCGGCGGCGGTCTGACCGGTCTGCCGGGTCGTAACGCGGCGCGGCGAATCCTGAAACTTGGGAGGAATGCATGAACATCGGCCACGAGCATTTTCGACGGGCATTGCAACACACGCCCTTTCACGATCGCATCGCCGCTTTGTCGGCTACGGAAGACTGGACTGGATGGAACGGCTACAAAGTTGCACGTGTTGTCGACAAGCTCTCAACCGAGTATTTCGCGGTGCGCAGCGGGTGCGCCGTTATGGATCTCACGCCGATGGAAAAATACCGCATTACAGGCAATGGTGCTCGCGAGTATCTCGATAGATTGGTCACCAGAAATATTTCCAAGCTTAGACCGGGCCGCGTCACTTACGTTATCTGGTGCAATGATGAGGGCAAAGTAATCGATGACGGCACGCTCTTTCAGCTCGGCGAATACGACTACCGATTGTGTGCGCAGCATCATCAACTAGACTGGTTGCTCATGTCCGCAACCGGATTCGACGTTCATATCGAGACAGAGACACACGACGTAGCTGCGCTGGCGGTTCAGGGCCCGACTTCCTGTTCGGTACTAACCGCCGCGGGCTTCGATAAACTCGATCAATTGAAACCATTCGGCATCGTGGATCTGCAATGTAAAGGCATCCCCGTCACAGTTTCGCGCACCGGCTTCACCGGCGACCTTGGGTACGAACTTTGGGTAAAACCGGAGGACGCGTTAAACCTTTGGGATGCAGTTTTCGATGTCCGCGGTCTATACGACATCCACGCGATGGGCCTCGACGCGCTTGAAATGGTACGCATCGAAGCCGGGTTTATCATGCCAGGATTCGACTTCAATACCGCGGAATCAACCATTCGCAATGGGCACGATCGTTCCCCTTTCGAGGTGGGCCTGGGCTGGGTTGTCAATCTGGACAAGGGTCACTTCACCGGACGAAAAGCTCTGTTAGCTGAGAATTCAAGACCGGCGCGCCGGCGGCTGACCAAAATCGTCATTGATGGCAACAAGCCAGTTCGCGAAGCATTTCTTTATGACCGAAAGAACGGCGAGCAGGTCGGTGAGGTCAAATGTGCCACCTGGTCCCCGGTGCTCAAAGCCAATCTCGCGCTCGCCGACATCGACTGCGTCAATGGCAAGCTGCCACCAAAACTGTGGGCGCGACTGGACTATCAGCGGGAGCTGAAATGGCATACGGCCTGGGCCGAGTGCCATGTTCAATCAAAGCCCTTCTATAACCCTGAGCATCGCTCTGCCACTCCCCCTCCACGTTTTTAGCCCGCGACAGGTTCAGGATCGATCACGCGTTATCCGCTTGCGTTTCCTCGCGCCATTCGAAAATGTTCATCTCGATGAAAATGAACGCAACAAGCCATAAAAATGCATCCCAAAAATCAAGAAAATCGCCGTCAATCCCCCAGTAGACAGCACACGCGAAGAGAATTGCATACAGCACACTTTTGATTATCTTGTTAACCGTCATCAGGTGACCACTCAACATATTCTTGAGTTGCATCCAAACCTCGATTTCCAGGATGGCAACGATAATCAACCAGTTGCCGGCATTGACAATATCGGTAACCGCAAGCCGAAAGGTAAGCTCTAATTGGGCCGGCGCCCCGACAATCTGTGTACCGACGATTTGCTGGATCGGCTGCCCCTGCATCAGGCGGCAAGCTTCCGGCGTCAACGGCAGATAGTCGTCCAACGTAATTACGTAGGTAAAATCGCTGACTGCAATGGAGCAAATCTCGGCAATGTCCACCGGGTGGAGATTCGTTACGACGCCGTATTTCACGACATAGCCGTAAAAAGCATAACCGATGAACAAATAGCAAGTGGCGCGAAGACCACTCAACACCCACTTTAGTGAGCCCTGAAGTTTTTCGTCCGAAATTACGGCGGTCTCGAGCTCAAACATCAGGAGCAAGATTACCCAGAACAATGTATCGATGGTTGCGGAGTAGGCCTCGACCAGATTCCGCCAAGTGACTCCCTGCGAAAATGTTTGTTCGCTCGCCGAAAAATCTACGAGAAAAAACAACCAGATATTATAAGCTAACAGGCTGTAAATCGAATACTTGAAAATTCGATACCAGAAATAGGGCTGACGAAATTGGTCGATGCTAATCATATCGCCTGATCGAGTAACAACATGCTATGGCAGCTGCAAGTGTTCATAGTATCCAGGCTATAGCTGGCTGGTGGCGACAGCATCAAGCGTTGCCGATGCCTTTGTGATCAGTTCGTCCACTTCCGTTTTTGTAATTACAAGCGGTGGAGAAATAATCAGCTTGCTCCCGACGGAGCGCATTACCAAACCATTTTCAATGGCGAGATCCCGGGCGATGTCGCCAACGGCCGCAGCATCTTCAAACGACCGGAGCGGGTCTTTCGAGGCTACCAACTCCAGCGCAGCCATCATTCCTACCCCGCGCGCCTCGCCGACCAGCGGATGATCCCCAAGCTTGCGCCATTCACTTTGCAGATAGGGTCCGATCTCGTCACGGACATACTCGATAATCTTTTCTTCCCGCAAAATACGTAAATTCGCCACGGCAACGGCCGCGCAAACAGGATGACCCGAATACGTGAAGCCGTGATGGAACTCTCCTCCCTTGCTCTTGAGTACGTCAGCTACACGATCTGAAACAACGACGCCACCAATCGGCAGGTAACCCGAAGACAATCCTTTCGCTACCGGCATCAAATCCGGTGTAGTGCCGTAATAGTCGGCACCGAACCACTGCCCCATACGACCGAATCCGCAGATCACTTCATCGGAAATCAGTAATATGCCGTGAACATCGCAGATTCGCTGGATCTCCGGCCAATAACTTTCGGGCGGCACAATGACTCCGCCTGCACCCTGTACGGGCTCGGCTATAAATGCCGCAACGCGATCGACGCCCAGTTCCCTGATCTTCGAATCGAGCTCACGCGCAATGCGCAAACCGAACTCCTGCGGATCTTCGTCCCGTCCTTCGGCAAACCAGTATGGCTGGTCAATGTGAACGATATTCGGGATGGGCAGGCCACCTTGAGCATGCATCGGCTTCATTCCGCTAAGGCTTGCGCCGGCCACCGTTGAACCATGATAAGCATTGTGCCGACTGATGATGATGTTCTTGTTCTCATGCCCGAGCGTGGCCCAGTAGTGCCTTACCATACGAATGACCGTATCGTTTGCTTCGGACCCGGAGCCCGTGAAAAACACGTGATTCATGTGTGCGGGCGCGATTTCTCCGATCAGCTCAGCGAGCTCTATGGCTGGCGGTGTGGTGCACTGGAAGAAGCTGTTGTAGTAGGGCAACTCACGCAATTGTGCGGTGGCAGCATCGATTAGCTCCTCACGTCCATAGCCAATATTTACACACCACAGTCCCGCCATGCCGTCCAGTAATCGACGACCTTCGGCATCGGTTATGTAGACCCCCTTGGCCTGGCTAATGATACGAGTTCCCTGTTCAGCCAGTTTCCCGTTGTCCGAAAAAGGATGCAAATGATGCGCAGCATCGGAACTCTGCATATCAAGAAAACTAGCGGCCATAACAACTTCCCTCTGTGACCCGTACTGCATTTCTACGAAACGCCAAACACAAGGGCTGCCCCTCAGGCAAGTCCATCAGTAACAAAGTTTGCAATCCAGCGCATAAACAGCAAGTCATCCGCATCCTCTGCCAGCGACGCCTTGCCGTCACGAATGCGAGACGCGGGTATGTCGTCTAATGCGCCATCCAACAACGCATTGACGAACGCCTTACTGAACTCCGGATGACCCTGAATACTCATCATGTGACATCCGTACTGCAACATGTAATACGGGCAGGAACCGCTGCTGGCCAGCACTTCGACGCCTTGGGGTATTTTGCACACCTGATCCTGATGGCAAGCGACAAGTTTGAGGCTCTTCAGCGCCGGATCCATCCAGGCCTTTTCGACATCGATCCGATTCTTGGTAATCCCGACCGTCCAGCCATGGTCCGATGCTTTTACCTCCCCTCCCAGGGCGGCAGCTAATATTTGGTGGCCAAAACAAATTCCTACGTATTTCTTTTTTTTCTCTGCGAGAGAAACGACAAATGTCTCAAGCTTATCGATCCACGGCAGATTATCATTCACGCCGTAGCGACTACCGGTGGCGATATAGCCATCACATTCATCCACAGACTGCGGGAAAATTCCATCTATTGCCCGATACGTCACGAACTCGCAATCAGTCTCCGCGTTGCTCAGCCGCGACTCAATCATCTCGGGGTAACTACCAAACTCTGCTTGCAGCTCAGCGGCTACGTCATCGCATTGAAGAATTCCCATCCTCATGGTGGCCCGCTAGTCGAACTCAATCCACGTCGTTTTCAATTCAGTATAATCGTCAAACGCGTGCATCGACTTGTCTCGCCCGTTTCCGCTTTGCTTGAATCCTCCGAACGGCACCGTAATATCACCGCCAAAATAGTTATTAATGCCTACCGTTCCAACCCGCAGCGCAGCAGCAACCCGGTGTGCCGTATTTATGTTGTTGCTCCACACGGCTCCGGCCAGACCATAAATTGAATCATTCGCGATCGCTAACGCTTCTTCGGCATCTTTAAAACCAATGATCGCCAACACCGGTCCGAAAATTTCCTCCTGGGCGATGCGCATGCTGTTGTCAACGCCGTCAAAAATAGTCGGTTCGTAATAGCTACCACCGGTGTCCGCCAATATCCGGCTCCCGCCGGCTATTAACGATCCGCCTTCTTGTCGACCGATCTCAACGTAATCGGCTACCGTTTGCAGCTGTGCGGCGTCAATCATCGGTCCCATCGTCGTCGTCGGATCCAACGGTTCGCCGGGCATCCAGCTTTGGCTTTCCGCGACCACCATTTCGACGAATCGCTCCCGGACCGTTTCTTCGACGATGAGCCGCGTACCTGCGGTGCAAGTCTGGCCGCTGTTGTAAAAAACTGCAATCGCAGCAAACTTGGCTGCCTTTTCAAGGTTCGAATCGGCGAATACGATGTTCGGGCTCTTACCACCCAACTCCAGGAAGGTACGCTTCAAGTTCGATTCGCCCGAATACCGCATCAGCTGTTTGCCGACCTCTGTAGAACCCGTAAACGTCAATCCATCGATTCCATTGTGCAATGCGAGATGTCGACCAAGACTGACTCCGGGGCCCGGCAGCACTTGCAATACACCGTCCGGCAGACCTGCTTCGCTGGCCAATCCAGCGATACGCAGCGCGGACAACGGCGTGTTCGAGGCGGGTTTGAGAATGACAGAATTCCCGGTCGCCAACGACGGCGCGAGCTTCCAGGCAGTGGTCGAGAGCGGAAAATTCCAGGGTATGATCGCCGCCACAACACCCAGTGGCATGCGTTGAACCAGCGCCAGACAGTCCTTCGGAGTCGGCGATATCTGGTCGTAAACTTTATCGATCGCCTCGCCGCTCCAACGGATTGTGCGCACCGCGGACGGCACATCAACACCGGTCGTGTCGGAGATAGGCTTGCCGACATCAAGACACTCCAGCAGCGCGATCTCATCGGCGTGGGCTTCGATCAATTCGGCCCAACGCACCAGCACCATTTTTCGATCGGCAGGCGCCATCATCGCCCAGACACCACTTTCGAACGCCGCCCGCGCGACCGCAATGGCGCAATCCGCATCTTCCAATCCGCAATTGGCAACCTCCGCCAGTATCCGGCCATCGGCCGGACTCACTGTCGCGCGCGTTTCTCCGCTCAAGGCTTGTCGATATCGGCCATTGATAAAGGCTCGGCCCTCAATCTTCAGATCCGCAGCCAGCGATCTCCAATCCTGTGTGGTCTTGTCTGCGATGAGTCTATACGTCCTCCGAACTTAGCGACGTCGCGCGTCGCCTGCGCACCGATAAGGAAACACACCGTACGTAAGGTTCCCATAACTTCCACCGCGCGTGAAGGCTCGCAATCAAACCTTATCTGCAGAACCGTTCCGGCAACGCACGTAGCTAACCCACTGTGGTAATTTCGGAGTTCGAATCTTACTATGCTCTTAAATTCCGAGGTTTCGTGACCGCACAAATTTCCCGACCAACCGCACGCGGTCCGCCTGCTCAGCTTTGTCCAAGGCGTACCTCTGGGTAGCTTCGACCCGCCGTCGCCGGATACCGTCAGGCAAATTGGCGCGTTGCAGGGACGTGTGTGTCATGCGTTGACCGATTTTTTTCACAAAGCAGGCTCGCATTTCATGCCCTGGGACATACTCAATGGTCTGGTTGTCTCTCGCGGCCTGCGTACCTCGTATCTCAAGGACGGCCTGGACATACAATGTGCGCCGGCGCTCAAGCGCCTCGAAAGTGACTCTTTGCCACGCATGCACAGGCTGCCTCACCGGATTATTCATAACGATGCGCACTCGGGCAATGGCCTGTGCGATCCGGATGACCCCTCAACAATTACCGGAATCATAGACTTTGGTGACCTCGTTTATCGTCCGCTGGTGGTCGAACTCGCAACATCGCTTGCCAGCATCATCGAACGCAGCCCGACGCCGCTGCGTTCGACAGCTGCACTGATTCTTGGGTTCGAGAGCAAGCTATCGATCCCCCAGGAGGAACTCGAACTCCTTTACGATGCGACACTCGCGCGTGCAATCATGACCGTTCAGCTGCTCAAGTTCCGCGTCGACAATACGATTGTCGACGTCATTTTTCGCGACGTCCACCTGCCGGACAGCAAGGCAGGACTTGAGAAAGTGTTGCGTAGGGATTTTCGAGATCAATGATTTCACTGATAGCGCAGTCATCACCACCTTCAACAGAGCTCCGTATAGCTTCTTCACATTCTTTGTGATACTCCTCCTGTACTTTCATCTCGTTATCATCTAGCGACCTACCGTTATGAATGTAATGTGCGTCGTAAAGATATTCCTCGATAACAGCACCCTGATTTCTTGCGAAATCTATAAAGGGGTTGCTTTCGTCAATCTGGTTTTTAGCATCAGGTCCAGCGACCATGTAAGCACAACCCAAATCAAACCAAACATCAGGGGCAATTTCTTCACTGTAAGCACGACCACCAATACGATGAGAGGCCTCTACCACGATAAATGAAATTCCCTGTTTAGTAAGTTCTTTGGCGGCTGATAAACCAACAGAACCAGCACCGACAATGATGACATCTGTTTGCGTAGACATAACTCCTACCTTGATCAATAGGAAAAAGAATGTGTATCAAATAGAACCTGCGATTGTAGGAAATTTTCGGATTACTGCACTTCCGCGCATATAGGGAACAAGATGGCTATTGCGACCCAACAAGCGGCGACCTGGAAGGAACCATGGACACATTAACGATAACTATCGGCGTCAGTATTTTGATTTATGTTGTGATTGGCAGTTATGCCGGGCGCAACATAAAAAAACTGGATGACTATTTCGTAGCGGGACGGCGAGCGCCTACGCTTTTGATTCTGGGAACACTGGTTGCCAGCGTTATGAGCACATCCATATTTATGGGTGAGGCAGCGTTTACCTACGATGGCCAGTTTGGTGCCTACCTGCTCTTTCCTGGAATTGCCGTAACCGGCTACATGCTTGGCGCACTATTTTTTGGCGTCTATTTGCGGCGTAGCCGCGCACCTACCGTAGCAGACTTTTTTGGGCGCCGCTTTCACAGCCGCCGTTTGCAACAGTTTGCCGGGTTCACCATCATTCTCGGCCTGGGCGGCTACCTGCTGATCGTTACTCAGGGCGCAGCTATCTTGCTGTCCGGTATCACGGGTATGTCTTATATCGCAAGCCTGATCATCGCCTGGTCCAGCTACACAATTTTCACGATGTATTCCGGATCCAAGGGCGTGATTATCACCGATACACTGATGTTTCTGTTGTTCATGGTGGCAACGGTCGTTTTTGTTGTGTATATCGTCGATGGTTTTGGTGGTATCAGCACAGCAATCACGGACCTGGCCCGGCTGGAAAGCAAGGCGGGCATTGCCTCCTGGACCGGAATCATAGGTGAAGGCACCAGCTGGCGAACACCACTGGACTACGTGATTTGGGCGGTAGTTATCGACATTGCCTGGGGCTTTGTTTACGCGGTCGGCCCCTGGCAGGCCAGCCGTCATTTGATGGCGCGTGACGAACATGTCGTACTGCGCGCCGCCATCCTGGCCTGTTTCTGCGTGATTATTTTGCAAATGCTGATCTACGGTATTGGCGGCCTGATGAATTTGGCGAACGCGAATATCACTCCGTCCGAAACAGTCGTGATATGGGCTGCTAAATCGTTGGTGCCCGAATTGCTGGGCGCTCTTTTGTTGGCGGGCATAGTGGCTGCTGCCTTGTCGTCAGCGTCTACATTTCTTTCACTGGTAGGGTTTAGCATCGGCAACGATATAGGCAGTAAGCCCCTGGCAATTACCGTGAATGCAACCCGCAAGATCATGCTGATGACAAGTTTGATCGTCCTGGTTTGTTGTTACTTTTTTCCGCCCGACATTTTCTGGTTCATGCTGTTCATCGGAACAGTTTTCGCGTCCAGTTGGGGGCCGGTAGGACTGATGAGCATTTGGAGCAAACGCATCACAAAAGACGCAGCCTTCTGGGGTATGTTCTCGGGCTTCTTCATGAATGTGATACCGGCAACCATTGATTATCTCGGCATTTATCACATGCCGGAACACTACCCGCCAGTCATAGGCGCCGTCGTGAGCATAGCTGTAATTCTTGTGGTTTCGGCACGCGGCACGGTCAGTCGCGAAGAAAATATCTATCGCCTGCGTTTACACCGGCCATCGCCATCCGATATCGATCTGGCTAAAACAAAAATAACCTTGTTGGCACCATTGGGTTTGATTGTTTATGGCGTCACGATGCCTTTGTTGTTGTTGAAGTACTACGTGATCCCTTATCAAATTGGAACCGGCGAGATTTCCCCCGATGGCTCGGTGAATTGGAATACGGGTGAGGCGCTGATTACGTTGACTATCTTTATACTGCACGTTCCCCTTGCCCTCATGACCATGAAAGTAATCTGGGATCGCTATGACCCGCGAAGCAGTAGAAACCAGAAAATACTTCGCCGGGCGTTCTTGAAGGAGAAAACCTGTGATCAAGCTCCGCAGCTTATTCAAAATCGAAACGTGTAACTGACCTTGAATGCAATGTCGCCATACACCTTGGTGAACGTGCGGTCTTGTGAAAAATCGACATACTCATGATTGACAATGAGAACAGCCTCTCGACCAGCTGTGGGTTGGTAACGGAGAATGCTGTTGAAGCCCAAGCTGTCCGATTCATTGTCGTACTGTACGAAATTTTCCCAATACAAGGAGTTTGTAAAAGCGATGTCGGCGCGCAGCGAAATAAGTCTTGTGATAAAGGCGCCGTAGGGAAGCTCGGTATCATAGACATCGAGTATCGCTGTGAATTGGAAGTGCTTGTTCGGCCGCCACAGGGCCGAGGCATGGTAGTTGATCTGTGTACCATCGTAGAAATCACCGTCACAATAAAAGCCTTCTATTGCGATTTTTCTATAATCTGCGGTGCCGAAACCGCCGCATAAAGTGTCAAACGAGTATTCACCTACCGGAATAATCACACCCTCGGATATTTCGAAAGGTTCAACAAGGCTTTCGTCCGACATATAATAATGAATCCCTCCGGAGTCTCCCGAATCCCGCTCGATTTCGATCGCCCGTAAGGTGACGTACTGCGACTGCAGTTCTCCCGCAATGGTCTCAATGCGTTCGAAGTCCACACCGGAAAATATTTTTCGAATCGAGGGCGACTGCGTGTACAACGTGTATCCGGCCTCGACGGTCAGATCCCTGACGCCGGGCCGATTGACAAATCCGAGCGTCGGATTGAAATTCTCTTGAATTTCCTTGTACCCAATCGCGCCTTTAAGGCCGGAGGAGTTTGGTGCGCGAAGATTGAATCCGTATGCAGCCTGATCCCGATCCACGCCCTCAGTATCCGTTTGCTGATACCAGATAGCACCCTCAAGGGACCGGCCACCGGCCATTCTTGTGTTTAAATATCGAAAATCGACGCCGGCGAGGCTGTTGTCCAGATTTGAACCTGGATCGCCGTGCGTCAGGATCATGCCGACACTGGATTCCTCGAGCACATTTGCGGCAAGCCGCGCGACGAAAAGATCACTGGCATCGACAACGATTAGTTCGTCGTCATCGTTGACATATTCGAATTCGCCTTGCCGTACCGCCAGGATGCCAACATCCCAGCGGCCAGGCCTGCCGGTCAACTTGCCGCCGATATTAATATCGAGAGTCTCGCCACGTGCGCCGAGGCCGATTCGTCGGGAGAAAAACGGACGCCCGCTTTCCAGTTCCACTTTCGAGATCGTCGTAAATTCGTCTTCGTCCCCACCGCTGATACGGCCAAACTCAAAAATATCAGTGTCCTGAAGGAAAAAACTGCGCTGCTCTGGAACGAACAGGCCGAATCGGGTCAGGTTGAGCTGCCGAGCGTCCACGCCCGTTCCGGAAAAGTCGGTGTTTAGAGTAAGTGCGGCAGTCAGGGCTGGTGTTAGTTTGTAATACACATCGAGCGAAGGCTCGGTCGATGACGTTGACTCATCTGATTGATAGTCTTTTGTCTGGCCAAACCGTATGCCTGGCACAACATCGAGTCCTATGCCTTGATCGATGTTCTTGATGCCGATCAACTTGCCGGATGTGGCGGGATTTTGCTCTCGATTGGACGATACCCAGCCGATTTGCTCTCCTTTGCGTCCTATATAACGGGAAACGTTCAAACCCCAGGTCTGGTTATTCGGATTGAATGACAACGTCTTGAATGGGATTTCGACCTCGGCTGTCCAGCCCTTGTCGTCATGTTGCGCAGCAGCGTCCCAGATTCCCTTCCATTGCCAGTTTTCATTGGTGACATTCGCGTAAACGGCCTGATTACGAACACCGTTCGGTGTCACATCAAAGGCGTAGCCACTGCGCCCATTGTTGAACGGGTCAATAATAACCGTAAAGCTGTCGTCGCCAGGAGAGTAATCACCTTGTCGCAAAGCCTGCGCCGATACCTTCTCGGGCTCAGCATCGAAGAACCGGCCCGCCAGGTATAGAGCGTCCTTAGTGTAAACAACAATGATGACCGACTTCTCAGACGGAGGGCCGAACTCGTTTGGATCGATCTCATGCAGATCCTGAATGACGCTACCGGATTCCCAGGCATCGTCATCAAGGAAGCCGTCTATAACCGGAGCTTCATCGACTTGAATCGCGTCGATCATCTTGCCTTGTGAAGCGACGATCTGGGTCGCAGCGACTGCCGGCCACGCCAGGGCCGCCAGCAGCAGAATCCGCTGTAAAAACCTGTCCCCCATCTATCCCTCGCGCCTGTCAGATCATAAGCCGACGAGCCTAAAGTATAACGGCTTTGACGAACACAAGCTTCGGCCCCAATAGGGGCTGTTCGATCGGCGCGAATACCTGTCCGACCTACGCTGAGTATGAGTACAAACAATCGTTTATTACGTCGCCTAGACGCGATGCTGCCCATCGCATGCGACACAGTGTATTTTGACGAAAACAGCAAGGGGAAGCGATTATGGCAGAAGCGTCGTTACAACATCGTCGGGACCTTGCCTTGGGTTCCGGTGCGGAGCTGTTTTATGACGCACCGCTGGAGATCGTTCGCGGCGAAGGCGTGTACCTGTACGATCGGGACGGCCGGTGCTATGTCGATATGTACAACAATGTGCCTTGCGTCGGACACGCCAATCCAGCGGTTGTACAAGCGATGGCGGAGCAACAAGCCACTATCAACGTTCACAGCCGATATCTTCATGAAGGTATAGTAACTTTCGCCGAACGGCTCGCCGGGCTCCATCACGACGGTATCGAAAGCGTGGTCTTCAGCTGCAGTGGTACCGAAGCGAACGAAGTCGCCATTCAAATGGCTCGCATTGTCACAGGGCACCGCGGCCTCATATGCACGGACGCCGCCTATCATGGCAATAGTGAACTGGTTGATTCGTTAACCTGCGTTGGTCGCGCACCGCGCGAAACGAGTGAGGTTCGTGGCTTTCCATTTCCTGAACGCTACAGGCCGCTGCAGGAAGGACTGAGCGAGGAGGAACTGTGCGAGGCGTATCTCGCTCGAGTCGCGGCGGCTATCGAGAGTTTGAAAACGGAGGGAGCCGGCTTTGCTGCGCTCGTCATGTGCCCGATTTTTGCCAACGAGGGCCTGCCAGATATTCCTTCCGGCTTCATGTCCAGGGTCACGGACCTGGTTCACAGGGAAGGCGGGCTGGTGATTGCCGATGAAGTGCAATCGGGATATGCCCGAACCGGCCTCTGGTGGGGATACGAAAACACAGGATTCCGGCCGGACATCATCGTAACGGGAAAGCCGATGGGCAACGGCCTGCCGCTCGCCGCAACAGCAGCAAGCAGGAATTTCGTGGATGGCTTCCGCGCCGCAACGGATTACTTCAATACGTTCTCGTCAAGCCCCTTGCAGGCAGCCGTCGGCATGGCGGTGCTGGATGAAATCGAACGCCTCGATCTCCTCAAGAACGTGGCTGAAGTCGGCGGTCGACTGACAGGCGAACTTGAGGCCCGCGTTGACTTACACGATGCGATAGGAGATGTGCGTAGTTGCGGCCTCTTTATCGGAATTGAAATGATCAAGCACGGCGACAACAAAGAACCCGATGCCACATTGGCAAGCGATTTGTCCAATCGCTTGAAAGACAAGGGGTTCCTGGTGTCGTATGCAGGAAAGTTCAATAACGTATTGAAGATCAGACCACCGCTCGTGTTCTCTCATGAAAACGCCGATGAATTCCTGGGCGCTTTCGATGAATGCATGAGGGAAATAAGTGCATAGGGACCTGGTCGAATCCTGTTACAGGGCTGCCGCGTTGAACGCCCTGGGGAGTTTTCCGGTAGACGTGGAAAATGTCGAACTCATCGCGCATTCTGAAAACGTGACCTTTCGGGTCTCGGTTCGCGGCAGCGATACCGACTTTGTCCTGCGGCTGCACCGACCGGGATACAATTCGATTGAGGAACTCAACTCGGAGCGGATATGGACCAAAGCGCTGAAAGAAGCAGGCATATCCGTTCAGGATTCACTTCTGACACGTCAGGGACAATACTTTGAGCTAATCGATATCCCCGGCGCCGGAGAGCAGCGCTATGCGGGAATGACCACATGGCTTGAAGGCACGCTCCTGGGTGAATTCCTGGCGACGAGTTCCGACACGGAAGAGCGAAAGCGAATATTTCGCAGGATCGGCGGGATAGCCGCCGCCATTCACAACCAATCAACGCTCTGGAAAGTGCCGCCAGGCTTCAAGAGGCGTCGACTCGATCTCGATGGCCTGTTGGGAGAAGCGCCGCTCTGGGGTCGATTCTGGGAACACGCGGAGCTGACGAAAGCCGAGAAAGAGTCGCTGCTGGGGGCGAGAGACAGAGCCCGCGCCGCACTCAGTGCCTATGGCGAGAGACCTGACAATTTCAGTTTGATTCACGCCGACCTCCATCCCGGGAACATCGTTCACAACGGAGGCGATCTGGCGCTGATCGATTTCGATGATTCAGCTTGCGGCTGGCACATGTACGATATCGCATCGGCGCTGATTGAAGACAGATCTGCCCCGGATTTTGATGCTCTGTGTGCCGCTGTGCTCGAAGGGTATTGTGAGCACCGGCAGTTGTCGGAGCGAGATGTTGAAATGCTGCCTGCCTTCCTGCTGATGCGGGGCATGGCGATCGTCGGGTGGTTTCATCAGCGGCCCGAGCACGCCGGGTCAAGTTACTACGAGGAAGTGAAGAATTGGATTATCGGGGAGTGCGTTTCCGGACTGGGCGATATCTGTACACATTCATAAGGTGTAAGCCATGTCTCCATGTATGGACCAAAGTGGGCACCAACCCGATTTGCTCACGGCCTGGCCGTCAGCGATATCATTGTGCCGTAGTTACCGGCGAGCAACCTGGCATCGTCACGATCAAATTTCACGTTGGGCAGGGCCGCCATATCGACGGTGTTTTTACCTGTGAATAACGCCAGGACGTCCACTGTGAATAAGAGCGCATCAGAAGAATCCGGAGCGACCTCCTCTGGCAGATTAAACCGTAAGGTCTTTCGATTCTCATTAAAGCCAACGTGGTACACCAGAGGTCGTATCGTATCGCTATCGATCAATGCTCCTTCAAATAAGAGGAATTTGTAGCCAACCTCCCAGTTCCACGCCATTCGACTATTCGGGTCCAAGTCGCCTACCGACATGATGGAGCCGTTGGCCACTTCGTCAACGCCGATCGAGAAGGTGACCGCCGAATACCAATCTCGCGGCACATTGGCCAGATTGATCTGGTAGCTCGTCGATGAATTGTCGAACCGGGCGAGATAATAGCTGTCCGGTACGCGATAAACGCCTTTTTCGCCGTGCAGGTCAATATTGCTGATAAAGAACTGGAAATCCCGAATACGAAACATCCCTGCTCCACCAGGATTCGAGTAGCGCGCATCATTGAATACGAGCGGCTTGTTGCCGACGACGGCGTCAAATCGCATCCTGACTGTGCCCGGTTGTGAAACCTGGTAGACATAAATTGCTGCCCCGGTTAGCAACAAGCCGCTGGCAACAGACATTGAAAGCAGTTTACGCATCAGGCATTGTATCCGCGTCAAAAGGATTCGAGAATTTGTCTTCGGTAATAAAACTGTGATCCGTCAGCGTATGAAGAAACGCAATGACGGCACGTTTTTCTTCCTCATTCAGATTCAGGCTAATCCGGATATTGACGGCATCTTGTGGTTGATTGTCGGCCTCCATAATCAGCGGGCTAAGGCTATCACTGACGCGAATACCCTCATTGTAGTGGTCGAGCACCTGTTCAAGGGTAGTAAACCGTCCGTCGTGCATGTAAGGCGCAGTCAGAGCAATGTTTCTGAGCGTAGGTACCTTGAACTTGCCCCTGTCTGTAACTTGTCCAGTCGTAAACTGTAACCCGGGATTGAGCAGCGCCTCGGTATCCAGCCCATTGTTGGAAAAGCCATCAAACTGGGCATTGAACCCGCTGGTGAGAAACTGGCTGTGACAGTCGATGCAATTCCCCCCGCGCAGGCTCACCTTGACATCCGGATGCGCCATAAAAAGTTTTCTTCCCAATTCCTCTTCAGCACTTAATTTCAACTCCCCGCGTAGATACTGATCGTATTTGGAGTCTGCGGAAATCAGTGTACGCTCAAAAGTCGCCAGCGCCCGGGCAATATTCTCTGCGGATATTTTGCCATAAGCGCTTCTGAAAAGGCCCGGGTAAACATCGTCCGCTTCCAGTTCATCGATCAAGTCATCGAGATTCTGTGCCATCTCATTGGGATCTTGAATCGGTGCCAGCGCTTGCTCTTCCAGCGAATCAACGCGGCCGTTCCAAAAAAAATGCCGCGGTCCCCACATTAGATTGGCCAAGCTCATGCTGTTGAAATCAAGCGTTTTCCCGGACACGCCGACCGACCTGGCCTTGCCATCGGTGAAGGCAAGATGCTGTAAATGGCAGGTTGAACACGACACGGTATTGTCGCCGGATAATTGCTTGTCGTAGAACAGCCGACGCCCCAACTGAACCGCCTCCTGTGTCAGCGGGTTATCGACGGGTACTCTGAATTTTCCGAATACGAACGGAGCTGTAAACCCCTGTAACGGGGTAGGCTTCGGCTCAATGTATGCCACGAACCCGTAGATAATCGCGATCAGCATTACGCCGCACAACGACAGCATCGCGATCGATTTGTTTATCGAGCCAAAACCACCGCTTTCCACACATCTGCCCTAAGGACGGGTTGGCCGTTCAGTGGTGATGAACGAAACCGGACGTGAACAACCCCTCAATGTTGTCAATACCCTTGTTGTACCGTTCCCTGAAATTGACGGTCGCCAGTTTTTCGCCCGTGGCCAGGTCGTGGACGGTGACGGTGTGTGCGTTTACCTTGGCGATGAAATCGATGTCCGTCGGATCATCATCGGCAGCATTTCCCAGGTTTAGGAGGTTGTTCTGTACGGCGATGACCTGCTTGCCGGATTTCGTTGCATAGAAAATCATGTGATGAGCACCGGCGTCCGACACGATATCAGCACCCGACGATACCAATTCCGGCAGGCTCGCCAGCTCATAGCGTTTGACGACGCCGGGCAGAGCGTGACTGATAAACAATTCGGTCTCGTTGCCGTAAAACTCCAGCGGTACGCCGGTTCCCTGCTCTGCGCCGTCATATATTTTGACTGGCGCAGCAAACGTCTTATTGGCTTCATCGTATGCGATTGACCAGGTTTCAAAACCGAACATGGTATTCACCAACACCGCCGGTTCAACGCCTGCAACAATACTTGGGCGCACGAATAAAACCTCTACCGGAGAGGACGGGAAACCTACTGGCATTGAGTCCTCCACCACGATGTTCTCAATCGGCTCTAAGGTATTGAGATCAATTACGGTGATGCTGTTGCCAACACCGGTAGCCAGATCCGGATGAATAGTGGACGTGACAACCATCCTGTCGCCATAGGCCGAAAGCCCGTGCGGATACATGATAAATGGCTCACCTTCGCCTACGTTACTTTTGCGTGCTTCGATGATTTTGATGACTTCGATACTCTGCGCATCGAGTACCGCTATTGTTCCGCCATCGCTTTGCTCTACACCCGAACCGCCCATAAAGGTAACAATCATGTAGTCGTTGTCGCCAACGCTGTGCCATATAATGTCTTCGCCGACCTGCTGCCCGCCGGTATCGATGCATTCAACTGCGTTGATAAGCGGAGAACCGGAAGCATCACGCGCCAGCAGGATCTCAACCAGGCTACATTTGGGATCCATTGCCGTGGCAAATACACGACCTGTCGGACTGTAATAAATATGATGCAGCGGCGGATCGATATCGGGCGTTTCAAACTCGTACAATATGGCGCCAAAGTTCTCAGCCTCAGGATCCATCTCGACAATGGCAATACTGTTGGTGGTGTCCAGTGTCGGCAATCCTCTTAACAGCACCAGTGCCTGGGTTTCCTCCCCTCCGGAATCCCGGGTTGCTGCCGGCATCGCCTCGGCGGTAGTCTGCTCAGTTTCTGCTGCAGGTTCTTCCGCCTCCCTGCTGCAGGCAGACAATCCTGCGGCCAGGCAAACGCATAGCAAATAATTCAGCATTTTATTGTTCATGATTTAGGCTCCCGCGCAACCGCTAATACAATTCGATCGATAACCTGCAACAATTCCTTTATATACCTAATGGTTAGTTTTGCAAGGCGGGCCCGTCTGACTGGCGGAATTCCATTAGCTATGTGACCGGAATACACCCGAGCTAAGATGGTGGCCAGGGGCTGAGAACCACCGACACACATTTTCAGTATTCAGTTACGTTTATCGACCGAGTTCTCGATTGATCTATATGCATTGATAGAAGTCAGGCTCTGGTCCATGCCACTTGCGTGTTTGTTCTGAATCTATCGATCAGCTCTTCGTTTTTCAGCGAACCGGTATCAGGACTGACGGCCTTAACCCATTTGTAAAGGCTGTTCGCCGACACGCCTAAACGCGCCGCGACCTCACTCGTCGAGTGGCCCACCCAATAGAAAGACTATGCCGACCGAAGAGGTGTGCTTGCTACTAGTACGGCGGACCGATTCGCGAAGCGAATCAGGACAGACGAACAAAGTGAGGCTGCCCGAAGGGCAAGAACTGGCGAAGTCAGTTCGCAGTCAATCGAACGTGGTTCTCAGCTACTGGCTGCACGACCGCCTGCCTGACCACGGTTATGCCGACTTTGAAGCAATTCAAGACCATAACAAACGGGGCCGGATTGATCCGGCCCCTGTTGCATGCCTCGTCCGCTATCTGTATCTATAAGAAAACGAAACGCCAAATGACAGTGGCCGGCCGGTCCCGGTGGTCCAGACATGTCCCGGTGGCCGGGGCAGGTTTGCCAATCCGCCATAGCCCGGGTCATTGATTTCGATTTCTGCACGCTCATCAAATACGTTTTTGACGTAAAAGGAAGCCGTCCAGTTGTCCTTTGCGATACCCCCGGATAGATTCACCAGGGTGTATGCGTCCATCTCCTGCCTGGCGGGAACGTTGGTTACGTCCAGGTCGTTCCACCGTGAGCCCGTATAGGCTACAGCGGCCTGGAAGAAACTGGGCATGGATGCAATCTCAAAATTACTCCGCCAGATGCCGGTCAACTGCAATTTCGGCACAAAGGGCATGGGCGTGCCTGCCGGCGAATTCGGTGGCAGACCTGCAATACGATCATCGTCTGTGCGCCAGAAATCAGTTTCCAGCGCGGCATCGTTATAGGAGCCTGCGAACTTCAGCGTGTTGCTGTCATTGACTGCCCAGGTCAGATCCCATTCCACACCATTGGTCTGGGAGTTACCGACATTCTGAACAATGGTCAGGTTGGATACGGTGAAGTCGAGGAAACCAAACTGGAAATCATCCCAGTCAAGTCTATAGACCGCACCGTTGAATCGCACACTGCCATCGCCAAGCAACAATTTCCAGCCGAACTCGTAGTTGGTGACAAAATCAGGCTCGTACTTGGGGATGCCGGGCACTCGTGCGCGGTTCACACCACCGGCCCGGAACCCTTCGGACCAGGTAACATAAATCATCTTGTCGTCATCCAGGCGGTATTCCAGGTTGCCCTTGAAGGCCCAGTCATCGCCTTCGGCCACGTCATCCAGAATCCGGGTTTCAAAACAGGGAAACTGCATTACGTCGTCTGGACCGAGGTTATCGGGGTCCCCTTGGACAAATTCGCCGTTGATGTATTGACCGGTGCAATGCTCGGCAAAACCGTTAAAACCATACAGTTCATTCTCGTAGTCGAAGTACCTGGCGCCAACGGTGCCGCTGAATTTATCGTTGAAGTCATAGGTCAGTTCTCCGAATACCGCTGTGTCCCGATCTGTACGGATCTGGTACGTCTGCCACACCGTGGTGCCTCCATAGCGGCCAGCTGTGGGCTCGACCACCGTCAGAGCGGGGTCCAGATCAGGAACGATCCACTGCAGATCGAAGTTGTGCTCCTGTTTTTGGGAAAACAGGCCAGCTGTCCAGCGCAAGCCCTCGTCCGCTGAGGACTGGAAGCGCAGTTCATGGCTAGTGCGCAAAAACTCATTCTTGGCGCCTACGTACTGCGTTCCAATGGCGCAGTCGCCAGCGGCATTGTAGTAAACACACCACCAGTCTGCTGGATCAGAATAATCTACTCCCTGATAGGCCCAGTATTCCGTGTAGTCACTGTAGTCGTACTCGTAGTCCTGTTGCCGATTCAGATAAGCACCCGCATAGACGATGTCGACATCTCCGATACTGCCATTCAGGGTCAGAGAGGCCTGATACCAATCATCTTCGCCAGAGGCAGGCCAGAGTCTGCCAGTTTCCAGATCGCCAAAGAACTCCGGGTTGTGCTCCCAATAGCCTTCGTTTTCCGATTGCTGGACTATGAGACCCGGCGTGACTGACCAGTTGTCGTTGAGGTCAATTTTCAGCAACGCTCGCAGGCCCGTGGTCGTCACTTCGTTGCCGTTTTCCTTGACAAAAGCGGAGTTATCGACCGTATTGGCCTGCGGCCCTGGGAAGGTCATGGTGGTTGGCACCTGATCAATAAAGCCGCCTAACTCTTTGTGCCAGCCCACCAGCCTGACTGCGGCGCGCTCGCCCAAAGGATAGTTCAGGAAACCACTCAGGTCATAACCCGGATCACCGCTTTTGGTCCCGTTGGCTTCCGCGTCAAAACCGCCTTCGATTTTACCCATGACCGGCTGGTTGGTAATAATGCGGATGGTGCCCGACTGGCTGCCCTGGCCATAGAACGTCCCTTGCGGTCCGGCCAGTACTTCAATCCGGGCGATGTCGTACATGTGGATATCCAGGATCTGGTTGATCGTGGTCACTGGCTGCTCGTCCAGGTAATAGCCGACGCTGGGCATGGAAGCGGAGTGGTTACCGTCGCCGCCACTGACAATGCCGCGCATGTAGACCTGGCCAAATCCAGGGCCAAAACCAGCACCGCCGGAGGCAAATTGAACGGTTGGCAGGAAATTGATGAAGTCTTCGAAATTCCGGACATCCAGATTTTCCAGTTCCTCGTTACCCAGCACCTGGATTGAAACGGCCACATCCTGGAGATTTTGTTCGCGTTTTTGCGCGGTTACGACAATTTCGTCAAGTAAAGCTGAACCAGCGTCCTGAGCCTGCGCCGGCGCCGGCGCTACAATCATGGCGGAAACGGCTGAACCCGCCAGGGCCAGGGAAATAGACCTTGCCAACTGATTTCGTTTGAATTTCTTCATTTGATTCCCCCCCGGAAACTGTTATTGATTGTTATATGCTCCAATTCTATACGATTTCGCGTTAAACCGCTGCAAAAAGAACGATATGCACCCGCAATCCGAAATCACTCCCTCTCGGACTGTAATCGTGGATAATATCGTCCATGTCAATGGCCGATAAAACCAACAGAGGTGACCTGCAAATCGCCCTCAAGAATGCGGCTGATCTGCTCGCTCACGATCCGCAGTTGGCGGAAGAGCAGGCGCATGAGATTCTGAAAGTGTATCCCGATACCGTTGGGGCAAAACGGGTACTTGCTACTGCTTATCGCCTGCAGAAAATGCCACAAAAGGGGCTGGATGTATTAACGCCACTGCTTGGCGGACACACCGATTCTCCTGATTTCCTGCATGAAATCGCACAATGCCAGGGTGGCGTCGGGCGGGGGGATGATGCCATCAGATCCCTGCAAAGAGCTGTCACGATCGACCCGAAGCATGCGGCGGCCTGGCAAAGTCTCGGCCATCAGTTGGCGGTCGCCGGTGACGAAGAAGGCAGCCGCCAGGCTTTTGATCGGCATTTCGAACTTTCGACCCCCCATCCGGAGCTGGTCGAGGCCGCCAGACTGTTGCGGAAAGGGAAACTGGGCAAGTCGGAACGCATTGTTCGCGATTTGCTGAAAAAGCACCCCACAGATGTGTCCGCCATGCGGGTGCTGGCCGATATCGGCATCAAACTGGGGCATTGGAAAGACGCCAGTCATCTGCTTGAGCGTTGCCTGGAACTGGCGCCGGATTTTCATG
The DNA here is from genome assembly GCA_022563255.1 of Pseudomonadota bacterium. GTDB lineage: Bacteria > Pseudomonadota > Gammaproteobacteria > Steroidobacterales > Woeseiaceae > UBA1847. Next base: position 28,981 of record JADFNS010000022.1, read on the forward strand.
TGGCAAGACACAGCTACGCAATGGCTCTGATGCGCCTGCAGAAGCCGGAGGCTGCAATACATGAGGCTGAGAAATTACTGGCGCAGGAACCGAACAATCCCAATTTTCTGACGCTCAAGGCCTCCTTCCTGACTCGAAATGGGGATCAGTCAGGGGCGCTCGAGATTTACGAAAAGGTCCTGAAGAACTACCCCAACCAGGCCAGGGCCCAGATGAGCTACGGTCACACGCTAAAAACGGTCGGAAGGCTGGATGAAGCCATCGAAGCCTACCAAAAATGCATCCGCCTGAGCCCCGAGGTGGGCGAAGCCTATTGGAGCCTGGCCAACCTGAAGACCTTCGGATTCAGTGACGAAGACATCGACAACATGCGCAGGCAGGTAACGACCGAGGGCGGCGATGCCGATGACCAGTCGCACCTGGCCTTCGCGCTGGGGAAAGCACTGGAGGACCGCAAGGGATACGACGAATCGTTCAAATTTTACAGGCGCGGCAACGCCATCCGGCGAATTGAGCATCGCCACAACGCAAAAATCAATGTCCTGGAGTCGCTTCGGCAGGTTCGGGCCTTGCCGAGGGAGTTCTTCGAGCAACGCAAGGGCTGGGGTTGCCAGGCGCCAGATCCGATTTTCATCGTCGGTCTGCCGCGCGCCGGCTCGACCCTGCTGGAACAGATCCTGGCCAGCCATTCACAGGTTGAAGGCACATCTGAACTGCAGGATATCATCACGATTTCGCGCAAGCTGGGCGACAAGGACCGAGAAAAACCATCAGGAAAATATCCGGAAGTACTTGCCGAGCTAAGCGAGAACGAGTTCCGGGAGCTGGGTGAGGGTTACCTGAAGACCACCCGCATTCAACGCAGCGACACCCCGTTTTTTATCGACAAGATGCCCAATAATTTTCGGCACGTCGGATTGATCCACCTGATTCTGCCGAACAGCAAGATCATTGACGCGAGACGCCACCCGATGGGAGGCTGTTTTTCCGGTTTCAAGCAGTTGTTCGCCCACGGCCAGACTTTTACCTACGGTCTTGAAGATATCGGCAAGTACTACCGGGATTACGTCAGGGTGATGAACCACTGGGACGAGTCATTACCCGGCCGCGTGCACCGCGTGCAGTACGAAGAAATGGTAGCCGACACCGAGGCACAGATCCGCGCGTTGCTGGACTATTGCGAACTGGAATTCGAAGAACAGTGCCTGAGGTTTTACGAAACCGAACGGTCCATACGCACGCCCAGCGCAGAGCAGGTCCGCAAGCCGATCTACAAAGAAGGTCTGGAGCAGTGGCGAAACTTCGAAGCTCACCTCGATCCGCTCAAGGAAGCGTTGGGGCCGGAGATCCGGCAGCAGTATTCCATAGACCTCTGAGTATGGACTTGCAAGAATCGCTGCAGCGAGCGTTGCATCACCTGCAAACCGGCGTGCCGGCAATGTGTGTATCTGCATGCGATGAAATTCTCGCCGAAAGTCCGGGGTTGATTCAAGCACTGTATTTGCGCGGTTGTGCCGCATTTGAAACTGGCGACATCGCCATGTCGATCAATGACCTCGATATCGTCCACAACAACCATCCGGAGCACCTGCAAGCGGCCTACCATTTAGGGCGATCTTTACGGGCAGCAGGCAGACTCGAAGAGGCTCTGGAGCCGCTGCAAGCAGCCTTGAGTGAGGACGAACTCACAATACAGGCCCGCTACGAACTCGCCACTTGCCTCGCGCGGTTGCGGCGCAGACCCGAGGCCATCCATCACTACCAGGCCATCCTGACGTTGCAGCCTGGCGATGCGCAAGTGGCCGCCAATCTGGCTGCATTGCTGGAACGCGAAAATCGCCTGGATGAAGCCGAAAGCTGGACCAGTAAAGCGCTACTGATGAATCCGACCAATGAGACGGCACAAATGACGCGCGCCACGCTGGATCGGCGCGGCGGAAAATATCTGGAAGCAGCAAAAGGACTGCGAAGTTTGATTCCAGAAATCAGCAACCTCACTAACCGCAGCATCGCCTGGAATCAGTTGGGTCAATGCCTGGAAGGCCAGGGGGACTGGGACGAGGCCTTCAATGCCTTCAGTGAATCCAACCGAATAATGAAAAAGGACTGTACAGGCTCCCTCCCCGACCCACGAGGTCCGCACAGTCTGCAAACCCTGGCCCGGATTCAGGAGTGGCTGCAGGATAATCCTATGGCAGATTGGAATGAGCCGGCCACTAATGACACTGGCGGTATCGCATTCCTCGTTGGCTTTCCAAGGTCCGGCACCACGTTGCTGGATCGTATGCTCCGGGCTCATCCGGATATTGAAGTAGTCGAAGAAAAGACCCTGTTCTCTTTGCTCCACCAGGACTGGTCGGAACCGGGTACGCTGGAGGGACTGGCCGACCTCAACGACGCGCAGATCACCGATGCGCGTAACATCTACCGACGGGAAATGTCACGGCACCGGCGCCAACCGCAACGATCCCTTGTGATTGACAAACTGCCGCTGAATCTGGCCTACCTTTTCCTGATTCGTCGGCTGTTTCCGGAAGCACCGGTGATATTTCTGCAGCGCCACCCTATGGATGTCTGCATCAGCTGCTATTTTCAGGCGTTCGAGATTGAAGGGTCGATGGCCTACTTTCTCGATATCCGGCAGACAGCGCAGTACTACAATGCTGTTATGCAGGTGGCAGTACCGTCCATGGACCAGGTTGGCGGTCCACTACACCGATTGCGTTACGAAGACCTCGTGGCCGAGCCGCAAGACCAGCTAATGGCATTGATTAGTTTCCTCGCCCTGGAATGGCATGATTCGATCCTGGAGTACCTGCAGCAGGGCGCCGGCCAAACAAGCAATACTCCCAGCTACCAACAGGTGTCGCAGCCACTGCATACTCGATCGATTGGAAAGTGGCGACATTACTCAAGACAGCTTGAATCCAGCGTTTCGCTCCTGCAGCCATGGGTAAGGCGATTTGGATATCAGGAATTGGACACAGCTAGAAGCGCAGAATAAAAAACCGGTCTCTTCAAGAGATCGGGTATTTGGCACATCAACAAACTGATCGAAAGGAGGAAAGAGCACCCGGAACGATCAATCACGGACTCCAGGTTGTGGGTGTACTCCGGTCACATGGTTTACACCTTCGAACCTGTGAGTCAGCTCTTTCTACAAACACAAAAAAAGGGATCAGAGCCCAATTTGCATGACAGTGCAGGACCATGCAGAGCTAGTTCACGCAAAACTCAAGCTCTGAAAGAACCCTACTTACCCCGCTTCCTCGGTTTCTTGTTCCGTGGCGCAGGCTTCGACCTGGCTTCGCCGTGCAATGAAATATTCATCGCCTGACCGCATACCCGGACTTTTTTCAGGCCCACAAATATGTCTTTTGGCATTCCTGCCGGGAGATCGACCAGGCTGTACTGTGCCTCAATTTTGATACTCCCGATATGCTCACCATCCAAACCCGATTCGTTGGCGATAGCACCAACGATATTGCCTGGCTTGACGCCGTGCAGATGACCGACCTCTATCCGATACCGCTTCGAACCACGCTCCACATCCCGAAGAGGCTTCATTTTGGCTTTGCCCGTGTTTTTGTCAGGAGCGAGCAGCATCGGCTTGTCGCCAATGGTCATTTTCGCCAGAGCGGCTGCAATTTCGACTGCAGGAACATCGTGCTCCTGCCGATATTGCTCGACAAGGCCCTGCATGAATCCGAGCTCACCCAGGCTAAGCGTATCCGTAATATTCTGTTTGAAATCGGCAATGCGCTTATTGTTAACGGCTTCCGTGCTCGGCAGCACCATCTGCTCGATTTTCTGCCGCGTTGCTTTTTCAATCGCCGACAACATGCGTCGCTCACGCGGCGCTACAAACACGATGGCATCACCACGTCGCCCCGCCCGTCCCGTACGGCCGATGCGGTGAATGTACGCCTCGGTATCGTATGGAATATCGTAGTTGATAACGTGACTGATCCTGTCTACGTCGAGACCGCGTGCTGCAATATCGGTCGCGACGAGAATATCCAGCGACCCATTCTTCAGCCGCTCAACGGTTTGTTCACGATGCTTCTGAGCCATGTCGCCGTTCATCGCGGCGGCAGCGTAGCCGCGGGCCTCAAGTTTCTCGGCAAGTTCCGTTGTTGCGGTCTTGGTGCGAACAAATATCAGAATGGCATTGAAGGACTCGACCTCGAGTATCCGCGTAAGTGCGTCAAGTTTGTGCAGGCCACTAACCTGCCAATAACGTTGGCGAATGGTTTCTGCTGTTGCGGTGCGCGCCTTGATCGAAATTTCCGCTGGGTCATTCAGATAGCGCCGCGCAATTCGTTCGACCTGCCTGGGCATCGTTGCGGAGAACAACACCATTTGACGTTTGTCAGGCGTTTGATCGAGTATCCACTCCACTTCGTCAATGAATCCCATGCGTAGCATCTCATCAGCTTCGTCCAGGACCACAGCCTGCAGGCCGCCGAGTTTCAGCGTACCTTTGCGCATGTGGTCCATCAGACGACCGGGCGTTCCGACGACAACCTGTACGCCCCGTTTAAGTTGCCGAATTTGACCGCCATATTCCTGGCCACCGTAAATGGGCAGCACATGAAATCCTTTAATGTGGGACGCGTAATGCTGAAACGCTTCGGCCACTTGAATGGCCAGTTCACGAGTAGGAGTAAGGGTCAGGACCTGAACGTTTTTGTTCTGCACGTTAATACGGGACAGTAACGGCAAAGCGAATGCTGCTGTCTTTCCAGTGCCCGTGGGTGCATGTCCCAGAATGTCCCGGCCGTTCATCAATGGTGGTATCGCCTGGCTTTGAATCGGGGTTGGTGTTTCATAGCCGATCTCATCCAACACTCGTATCAGGGGTTCGGATAGCTTGAGATCGCGGAAACTGGTCGTGCCTGGCCTGGCATCAAACTTGGACATCGTATTGCTCTGGAGTAGGAAGAAGCCGCTGGAGGGCCCACCGGCGGGCGGAGCATGATAGCATCCGGCCGCTGATTAACTCCGCCCGGCCCAAACCCATGATTTCTGCAAATAATCTGTCGATTCAGTTCGGCGCTAAACCCCTGTTCGAGAACGTTTCCGCGACCTTCGGCAACGGCAATCGCTTTGGCCTGATCGGCGCGAACGGATGCGGCAAATCAACATTAATGAAAATACTGGCCGGAGATCTGGAACCCACTGCTGGCAACGTTTCTATTGATCCCAATGCCCGAGTCGGACAGCTTTCGCAGGACCAGTTCGCGTACGAAGAATATCGCGTACTGGACGTGGTGATGATGGGTTACGAGAAATTCTGGGCCGTGATGCAGGAACGTGATCGCATCTACTCGCTGCCCGAGATGAGTGACGAAGAAGGCATTCTCGTCGCTCACCTTGAGGGCGAATTCGCAGAAATGGACGGATATTCGGCGGAATCGCGGGCCGGCGAGCTCCTGGAGGACATCGGTATCCCGGTCAATCAACACCATGGATTAATGAGCGCCATAGCGCCGGGCTGGAAGCTCCGGGTGCTCCTCGCACAGGCGCTGTTCTCCGATCCGGACGTGTTGCTGCTCGACGAGCCCACCAACAACCTCGATATCAACACAATCCGATGGCTGGAAGACTTCCTGGACTCCAGCAAGTCGACGATGATCATCATTTCGCATGATCGTCACTTTCTAAACCGTGTGTGCACGCACATAGCCGATCTGGACTATGGCAAGCTGCAGGTTTTTCGGGGCAATTACGACGAGTACATGACAGCGGCAACGCAGGTGCGTGAGCGAATGTACGCGGACAATGCCAAGAAGAAAGTCAAGATGGCCGAGTTGCAGGCATTTGTTAGTCGTTTTTCGGCCAATGCTTCAAAAGCGAAACAAGCCACGTCGCGCGCCAGGCAGCTTGAGAAAATTCAGCTCGAAGACATCAAACCGTCGAGCCGTGTCAGCCCGTACATTCGTTTCGAGCAGGCCAAACCACTGCGTCGTCTCGCTGTTGAAGCGACGGGTTTGAGCAAGAGTTTCGATGATGGTCCACTCTTTGAGAACCTGGACCTCACAATCGAGGCGGGCTCACGTGTCGCAATTCTTGGTCCGAACGGCATCGGCAAGACGACGCTTCTACGTTGTCTGCTGCAGGAGCTCGATGTTGAGAGCGGCGAGGTCAGGTGGGCAGAGAACTCACAGTGTGGCTATTTGGCTCAAGATAATGCGCAAGAGTTTGAACACGACATCAGCCTGTTTGACTGGATCACACAGTGGCAACCGACCGGCTCACCCGAGGAGTTGCTCCGCGCCACGCTCGGCCGAATGTTGTTTTCCAGAGAAGACAGTGAGAAATCAGTGAAGGTCGCATCGGGCGGCGAACAACGTCGCTTGATGTTCGCCAAGCTGGCTTTGCAGAAACCGAATGTGATCGTGATGGACGAGCCGACGAATCACCTCGACATGGAATCGATCGAGGCCCTGAATCTGGCTCTCGAAAATTATCCGGGCACGCTGATCTTTGTCAGCCATGACAGGGATTTCGTAGCGTCGCTTGCGACACGCATCATCGAAATGACGCCGGAGAAGATCATCGACTATCCGGGCACCTACGATGAGTACCTTCGTTCGCAGGGGCTAAATGAGAGGACTCGTGCCGCATGACCAGACGAATGCTATTTGGCTGAGTGTTTCAGTAGGTTACCGGGGCATCCGTTGCAAGAATTGCAGGACTGTGCACAGCTCATTCACGCAAAACTCACGCAAAGAGTAGCGATATCACGCACATCCGCACCCACGAGGGTTGGCTGTACCTTGGTCATTCTGGACCTGTTCTCACGCCGGGTTATCGGCTGCTCTTTGCAGGCCAGCCTGAGTCGTCGATTACATAGAGACGTTTTACCACAGCAAACGCCGGCACGGTTTCAACGTGATACCCACTGACGCAGCAGGAATGTATGCGCCTTAGAACTTGTAGCCAAACTTCACACCGGCAGTCAGTGGCCTTGCCGGACCGAAAGCATGCTCGACGTACGGGTCTGCCGGGTCCGAGTTTTCGTAGTTGGCGTCATACCAGACATCATCGAAAACATTCTCGACATAGGCACTGATTTTCCAGTTGTCCTGTCGATACCCAACCATGATATCTGTCTGATTAATACCCGCCAAATGCTGGAAAACAATGCTCGGATCGGGCCAGTCGCCGCGGCGATCATCCTCCCAGGTCCAGGCCAGATTGCCAAAGACTTCGCCATTGCCAGTCGGGAAACTTGCCTTCAGAACGGCAAATGCCGTGTATTCAGGCGCCCAGGGAATGGAGTTGCCATCACAGACTGTCGCGTCACCTGTAATACGCTCGCCTTCCGAACAGAACGGCTCAATGTCGTGGGCTTCGGTGTCGAGCCATGATCCGCCAACACGTAATGTGAAGTTCTCAGACAGAGCCATTTTGATGTCAAATTCAAGACCAATGCCGTCCACCTGGCCAATATTGTCGACGATGACTTTGGCACCTTCGTAAAAGATTGCCTGCAAATCTTCGTAATCGTAGAAAAAAGCATTCAATGCGATTTGCGTACGGCCATCCATCACCGTGGCCTTATAACCAACATCGAACGAGGTCACTTTTTCCGGTTCAAAGCTCACGGGTTTATCGTTCGGTCCAGCGATATATTCTCCCCACACCGCGACCCCGCTAGGTTGATTAGCCAGATCATTTTGAGTGATAGCGAAACTACCGAAGCCACCCGGTTTGTAACCTGTCGTGATGCTGGCGAATAAAACCGATGAATCATTCAGATGCCAGTTGGCAACAAATCGATAGGTCACGGCGCTCCAATCCAGCTTGTCTATCACGGGACCGTTGAGGGTCTTGAAGCCAGTCTGCACATGATGCGACAGAATTGAATCGCCAGGGTCCGGCAATGATTCCTGAGAAAATTCCTTCTCGTCCCAGTTGTACCGAATCCCGAAGCTCACGTCGAAGGTTTCACTGAACTCATAACTGAGATCAACGTACGCTGAATAGCCCTGGTACTTGCCGATAATACGATTTGCGTCGTGGATCAATCCGTCCGGTGACGAGGTCCAGGTGCAAGACCCCATGTAATAATCCAGATAGTAGTCGCAGTAGTACGTATCGCCGTTGTATGCGTCATAGTAGTTGTAGTAAGCGAACATGTTTTCGCATGTTTGAGCTGCGCCGTAGTACTCATTAGCGTAATACCAGTACGCCGCACAATAAGCATCTTCTGATTGCACACCGAGGAACGTCGTGTCGATGTTTTCCTTGTAAAACGATGCTCCGGCGTACCAGCTAAGCGGACCGTCGGAATCTGACGTCAGTCGAAATTCCTGCTCGAAATAATTACCTGTCTGATCCTGCCCGTAGTCGAAAAGAAGGATGGGCAAGGCGTCGAAATCCTCAGCGTACTGGTAGTTATGGTCCTTGAATCCTGTGAGCGAGGTGAACGTACCAAAAGGGGTATCAGCATCGATCTGCAGACCCACAGCGAAAATTTCGCCGCGGTCATAACTGCCGAGGGTATTGTCGTTGTTTACAGTTAAAGGATCCGATGAAAATTCAATCGGCTCACCGCCATTCATTCGGCGCGCCACGATATTGAATGAATCGCCTTCACCCGTTGCACGGTACACGGTTCCCGTCTGGTCGCGGTCTTCATACTCAACGAAGAAATCTGTGGTTATTGTGTCCGTCTGGTAGCGTGCACTGACTCTGAAAGCGTCCTTGTCGTGCGCTATCAGATCGGGTCCACCCGCCAAATTCTTGACGTAGCCATCCTCTTCGGAGTGATAGCCTGACAGGCGCAGTGCGAAGTTCTCGTTGACCGGGAAATTGACCGCGCCCTCGAAGGTTGCATGGCCGCGATCGCCAAAATCCAGTTCAGCGTATCCCTCGGTTTCCTCCAGGTTTGGTTTGACAGTGATGATATTCATCGCGCCGCTGACCGAATTTCTGCCGAACATGAAACCCTGGGGACCGCGAAGAATTTCTGCGCGTTCGACATCATAAAGGCTGAGCACAGCGGATCCGGTCCGGCCCTGATAAAGCCCGTTCTTGAATATACTGACGGACGGGTCACCACCGTTGCCAAAGTCAATCGTTCGAATACCGCGAATACTGACAAAGTCCAGGAAACTGTCTTTGGTATTTCCGGTGATGCCCGGAGTAAATGCGATCAGGTCTTTTACGTCATCCAGGTTAACGTCCCGCAGGAACTCACCGGACAATGCCGTAATTGCCAACGGTACCTCCATGACGGACTCCGCACGTTTCGTAGCGGTCACAATGATTTCGTCGAGCTCTTGTGCAAGCAGCGGAGCGGACGATAATCCGGCCAGCAGGGCACAGGAAATAGCTTGTGCCAGTACCGTTTGCTTCGGTCCGGAAAAGTCGGCCGCGTTGGCCGTTTGAATGAGAATCGAATTCTCGCGATTCTGCGCTTTCTTGGCTGTCATTGCGTTCCCCAGAATTATTCACATTGCCAAGCCCAACGGGGCTATCGCAAAAGTGTATTCCGAGATTACTCCGCGACGGAATCTCTGCAATCCGGGCCTATAGGCAGAGATTCAGTAATCGCCGACTGGCACGTCATGCTCCTCCAGGGTATCCCTCATCAGGCCCAGCTGCTTCTCGTAACGTCGCCAACGACCGATTGACCGCGTATGGGCCGGCTGCCGGACTTGCACCGCGCTAGCTGTTGTCACCGCACTGTCCTGTTTGTGAAAATGCAGGCAGGCATCCTCCCACGGCAATTCGAGAAACTCGATCAATGCACGGGCGTTTGGCTCTATGTCGCGAGCCGTGTCTTCATAGGAGATATCGAAAAACCGCCCCGCAAACCGCTCCCGCCAAAGCGCCATCAGGTGATAGTAGCGGGCATGATGCCGCGCCATTTCCGCCTGATCGTAGGAATGTTTGTAGGCATCGGCAAAAAGTTGCTTAAAACTCGAAAAACAGGCGTCCATCGGGTTGCGCGTCAGATGAACAATTTTGGCGTTAGGTAACGCTTTTAGAATAAGCGGTACATATAAGTAATTTGGCGGCAATTTGTCGACAAATCGCGGCAGAGAACCACGCATCTTCGCAGTCGTTACCATATAGGCCTTGCCCAGCCTTTTGCCATCAATCTTTGCTGCGTAGTGCGCCAGTTTCGCAGAATATCGCTTCGGTTCACGATAGTCAGACAACCTGCGCACAGCAATGCCAAATTGTTTTAGCTCCCCGGCCGAATGTACTTCTGAATGACTGGTGATGATTCGTTCGACCAAGGTCGTACCAGTCCTGGGTTGGCCAATGACGAAAATCGGGGATCGATCATCGTGCCCCGTCGCGTTTTGCTGCAGCCATTCAGCCGTGAACGTTTCGCCAAAAGCCTCGTACATCTCGATTTCGGGCTTCTCATCAAATTCAATTGTATTGCGGCGTGCCGCAGCGCCGCGGGCAAATGCTTCGAACGCCTTGTCCCAGTCTTCCAGGTCTTCGAGTTCTTTGCCAAGAGCGTAGTTCAAGAATGCAAGCGCACGTGGATTTCGTCCTTCGCGCTGCACCAGTTCCTCCAGTTTTTCAACGTGATCCCGATCGGTCGCTTTACGAACATTCGACAAGATCCAATTTGCATTTGGATTTCCGGGTTGAGCTGCCAGAACTTTGCTCAGCAGCTCCTCCGCCGCATCCAGGTTGCCAAGAAACATGTGGTTATTCGCCTGATTGACAAGAAACGGCACACTCGCCGGCTCCTTTTGCAGCGCTTTTCCTATCCATACCGCCGCTTCCTGCTGATCGCCCAGTAGTCCATAGACAGCGGCGATAAGATCGAAAATGACAGGATTGCCGTCATTGTTCTTAACCGCTTTGTTCAGCGCAGTATCGGCACGACTCGGCTGCCCGGCAAGCATGAACAATCTTGCCAGTTGTGCCCACGCCGCCCCATGGTCCCGCTTAAGCTCGGTCACCGAACCAAACGCACTGATGGCTGTTCCGGTTTGTTTGAGCTCAAGGGCGATCAGGCCAACCAGGAAATGTGCTTCAACGAGGTCTGGCTTGGCACCCAGCAGGCGTTTGCAGCAATCAGATGCTTCGTCTGTGCGACCCCTGGCCAACAGAGAAAACCCCTCTCTGAGCGTGTCCTGCATCCAGGCTGCCCTCCTGATGTTTGAACTGGTAGCCATTCATTCCACCTTTTTGTAAGCACGAAATATTTTGTCGGGGACTCGGCGCCCAAGCGTGTAGGCGCGGAAGCCAAGTTGATATACGCTTATTAACGTATCGCTTTGTAAAATAACTAACAACAAATACGGGCATCAGTGAGAAATTACGAATCCATCATAATCGGGGCATGGTGTCAACGTTACACACCTGGCCGGTAAAATCATGGCAGATGCGGTCGCCGGCACTGTCGAGCAATTCGATATGTTCGCCAAGGTCAAACCGCTCAAAATTCCTGGGGCACATCACTTGAGCACTCCGATGGTTGCACTCGGCATGATGTACTACAAAACCAAGGATCGCCTGTAGCTTGGTGATTGTGTCATGTCACTGCTTGCGTGCTCCGTTTCCTGGTCCAGGCGATCATGCGTACACCCCAGGCTGCAAACCCCATCCAGTAGTAGAAATAGTCGATGAACTGGATATCGTCGTAGTAGAAGAGTTCGAACCAGTAAGTGCTCCAGATAACACCCCAGAGAAAATAGATTCCGCCCTTATGCAAGGCTTTCCATTGCTTTGCACTTAGCTTGCTGCGCCCAAAGCGGAATGACGTAATGGTCATAGCAAGGATGATCAAATAGCCCGGGATTTGTTCGGACAAGTCGAAGTAGCTGTAGGCCTCGTTGATGTAGTAGTCCCAAAACCCAAGCACGATCCACAATATGAACAACAACTGCCACGCCATCCCCGCCGCAAAACAAAGACCGATGAGGCGCCGGTTACGCAGCAACCAGCGAGTGAAGTTCCCGGGAAAGAGAACGACCAGCGATGAGCTGGCGAATGCAATGAACACCCATGGAACTGCCAGCCGGACCGAGAACTGAATCATCCCGGAAATTCCCAGGGGATCAGACAGATCAACTCTGCTCATCGCAATTCCATTGGCTATGCACATCGGGATTACGATTAGCGCAAACAGGTTCCAGCCGTTGAAAAGATCGCTCTTCAGATTTGGTGACGGCGAATTGGCCATAAAGATATCCGAAAACGGTCCTCAACTGTACGGCGACACTGCAAATGCAACGTCCATGCGTATAGGCAGTGACAGATCGCAGCAATCACGACAGTATGATTCTCAAATGATTCACGAGCTAGCAATTCGCAGCGGACCGAACTGGCACAAGATACAGCAGGGAGTTAAGTGGGCTGTGTACGCACTGCTGATCGTCAATTTTGTGTTCTACGTCTTCGAGGATATTGCCAGCGCTGTACACACATTGACTGCCAGCTCCACATTTCTGGACTGGACCGGTACGTTTGCGACCAGCATTGATGAGTCCGCATGGTTTCTGCTGCTGGCCATGTACGAAATCGAAACCTATATCATTGATGATGAAAATCTCACTGGTTGGGTGACTACTGTATTGCACGGAATTCGTCTGCTTTGTTTTGTACTGATTTCGCACACAATATATGCGTTCCTCATTGTTGTTATGAGCCTGCAAGCGACTGTCGCTGTAGAAGACGTTGACAGTCTCTGTGGCATGACGAATGCCAATGTTTCCTACGTATACAATCTCGAGTACACGGAGATAAACGAGCAGAGCTGCAGCGGGCTCTCAAGTAGTTCACAATTTTATTGGCTAGCCAATGATCCGGTTATCAGCGATATGCAAGGTCTATCTCTGGAGCGTAACCTGGCATGGGCCGACCTTGCTGAAGCAGTAATCTGGCTTTTGATATTAGTGGCGATCGAGATCACGGTGCGATTGCAAGGTCGCGGTGTAACTGGCGGCAAACTGATTGCGACGGCCAAAACCACCAGTTTGTTCCTGTACGCAACACTCATTGCTCTCGGCGTATACTGGGCAACATTGTCACATTGGTTGTATTTGTGGGACGAGCTGGTCTGGATCGGCGGGTTCGCCGCAATCGAGATCAATCTCAGTGAGTGGCGTGGCGAAATTAGTGACAAACAACACACGGGTAAATAGCAAGGTGACGAAATGATAACTGGGCACTGCGAGTGCGGACGCGTTAGCTATGAAATTGACGGTGATATCAATGATCTTAGCCATTGCCATTGCTCCCAATGCCGGCGACTGCACGGCGCTGCATTTGCCACTTATGCAGGGGTTGCCAGGCAGGACTTTCGTTATGTAAGCGGTGAGGCCAGCTTGAAGATTTATGCATCATCGGCCGGCCATGATCGAGTATTTTGTGCTGAATGTGGGTCCAACATCATGGTCGCGATAGATTCAGAACCCAACGAATATTATGTAAGTATGGGCACAGTCGATGGCGACCCGGACTGCCCTCCCGCGTATCACATCTACGCAGGATCTAAGGCACCCTGGCACGAAATTGATGACGACCTTCCAAAATACGATACGGTGCCAGCAGACTAATGACCAAAATCGCGAAATTGCTGGTTTCCCTGGCACTAATATTGACGGGGCTTTACATGGCCGTGTTTGGAAACACGTGGGGCCCGTTCCTGTTCGAGCGTCTCGAAACCACGGAAGCGGGTACATGGGTGACGCTCATCGTACCGTTCCTGCCCATGGTGTTCATCGGGATGGGAGCAACCCTTTTTACCGCTCGTCGTTAATATTAAGGATACATATCGTGGTTGACGGTTTTCCGGGTCCCAAAACACGCGCGGCGCTCGAACGCGGCATTCCGCTGTTCCAGAACGGCTTGAGGTTCGACGCCGAAATGGAGCGAGCCGGGCAACGCGGATTTCGTTCGGTACGGCAGATCGTTATCGACAAGGCGGAGGGTGACTTTGTCTGGGACCTGGACGGCAAACGCTACATCGATTTCCAGAATGGTTGGGCGACAAACCCGCTCGGCAACTGTCATCCCGAGATTCTTGAGGCCGTAGATGCGGCCAACCGGCGGTTTGGCTTCCACTACGACCACCCCTTGCGCTACGACCTGGCCGAAATGCTCGCCGAGATCATGCCGGGCAAGGCGCTGCCACGAACAAATTACGAGGTGTCGGGCACCGCGGCAGCCGAGGCCGCTGTCCACTTGGCGCTCACGCACACGAAGCGGCGCTATATCATTACATTCAGTTCCTCCTACCACGGCATGGGGCTCGGCACGAAAATCCTGAGCGGACTCGACGGCGGCTACAGCACCTATCTCGAAGGCTGGGGCGGCGGCGTTATCAAAGCGCCCTACCCGTACAGCGAACGAATTCCGGCCGGGATGAGCGAGGATCAGTACACCGAGTATTGCCTTTGGTACCTTGATAACCACATTCCTTCCAGTATCGCGGCACGTGACAACATCGCGGGCATCCTCGTCGAGCCGGGTCTCGCCGAAGGCGGTAACTGGATTCCGTCAACGCGATTCCTCAGTGGTATTAGATCCATCTGTGACAAGAACGACTGGGTGATGATATCTGACGAAGTGCTGACGGGGCTGGGTCGTACGGGCCAGATGTGGGGCATAGAACACTATGATGTGGTACCCGATATCCTCGTGTACGGAAAGAACCTGTCCGGTGGCATCGCACCCCTGTGTGGAATTTCCGCGCGCGACGACATCTTGGGCGACAACACCGATTTCGCATCCGGCTCGACATTTGCCGGAATGCCTGCGGGATGTGCGGCCGCGATCAGGACGCTACAGATTTTCGAAAGAGACCGTATCGTGGAGCATGCGAAGCAGCTCGGTGACATATCCGCCGGAATCATGCGTGAGTGGGAATCGTACGGGATCGTGCGCCAGGCGCGCGGCAACGGCTTGCTGCTCGGCGTGAGTTTCGGCAAGCCCGAGTCCGCAGGGGAAGACGAAAAGGACTGGTGGACGGCGCGGGCCGTTCGCGGAAAGATGCTCGAGAACGGCGTATGGGCAATCTCCGATCGCGAGGATACGATTCGAATGTATCCCGCGCTAAACATTCCGGAATCCGTGCTTCGTGAAGGGTTGGAGATCATGGAAGATGCGATTCGCTACGTTGAGAAACAAGGCCACACAGAGGGCGATGCGGCAGCGTATCCGAGCGGCGTCGCAGGTTTCTAGAGTCGCTTACAGCGTGCCCGCTGCTGCCAGGCTCTGCACGGCGCGGTGCGCCTCTTCAATAGCGGACTCGGTCATGGCGTTGGATGAAGCGTCGGTGCCGGCGATCGCAATGTTGCCAATCGACTGCCGCGCATCGACCCACGGGCGGCGTTCGTGTCGCCAATACTCCGGCCACCACGCGACGTCACCAGACCTGGCATCCACCGAGTACGCGTAGCCGTGCGGCCAGCGGTTAACGGTGATGCCGGCGATATCGCGTGCCGGATCGAACCCACCCGGGCCAAGCACGCGGCCCAGCTGCTCACGCACGTTACGCTCGAACGTCTCGAACGGCATCTCGAACAAGGTACGCCGCCCCGCCCTGAACTGCTCGGCGGCAGGTAGCCCCGGCTCAAGCGGTATGTGCTGCAGATGCAGAACGACCGGATCGTCGGGTGATTGGGACGGCTCGTAGTCATCCAGGCTCGCCTGGTAACTGATCATCACGGTCTGGAAAAAACTGCCGGGGCAATAGGCGCGCCGCATTCCGAGTTTGGCCATGCTTCGCCAGTTGCGTATCAGGACACTCAGGTAAACAAGCGGCGCGCGTACGGAGTTGCCCTGCGCTGCAGCCTGCTCTTGTGGTACGTCGGGACAGACATGCGGCAACATCGCATGGTAGCCGGCCCAGACCACCTTGCTCGCTGTCACGGTCCGAGCCTTACCTTCGTTCACGTAGGTGACGTCGACGTCGGCGTCGAGTTGGCCATCGCGATGACGCAATTCGACCACGGTACTGCTCAGGCGGATACGCGTCGGGTTTTCTGCTGCATCAAGCGTTGAGTAGTCAAAGCGCGCCGAAACAATATCCGCCATCGAGTCTCCCGGCGCCACTCCCGGAACGAGCTTGCGCACGAGCAAGCGGGCGATCGAGGCATTGCCATCCGGGAAATTGAAGTTTCCCCCCTGTTCCGCTTCACCGCCCTCTTCTCGATAGCCAATGTCCATTCCGGCAAACCCGGGATATCCTTCGAACCAGGCCATCCATGCCGGCAACGCGTCTGCACCGATCGCCCACACACCATGAGGCCACTTCTGCACCAAGGTGAGCACTTCGTCGCCTACGCCAGCGTACTTCTCGAGGTAATCACGCCAGCTGAGAGACTCGACGATGGCGCGTCGCTCCGCTGTGGTCATGCCCGCGAGGTAGTCTTCCTTGTCAGCAGTCAGCCGTGCGAGTTCTGCCTTGGCTTTTGACGACAGCGGCGCATCTGCCATCGCTTCTGTGAACCAGATCCGACCTTCAGCGAGAAAGTCCGCACCGAATGTCTCCTTGTCGAAGAACGTGACGGTCCCAAGTCCGAGCGACTTGAGGAGCTTGCGGTGCGGGGAGTCGGAATACCGATCGACATCGATGCCGATTTCACTGATCACTTGTTTGGCGACGGCTGGGTAGGCTTTCGACGCATCCATCATCATGGTGCCGCCGTAGCCGACGTAGGTGCGACCGTCGAGCACGAACTCATTGCGTTTCGCATGGCCGCCGAAGTCGTCGTGATTGTCGAGGAGCAGGATGCTCGCGTTCGGATCGACATCGCGACGATAAATGTATGCGGCCGACAGGCCACTGATGCCTGCACCAACGACGACGAGGTCGTAGTGCTGATCAATGCGATCAGCCTGCCAGCGCTGACCCTGAACGGCGGCGTGTGCCACTTCGAATGAACCAGGGTGAGCGCCGCGCATGCCCGTCGCGGCTGGAGGATAGTATGGTGCAGACGCCGCCGCGATCGGATCCCCGTTTCTTGCACAGGCGGGCACGAGTGATGCGCCGATCGCGACACCGACTCCGTTCAGGAAGTCCCTTCTGGAAATTGCCCGGCCCATGCCCAGGCGCCGATCACACGAGTCCATCAAACACGCTCCAAAACGCAGCTTTCATGCAAGCATAGTTGGTTTCGCCGCCAGCACAAGACTGTCGCTATCTGGGTGCGCAGTATCATCGAGGTTTCGTATCGTGACTAACGATTTTCCAGGGCCCAAAACGCACGCGGCTCTCGAAGGCGGCATTTCGTTTTTATGGCGCTCCGCTTAGGATAATTCGCGTTCGAACAGCGCCAACAGCCGGCTCCATGCGCGTTCCGCCTGCTCTTCGTTGTAAACCGCAGAGTCTGGCGGGCACCATCCGTGCAGCGTACCTTCATAGACTTCGATCTCCGCCTCTACATCTGCTTTGTCGAATGCCTCGCGTAGCAGCACCTTTTCATCAGGATTGCGCCTGTCGTCATTTTCAGCTATGGCGATCAGCAACCCGGCGTTCATCTGCGATGCCAACAGGTGCGGGCTGTCTTCTGCGTCGGTCACCAGACCACCGCCGTGAAACGAGCCGCCGGCACCAATGCGATCCGGCATCGCCGCAGCCAGCCGCAGTGTATAGGAGCCGGTCATGCAGTATCCGGTGGTGCCGATCTTGCGGCTGTTGTCGACCGCTGGCTGCTTGTCGAGGTACTCGACAAACGCCCGACCATCTGTGACACAGGTTTTCGGTGACAACGTCCTGGCATGAGGCATTAAAAGATCGCGAATACCTGGATCACGAAACGTCTTCCCCTCGGGCACCACAGCACCCCGTGCCGTTCGATAGTAGGGATTTACCACCAGCACTGAATATCCGGACTCTGCCAGGCGCTTACCCATCGCGCGAAACGCCGGACGTATACTGACAATGTCTGGCCAGACAATAACGGCAGCGTGATTCCCGCTTGCCGGATGCACGAAATAACAATCGGCCTTACCATCGGGCGTATCTACCATGACGTCCTGCTCAACCACGTCAAGTGCGTTGGCAACCGTCGGCAACAGCATGGCCAGCGCAGCACCCGCTCCGCGTATGTTGAACTGCCGGCGCGTCAAGCCATTCCGGCGCAGGTATTCTTCGGCATCTTTATTGGTCAGTTCATCACACATGGCGGTCTCCAGATTTTTCGACGTTCGCCGGCCCACTGTACTCGACCCATAGCGAAAGGGGCTCAGGGAAGATAAATATTAGTACACGACGCGCTATACATGAACGCAAGAGATTCACAAACGAGGGTGTGTTCGCAAAACGAGCGCCTGATATGATGATTTTCCAACCTCAGTCTTGGTATCAATTACAGGGGACAGGTCGATCTCGGTCTCTGGCGCCCGCTCCACTCCGTCATCAACCATTCAGCGTGCTCTGATATTCTTGACCGATTGTAAAGAATGCATTCGATGCGGGGAGTCGCTCGGTAATGGGGACATCTTTATTCTGGTTGCTGCGCGTGGGTTGGATTGTCACGCTTTTACCGTGGTTGTTCTTCGCCTTCGGCTCACTGATCACCCACGCGGACGACAGCTTCATACTGTGGTATCCCGTGGCGATGCTTGCCATCATCGTGCCCGCGGAGGTATTGCGGGCGTACGGCCACCTAAAAACTGCCTGGATTGTCGGAATAATCCCTCTGCTGCTGGTCGCACTTTTCCTGATCCCGTTGCTTACCGGGCCGTATGAAGGATTCAGGGGTGTACCTGACGAAGGCCCGTATATCGAGTATTACGATAGCGGGCAGATCAAGGCCGAAGGCACCTGGGTGCGCCATGCAGCGAGCCCCTCTTTTCACTACCATACGGACCAGGAACGGCCCAGGGCGCATGCGGCTAACGACGGCCCCCGGACGACGTGGCACCCGAACGGCCAGAAAGCATCGGCAGGTGAATTCATCGACGGCGAGGAGACCGGCGCCTGGACCACCTGGCACCCGAATGGCCAGATGAGCTCGCAAGGCAACTACGTCAGCCCCGGCGTTCGCGGAGGCCTGTGGGGGAGAAGAAAAGGGCAAAAGATCGGCGCCTGGACAAAGTGGCACGCGAACGGGGTCAAGGCATCCGAAGAGATGTATGAGGATGAAGTCAACGACGGTGGCACTATCACGTTCAGTCCAGGTGGTCCACATCCCACTGGGACGTGGACTACCTGGTACGAGAACGGCGAGCGACACATGGAAAAAGTCTACGTGGGCAGACTCAGCGAGCGGGTGCGGGAAACAACGTGGCGCGAAAACGGCCAGAAGTGGGACGAAACGCTGTACGAAGACGGCCGGCCGGCGTTGAAAACAAATTGGCACGAGAATGGCCAAAAGCGGGAAGAAATAGGCTACGTGGACGGGCAAATTGACGTGGCGACAAGCTGGTTGGATAGCGGAAAAATGATCGAGCAGTCGCTCTACGCGGACGGATCGAAAACTTCGCACACAATCTGGTTCGAGAACGGGCAACAGAGCCTCGAAGAGACTTTCGCCAACGCGCGACGCGATGGATTCAGAGCCACGTGGTATGAGAACGGGCAGCCAAAGTTTCGGGCCGATTATGTTGGCGGCGAACTGGCGGGCCCACTGGTGGAATGGGACGAGGACGGGACCAAGGTTTTCGAGATGCCTGTCGATTCACAGGCGGCAACCTACGGTGATGGAAACCCGTACTGCTACGGCACGCCCAACAGTCTGGACGACTGGCGCCCCAGGGGTAATCAAACGACGCAAAGCCTCACTTCAGAACTACGCAAGGTCCTGAGCAACCGGTACAGCCCGAGCAACGAAAGAAACAAATATCATTGCTTCCTGCTGGATGCCTGTAGTGGCGGGCGCGGGCGCTCCCGAAACGATTTTTGTTTCAAGTGGGCCGAGTCGGCGGAGGGTGAGGCGATTCCGTGGGTTGAATAATGAATGGTGGCCCACCCGATAATTCGGATCCGGGCACATCCAGCTTCCTGACCCTCGCTCCGGTCGCTATGATCAGATTTTCCTACCGGTAGGCATTGTTGTCTGCATCGACCACTGTCTTGTCCGCAAGATCGATACTGGCGACCGTGGTACCGAAGTGTAGTTCAACATCAGGGTTGTCGTAAAAAGACGGTAGCTTGATGTACAGGCGTTCCACCGACAATTCGCCTGCGAGGAATTTTTTAGATAATGGTGGGCGCTGATGCGGGTAGTGTTCTTCTTCTCCGATAAGAGTGATTTTCCCGTCATACTTTTTCTGTCGCAGCATCACCATGACCTGACCTGCGGCGTGACCGGCTCCCACAATTACGATATTTTTCTTCATCTACAGATTGGCTCCGGACATCCTTGTTACTCTACGCAATGTAGTACACGTCAGGTAGCATAAATGGGCAAAAACGATGGTGACCCCGACAAAAACCATGGTGGACAAGATGGCTGAATACTTGCGGCATCGAAACTTGCTCCATATCGTTTTTGTGGCATTGCTTGCAACTCTGATTGCTACGGAATCGCGCACCGCATCCACGGCGGAGGACGTGGTCGTAGCGATGCTCATGGAAGCCAAACCGTATCACACGATTTCGGCGGAGCTATTCGAGGAACTCGGCTGGAACCTGCCCGACGGCGGTAATACCGTCAAAGCGCTGGCTGACGCTACTCCGGGTGGTGCGCTGGATCCGCGACAACTGGAATCGTTAGCGGCTGACAAGCTCGGCTATCAGGCGACCTGGCACGAAGAAAGATACCAGGTCTACGGCCTTGACTGGGACATACCTGGCCTGCATCTGGTACCGGAAGATCCGTTACCGGGTTTGCCTACTATGGTCATAATCAATGGTGGTGCTGCGAACTGGTACGAGTTCTATTTGGATCCGTTAAACCGGGCAGGACTCGGTCAGTATCTGGCGCAAAGGATACCGGTGCTACTTCTGAGCATTCCGGGAAATTATCGCCATGGCGGCTGGATTGAAAACGAGTTCGACAAACGAATTCCAGGATATCTGCTTGACCGTGATGTATCGCCGCAAGAGGCTGCCATTCGTAACGCTGTCTATACATTCAGGGTTGTCAGCGAAGGCGTAAAGGCAATCGTGGAAAAGGTAGTGCACGGACCGGCCGTCATCATCGGCCACTCAACTGGCGGTGAAGTCCAGTTCATTCTGAAAAATACCAGCCTGCGTAGCAAGCTGCGCGACCTGTCGATCGGCTGGGGCACCGGTGGACCCGCGAGCATGCGCACCATGCAGGAATTTCGTGGTATTCGGCAGCCCGGGCGCGACCCGCACATCAGTCAATTGCGTGCACGGACGGCTGACCAGTACGCTAACGGTTACCTTGGTCCGCTGAATCCTTTCTGGAATCCGGATAAATCAAGACAGGCGATGGCGGAAGAGTGGATGGGGAGGGAGCAACGCCGACGCGCACAGTTCAAGCAACCGTTGCAAGACATTGAGCATTCCAGCGCCGTCAACTTGAGCGCAGATATCGAAGCTCAGATTCGTGACGTTCTTCGAGACAATACGTTGGACGTTGATGCCGATGAAGTTATTGCTGATCTGTTCAGTACGATGCGCTCACCGATTACCGATTACAGAAAAATGATCTGGACAACTGCACTTCTAGATGCCGGCCATTGGAACACCGATCCGGCAAAGGCGCGCGAATTGCGCGTTGCTGAGGAATTTCGCGAAGCCAATCCCACAATCGAAATACGTATCTTGTTGTTCGATGTTCCCATGACGCATTACGGTCACATCGAGAAACCGCGGCAACTCGCGGGCGGGCTTGTGGCGGCGTTACGTTGGTTGACTACTCCCTAGGCTGGTGCATGAGCAATATTCACTAGGCGAGATGCTCCCTGAAGAAGTCGCTTTTTTCATTGCTAAGCGCATTCGATCGAACGTTCGTGAGCTCGAGGGTGCCTTACGTCGAGTCATCGCCAACTCCCGTTTCACCGGTCTGCCGATCAGCGTGGATTTTGCCAAAGAGGCGCTCAAGGATTTACTTGCTTTACAGGACCGACTTGTTTCTATTGAAAATATCCAGAAAACAGTCGCGGATTACTTCAAAATTCGTGTTGCGGAGCTGCTGTCAAAACGGCGCAGCCGATCTATCGCGCGGCCAAGACAAATTGCGATGACGCTAGCCAAGGAACTGACAAACCACAGCTTATCGGAGATTGGAGAGGCTTTTGGCGGCCGTGACCACACAACAGTTCTGCACGGTTGCCGCAGAATAGCGGCTTTGCGCGAAACCGAAAAACGGGTAGAGGAGGATTATGTGAATCTGTTGAGAACCCTGACCACTTGATGTGGATAAACCGTGAACAAAAATCACGGCTTTATTTACGCACAGCTAATACATACCACCCAAGCATCGAATACCGTGGTTTTCGCTTACTAAATTCATATGTAACATATTGATTTTAATAAATAAAATAAAGTTATCCACAGGGCCAGGTACACCTAATAATAATAATAATAGCCGACTTATTTTTAATATTTATTAACAGGTGGCATCAATGAAGTTAACCGCAAGTCGCGAGGCCTTACTTAAACCATTACAGGCTGTGATTGGTGTTGTTGAGCGTCGGCAAACCATGCCAATCCTCGCGAACGTGTTGCTGATTGCCAGGGATGGACAAGTTGCGATCACAGCAACGGATCTTGAGGTAGAACTCGTTGCGACGACAGAGGTCGAGGTTGAGACCGCCGGAGAAGTGACAGTACCTGGGCGTAAGCTGCTGGACATATGCCGGGCGTTGCCGGGCGACGCTAAAGTGTCGATGAATCTCAGCGGCGAGAAGCTGACTGTAAAATCGGGCCGAAGTAAGTTTACCCTCATGACATTGCCGGCAGCGGAATTTCCGACGATTGAGGATATTAATGCAGGGGAAAGTCTGCTGGTGTCGCAGGTCACATTGTCGAAGCTGCTCGATAAGACACATTTTTCCATGGCGCAACAGGATGTGCGCTATTACCTTAACGGGTTGTTGCTGGAGACCGGGCAAAAGTATTTGCGGGCGGTGGCGACAGATGGGCACAGGCTGGCGTTGTGCGAAGTAGAGTTGGACGATAAGAAAATGCCAGAGCAGCAAGTGATTGTCCCGCGGAAAGGTGTGCTGGAGTTACAGCGTCTATTGGGGAGCGAGGGAGAACTGGAGATTGAGCTTGGCAGCAATCACATTCGCATTCAGCTTGAGGGAATACGTTTTACCTCAAAGCTGATCGATGGGCGGTTTCCCGAGTATGAACGCGTGATTCCGCAGGATACGAGTAACGAGCTAACAGTAGACAGGGAAGCCTTGCGTGGGGCGCTGCAGAGGACAGCGATCCTGTCGAATGAGAAATACCGGGGAATCCGGTTAATCATCAAGAAAGACGGGTTGTTGCTCCAGGCGCATAATCCCGAGCAGGAAGAAGCCGAGGAAGAGGTGGAAATATCTTATGCCGGTGATGACATTGAAATTGGCTTTAATGTGAATTACCTGCTCGAGGCCCTGGCGGCGATCGATTCAGAGGAGGTAGCGCTCGCAGTGGTAGATGGTAATTCGAGCTGCCTGCTTCGGGAGCCCGGTAACGCCAAATGCAAATACGTCGTGATGCCGATGCGGCTCTGATGATGAAGTGGTCGGTTGCCACTCAATAAATTTACATGCACTGACTTCCGCTGCCTGGCCTCTGCAGAGCTTGAGTTTGATGCCCACTACAACCTGATATTCGGCCCTAATGCTTCGGGTAAGACCAGCCTGCTGGAAGCTATTGCTTACCTGGGTCGCGGCAGGTCTTTTCGCGGGGCGCCAACACAGAATCTGGTTCGGCATGGCGCCAGTGAATTCGTGCTTTTTGGCAAGGCAGATACTGGGACGCGGGAAACGGTGATCGGTGTCAGAAACAGCCGTGAAGGTCTGGAAATCCACATTGACGGCGAAACCGTGGCTGGCGCCGCTGGCCTCGCTGAAGTGCTGCCGCTGCAAATCGTGGACCCGGATATTCATAATCTGATTGCCGGCGGCCCGGCGGAGCGTAGACGCTACATCGATTGGATAGCGTTCCACGTGGAACGGGGCTATCTTGATCAATGGCGGCGGTTTCGCCGCGCGTTGAAACAAAGAAACGCGGCGCTCAAGGAGAACGCGAGTCATGATGCGCTCGCTGGCTGGGACAAAGAGTTCGTGGAAACCGGGTATGAGGTCCATGAAGCACGCCGTCGGGTGCTGGCTATCACCCGGCCAGCACTCAGAGACATTGGGGCGGCACTCCTCGGCAGCACGGTTGATATCGAATACCAGCAGGGCTGGAGCACTGACAAATCGCTTGCACAAGTGCTCACGGCCGGAATGGATCGGGACAGGCAATTGTGCGCCACTCAGGCTGGCCCGCAGCGCGCAGACTTGAAACTTGTTTATGACGAGCGCCAGGCCAGGCGGCTGGTGTCGAGGGGACAGCAGAAATTACTGGCCTGTGCCCTGATTCTCGCCGCCACGGCGGTGGTGCAGTCGCATCTCGGGCGCGCGCTTCTTTTATTGCTCGATGATCCTGCCGCGGAGCTCGACAGTGATTCGCTGACGCGGCTGATGGCGGCTGTGGTTGAACTCGACTGCCAGGTAATTGCCACTTCTCTGAATCCTGACCTGGTGCTTTTTCCGCAGCCACCGAGGACGTTCCACGTGGAACAGGGCGACGTCGTCGAGTGCACCGCGAAAGAATCCTGTTAGGTAAAAAGACGTCATTGCGAGCGCAATGGCAGCGTTTTTTTGACGATCTGGTGGTGCTGGACGAGCCACCATTGAGAATAGAAAAACCTTGCTAAAACATGTCTTCGAAACGGTTTCTGAGGTCCTTTATTTAGCCCTAAATGGTACAATGTTCTGGTTAAGTTCAAGGGACCTCGAATGACCGACGACATAGAATATACTTCCAGTAATATCAAGGTGTTAAAGGGCCTTGAGGCAGTCCGGAAACGCCCGGGAATGTACATTGGAGATACCGGCGACGGGACCGGTTTACACCACATGGTTTTCGAGGTCGTCGACAACTCGATCGACGAAGCACTGGCCGGTTATTGCAGCGTCATCACGGTAACCATTCACGCCGACGAATCAGTCACGATCACTGACGATGGCCGTGGAATTCCAGTCGATTTGCACCCGGAGGAGGGGCGTTCCGCCGCCGAGGTCATCATGACCGTGTTGCACGCTGGCGGGAAAT
>JADFNS010000006.1 GCA_022563255.1 Pseudomonadota bacterium
ACGGCATCGACCTGTGGTTTGATGCGGACACAATTTACTCTGTAGCCGACGTCTATGCCGTTATCTATCTGAGCTACGAATATGGGCCGTGGAACGAATACGCAGTGACGGAAGACTTCACGCTCTTTGGTACGTCTGGCAGCGATGATTACGTGATCGAAACCGAGCTCATTTCCGGTTACGAGACGGGCAGCTACGACATACTCATCGAATTGTTCGACGCATATGACGGCAGCTTTGTTGCGGACATCGGGCCCGATTTCTCGTCCGAATTGTCGCTGCTACCGCTGGAGGATGCAGGCCGGGATGCCGTCGGGGAGCCACGAATCGTTGTCAATTCGGGTGGCGGGGGATCTCCGGGGTGGCCGCTGCTGCTGGCACTGACCGTGGTCTGTCTAATAAATAAACGTCATCGCATGTCGACTGAGGTTTAGGTCGTTGCGTGCGCACCACGAGCAGTGTGCATGGTAATCACCCCTAAAAATAGCTGACGTCAAAAGTAGAATTTTCTCGTAAACTGAACGCAGGAGATTCTCAAATGAAAACATCGAGATACAGTGATAGCCAGATTCTATCGATTCTGAAGCAAGCCGAATGTGGCACGCCAGTACCGGCTCTTTGTCGGGAGCACGGTATGAGTAACGCCAGCTTCTAGCGCGCAGCCTGCCCTTGGGGTATAAGTGGCGTGCAAAATTTGGCGGGATGGATGTCTCACTGATGAAGCGAATGAAGGAACTGGTAGACGAAAACCGGCGCTTGAAGAAGATGTACCCAGAGGGCATAAATATGCCGATGAGCGACTGAAAGCAGAAATTGTTCAGGAGGCGCTTGCAAAAAAGTGGTAAGGCCGTCTCACCGTAAAGAGATGGCCCAGAAGGCGGTTTCAGCACGCGGCCTCAGTGTTCGCTTGGTGTGCCTGGCATTTGGCATCAGCGAGACCTGCTACCGTTACCGGCCGATACTGTCGGACGAAAATGCGGAGATTGCAGACTGGCTTATTCGCCTGACCGACAACCACAAGGATTGGGGCTTCGGTCTATGCCGTGATTACTTGCGTAATGTGAAAGGATTTGAGTGGAATCACAAGCGTATTTACCGCATTTACTGCGAGCTGGAACTAAACCTGCGGATCAGATCCAGGAAACGAATACAGCGAGAAAAGCCGGTGCCACTGGCGGTACCTGATGAGCCCAATGACGTTTGGTCAATGGATTTTATGCATGACCAATTGAGCGATGGTCGTTCGTTTCGCCTGCTCAACGTGCTTGATGACTTTAACCGCAAGGGATTGGGCATTGAGGCAGACTTTTCATTGCCGGCGGCGCGTGTTATTCGTGCTCTGGATCAGATTATTGAATGGCGCGGAAAACCCAAGCGGCTGCGTTGCGATAACGGCCCGGAGTTCATCAGCCAGGATCTGGAGAAGTGGGCGGACAAGCACGACATCCGACTTGAGTTTATCCAGCCTGGCAAACCGCAGCAGAATGCCTACGTCGAGCGCTACAACCGCACGGTACAGCTGGCTAAGCCAATACCTGTTTGAGTCCATCAAAGAGGTGCAGGACTATGCCACCGGGTGGCTTTGGTTTTACAATCATGAACGGCCCAACAAGGCCAATGGTGGCTTGCCACCGAAACATATGCTGAGTGCAGCATGATCTCTGCTTTTGGTGTCAGTTAAAAAAGGGGGGATTACCCTATGGCCACGAAAGCGGATAGTGGATTTCTAATTCGCCTCGGATTCCGGTTGGTCAGTGACTTCACGGTCATCGAGCTGTCGTTCGCCTTCGAACCCTCACGCATGGCCAATCGCATTTGCCGTCAGGATCATTACACCTGGAAGACAATATGCGAAACAGGCGAAGCCGTATCTGCAAGTGATGGAATTAGTATCAATGTCGAATTCGGCATCGAAACCATCGGCGCACTCACTTGCCGGGAAGGATCCTTAGAGATAGGAGGTATGATGATCACAGCTTACTTCCCATGGTTGACAAACCGGTGCCAGGCGCTTCTGGTTTTTTGAAAGGTGTGGATACGGTTTCCGCCCAGACCAGTTCCTTGGCATATTGATCATCCAGTTTGACCTGCAATTGGGTACCCAGTTCCGTGAGCTCTACTGGCAGCATTGCATACCCTATATTGCAACCCATCGCCGGGGAATAGAAGCCGGACGTAACATAGCCAACAACATTATTATCATGAAAGACATGATAAAAATCGGCCGGATACCAGTCAATTGGCTTGCCGCCCATCTTAATACCCGCCAACTTGTGCGTGATGCCTTTGTCCGCAATATCTTGCAGTGCATCCTTTCCTATGAAATTTTCTTTTGAAAAATCTACTTGCCAGGCAAGACCACATTGATAAGGATTAGTTTCAACATCTATATCTTGACCCCAGGATAGAATGCCGGCCTCGATACGACGGATATGCCCAGGTGCGATGACTCGCAAGTTAAACTCTTCCCCTGCTTCTAATACCGCATTCCACATTTCATCCGCATGTATTGTGGCGTCATAGAGAAAAATCTCATATCCCTTTTCCGCAGAGAAACCCGTTTGACTGAGGATCACTTTGAGTCCATTTAGATCTGTTTCCATGAGGCCGTAATACGGAATATTCTTTACGCTATCGTCAAACAGCTTAACCATTAGGTCTATGGATTTGGGACCCTGGATCTGTACTGGGCAGACATCGATTTCATTGACATCGACATCGTAATCTGTAACTGCCTGAATGCCTTGCAGATAAATGCCAATGTCACTATCTGAAAGTGAGAACCAGAATTCGTCATCCGATAGTCTGAGCAAAACAGGATCATTAAGTATTCCACCATACTGGTTGCACAAGATCACATATCGCGCTGTACGAGGACTAATTTTGTCCACTGATCGGGTAATAACCAGATCGACAAATTTTGCGGCATCAGATCCAATCACTTGTATTTGGCGTTCCACAGCGACATTCCACATCGAAACATGCTCGGTCAGATACTCATATTCCTTCAATAAACCGCCTTCTTCTTTCGGTATATAGGCTCTTGGGTGATAGATGCGATTATATATTGTATAACACCACGCTCCAGCTTCCTGCGATAGATGATGGAAAGGGGATTTGCGGATACGCTGAGATATCAGCATCTTTGCGTCATGATCGCCACTGTTACGGAGATTTACCGGCACACGGCGTTCGCAACTTACTTGGTTTGAACTTACAATACGTTTGTTCGGCGACATGATAAATGCCTCGATATTGTTTAGGTTGTCGATTGTTTTTGATTTAAGAGATGTTCGTAAAACACTATAATAAAGTCTCCTAAGATGACATATTATTTTGAACAAATTGCAAACCTAATGCGACAAAACAAGTTCTATTTGCGACCTTAAACCCATTGTTCTTGGAGTTAAGGTCAAATCTGGTGTTTCAGAAGTTTCATCAAGCGGCAATCTGATCGACTTGCATCACTTCGACTCCGTCCTTAAATTTAATTCCGGTGACCAGTTTGGCGAGGTAATCGAAACCGCGTAGTCGTCTCCAATTCTTCTCGGCGCACTGACCGAGTTTGAACATCATGTGCAACATGCCGTCACGAGTCAGGCAGCCTTTCGAGCGTTTGGTCCGATGTCGGATGGTCGCGAAGGTGGATTCAATCGGGTTGCTGGTTCGAATGCTCTGCCAGTGCTGTGCCGGAAAATCGTAAAAAGCCATGAGCTCCTCGCGATCTTTTTGCAGACAAATGGTGGCCTTCGGATATTTGGCCTCGTAGGTTCGAATAAACAAATCGAATGCCTTCTCCGCCTCTGCCTGGGTGGCGGCCTGCCAGATATTATGCAGCGCCTGCTTCGCTTTTGCCTGGCCCGATTTCGGCAGGCAGTTGAGCACGTTCATGGTCTTGTGCATCCAGCAGCGTTGCTGGCGAGACTCGGGATAGACCTCCTCCAGCGCTGCCCAAAAACCCATTGCGCCATCGCCGATAGCCAATTCAGGAATATTCATGCCGCGTGATTTGAGCTTCAGCAGCACCTCGCGCCAACTCTGTGTCGATTCCCGCACACCGTCTAATACTACGATGCTTTTTTTGATCGATTCGAGGAGTTGGCGGAACAACCCTATTTGTACCAAGCTGTTGATGAGTGGATCTAGTGTGCGACATCTTGGGTGAGAATCTCCGATAGTTGCCGTTGGGATTTCTGTAATCCTCAACCAATTACGCAAAACTCCCGCAAGATCATTTTGAATTCCAGTGCTGCCGCGTTGGATGTTTGCGATCGCATGAACCGCATCGTGACGATCGAGATTCTCATCGGTCAATCTGTGAAGCGCTGCTTCGACGGGCGTTTGTTATCCCAGTGCTATCTGATTCTCAACAATTACATGCAGCAGGGCATGGGTGTATTCGTCCGGCAGTTCTATGTCTGCCTCTTGGTGGTACTTCATCACCATGCTGACGCGCTCATCCTCATCGAGCAAGCCCCATAGCTTGGCGTCGACTTCGAGCATTGGGTCATAATTCTGCATATTATTCGGACACATCTGTCAGTGAAGTTAATTTCAGTTCATTCCACATCCAGCTGCTGTCATACGGTTCCTGTCCAGCTTCCGCAGCACGGTGCAGTTCATTGTTTTCCAGATATTTTAACCACTCGATGACTTTTCGCCGCCCAGTTTTGTTCCTTGCACTTTGCCGCGGGGTCTTGTTACCAAGCGCTGGAATGGGTTCATCCAGAATTTGGCGGTAATGCTGATCCAATGTGTTATGGACAATCTCCTCCTCGATTCTCGGATCGATGGTGTTTGCAGCATGCTTAGGGCAGGGCCAATGAGGTTGTCCAGTAGCTCCCGCAGTACATCTGTTCCTCGCTCCGCTCGTTCCAGCGAGTTGGTGAAGAGCGTAAGCACGTCCTTCAGTTCCAGCGTGCCACTGATCGGGCGTTGTCCTTCGAGCGACGTGTCAAAGCCCATACCACCTGGTGGCTCTTCACATATTGCTTTCGGTTCCGGTAGCCAGATCCAGGCATCCTCTTGCGGGCCGCTACGATTCCATTCAGCGGCGGCGTCCAACCGCCCTGCAATATCCGCAGCCTTTCCCTTCAGAAATGGAAATCGGGTTTCACAAAACACAAGAGAAGCACCGTCACGATTAACTATTTCAGGCAACGGCGCTTGCATTTGTTCCAGAATGTGTACTAGCCAGACGGCAGTGAAGGCGGGGCAGGCATCCCTGAGAAACAGGTCATCCGGACTCTCCGGAGATGGCAGGTTTGCCTTGGGGTTCGTGTCAGATATGCGTGAGCGCCTTCTACGAAATCTTTTTCGCGATTTCGTCAGCACACTTAGTAATTCTTGCGATGCTTCGTGGGGGAACGGAAGGATGCCACCGGAAAAAGTATACTTGCCATTCGTATTCAAGACGCGAGCCGCGATCCGATCCCACTTGACCATGTTAAGGGTGCCCATATTTTCATGAACGCGGATCGCTTTTCCGCCACGGACCAAGTCGGTCAATTCACAATGTTTGCCGGGGAAAACCTGGGTCACTTCGTAAAGACTAAGAACGGAATTTCGAAGCTGTTGCAAATAGCGGCGGCTGACTACGCTCTCGCGCCAGCCACGACGTGCCAAGTAATCGTCGACTATGTTTTTGTTACTCGGTGACAAATTTTGGCTGAGAAAATCTTCGAACACAATACCAAACAGCATGCCGCCGTAATCGCTCTCCACAATATTCTGGTGGAATTCCCCTGGACTGATGTCGACATGTTTGCGAACGGCCGCAAAATGGGCATCGAAGACAATTGATAGTTCATCCGACCATTCAGGTCGGTCTGCCCAATTCTTCATATTGCGCACGGCTTTATCGATATCGTGTCGTTTTCCCATGCGCTAGCTCCGCGTGCGAAATTGCACCTAACTCAGATTACAGATATTCCCTTGTGCGCATTATCGAATTCATGGTCTGAAATTCTTGACCGTTGTTCTAGTTCGTACCTCTACTTGCTCGGGCCGTAAGTGCGTGTACCGGCTCAAGGTTCCCCAGCTATCGTGTAACGTGAATTGTTGTACCTCGACAATGGAATACCCCGCCTCGAATAATCGACTCGTGGCTTCATGGCGCAGGTCATGAAAACGTAGGTCGTGAATTTCAAGGAGTTTGCACGCCTGGCGGAAGGCGCTGCCGATTGATCGCGGTTCATACGGAAATATCCTGTCCTTGTCGTGCAACTGCCAACATGCGATTTCCCACGCATCCGGCGTGTATTTGAAACGTCGAATTAGGTCTCGTTCGGTTGGGTGTTTGAGATCACGGACGGCTACAGTTTGCGATTCTTCATCGTTATCGCTGAAGAGGAGGTCAGTGATTTCGCTCTGTCGTCGTGCGGAGAAAATCGCAAACCACATGATGTCATTCATCGGTATGTTCGAACGTCGCTTGTCACGACGCTCGAATAACTCAGTCAGTGCGTTGAGTTCATCAGCGGTCGGTCAAACGTCCTCGACTCTCGATGAACGATCTCGCCGTCACGCTTGACTCGAACTTCGCCGAGATACGCTAGACTGCCGTCTTTGCGTTGACGGGTTCTGATTGTGGCCATGGAAATACTCTCAAATCTGCTGATTTCGGTGCGACATGAGCCGATTTCTGGTGCGACACGGTGCGACATGCGCTCGAAGTCATACTAAAAGGACGACAACAGGTACAAAATCAGTACAAAATAGTTAACAATAACTTGTTGATTTAAAATAGAATATGACCAATAAGGCCGCTATGCAAATGCGTTCAAGAATAGCCGTCGCCCCCATGATGGACTGGACCGATCGTCATTGCCGCTACTTCCTGCGCCTGCTCAGTCCGAGCGCGTTTCTGTATACCGAAATGGTAACGGCAGCTGCCATTCATCACGGCGATGCCGAACGATTTCTGCAATACAACAAAGACGAACACCCCATCGCGCTGCAATTGGGTGGCAGCAATCCTGAGTGGATGGCGAGTGCGACCAGAAAGGCGGCCGCATACGGTTACGACGAAATCAATATCAATGTCGGTTGTCCGAGTGATCGTGTACAGAGTGGTCAGTTCGGCGCGTGCCTGATGGCCAGTCCCACAACAGTTGCCGATTGTTTCCGCGCCATGCGGGAGCAGGCAGACACCCCGGTTACCGTCAAGACACGCATCGGTATCGATGACAGGGACAGCTACGACTTCCTCAAAACGTTTGTCGATGCGTTGGTCGAGGCAGGTTGCCGCAAGTTTGTCGTGCATGCACGCATCGCAATACTGGATGGCTTGAGTCCGAAGGACAATCGCACCGTACCGCCGCTAAATTACGAACGCGTGTATCGCCTCAAACGTGAGTACCCGGATCTTGAGGTCGTCATCAATGGCGGATTGGCAGATGTCCATCAGGTCGACGAAGTTCTACAGCACGTCGACGGTGCGATGATCGGTCGTCAGGCCTATCACCAGCCGTATTTTCTCGCTGAGCTGGAGCATCACTTTAATCCTGACCGGTCACTGCCGGAAAGACGCGAGATCGTTGAGCAGATGTTGCCATACATCGATTCCGTTGTTGCCGCTGGCGTGCCATTGGCGCGAGTGACCCGGCACATGCTGGGCTTGTTCGCAGGTCAGCCCGGGGCCAGGGCCTGGCGGAGATACATCAGCGAGCACGCCCACGTCCACGGTGCCGGAACGGAAGTACTGGTCAATGCACTAAACTCTATGCCTCTCGCCGCCCAGACCGCTACAATGCAGGCCATTCGGAGAACCTGAAAAACGGACGCAGTCAGACCTATGAGTGCCAAATCTGCAAGTAAACACCTGACCATGGCTGAGCAAGCGGACATCCATGAACTCTACGAGTTGTCGGTGCAGAACGTGGAACACGAAGTCGAGTTTCTGCAAACGACGTTCAAACAGCTGACTGGCCGTACGGCTTACCTGTTTCGTGAAGACTTTTGCGGTACCGCGAGTGCTTCGTGCGAGTGGGTCCGTCAGGGCAAAGAGTTTCAGGCGATCGGTGTCGATATTGACGCAGCGGTGCTGGAGTGGGGCCGCGCCAATCGTGTCGGCAAGCTAGACATCGAGGATCGGGCCCGGGTCAGCCTGATCGAGGCGGACGTCATGGTGGTCGACACGCCCAGGGTTGACGTGCTGGCTGCATTCAATTTCAGCTATTTTATTTTCGATACGCGCGACACACTGCGGGCGTACTTCGAGCGTGCTTACGAGGCAACGAACGACGGTGGTGTATTTTTCTGCGACATGTTTGGCGGCCCCGAAGCTCAGGAAGAGCTCAAAGAAAAGACCAAGTACAAGAAACACGGTTTTTCATACATCTGGCATCAGGCTAAATTTCACCCGGTCAGCAATTTCATTCGTTGCCATATCCATTTCAAGTTCAAGGATGGCTCGAAAATCAAGAAGGCCTTCACCTACGAATGGCGGTTGTGGTCAGCTCCCGAGATTCGCGAGCTGCTGCTGGAAGCCGGATTTCGCAAGGCGACGCTCTACTGGGAGGGCGAGGATGAGGACGGCGAAGGCAACGGTGAGTTCACGCCGGATGAAAAAGGCGAAGCCGATCTTGCATGGATTGCTTATATCGTCGCTGAAAAATAGTAGTACTATTAGTGGCTTGTCGCTATAAGTTGTGGGCCGTGTAATGGCGAAAGATCTCGAAGTTGCAATTCTGTTTGCCGACGTTGTCGGCAGTACGCAACTGTATGACAAATATGGCGATACCAGGGCCAGCGAGACGGTGGCGGCGTGCCTGGACATCATGAAAGACGCGACTTTCCAGTTCAGCGGCACCGTTATCAAAACCATTGGCGATGAGATCATGGCGACTTTCGGCACGGTCGACGAGGCCATGGGCGCGAGTGTCATGATGCAATCGCGCATTACCACGGTGGGCAAGAAAGAAGGCGGAATCCCGGTACAAATTCGCATCGGTTGTCATTTTGGCCCGGTGGTTCAGGAGCAGAACGACATTTTTGGTGCCGCGGTACACACGGCCAACCGCATGACGTCACAAGCGAAAGCCGGACAAATCGTTATTTCCGGCTCTACGGTCGAGCACATGAGCACCGAGCTTCGCAATCAAGCCAGGCAGATCGATGTCGCCACGGTACGTGGCCGTCTCGACGAAGTCGCGTTGTTCGAATTGGTCTGGCAACCGGACGAGGCAACCAGCATGTTGCCCACGATCGAGTGGGAGACCCGGTCGCGCAGGGCCTCGAAATTGCTCTTGAATTTCCGCGATAAAACAGTGGAAGTCAGCGATAAGCGCAAGAGTATTAACATTGGGCGCGCCGACGACAATGATCTGGTCATCAAAGGCAATCTGATCTCAAGAATTCACGCGAAAATCGAAATGCGGCGCGGCAAGTTCATGCTCGTGGATCAGAGCACGAATGGTACTTTCCTGCAGAGCGCGCAGGGACAGGAAATCTTCGTGCGTCGGGATTCAACGGTGCTTGGCGATGAAGGCACGATCGGACTGGGCCGCACCGAGGCGCCTGATTCAGACCGCGCGATTCGTTACAAGACGCTGGAATAGTGTAGGAGCGCTTTCACGATGTCTTGCTGCTGCTGGCGCAGCGCCTCGGGCAAACGGTCGCCGTAGGTGTCGAGATACTCGCCGATGGATTCCATTTCTGCTCGCCACTGATCCCGATCGATAGAGGTCAAGGTCGTCATAGCCGCATCGCTGATGTCGAGGTCCGTTGTGTCAATATCGACCGGATGCGGCAGATAGCCGATCGGCGTTTCATTGGCTGCAACGCGGCCTTCGCAACGGTCTATGATCCAGCGCAGTACCCGCAAATTTTCACCGAAGCCTGGCCACAAAAATTCGCCGTCATCATTTTGGCGAAACCAGTTGACGTGAAAGATCCTGGGCAGCTTGTCAGAGCGCTTCGCGAACGACAGCCAGTGGGCCCAATAATCAGCGAAATTGTAGCCACAGAAAGGTTTCATCGCCATCGGGTCGCGCCGCACGACTCCGACTTCGCCAATATTGGCAGCCGTCGTCTCCGATGCGACACCAGCACCGATGAGCACGCCATGCTCCCAGCTCTTCGCCTCGTATACGAGGGGTGCCAGTTTTTTGCGGCGGCCGCCGAAGACGATAGCGGAAATCGGCACACCTTCCGGGGCCTCGGCGAGGCTTGAGTAACTCGCATTGTTGGTTGCGGCTACCGTGAAACGAGAGTTTGGGTGCGCAGCTGTGCCATTCGCCGCGTCGTAGTCCCGACCTTGCCAGTCTATGGCTGGCGAGCCGTCTTTCTTGCCCTCCCACCACGGTTCATTATTCTTCGTGATTGCGACGTTGGTGTAGATCGCGTCGTGCTTGATCATGTCGTAGGCATTCTTGTTGGTTTTCTCGTTGGTGCCTGGCACCACGCCAAAGTAGCCGGATTCCGGGTTGATGGCACGCAGCTTGCCGTCATCGTCGAGATGCAACCATGCGATATCGTCGCCCAGCGTCCAGACTTTCCAGCCCGGCAGTGATGCCGGCGGTATCAGCATCGCCAGGTTGGTTTTGCCGCACGCGGACGGAAATGCGCAGGCAATATAGTGCATGTCGCCGTCGGGGCTTTCCAGACCGACGATCAGCATGTGCTCGGCGAGCCAGCCTTCCTGACGTGCCTGGTAGCTGGCGATACGTAACGCATGGCATTTCTTGCCCAGCAGCGCGTTGCCGCCGTAACCCGAGCCGATGCTCTTGATGCTGAGTTCGTCCGGAAAATGCATGATCAGGCGCCGTTCGGGATGGAGATCGCCCGTCGAATGCAGGCCTTTGACAAAACTCCCGTCAGATTCAATGCGTGTCAGTGCCTTGTTGCCCATGCGCGTCATGAGTTTCATATTGACAACGACGTACGCGCTGTCCGTGATTTCGACTCCGCAGCGCGAGTAGGGTGAATCAATCGGGCCCATGCAGTACGGAATGACATACATCGTACGACCCTTCATGCAGCGGTCGAACAGCGCATCGACCTTCGCGTGGGCCTCCGCGGGTTTCATCCAGTGATTGTTCGGCCCGGCGTCATCCTCGTTGTCCATGCAGACGAAAGTCAGGTGCTCAACGCGAGCCACGTCGCTGGGATCGGAACGGTGCAGGTAGCAATTCGGATACTGTGTTTCGTTGAGCGCGCTCAACGTGCCATCCGCCAGCATTAACTCGATCATTTCCTGGTATTCGGTGTCAGTTCCCGTGCACCAGTGCACAGCGTCAGGCTGTGTGTGACTTGCAACCTGGTCCACCCAGGTCTGCAGTGCCGAATGCTTGGTCGTCATTGAAAAATCTCTGCAAGTGAGATGTGCGTCTGGCCGATTTTATCAGCCGTCTGATTCAGGTGGCGAATTATACTGATGCGGCGCCGAATTGCAGAGTGAATTGCGAATTGTAGTATGTGAACTACTTCACAGTTCAAGTGTGAGGACGATCACAATCTGGGCACATACACGCCGTAATTATGGCAAATCGACGGCGTTTCTGGGAACTTGACAGTCATGAATTGTGGCGCGCCAATTTGGCGCGTTTTGGCGTTCTGGCGCCTGACATTCTGATGCTGTGGAGGCACCGACTTTGATTTCATTGCTGCGGGCAATGTTAAGCGCTACGCGAGCACTTCTCGCGCGCGCAGTCATGTGCGCTGTCATGACATTGGCGTTAACGCAGCATGCCTTTGCTGTCGGTACCGTAGTTGGCACGATCATCGAGAATACGGCCACGGTCGACTTCGTGTTCGTCAATTCTGCCGAAAGGGTCGTTTCCAATACCGTCACATTCCTGGTCGCCGAGCGTGTTGACGTAGTGGTGACGCCGCAGAGTGGCCAGGTTGTGGTGCTGCCCAATGGCACCGCGCGCTCGCTGTTGTTCACAGTGACGAATACGGGCAACGGCACGGAAACTTATCAGCTGGCGATAAACAGCATTGTCGTGGGTGACGACTTCGATCCAATACCGGCACTGCCGAATTCGATCTTCTTCGATACCGGTGCACCCACTGTCGTTGTCCGACTTGGCGATCTGACGCTGATAGACGGGCTTCAGACCGTGGTCTTCCAGGTAACGATCGATTGATTGTTTTAAACGATAGAGATGCAGAGTGAGGAGTGATTATGAAAATTTTAATGAGTTTGATCCTGACCCTTATGGCCTTTGCGGCCGTAGCCCAGGGCCATCTGGATATGCAGACCACTGTGCAGAAACAGGAGACGTTTGTGAACGAGGCCGGCGAGACCGAACAACGTCTTGTCGCGGCCGATGTCGTGGTGCCGGGTGAGCGCGTTATTTACACGATTACGTTCACCAACATCAGTGACGAGTCCGCCGAAAAGGTCGTGATTACGAACCCCATTGAGGACGGCCTGGTGTACGTCGACGGTTCGGCTTTTGGGGCGGGTACGGACATCACGTTTTCCGTGGACGACGGCGCGAGCTTTGCGGCGGCGAGCGACCTGACGGTAACCGAGGACGGTGAGTCACGCCCGGCTGAAGCTAAAGACTACACGCACATTCGCTGGGTCATGAAAAATGATTTGGCTGCAGGCGCGCAGGCAACTGCGCGTTTTGCAGCAATTTTGGAATGAGGAACTGCTTTCGCAGAACTTCGTTTTGGCAACCGCCGGCAATGCCAGCATTTAGTGAAAGGTAAGGAGTACCATAATGAAAATCGTAACTGGAAAGATAGGCCTGATACTCAGGCTGGGTAAGACGGCAGTCGTCTTGTTGCTTGGGCAACAGGCGATGGGGTACTGACAAATTAACGGCGGCTGAGCGACAATGGCGGAATGAGTACACCCAATAATCAGTGCAAACGCCACCGATTTCCGCCCGAGATCTTTCAACACGCGGTACCCCAAGGGCAGGCTTCGCGCTCTGACTCTATCATCGCTTCAGTCTGAGCAGCCGCGACATCGAGGATCTTATGGCCGAGCGAGGTATTGGGATCAGCTACGAGTCGATCCGGTTGTGGTGTATCAAATTCGGCCCGAAGTATGCGCAGCGACTTCGGCGCCGGCACCAGGGTTTCGGTGATACTTTCTTTATCGACGAAGTCTTCGTTAAGATTCAAGGGCAGCAAAGCGATTCTTCAAACGCCTACTACGTGCGAGTGGCAGTGAACCCAGACGAGTCGTCACCGACAAGCTGAGAAGTTACGGTGTCGCTCACCGCGAACTCATACCGGACACGATCCATGACACCTCCCAATATGCCAACAATCAAGCAGAGCTTTCACATCAACCGACCAGGGTCAGGGAGCGAGGTATGCGGCGGTTCAAATCCACTCATCAGGCCCAACGGTTTCTGAGCACTCACACGGCTGTCTACAATCTATTCAATCTGGGGCGGCATTTGATATCGGCCAAACACTATCGATTTTTCCGAGCGCGAAGCCTGCCCTTGGGGTGCAGCGCGCCTTTGCGTCTTGGAATTGCGCAACGGCCTCATAACCGAATCAACATTGGGAGCCTCGTCGTGCTCGGACATTGATTTGTCAACACCGTGGCTTGAACAATAATTCGCCACAGACAACTAATCCAACATCATTAACACAGTAGTCTCTCGTCCTTGGGATTGTTCGTCGAAGAATTTGAAGCGATTCCAACCGATCGCCACGACATCGTTTGGATGCAGTTGACAACGCTCAACTTTTCGATCGTTTACGACTACCCCGTTTGTGCTCTGCATGTCGTAAATAACGACATCGTCATGTCCGTCTAACAGCTCATTGGGCGTGATCTTGATCAGAGCATGGATCGAACTCACGCTCTCGTCATCTATGCAGATATCGCATTTTGGTAATCGGCCAATAGTCACGGACGACTTATCCAGGGGAAAAACTTGTACAACAACATCATCAATCAACAGCGCGAGGTGGGCCATGGGAGATACTCACATTTATCTAGTCAATAGAACTCGATGATTGCGCCTGAGTAGGTACGGTTATCTTTTGATAATCACGCGACATTAGGGCGAACAATACTGGGATCGCTTTGATCCACTTCGTCTGTCGCACTGGAGTCATGCTTGGACAAGGGCTTCCATCGATCAACAGTCGCCATGATTCCTAATTCGGCCTCGATAAAGTCCACCAGTACTTTCACCTTGGCTGCCGCATTACGATGCGGGTAAACGGCATAAACTCCGTACGATTTCGGATCAACAAATTGGGGTAAAACTTCCTGAAGTCGTCCTCGAACGAGCTCGCTGCTGATGCAAATCTCTGGC
Source organism: Pseudomonadota bacterium (assembly GCA_022563255.1). Classification (GTDB taxonomy): domain Bacteria; phylum Pseudomonadota; class Gammaproteobacteria; order Steroidobacterales; family Woeseiaceae; genus UBA1847. Next base: position 14,244 of record JADFNS010000006.1, read on the forward strand.
AAGTAGACGATGCCATCGTCCAGGCATGCGGACAGAATCAGTACAAGATTGTTATTCGCCGAACTGCTAAATGTGATCGGAACGTCGACGATCTCACCGGACTCCAGGAATCGCCAAGTTGTGCCAAGATTGACGGCATCACCAAGGCCGAGGCAGCGGTGATTTTTTAGGTCAGCGAGGTGCTCAGGTACACCGTATTTATTCAGATAGCCGGGTGAGGCAGCGAGTACGTTGTGGGTCGTATACAACCGCCGCGACACGAAGCTGGAGTCCTCTAGCTTTCGAGATATTCGAATCGCGAGGTCGAAGTTCCCGGCAATCATATCCACTATGTGGTCACCAAAGTGAGTGCTGAGTTTCAGTTCTGGCCAGTCCTGTTGAAACTTACTGATAAGGGCCGGCATTAGTGCGGCACCTAGACTGGAAGGTATCGTTAACGCCACCGTGCCCTGCGGATTTTGCTTCGTGCTGCGCACAATTTCTGCAGCATGCTCGATTTTCGTGTCAATCTCAGACGTGTACTGATCGAATGTACGCCCTGCTTCGCTTAAATTGACGCTGCGGGTTGTACGGTTGATTAGTACAACTCCAAGGTCTCTTTCGAGTCGATTAATTTGCTTGCTAACAGCAGATCGGCTAACGCCAAGCTGACGCGCCGCATCGGAAAAGCTTAACGTCGCAGCTACTTTCTTAAAAGTGTAGACATCGGAGAGGTTCATAATAGGTTGCAAGTTTGCTCTTTGAAAGTCGCTCTTTTAAGTAATGTCAATATTCAACGGGGTACAGCACCGAGCCCAGTTACAATGCGGTGGAGCATATCGCATATGGTCAATTTGGTAATTTGATTATGGTCATTCCGTCGGAAACACTGTGTGTCCATTAAATCTACTCCTCCAGTTTGTGATAACCGTGCGAATCAATCCGACCGTCCATCAGTACAATTCATGCTGCCTGCGTGTGGCGAATTGATAATCACTCGCTATCGTTCGGTTTCTGCCCTGTGTGAGAATCGTGTGACACGGCTCTGCACGGTTGTGATAGGTACCGCATTTGCAACGGGCGCCTTGCGCCAGACTATTAATTTAATCAAATACTTACAGGTCTATTTCCGTTTTCGGGAGGCAGGGGCCGGAGGTTCACAAAATGCGATAGCATTTTGGACGCCGAAGGCGCCCTTTAGGGTGAGGATCGCCCTAAGGCGAGCAGTGAACCCCAGAAGACCAGCAGGTTCGTATTGATCGGGCGTCGCTGCTATCCGGGGTCCCGGCGCGCGTAGCCCGTCAGTTCCACATAACCACGTCCTTCAACAGGCATGCCTGCCTTTTGCCCGACGACATCCACTGCGCCTTCCCAGTAGCGTACTGTCGTGCGGAGTTCCTGGGCGTCGAGGACCGGTCTCAGACTCAGATGGAGATCGATCTGCGGAATGCGGAGGTGCCAGGCCATCGGGTAAGTTCCACCAAGGGGGCTATCCCAGTAGTCCTCGACGCCGATGTCTACGTCATCGTTACTCAGATGCACGCTGTGTCCGTCGGCCGTGATCCAGGTGCCAGCGCTGTACGGATCGCGGCTGCCGTCGTTTTTTCTCAAGCTGTAGAACATCAGGTCGCTGCCATCGGAAAGCTGTATTGAGAACCAGTCCCATCCTTGATGTTCATTGGACAGGCCACTGCTGCCCCACTCGTGATCGAGCCAGGAGAGGCCGGTGACGGAGTAATCCTCGTTCTCAATTTGTAGCGTACCAACCGTTCGCAGTCTCGGGATGGAGTAATAGTAGCTGGCGTTGCCGCGCTCGGACGATTTTTGCGACAGACCGTCGATGCCGTTCAGGACCGGTGGCTTGAGCGGGCTTAGGGTCAGGTCAATTGCGATGTCCTTGTCGCTGGCATTGATTTGCCAATTATCATTTTTGAATTTGATGGTCCAATCTTCGAGCCAAATCTGGAAAGGATCTGCCTGTGCCCCGGCGAGGCCGAGACTGCCTCTCGCGTAGCGTTGCGCGACGTGGAAGTTCGCGTTCCCGACATCGGTTATCGCGAAGTGGCCAATGTAGACTTGGTTGGTTTTCCAGGCGGACGCATTGGGATCATGGTCATGTACCGGCGTCAATGAGAAGCGAAATATCGTCAGTTCGAAGCCGAAGCGCTCGTCGTTCTCACCGTCGAGATTGCCAGTGATGTACCACCATTCGTGACGGAAGTCCGGATGGGACCCGTGGTCTTCAGGGAAGGCAAAGTCTCTGGGCTCGGTAGCCTGAGCATAAGCTCCGATCCCCCGATCGCTCAGGAGTTCAGCAAGGCGCGAGGAGCCGACGACGTATCGGGGATCGGTGCCAATCGTATCGGTCGGTGGCCAGAGTTGGCTCACCGTGATGCCGAGAATCAGCGTGATAAGAATGATGAAGATACCCTTCTTCATGTCATTCGTCGCGCATGGCCAGTGCCGGCTGGCTGCTGGCCGCACGGTAGGCAGGGAAGATACCGGCAATCAAAGCGGCGATCACGGATAAGGCAACTGCCGTGACGAGAACGTCGGGCGAGACTTCAATATCCATCTGCCAGCCGAAGGAACGGCGGTTGATGACGTCGATGAGCACCCAGGCCATCAACAAGCCCAGGGGGATCGCCGCGAGACCACTCAGAAGACCCATGAAGCCCGTTTGCACTGTCACCATGGTGCCCAGCTGACCCGGGGTCATACCAATGGCTCGCAAGACAGCGAATTCCCGTCCCCGTTCGAGCTCCAGCGCCAGCATTGCACCCAGGATGCCGATGATCGCGACGCCGACCGCCAGCCAGTACAGGACATCAGTGATGATGAAGGTACGGTCGAATATTTGCATCGATATATCCCGGATCTCCCTATTCGAGTGGATCAACAAAGACTGGCGGCCTTCGCTGACTTTGCGCAGTTGTTCGATGACCTCATCGGGTTTGGCGTCGGGACTCAAGTAAAGCCCGATCGCGCCGATGGTCGGATCGTTCCAGTGGGATTCATAGGTGTGGCGGCTCATCAAAACGCTGCCCGCATTAGCATCGTAACTGCGGTAGGTTGCAGCGATCTGAAAAACTTTATCGCCGTGCATGGTGTTCAGCGACAGCGTATCGCCTCGTCGAACATCATGTCGATAGGCATAGGGTTCGGAGACGATGACGGCGCCCTCCTCGTCAAATGAATTCCAGACGTCTTGCGGCTCGGCGTCGAGCAGATCGACGCCGGCGTAACTCCCCGGTGCCATTTTGAGCGCAATGATGCGAGTGCGGCCGGTTTCGGATTCGAGCCAGACTCTCCGGCTGCTGCTGTGGTGCGCAACACCGGGTACGCGCACGAGTTCGTCGACCAAATCCGTATCGAGCGTGCCGCGGGCAACACTGATATAGATGTCGGAGCGCAAGGTGTTGCCGAGCCAGTCGCTGACCGAGCCGCGAAAACTGTCGACCATAATGCTGACACCCACCGTTGCCGAGACGGCGACGGCAAGTGCGACTATCGCAACGCTGGTACGGCTTAAGGACGCGCCGACGCTGGAAATCGCGAGTCTGGCCGTGGTGCCGCCGACTTTGTTGGCCATTGGCGCGATCAGACTGGCGCAGGCGCGTACGGTGATCGGAATGCAGAGCGCCAGACCCAAGATCATCAGAAAAAGCGCCGTCAAACCGGCAACCAGGCTGGTGCCGGAGACTTGGATGAGGATTACGGCCAAAACGACCATGCCGATGCCGCCGACAGCGATGGCAGGCATGAGTTTGCTGGTCTTGTGCTCCAGCACCGAGCGCGAAAGTGCGAGCCGCGGCTGGTAGGACGCAGCCTCCATGGCGGGCACGATGGCCGAAATGACGGTCGCGCCTAATCCCGCGATCAGTCCCTTGGCGGCGGAGAGTGGACTTAAGGACACATCTGTCACGTTGACCACGAAGTAGAGATCATTAATCGAGCGTGAGACCAACACCAGCAATTGTTGGCCGAGCCACATGCCAATCAGGACACCGAGTGCGGCGCCGATTGTTCCCAGCACCAGGCCCTCGGTCAGGATCAGCGTGAAGATTTGGCGGCGCGTAAGCCCGAGTGCCCGAAGCACACCGATCAGCCGTCTTCGCTGTAATACGGCGAAGCTGACGCTGTTGTATATAAGGAATACGCCAACGAGAAGCGCTAAGAGACTCATGGCCGTCAGGTTCGTCATGAAGGCCGCACTCATCGCAATAACGGACCGGGTGCGGCCGGTGGCGTTTAGGAGTTGGCCATCGATCGGCAGTGCATTACGTATTTTGTCAGTGATAACTGTTGCGTCGTCCTGCGGGATCTTGACGTCGATGCGGGTGAGCCTGCCGAGCATGGCCAGCCATAGTTGCGCGGTCGAGATGTCAGCGATGATGAGGTTGTCAAGCCCGCGATCATCACTGCCACCGACGATAGCCACAAGTTCGGCGCGATAGGCCCGCCCCCCTGCGGAAACGTCGAATCGATCGCCGGGACTCAGATTTAGCGATCTAGCCGTTTGCTCCGACATCAGAACCGCGCCAGAGACGGTCAGCACGCGGCGGTAGGTATCATTGACACTGACGACGGAATCCGACATCGAATAGTTACGAAACTCGCGCTCGGCGAACGGGTCGATGCCAAGTACCTTCATTGTAATGTTGCCGATGTCGACATAGCCCTCGACGACCGGGGCGATCGATCGAATGCCCTCCTTTAGGCGGAGTCTCACATAAAGGGTTTCGTCGACACCCGCGGGGCCCTGGACAATTTGATGCGTCGCCTCGCCGTTGATCGTATCCATCGACAGCCGAAATGCCTGTCTTGAACTTTCGTTGGCGAGATCCACTGCGACCATGACGGCCACGCCGACACAGATCCCAAGCAGCGCCAAGGCGAGCTGCCACGGGTGCCTCAAGAGGTAGCCAAAGCTTGCGCGATAGAGCGCCGGCATCAGTCGCGTCCGTCGGCGGCAACGAGCACGCCGTCGCATAACTCGAGCCCTCGATCGCAAAACGAAGCCACCCGGGCACTGTGTGTCGCCACGATCATGGTGCCCCCTGCCTGACGAACGAGTCCGTCAAGCAATTCGAGTACGCCTTCGGTTGTTTTGTCGTCGAGATTACCGGTCGGTTCATCGACGAGTAACAGCGAGGGCCTGTGGGCAATCGCCCTCGCTATCGCAACCCGCTGTTGTTCGCCGCCCGACAGCACGTCCGGGTAGCTGTTCTTTCGGTCCGCGAGCTCGATTGAGGCCAGAAGCTCCTCAATACGCTCGGCGATTTCCGGCTCTGATACGCCGTTAAGTTCGAGGACGAGCCGGATGTTATCCGCCACCGTCAGTGTCGATATGAGGTTGAACGCCTGATAGACGAAGCCAATGTGCTCACGCCGGAATAATGTCCGGTCGCGCTCGGACATGGCGGTGATATCCAGGCCCGCGACCTCGACCCGACCGGAATCGGGCTGATCGATGCCGCTGATGATATTCAGCAGTGTCGATTTGCCCGAGCCACTGCGGCCTTTGAGCGCAACCGTCTCGCCCCGAATGAACTCGGCATTGAGATTTTTGAGTACGGAGTGCAGCTGGTCACCTTCCCGAAAGCTGCGGCTGACGCCCTGGATGCAGACCTGGATGTCGTCTTGTATGCTGCTCGCCATATTCGGCTCAGTCTAACGCCTGAATGAAACCGGGGTCGAACGTTATCAAAAAACATCCTATGTGAATGTTAAGGCTCGCAGCAGACTACACATGCTGAAATCGCAGCAAATCGGATCATCGGCCTTGTGTCAGCATGTCGCCCCAACCAAAATCAGTCGCTCTTATCGGCTCGTACCTACCGAGACAGTGCGGAATCGCGACCTTTACGGCTGATCTTGCCGCGGCGATTCTTGAGAACAACCCGAGAATTGATTGTCCTATCGTAGCTATGAATGATCGACGGGATGGCTACGAGTATCCGGACGAGGTGCAATTTCAAATCGGCCAAGACAATCTGAGCGAGTATCGTCTCGCTGCCAATTTCCTGAACCTGCGCGATCCGGAAGTAGTCTGCCTACAACACGAATTCGGGATATTCGGCTGAAGGGCGCAAAAACTCTACCGAAACTATAGATTTGCCCATAATGCGATGCCACGTCCTTTTGCACCAAGCCCACGCATCGTCGGGCTGATAACCGCTTTTAGAGTGCCGGAAAATTGCCGGGATCAGTCCTGACCCGTTATGACCTGTTAGGCACTTGCGTCCGCGAGCGTCTCCAGCATGCCTATTAATAACAACTACTTATAAACGCCCAACTGCCTTCGGGAAGCAGTGCTCTATGTGCCGGTATCAAGCGCGCGCTATCTGTCGCGCACCGACATTGAGATGTCTTTGCAAAACGATCCTCAGCTGGATCCTAGATGCCACAGCTTGTTGTGATACCGCTGGTGAAAGGCGGCAACACAGTGTCAGTGGTGGTGCGTTAGCCGAGGATTTCGTCAGGCGAGGTCTAGGGGCCAATCACTTTAAGCGCGGGTCCTTCCTGGCCAACGAGCCGTACGGGGCTACGACGCTCGCTTTTCGTGTGTGTTTAGAAGTTGAAACACCCATTTCCGTTTCCGCACGATGCGGAAATCTAGGTGATCGGTGTGACAGACCGGTGCAATTTGGACGGCTGAGTTACAAACACTGGCGGGGACTGACGAGGTAAGTGACCCAAAAAGCGGCCGCTCGCGTGACAGGATTCTGACGGGCCGCAAATGACCCGAAGCCGACGTTCGGATCGTCGCGATAGGCCAAATACGCGGGTAGAATCCACGCAAGAACGATTTTGGTCGTCAGGAGGGGTTATGAGACAAATCGTCGTAAAACTCTGCACGAGGATAATCTTGATAGCAGTAGTTGTTGGTGCGGGTTGGGTTCACGTCGTCTTGGCACAATCCACTGCCGATGAGCATCTCCCAGAGGGCTTAGGAATCGCGCAATTCACACCGTCGGATGAATTGATCTACCCTTCGGACACAGACAGGTGGGTAGTCGTTGGTGCGAGTATCGGAGGAGACTATTCTGAGACCGAGTTCGATCCAAGTAATCCAGGCCCTATCAGTGTGGTGCAATTGGAGCTGAACGCGTATACCTATCTGCTGGAAAATGGAAGGTATGCAGATGGAACAATGTTCCTCTTGTCCTTTTATCAGACTCAGGAAAAGCCCGAACCAGGCTTAAACGGATTCGTTCAGGGAGATCTTATGGCCCTCGAAATGCATGTCATCGATCGAGTGAAGTATCAGGATAATCGTGGATTCTATATGTTCGCCGCCGACGAGCGCGGACCTAGTGCAATGCTTCCGGCTGGTAATGAATGCGTACAGTGCCACGCTGAACACGGAGTCTTCGACAGTACGTTTACCCAGTTCTACCCGACAATTCGTCATATCGTTACTCAAGGCCCGGAATAGACGATCTCCACCGACGGCGAATGACTGCTTTTGGCCGAGGCTGTGTGAAAACTCAAAATTGACCGCTTGAGATCGTTTCCACGCTAGACGAATTATCAGTTGAGGTCAGTTGCTTACTAACAGGACGTTATCGGCTCGTAAGCCAGTCAATAGCGTCTCACGTTGTATTTGAAGGCGACCTCTGGGGTGAGATTGTTTCGGAGTTTTCACACAGCCTCGGCCGAAAGCGACCGTTCAACGCAGTAATTTTGGAGTCTTCTGAGCGGCCGCTTTGTGGATGAATAAATAAGCTAGGGTGAACAGTGGACACTGACCGGAGCGGACAGCGGTTCTGAGCTAGAATCCTGCCTATGTATGGTGGAGAGTGGGCTGCTTTAGCTACAAGACCGGCAGTCGATCGTTTAGAAAAAAAATGAAGCGGCCAGCAAGAGTCGATCTAAAGCAGACGTACACGCCTTATATTGCACGACATCATATGTAGCACTTTTGCAGGATAATTATCCGCCGAGGAGTAGTCATGCGTAGCAAGGGACTTTTCAACTGGATCGAAGTCTTTGAGACAGGCCTGTCCGCTGCAGAGCGGGTGTGGCGGATTATGATCTTCGTTTTTGTTGGCGGAAGCAGCGCTCTGACTGCAATTATCGCTAAATCCGACCCGATTTTCGAGAATCTCGGGCCGATATATTGGATTGCGGTAGGTCTAATTACAGCAGTCGTAATTTCGGTAATTCTGTTTCTAATCAAGTCGTCTCACTTAAAAGACTCTGAAAGACATTTGAACAATGCATTGGCAAAGCCGCGAACTGCTATCAACCCACTTGCGCATAGTTTTTCTGACTTGATTATTCCTGTCGAAGATCTAAGGTTGCCGACCTTACAGCTTCACGAAAATAAGCACTTCAAGAATAGTAAATTTGTTGGGCCAGCCGCACTGGCCATCATAGGCGGCAATTACATCAACTCCGGGTTTATTGACTGTGGGGATGTAATAGCGCTGCCTGACAAGGTTCGTTTGACTGGAATTGTCGTATTGAAGAATTGCACTGTTGAAGATTGTGAATTTATTCGAACAACGATTCTTGCAGACCAACGTACTGCAAAAGCGCTCGCTAGCGTACCCGGCGTGCAGATTAGGGGACTCAGCGCATGACAAATCGCCGTGACCCGAGGGCGACTGCCTGATATGAGCGCAGCCGAGAGTGGGCCGCCGTTCTGCGGTAGAATCCTGACTATGGTGAGCTCGACCCACTGGACATCAAACACACCAATTGAATCTGGCTGGTATTGGTTCAGAGCCCGATCGCATCGGGCACTAATGCTTAGGATTGATGATCATGGTCTCGTTGATTCGCATGGAGAGTTCGACGGTATTCCGGCTGCCAAATTAGCCGGTGACTGGTGGACGCCGCAGATCCAGGTCGCTGACTAACGTGAACAAACGTAGGGTTCAAGTCACCATTACGGTCGGCGCGCTCGTTGCTGCACTAGTTCATCTGATCTGGCCAGATATTGCGATCGACAGTGTGACTCTTGCATTATTGCTGTTAGCAGCAATTCCGTGGCTTCTCCCACTTTTCAAGTCTGTGGAACTTCCCGGTGGTTGGAAACTCGAGTTCCGGGACTACGAAAGAGCAAAGAAAAACGCGCAATCCGCTGGCCTATTGGGAGTTCCAGAGGTGCCAGCTGCATCCGAGAAACATTTGCTCGAATCACTCGCGTACCAAGACCCGAACCTAGCTTTGGCCGAACTTCGCAACCAAATCGAACGACGGCTTCTCGAACTAGCCGCTATCGGAGGTGTTGATTTGAAAATCAGCGGGCTTGGATATCTTCTGAAGACTCTGGAGAAGCATAATCTACTGACGTCTGAACAGCAGAGCGTACTCGCTGAAATTACCGGAATGTTGAATGCAAGTATCCACGGAGGTGTAGTTAATTATTTGGCGGTTGCATGGGTACTCGAGACCGGCCCGAAGCTTCTGCAAGGGCTCGACGTGCAAATTGAAAAAATCCGTCAAAGCAGTAACGACGCATAAGAACACGACGGCGGAATGACCACTGACTGACATGATCACGGGCCGTCCCTGGCCGGTTGAACGCCGTTTCCCTGTCTCTTGATTCGACCAATTGCAATATTGGCGCCTTAATCTTGGGCATTGGCCCGTAGTATCCATAATTTTTTATCGTCCGATAGGCGAACGAGCAGCTTGTGACGTCTGCAGAATTTGTAAATATTGATAGCCGGGTTCTAGTCCACTCTCACTGTAAGATTTTCTTCAGCTGCGCTTTCGATGCGTCTCTCTTGTTGGCTTTTCACCAATCCTGTGATCACGAGTTCAGAGCGTTAACGATGCCAATTGAGATGTGTGGAATAGTCCGGAAATATGCCGGAAAAACAAAAAGCTTTCAGAATAAATTCTGCAAGCTTTTGAAATCATTGGTACTCCCTGGGGATTCGAACCCCTGTTACCGCCGTGAGAGGGCAGGGTTTCGATTGTTAACCTCCATTTGAAGTCGCAACGCATTGTTCAACATCTTGAGAAGCGATGCTCTAACCTCCGGCCGATATGCAATAGAGGCAACGCTAAGCTGTAGGTGTTTCTGTAGGTACGATTTACAATAATAATATTTTTCATTATTTATCAAAATGTTATGAAATAATTTGGCGGAGAGGGTGGGATTTGAACCCACGAAGGGCTACTAACCCTTGCTGGTTTTCAAGACCAGTGCATTCAACCGCTCTGCCACCTCTCCGGTGTCAGGTCGAGCGCCGCGAATTGTGCTTGCAGTATTGGGAGGATTCAAGCCGTTCTAGCGAGTAATATTGAAAATAGTGCGAATGATCCCCACAATTTAGGGTCTGAACGCTCCGTGGCGGTCGCGAAAATAGTGATTAATATTTTAAGAAAAGTACATAAAGCAATGATAATACACTGTTTATATACAAGGAAAAAGGAACAATGACTTCATCGCCCAAGTGGGGAATGCCTGCGGGAAGTCCGATTACGAATATTTTCGTAATCATTTTCGGCACGTTGGCGATAGGGGCGTCGATCGTGCTGGGTTTTTTCGCGTTGGTGATTATCGGCAGCATCATATTGGTACTGGCCGCAATCGTCGCACTGCGCCTGTGGTGGTTCAATCGCAAATTGCGCGGTCGTGCCAGGTCCAGCGCATCGCAGGCGCAAAATTCCAACGGCGGCATCATCGAAGGTGAATATCGGGTCGTTGCCGACGAGGACGATGACGAGTAATGTCGCATCCTATGTCCAAACCCAAGATCGATGTTGATCGTCGCCGCCGCCGTCGTCGTCGCCGAATCCAGATTGTCGTCATCTACTCTGCCATTGCGCTGGGTCTGGCGTGGTTTTTTGAATTGCAGGCAACTACGACCGTAATTTTTGTGCGTCATGCTGAAAAAGCGATGACGCCCGCAGATGATCCTGGCTTGAGCGAAGCAGGGCAACGGCGCGCGGCAGAACTTGCAAGGCAGTTGCTTGATGCCGACGTTATCGCTGGCGTCGACGCGATCTATGCGACGCCGTATCGGCGTACCGAGGAAACAGCCATGGTGGTCGCCGAGGCTTTGGGGCTGGCAATTACCTCATACGATGCAGCCAATACCGAGACGATCATGGACCGGATCGTCAAGGATCACAAAGGCGAAATAATTCTCGTCGTTGGCCACAGCGATACGGTTCCGGCGATGATCGGGTTCATGGGCGCGAGCAAAAAAGTGCCTGCGATCGACGCAGGCGAATACGACAACATCTACATCGTTTCGATTCCCTGGTTTGGCAAGACCAAGACCATTCGCTTGCGTTACGGCGAGCCGTACATCCCCGCGCAGTGATTTCTCAGGCTACGACATAACCGCGACGTGTTTAAATGCACCTTGTAGCAGCACCTTGTAGAATATGGTGCGCCCGGCAGGATTCGAACCTGCGGCCTCAAGGTTAGGAACCGTGCGCTCTATCCAACTGAGCTACGGGCGCGGCGGGGGGATACTAGCAAACTGACAAGGGCTTCGTTGCTCCAGTAATGCCATAATGTCCGGATGCAAGGTATTTTCGTCAGAACGCTCATTGCCATGCTAGGCCTGTTTCTGGCCTCGCGCATAGTGCCCGGCATCTGGATTGAGGGCACGGGCAGTTTCATACTCGCGGCATTGTTGCTGGGCCTGGTCAACGCGTTCGTGCGTCCGGTCATGTTCCTCCTGACTTTGCCGTTGACGATAGTAACGCTTGGCCTGTTCGTCTTTGTTGTCAACGCGGCGATGTTTGGACTGGTCGCAGCGATGCTGGATAATTTTTCCGTCAGCGGATTCTGGTCCGCACTTTTTGGAGCAATCATCGTGAGCATCACCGGTACTGTGGCGTCCTGGTATGTCGGCCCCAAAGGCCGATACGAAGTATTCGTTGTCCGACGGCGTTAACTGCTGGTCAGACGAACCTGTCTACAAATACACTTTGAATAATCTACTGCGGAGTCATCAGGTGAAACACAATACAGCACTGTTACTTATGGCCGTGAGCGGCCTGTTGCTCGCTTGCAACCCGCAAGATGCAAACATCGAATCGGACGACGCGCTTGCAGAAGCCGGTCGTGGATATTCCGCCGCTGAGGACGCAGCGCTGCAAATTGACGGCGAATACATGCGTGAAATTATCGTGGAGATTTCGGACGACAGCTACGAAGGCCGTGGGCCCGGCAGTCAGGGCGATGAGAAGGCGCGGCAGTATCTCGCCGAGCAAATGGCAGCACTGGGTCTGGAGCCTGGCGCTGCGGATGGCAATTGGCAGCAACCGTTTGATCTCGTCGGGATCAACGCGTCACAGCCGGATGGGTGGGTTTTCTCCGGTCACGGCACATCGCTGACACTGCAGCAGTGGGAGCAGTTCATTGTCGGTAGCGCCGTACAGGAAGAGCGCGCGGCATTTTCCGATGCTGAGGTCGTTTTCGCGGGTTACGGCATTCGGGCGCCGGAGTACGACTGGGACGATTACAAAACTGTGGACGTCAAGGGCAAAGTCGTTTTGTTGATGAATAACGATCCGGACTGGGATCCCGAATTATTCGATGGCGAGACACGGCTTTGGTATGGCCGCTGGGATTACAAATACATGACGGCCGCCCGGCAAGGGGCCGTAGGCACCATCATCATCCACACATCGCCATCTGCGGGTTATCCTTTCCAGGTTGTGCAAACATCGTGGACTGGCGTGCAATACGAACTGCCGGCAGGGGATGAGCCACGCAGTCAAATCGCTGCATGGATCACCGAGGAAGCGGCGCGGAGCCTGGTCGAGATGGCCGGCATGGATCTGGATGAACTTCGGGAGCGGGCGTACAACCGTGATTTTGAACCGGTTCCGCTGGGTATCACGACGTCGATCGATATGGACGTTGAGATTACGCGAGTTCAGTCCGCGAACGTGCTTGGTCTGATCCCGGGCAGTGATTCTGAACTTAAAGACGAGGTCGTTATTTACACGGCACATCACGATCATCTGGGTATCGGCAAGCCGAACGCGGATGGCGATGCGATCTACAACGGTGCGATGGACAACGGCACAGGCGTCGCGCAGGTAATGGCAATAGCCAGGGCGCTCAAGGCACTGCCAAAGGCGCCGCGGCGCTCTGTGTTGATCGCGCTCGTCGGCGCCGAGGAGCAGGGATTGCTTGGGTCGGAATACTATGCGACGCATCCGACCTTTGCGGCTGGAAGAATCGCCGCAAATATTAATTACGATGGCGGCAACATCTGGGGTCACGCTCATGACGTTACCTACGTCGGGCTCGGTAAGTCGTCGATCGATGAGATCGCAATATCGATTGCCGGAAAGCAGGGGCGGGTGGTCAAGCCTGATCAGTTCTCGGACAAGGGTTATTTCTATCGCTCGGATCAATTCAACTTCGCCAAGATCGGCGTGCCTGCGATGTATCTCAAGACTGGCACGGATTTTGTTGACCGTCCGGCGGAGTGGGGTCGCGAACAACAAGATCATTACACCTCAGTGAACTACCACCAGCCGTCAGATGAATACGATCCGAGCTGGAATTTCGACGGTATGGTTGACGATGCGCTGCTCGGCTTCTGGACCGGACTGACGATAGCGAACGCCGACGAGATGCCGGCATGGAACCCCGGTGACGAGTTTGAGGCGGCGCGCCTGAACGCGCTGGCCGCAAGCGATTCGACTGAATAGGATCTTCAAGGTGAAGTGTTTTCTGGGGCGCTTAACGTTTGGCGCAATCGCGCTGCTTCTTATGGCGGGCCCTGTCAACGCAGACATTTCTGCGTCCGAGCGGCGGCTTGACGCCGTGATGGCTGAGTACTGGGAATTCACTTTGCGTGAAGAACCGATAGCGGCGACCTCGGTGGGCGTAAATGATTTCAACGACCGGATGCCGCACGTGACGCGCGCAGACCAGCTACGCCGGCTTGCGGTCGAGAAAGGCTTCTTGCGACGCGCGCGCGACATCGACAGCGAGTCCTTAAATGTCGACGGGCAGATCAACCTGGCATTGTTCGAATGGGTGCTCGAAGACTCGATTGGCGCCTATGGGCTGAATCTGTCGCGAATTCCGTTCAATACCTTTTCGGGCTTTTTCATGAGTGCATTGACGGCGAGTGACGGCGTCACGATGGCCAGCGTTGGGGATTACGAGGACTATATTTCCCGCATGGCGGATATTCCGCGATACTTTCGTGAGAATCTGGACAATATGCGCGAAGGCGTCAAAAGTGGTTTCGTATTACCGCAAATCGTGATCGCCGGCGTGTTGCCGACCATCGAGGCACAACTCAAGGAAGAACCGCAAGAAAGCAGCTTTTTCACTCCCTTTCTGAAGATGAGTGATCGAGTATCAGAAGTCGATCAGGAAAACCTGCGGCAACGGGGCGCGGCTGTAATTCGAAATGACGTGCTGCCCGCATTTTCCGAACTAGCTGAATTTCTTCGCTGTGAATACCAGGCAAGCGAATCGATCGCTGCCGAAGATCTGCCGGATGGCAAGGACTACTACGCTTTCAACATCAAACGCTATACGACGTTAACGAACACCAGCGCTAAGGCCATTCATCAGACGGGTCTGAAGGAGGTCAAACGCATTCGCACGGACATGGATGCGATCATTGCGGAGTTGGACTTCGCTGGCGATTTCGCCGCATTTGCTGATTTCCTGCGTAATGATCCGCAGTTCTACGCAACCAGCGGACTGCAGTTACTCAAAGAAGCGGCATACGTGGCCAAACGCATCGACTATAAAATGCCGGGCTTTTTCGGGAAGTTGCCGCGCCAGTCTTACGGTATCGTTCCCGTGCCTGAGGAGATTGCGCCCAACTACACGACGGGCGCGTATTACGCCGCGCCGCCCGGAGGTAGCAATGGTGGCGCGTTTTGGATAAACACTTTCGCGCTCGACCAACGACCTTTGTATGAAATACCTGCGTTGACTTTGCATGAGGCCGTTCCCGGGCACCATCATCAGGCCGCGCTCGCAATGGAAATGGAAAATGTTCCAGCATTTCGTCGTAGCCTCTATTTCAGTGCGTATGGTGAAGGCTGGGCGTTGTACAGTGAAAAACTGGGTGTGGAAATGGAAGCGTATCAATCGCCTTACGAGCATTTCGGACGGTTGAGTTACGAGATGTGGCGCGCGTGTCGATTGGTCGTGGACACGGGGTTGCATTCGCAGGGTTGGTCGCGCCAGCGGGCAATGGATTATTTCTTTGACAACACATCATTGTCTGCGGCAAATATTCGCAGCGAAGTTGATCGGTATATATCCTGGCCGGGCCAGGCGCTCGCCTACAAGCTCGGCGAACTGAAAATCTGGGAACTGCGACGGATCGCAGAACAAGAACTTGGTGATCAATTCGAATTGCGGGATTTTCACGATGTTGTGCTGGGTAACGGGGCCGTGCCGTTGGCGATGATCGAGGACATCGTCTTGCGGTGGATTGATGCGACGCTCGCAAACGAATCCTAGTCGGAAAGGTTGGTCGCGTTTCTGCCGGATCGTTTAGCCCGGTACAACGCCTTATCGACTCTTTGTAACCAATCACTTGCAGACTCATCGACTTTCAGCTCGGCGAGATGCTCAGCGCGCCTAAAGCGCTCAGCACCAGCGGCAGGTAACTTTCAATGAACTTGGGTTGTGATTCTGACTGGACGATGTAGCGCCAGGCGTCCAGACCGGAGTGCAGTCGTTTTACTAAGAGCGCTTGAAACGACCGAGCAAACCGCCTTTGGAGTCTGCCTCGTCGTCTGCATCATCTTCATCCGTCGGTGCCTGGGCGTGCAACACCTTAAGGGTTGCGGTCATCGATGTATTTATCTGATCCTCAATCGAATCGGGAACTTTTGGTGGTGCAGGCTTTGCTGCGGGTGTCGCTGTATTGGTGTTTGCGGCGTTGGGTTTGCGCTGCGGGACCGGTTTTGGTTTCTCGCTGTTCATCTCGCGAACGGTCTTCAGCCTTCGTTGCGTGGGTGAGAGCTCCGTTCCGTCACCGGCGGTAGCTGCCTGCGGCAGGTGGACCGCTCCTGGAGCGACCGGTGCGGCAGGAGTGGGTTTGTTATCACCGTTGCCCGGTGTTAGATCCTCATTCGCCGACTTTGCGGCTTCCACTTTGGCGACGACTTGCGCGGCGATAAGACTGAATTCTTCGCCGAACAATGTCTCGGCTGCCTTACCGTCGACATCTTCGATGGATTTGGCTTTACTCAACTCGGCGGCGATCTTTTCGATCTCCGCTTTGTCCTTCGCGTCGTTTTCCCGTGCGTGATTTTCAACGGGCGCATTTTCTTCCGCGGGGTCTGCCGGGACGTTTTTCGATCCTGCCGGACTTATCTCACCCGGCTCATCGATCAAGTTGTCTTCTATGCGCTGTTTGATCGCGTGGTCGAGTGTAATTTCGGGAATTTTTTCGGGCTTTGTCGTTGGGGCGGTCTTTCGTGTAACGAATTTGGCCGTTGGGGGCAGAGTATCGCCGCTTTTCGCGACGGCCATAGCTTGTTCCAACGCGTCGAGATCGGGTCGAAGTTGCGCAAGCGTAGGATCACGTTCCCACTCCGGAATTTCGCGAGCTGGATTCAGGTCTTTTTCGACCGCAGCGGCGGCAAGCTCTGGTGAAAGGATTTCAAGATCCGGCAGCGTGTCTTGTATCAGCTCGGGAGCCGGTTCTGCCTGCCGCGCTTCTTGCCGGGTGGCTTCTGCAACGGGCGCGGGCGCTGGCGCTGATTTCGGACTTTCAGCGCTGAGCCCAAACTCGTTTTCAGCGATTCTGGTCAACAGGCTGGAGGCCACCAGCTCGAGATCCTGGCCGGCCGCCGCCGTCAAAGCAGATTCGGCAAGGTTATTCGTGATGCGCGGTATGCCGCCGCTCAGCTGATGCAGAAGAATCGCAGCATCCGCTTCGAAGAGTTTCTCGAAATCGCCGCCTGCCAGGCGAAAGCAATGTTGCAGATATCCGCGCAGCTCAGCCGGGTTCAGCGGGGCGATGATCTGGCGTTGCCGGACGCGTTGTCGAATGCGAGCCAGCTGCGGGTCGCGCAAAACCTCGTCCAGACGCTCGTCGCCCATGAGCACGACGTTGGCTCCCTCCGAATGGCCCGCATCGGCTGCAGTGAGCGCCTCAAGCTCGGCAAGCGTATCGGCGCCCAGACGGACACCGTCTTCGACGACGACGATAACGCCGGCATCGTTGTCCTGGAGTTCTTTGAGTTTGCGACGGAACGCTACAAATTTTTGAATGGCGCCACTCGGCGGATCTTTCTGCCCGAGTTCTGCCAGCAGCAAGTCCAGGACATCCATGGTGTTCAGCCGCAAGCGAGCGACCGAGATGATTTTGCGATTCCCGCCGATAGAGTCCAACGCATGTTGAACCAGCGTGGTCTTGCCACAGCCGACAGGGCCGGAGATCGTTACGATCGCGTCGCTGATCGCCAGTGCCGTCTTGATGCCGGACATGGTCGTTGCTGCCTGTGGTCCAACGAATACATCGGCATTGGTTGGCGTGGCGCGGAATGGTCGCTTCTTTAGCCCAAAGTGTTGTTGGTACATAACAATCCAGTCACCCCGATATAGGACCGACATCCAGTCGCGGCCTCGGCAGAGAGCCAGTTTGGGTGTAAAGCCACTCGATTTCAGGGAGTTATGTCACAGAACTGCGTGAAAACCAGTGATTTTCGGCGATTTGCTTTCATTTCGCCCTGGGCGGAATAAATGACTGAATTGACTGTCAAAAACCTTCAGAATAAGCGCTCGCTCGCAGTACAAAAAACAAATAATCAGGGGAATATGAAAATGCGCATCATTCTCGTCCTGGGAATCCCGATTCTGGCGTTCCTTGCCGCCGCGATGCTCACGAATATGCGTCCAGAGCCACCGAAGAAGGAACGGGTCAATTTGGATCCGCTCGTCGAGGCGATTGTGCTCGAAACCATGACTGAAAATTTCAGGGTTCGCAGTCAGGGCACTGTACGTCCCAAGACGGAAACCATATTGAGCGCCGAAGTGTCAGGAACGATCACTGAGATATCCCCGCAGTTCGTTGCTGGCGGAGTATTTCAGGCGAACGACGTTCTGCTGCGTATCGATCCGACCAATTACACGGTCGCCGTTGAGCAGGCGCAGGCGCTGGTTGCGCAGCGCGATATCGAACACGATGGCGCGAAGAAGTTGAAGAGTCAGGGCTACCGCGCGGCGGCGGAGTACGCCTCCGCCGTTGCCGCGCTGGCAACGGCCAGAACGGAACTGGTTAGAGCGCAACACAATCTGGAGAAAACGTATATTCGGCTGCCGTACGAGGGCATGGTACGCGCGAAAGAAACGGATATTGGCCAGTACGTAAGTCCCGGTGTGCGGCTGGGCGTCGTATTTGCGACGGACTATGCCGAAGTCAGGCTACCGCTGACCCAACTGGATTTAGCGTTCGTGGATCTTCCGGACGGTAGAGGGGACGGTCCGACGGTAACATTGAGTGCCGTGAAAAAGGGCCGATCGACTGAATGGGCGGCTCGAATCGTGCGTACAGAAGGCGTTGTCGACGAGAAAAGTCGTGTTACTTATGTCGTGGCTAGCATCGCGGACCCCTATCGCCAGCATACCGACGGCGTCCCGCTGCCGATGGGAACCTTCGTCTCTGCTTCGATATCGGGGTCAAAGGCCGACAACATCATTCGTGTTCCCCGAGCCGTCTTGCGGGGCTCGAACCAACTCATCTTCATCGACGAGAAAAACACATTACGAATCCGGAATGTCAATATTGTTCGATCGGATGCTGACTATGTCTATGTGGACGGCGGCGCGGCAGTTGGCGAACGGGTTGTTGCGACGGCGCTGGAGTCCCCGGTTAACGGCATGCTGGTCCGGACGACAACTGAGAAAATTGACTGATCATGTCGATACCTAGCGTCACCGCGGAGAAAGGCATTATTGCGTGGTTTGCGGCAAATCACGTCGCGGCAAATCTGCTGATGTTCTTCATCGTCGTCGCGGGCGTTTTGTCGGCGTTTTCGATACGCCAGGAGACCTCGCCCGAATTTGAACTCAATTCGATTCAGGTGCAAGTGTCGTACCTGGGTGCGGCCCCACAGGAGGTCGAAGAGGGCGTCGTCATTAAAATTGAGGAGGCCATTCAGGATCTGCAGGGGATCAAGCGCATTCGGTCACGCGCAATTGAAGGGTCAGGCGTCGTCACCATCGAAGTAGACCTTGATGCCGACCTCAGCTCAGTTCTCAGTGAGGTTAAAACGCGCGTTGATGCAATTTCGACGTTTCCGGCGCTGACCGAAAAGCCGGTCATATACAAGCAGGAGGTCCGCCAGCCCGTTGTAATGATCGCAATTCATGGCGACCTCGATGCATTTGCCAGAAAGGCGATCGCCACGGAGGTGCGAGATGACCTGATGCGCCTCCCTGCAGTAAACGACGTTCGCTACCTGGGCGATCGTCCGTTCGAAATCAGCATTGAAGTGTCGGAACACACGCTGCGTGAGTACGGACTGACATTGAGCGAGATTTCGCAGGCCATAAAGAACTCGTCCATTGATATGCCGGGGGGCACGATCAAGTCCGAAGGCGGCGACATACTGTTGCGTACCGAAGGACAGGTTTATACGGGGAAGGAATTCAGCCAACTGGTTCTGCGCACCTATCCCGACGGCACGCGGCTGACGCTGGGCGATATTGCGACCGTCAAGGATGGCTTCGTCGAGTCTGACAGCTACGGCCGTTTCAACGGGCGGCCAACAGCAACGCTGCAGGTGGTTGCCGGCAGTCAGCAAAACGAAATCGAGACGGCGGCGGCGGTCAAAGATTACCTTTTGAAGAAATCGAAGACACTGCCAGCCGGCGTCGAGATAGATATCTGGATCGATTTGCCGCAATACCTTGAAGGCCGCCTGAACATGATGCAAAGCAACATGGTCACCGGTGCGGTACTCGTGTTCGTTGTGTTGTCGTTATTCTTGCGCATGAAGGTCGCTTTCTGGGTCATCGCCGGGTTGCCGATCACGTTTCTGGGCGCCCTGTGGCTGATGCCTGCCTGGCCCGTCACGATCAATACGATCAGCCTGTTTGGCTTCATTGTCGTTCTGGGTATCGTCGTCGATGACGCCATCATCATCGGTGAGAGCGTTTACACGAAAATTCGGGCAGATGGCCACACTCTGGACAATGTCATTCGGGGTGCGCACAACGTCGCGATTCCGGCAACGTTTGGCGTTCTCACGACGATCGCCGCTTTTGCTCCGATGATGTTTATCGGGGGAGTTGTGGGGCCGTTCTTTGAAGCGATGGGCGTCGTCGTGATCCTGTGCCTGATGTTCTCGCTGGTCGAATCAAAATTGATATTGCCGGCGCATCTGGTCCAGGCGCATATTCCGCCAGTGGACGAAGACGATCTTTTCCGTCCACAACGCCGCATTTCGGCGTGGGAGAAGATTCCTCGTTTCTTTCTCAAGATTCAAAGACGTATTCAACATGGTCTCCATTCCCTGATCTTCACGCGATACAAGCCGTGGCTTGAACGTGCCATAGACAACAGGGGCCTGACGCTTTCAATATTTGTAGCAGTTTTGATCCTGACTCTCGGGTTGTTAACCAGCGGCATTGCAAGAGTTGTGATGTTCCCGGAACTGGCATTGGACTTCATCCAGGTGGATATGAAAATGCAAAACGGTACGACGCCCCAGGCAAGAAACGATGCGATCGATTTCCTGGAGGGCGCGATACTGGAACTGAACAGGGAATACGCCGACGCGCATCCGGATTCACTGCCGATGATCGAACATCTCGGAGTCTTCACGAGTGGCGATACCGGCGCCGTGATGTTCGTGGAAATACCCATGGACGAAAATCGGCCGTTTGAGATGAACGAAGTTACAAAAATGTGGCGCGACAAAGTGGGCGAAATGCCCGGACTGAAAGAACTCAAGTTCAGGGCCGCAGGCCATATTGGCAGCGGCGTGCCATTGAGCTTCCGCCTCAGCGGTGCGAACTACGAAATGCTGGAAAAAGCGGCCGCGGCGCTGCAGGCCGAGCTCGCAAATTATGAAGGTGTGTTCGATATCACGAATTCGGCGTCCACAGGCGGCGACGAAATCAAGCTGACCATCAAACCGGCGGCTGAGGCGCTGGGTCTGACGATGTCGTCACTGGGGCGCCAAGTTCGCCAGGCCTTCTACGGCGAAGAAGCGCAACGCATTCAACGCGGCAAAGACGAACTTAGGGTCATGGTGCGGTATCCGCTCGAGGAGCGACGATCCATTTCGGACCTTGAGAATATGAGCATACGCACGCCGAATGGCGACGAGGTTCCGTTCGAGTCAGTGGCCGAGGTTTCTTTTGGCAAGAGTTTTTCGAGTATCACCCGGCTCAATCGGGAGCGCACCGTCACGGTATCTGCCGATATCGACCCGGATCTCGTTGAGCCGCAACAAATCATCCGCTCCATCTCCGCGGATTTCATACCCGCTTTGCTGGCAGCGCACCCGGGCGTAAAATACGGTCTCGAAGGTTCCAGTGAAGAGCAGGCGGAATTCATCTACGATATCGGCGTCGCGTTCGTCGTGGCGTTATTTCTGATCTACGCGCTGATCGCCATCCCGCTGCGTTCTTATTCCCAGCCCTTGATAATCATGTCCGTCATTCCCTTTGGCGCGATCGGCGCCGTTATTGGTCACATAGTTATGGGCAAGGCTATCAGTATGTTTTCCCTGTTTGGACTGGTTGCACTTGCGGGCGTGGTAGTTAACGACAGCCTGATTTTCGTCGACTTCATCAACAAGGCGAGAGCGCGCGGACTTGCTGTCCGCGATGCAGTAATCGAATCCGGCACATCCCGATTTCGGGCGATTGTCCTGACGTCGTTTACGACTGCGGTCGGCTTGTTGCCGATAATGTTTGAGGGCAGTGCTCAAGCGCAATTCGTTATTCCGACTGCGATATCGATTAGCTTCGGTATTGTTTTCGCAACCGTGATCACGCTCTTTCTGGTGCCGGCATTGTACATGCTGCAGATCGACCTCTTCGCCCGAACGACCCGCGCGAAGAATTGGCTACTGCATAAATGACCGACAACAAAGATGTGCGAGACGGCATCATCGCCGCGCTCGCGGCGTACCTGATATGGGGTTTTCTGCCTGTGTACTTCAAGATCGTCGGTGCCGTCGATCCGCTGGAGGTACTTGCGCACCGGGTGATTTGGGCCTTGCCGTTCGGCGCGTTGATCTTGCTGATTCGTCGTCAGTGGCCGGAAGTAAAACGGGCGCTGACGAATAAATCGATGCTCGGCTGGCTGGCTTTGTCCGCCCTTTTTATTGCGCTCAACTGGTTCGTTTACATCTGGGCAATTCAGGATGAGCGCATATTTGAAACCAGTCTCGGCTATTACATAAATCCCCTCACGAACATGCTCGTCGGCGTCTTGTTCTTTGGAGAAAGGCTAAGACGCTTTCAAATCCTGGCGGTCGCCCTGGCGACGATTGGGGTTCTCGTGCTGATTTTCAGTGGCGGTCAGGTGCCCTGGGTTTCGTTCTTTCTCGCGATCAGTTTCACCGTCTACGCAGTCATCCGCAAGAAAGTGATTATCGGCGGCATGCCCGGCCTGTTTGTCGAGACGATATTGCTG
Source organism: Pseudomonadota bacterium (assembly GCA_022563255.1). GTDB lineage: Bacteria > Pseudomonadota > Gammaproteobacteria > Steroidobacterales > Woeseiaceae > UBA1847. The sequence goes on from JADFNS010000006.1 coordinate 36,803, forward strand.
GCGCCGTTCGCTCTTGCCTGGTTCGCCTACATCTCTACATCGGGGCAGGCAGCGTTCATGAGCGGTGATTCGAGCCTGATGGTCTGGCTGGTCATGGCGGGCCCGGTAACCGCCATTCCATTGCTGTGTTTTGCGCTTGCTGCGCGTCGTTTGCCGTTAACCACGATCGGCTTCTTGCAGTTCCTGGCGCCGACTCTGCAATTTGGAACGGGCATTTATTACGGTGAACTCCTGACGACAGCGCACATAATTTGCTTCGGATTTATCTGGTCAGCTGTACTTTTCTTCAGCTTCGACGCCATCAGGACCACAAAAAAGCCCCTGCAGGTAAAACCTGCAGGGGCATGATGCAGAGGCCAGCTGTTACTTCCTGGCTTTTCTTTCCGCCGCTTCTTTGATGACTTCATCCGCCACATTTTTCGGACACGGTGAGTAGTGCGAGAACTCCATCGAGAACTGCCCGCGACCTGATGTCAGCGTACGCAAATGAGATATGTAGCCGAACATATCGGCCAGCGGTGCATCGGCCTTGACCCGAACGCCGGTAGGACCGGCCTCCTGAGATTTGATCATGCCGCGGCGGCGATTCAGGTCGCCGATGACGTCTCCCACATTGTCGTCGGGAGTAAATACGTCGACCTTCATGATGGGCTCAAGAATTTGGGGTCCGGCTTTGGGAATCGTCTGCCGGTACGCGGCTTTGGTCGCTATTTCGAATGCGAGCGCCGAAGAGTCGACGGCGTGGAAGGCGCCATCGAGCAACGTGAACTTCACGTCGAGCAGCGGATAACCGGCCAACGTGCCTTCGGCCATGCAAAATTTAAACGCTTTCTCAATGGCGCTCCAATACTCGCGCGGTACGTTACCGCCAGTTACCTTGGACTCAAACTCGTAGCCAACGTTTTTCTCGGCAGGTTCGATCCGGTATTCGATTTTGCCGTATTGGCCAGAACCGCCCGATTGTTTCTTATGGGTATAGGTGTCTTCGATCGTCTGCGTAATGGTTTCGCGGTAGGCGACCTGAGGTTTGCCCATTTCGACGTCGACGTTGTGCGTGCGACGCAGAATGTCAACCTTGATGTCGAGGTGCAATTCGCCCATGCCCTTGATCAGCGTTTCGCCGGAGTCCTCATCGGTGGCCACGTGGAATGACGGGTCTTCCTGAACCATCTTGTTCAGTGCGATTCCCATCTTTTCGTTACCTGCCTTGTCCTTGGGCGAAATCGCAATGGAGATTACCGGATCCGGAAAGACCATCGGCTCCAGCGTCGCTGGATGATCGGCGTCGGCCAGTGTGTGGCCCGTACGAGTGTGCTTCATGCCCAGGAGCGCGACGATGTCGCCGGCTTGGGCGGATTCGAGTTCCTCGCGTGAGTTGGCGTGCATCTCCACGATGCGGCCGATGCGCTCATTCTTGCCCGTGAACGTGTTGATGACATTGTCGCCTTTCTTCAAGCGACCGGAGTAGATGCGAGTAAAGGTCAGGGCGCCGAAACGGTCATCCATAATTTTGAATGCGAGCGCTCGCAATGGCCTGTCGGGATCGACGATTGCGAAACCTCCGGTCGGATTGCCCTCCAGATCGATTTCCGCTTGCGGCTTGACTTCGGTCGGGTCCGGCAGATAGTCAATAACTGCATTAAGAATGTTCTGTATACCTTTGTTTTTAAAGGCAGCACCACAGTAAGTCGGGAAAAAGTCGAGCGCGATCGTACCTTTGCGCACACAGCGTTTAATATCCTCTACGGAGGGCTCCTCACCCTCGAGATATTGCTCCAGAAGGTCGTCGTCTTGCTCAACAGCCGTTTCGATCAGCTTCTCACGCCACTCCTCGACCAGATCTTTCATGTCCTCGGGAACGTCCGATATCTCGTAGGACTCAGGATCGCTCGCATCCTTCCATATCCAGGCCTCTCGCGTAAGCAGGTCAACCACACCGACGAAGTCATCTTCGATACCGATCGGCACAACCATGACCAGCGGGACTGCCGCCAGCACGTCTTCGATTTGCTTCACGACACGGAAAAAGTCCGCGCCAATGCGATCCAATTTGTTGACGAAAATGATCCGTGCGACTTCCGAATCATTCGCGTAACGCCAGTTCGTTTCGGACTGGGGCTCGACGCCACCCGAGCCACAGAAAACACCGATGCCTCCATCGAGGACTTTCAGGGATCGGTAGACTTCGATCGTGAAGTCAACGTGTCCCGGCGTGTCGATAATGTTCAGGCGATGATTGTGCCAGTGGCAACTCGTCGCAGCAGCCTGAATCGTGATACCGCGTTCCTGCTCCTGCTCCATGAAGTCTGTTGTGGCTTCGCCATCGTGAACCTCACCGGTCTTGTGGATCTTGCCAGTGAGTTTGAGAATGCGTTCGGTCGTGGTCGTCTTGCCCGCGTCTACGTGAGCAAAAATGCCGATATTTCGGTAAGTGCTAAGGTCTATCATCTTCAGTTCTTCAGTTCTTCAGCTCTGTTGGTTCATTTCAGGCACCGACCATTTCCAGCCACTATAGCTTTGGGTGCTCTCATAGCCCGGCCAAAGCGAGAACCCGGCAACATGAAACAGGTCGATGCACGTAAATCCATGCCGGTCCCTGAGGTGCTTCCCGGCAGCGGGTGCGGCGCTGCAAATCGGGCAGGACGAGCTTTCGGGCGCGGATAATAGCAGTGCGCGGCGGCCTAAACCAGTCAAAATCACGCGTCCCTGTTGAGGCCGGTTCGTATCACATAAAAACTATTATAAAACAGCGAGTTACTAGCGACGTAGAATCGCCAGCCAGCGCGCAATATTGAGCAGGCTCATTAACGACGCTGACACGTAAGTGAGGGCGGCAGCACGCAGTAATTTTCGCGCATGCGGGCGGTCCACTCGCCGCAGAATTTTGTGTTCGTCGAGCAGCGGCAGCGCGCGGTTAAAGCTGGCGTCGAATTCAGTTGGCAAGGTGACGAAATGCACCAGCGCGGAGGTAGCAAGAGTGAGTAGGCCCGCTGCAAACATCAGCAAACTCAGTGCTGGCACGCGCGTAACAATTCCAAGAAATGGCGAAACCATCAGTATGCCCGCACCGAGTTTTTCGATGCCGCCGGTGGCCCGGACCAGCCGTGTTCGCCACTTCAGCGGCGCGTAGTGGGTGTGATCCTGTATAGCATGGCCGACCTCATGGGCTGCGACCGTGATGGCGGTCAATGAGTGCCCGTCGTGTTTGTCGGGTGTGAGCCGCACGGCTTTCGCGATCGGGTCGTAGTGATCGCCGCTCTCGGATGACTCGACGACGACGGATTGCAGCCCGTGCTTGTCCAGCAACTGGCGTGCGAGACTCGCCCCGGTCGCGGCATATCGGTTGGCGGGTTCGGCGTAGCGGGTCATGACTCGTCGCACCCAGATGCTAGGCCCGAAGACCAGTGCCACTATGGTCGTGATGGCGATGATGTAAGCCATATCCACATCGTAGCGCGCAATTCGCGCCGGTGAAAACTACTTTCTGGCCGATGCAGCCGCGTAGTCCTCTACTTTTTTCCAGACGCGCAGAAGGTTCTCGCCGAGAATTTTCCGTATGTCGTCTTCGCTGTAGCCGCGCTGCAACAGCCCTTTGACCAGGTTCGGATATGACGAGACATCCTTTAAGCCAACGGGCAACGAATCGCCGACACCGTCGTAATCAGAACCGATACCAACATGATCTATGCTGGTTAGCGAGACCACGTGATCGATATGATCGAGTACGTCGTCGAGTGTTGCGTAAGGAAGCGGGCCGTTTTCCTCGGCGTAAATCGCCGGGTAGGCTCTATACAGGTCGAGCTTGGATAATTCCGGATGCTCGACCGTATACAATTTTTTGGCAGCTGATCTGGCGTCGCTGTAAGCGCGAGCCTCCGCAGTGACAAAGGACGAGCCGAAATTGATCTGCACCACGCCGCCGTTGGCGGCGAGTGCGACGATCATTTCGTCGTCCATATTGCGCTCAAAGCCTGGCGTGAAATGCCTGGCCGACGAGTGCGACGCGATGACAGGAACCTCGCTGATCTCGATGACCTGCCAGAACGCTGCGTCGGAAGCATGACTGATATCGACCATGATACCGAGTCGGTTCATTTCCCTGACTACCCTGGCGCCGAATTCGCTCAGACCGTTCCACTGCCGATTCTCGTCGTATGAGGAATCGGCGATGTGGTTCGACAGGCTGTGCGTGAGCGTGATGTAACGGATGCCGCGATCGTAAAAATATTGCAGATTGTCCAGGTCGCCTTCGATCGGCGAGCCATTTTCCATGCCCATGGGCAGGGAAATGACGCCGGCTGCAAATTGCTCACGAACGTCGCTGGTCGTGCGGGCGAGGGCAAATTTTTCGGGCCACTGTTCGACAAAGCCCTCAATCATATCTATCAGTCCATCCGCGGATTCTTTGGAGTCTCCTGCCGCTTCCAGCTCGGCCGGAGTGTAGATCGACATGAACGGTGCGTTTAACGCTCCGGCCACTGCGCGCGGATAATCAAAATCTCCACTTTCAGTCGCCTTCGATATGTCGTCAGGTGCGATCGTCAGCCGAAATGGAACATCAATGTGAGTGTCGACGATGATGCTCGAGCGGGAAATTCGGGCCGCTTCGGCACTGAGATCGATCTCGGTGGACTCGCTACAAGCGAATAGAAACAGGGCCGAAAGGACGGCACCGCAGAGTTTGTTCAGCATTATCGGAACCGTCATGCTGTGAAGGGCCGGGGATTGTAACAAGACTCTAGACAGATAGTTCACGTTGTTTGGGTTGCCAATGTGCGAGGCTGACCTGCGCGTTGCCGATGCCAAGTCCGCGCACCCAGCGAGCCGCCGCATCGAGCGTGGCCCAGGTCCGCACCTTGCCCTTGCGTGTTTCTGCCGTGATCGGCCCGTTTGGCGTTTTTGCTTCGATGTGAAAACGTGCGCCACTGGCGATGATGTTGATGTTCGTGATGGCGCCGGCGGCCACCATAGCGCGTAACATGCGTTCATCCATTGGACGTCTCCGGGAATAAATCGGTTTGTTCCGGAATACTTATGCCGCTGCGGTCGCAGTGCCTGCGGATCAACATTTCGACCATGTTGGCTACGCTGCGGTGTTCCCGCGCTGCCGCTTCTCGCACAGCTTCCTTGAGTCCGGGCTCAATTCGCAGGTTAAGGGTGGATACCTTGGTCTTCGCCATGCGACACATTGTATAGGAGAACAACAGCGAATGTAACGCGTTTCGCAGTAGGTGTTTTCCCCAATATCTCAGCCGACCGGCGTAGCGTAAAATGTCGGTATGGAACAGATTTTCTTTATGATATGCATGGCTCTAGGCGTTGGCTCGGTCGCAATGATAGGCCTTACCCTGCTGGCTATTGTGATGGGTAAAATAGACGTCTGACGAAGCCATGCAGCTCGCAAGCGTGAACCTAGGGCAGGTCAAAACGATCGCCCACGGCAAAAAGCGATTTTCCACAGGTATTTGCAAGCGTCCGGTGACTGCTCCGGTCTTCCTGGGCGAAATGGGCGCGCGTGACGACGCGATTGCCGATCTTGAGCACATGGCGGTCTGGATCAGGCGATCTACGCGTACAGCGCTGACGACTATGACTGGTGGCGCGTATTGAACCAAGGCCATGTGCAGGTTGATGATACGGTGACACTCGTCGAAAACGACACCGCTATCGTTTCGATATTGAATCTCTTCCGGTTTTCATATGACGTTAAACATGACGCGGAAGAACTGTGTCGATTTTTGCCAGCGCCTATTGCTGAACGGTTCCGGACAAAAATAGAAAGCAAACTTGAGAATCTGCAGCGGGCTTCAGATTAATTCTGCTTTTTCGAGCAAAGCGCTCCAGTCTTCCCTGGATCTGGCATCCTCGACATTTCGCCGCATGCTCTCGATCTTTTCATTGATTCGTTGTTCGACCAACTTGAATCTCGGGTCGCTCCGCAGCGGCTCAATAATGGGGTCCTCATCGAAGGGCCAGCCATCAAATGCCTGCGAACTGACATAGCCATTATCGACCGCCTCGATCAAAGCCTCCATGGCCGCATTGGGTCGACCGCGAAGCGTCAGAATGTGGACGTCACTGAGGCCGCGTCCGGCCAATCCCAGTCTCGGTAAATCATGCACCACAGGTTCGGCACCGTCCAGAAGCGTTCGTGCCCGACCGGGCCTGTCCAGTTTTTGTTCAACGAAGGCCAGCAGTATGGCCGCCTGCACGTTGTTTGTGTCGACAACTATCTTCACATCGCCAACTAGCCTTGGACTCATATCCACCAAGTCTCGATAAGCGCGCTCGTAATCGTGTGTTATCAGCGCCGAGTTGATGGCAATATCGCGTCTGAAACCTATCGGCACTGACGACTCCGCAGCAATATTATCCAGAGCTACCAAGGTTTCTTCGTAGTTGCGGGTCATGTACTTCAGGATGCTATCGCCCAGCGGGTACACCAGATGGTCTGCAGGGAAATCGTCAAGGAAGTCGATGATTGCATCGTCATCGCCGAAAGTCTGAAAAATTCCAAGCAGGTCGCCGCCCGTTAGAGGATCAGTGGTCAACGCGCTTTCCCGCCTGCCCCATGCGATCGCCTCATCAAGCCGGCCAAGTTTTTGCAGGTGCGTGCTCAGGCTGCCATATGGAGTAGACCAGTCAGGAAAAATTGAAATGGCCCTGAGCAGAAAGTCGGTAGCTCTGTCATTCTTGCCAACCAATGCATACAAATTTGGCAAGTTGACATAGGGGATGCGCCCGCGCGGGTCTATGACCAGCGCTCGCGTCAATAATTCGATTGCGGCATCAATCTCACCTTCCGCCTGGTGCAATGACGAAAACCAGACATAGGCATAGGCGAGATTAGGATTGAGTTCGATCGCAGTTCGGAACGATTGGGCGGCGTCGATATTGCCAGTACCGATGCCCGCTCTTTGCCACTGCATCATCTCCAGGAGACCCCTGGCGGCGAAAGCTTCGGCTAACTGCGGGTCAACCTGCAGAGCTTTGTCGATTGCAGCGGCGGCCGTGTCAAATGCAACACTCGGCACTAGCGACGCGTGGTTTGACAACGTGACCAAAACGGTTTCAGCCAGGGCTGCGTGCGCTTGTGCATAGTCTGGATCCAGCGATATCGCGCTCTCAAACTGTTGACGGGCGTCGATAAGGCTCTGGAAAGATCGTTCCGACAAGTTTCCCCGGCCTTTCACATACTCGGTATACGCCTCAATATTAACAGTCGGAATACTCGCAATCCGCAGCTCTTCTTCAGGCGTCAGGGCCGCTCTTAAAGACGTCGCTATTTGTGCGGATATTTCGGATTGCAGCTCGAAGATATTCTGCATGGTGTATGCGCGGTCGAAGGAGCTTGCCCAAATATGTTCATCTGTTTTGGCATCGATCAACTGCACTGTTATCCGTACCTGATCACCTGAGCGCTGCACAGCCCCTTCAAGTATCGTTGAGACGCCCAGCTCTTCGCCTATCTGACGCATATTCTTGGTGGTATCCCGATACTCATTCATCGAAGTTCGGGAAATGACGCGCAGAGATTCGATATTCGAGAGTCGTGTCAGAATGTCGTCATGGATGCCGTCTACAAAAAAACGATCATCCTTATTTTTACTTCGACTCGTAAATGGCAGTACCGCAATGGAATCCAGTCTGTTTGCTCGGGTAATTTCAATCGGATCGCCGCGTATCCCGGTAATATTGAAGGTAATTGAAATACCTAATGCAAACACAAGCAACGCAATAATTATTTTATTCATCTTGTTGCTGGAAGTGGGCTGCGCCGCCGCGGCATCGACGTTGCTTTCGATTGCAGAACCTTCCGGCGCCGTATTGAATACCCATGCGACGATTATCGATACGAAAAAACCGACCAGGACGATAATGACGTAAATCTTAAAAAACCACTGCGGGACACCGAATGTTGGTAACAGGACGGAACCTGCTTCCACAAGTATCCATGAAGCGAGCGCGTAGGCTGCGGCGAGCCGCGGAATATTTCTGCGTTTTAGATCTGACAAGAATGAGCGCATGCAGCGATTATGGCGCGGAATGAAGAAAATCGCAGCTATATCTTCATATGATATCGAACTAAGAGACGATTACGGGGTGGGCGAGCGGGGTGCTACAATTCCCGCATGCGCAGCATTCTTCCAATCGCGTCTGTAATTCTCGCCCTCATCGCGGCAGGCTGCATCGCCTATATCGCGTGGGAGTTCACCAAAGAAGCCTCGGGCGAGAATAATTCGGGCGATGAAGAGTGAGCGCCTAGCGTCGGCGCTCCCGGCTTTCACCCCGATCATGTCCGGATTGGCGAGAATGAGATTCCGAGCTGCCGCGACTCTCGCTGCTTCTGCTGCTTTGGTTATCACGACTTCCTGATTGCTGCTGCCGCGGCGCTTGCTCGCGACGTACAGGTTCGCTTTGTCGATGAACTTGCGCTGCAGGCGCGCGTTCCCGGGTCTGACGAACGGGTTCCTGGTGTCTTGTCGTACCAGATCTGACGACCGGCTCCTGACGATGTGAATCGCGTGAGCGTACTACAGGCTCCTGGCGACGAGTATCGCGAGTTCGAACGACGGTTTCCTGACGGCGAGATTCGCGCGAACGAAAGACCGGTTCTTCGCGATGTGAATCGCGTGACTGAACGGTCGAATTGTTGCTGCGAGTTCGCGTGGTCCGCGTTTCGTGCGACCGAATTGCCGGTTGCACCTCTCTATCGCGAAACGCAATTGGCTGATAGTCGCGGCTTTGCGTTCCACTGCGGTGCGACGACCTGACGCCTGCTCTGACGTAGCCCTCGCGTCGCACGAACTGGCGCCGATTGCTTCTCGGTCTCCACCGATCGCCGTTGGAATAATGATTGACGGTGACGGTCCTGCCGCCAACGTATGTCGTGTTGTAGACGTTGATTGTCGGACGCCGGTACCACCAGTTATCCCGGTAGTGGTGCCCATAGTAAGGGTGCCCGTGGTAGCTGTGGTGATAGACGTGCAGGCTGTCGGAAAACCAGCCAATCGAAAATGCCGTCGTAACGCCCCAGAAGAATCCATGGTCGAAGTGATGGCCCACGGAGTACGGGTAGTAGTAAACAGGGTAGGCGTGCGGATAGTAGTGATAGACCGGGTACGGCTGATACACGACGACCCGGCTCGGCTCATAGTACGGCACATAAATGACATCTTCAGCGACCGGTGAAATTTCGATCACACCGTCATCGTTCGACACCGTCTGGTACTCGTCACTCTTCAAATTGCCCGCCGCATACGCGGTGTCACGAAATGTTTCGATTGCGGCGATGACGTCGGCCTGTTGAGCGACAATCGCCTCGCCCAGTTTCCATGTCCAGTCGAGATCGTTATTCAACAGGTCGATGACCTCAGGATAATTCGTTAGCGCCACAACGGAGTCATCCCAGTCCGGATCGGGCTGCAGGGATGAATCGTTTTTCAAAGCCTCAAGAAAACGAGCCGCCTGCACGATTTGCAGCGGATAAGCAGATGCCGGCAATACGATCGCAAGCAAGTCATCCGGATAAAGAGCAACGGGGCCGACCAGTTCCTGCAACTCGGCAGCAGAAAGGATTGGCGTTATGTCTGCCTGAGATTCGGACTTGCCGATAACATTGCCATCATCGTCAACAGGTACCTGCGCCTGCGAAAGCACGGGTATCAGTAGGAGTAATGCAGTAGCTAGTAGGGCTCTCATAGGGCCTCCCGGTCCTGGTCGATGCGGACTGTTTGATATTGCTGACGATGATATCGCAGCCTAGCTGAACGGACCCTTAACGGCTGTTAACTATCGCTATTTTTGCTACTCGTCGTCGCCGCCGTGCCAGGCCAGGAACTTCCAGCCGTCGTCGGTCCTGACCAGAATATCGGTGTATCGGCCATTGCTGCGCGCGAAATCACCGTCTTTGGTCTCGTAGGCTGTGGAGTACAGGTAATGAGCGACTGCGACGTCATCATGTACGATGATTGATAATGCATACAATTCATGCGCGACCCGTTTTTCCGTGCGCTGATCGAACCGATACCACATCTCCATGGAATCCTTATCGCGCGGCACGGGTGAGCTCTTTTCCCAGGCGGACAAATCATCATGCATCAACCGCTGCGGCCACTTGGGGTTCCTTTTTTCAGAAGCATTCCATTCTTCTTCAATCGTTGACCAGACATCGGCCTCATCATCTCCGGGTTCCTCAGCAAAAGCGCAGTTAAGACCCAGAAAAAAAGCACCCGTCACGATTACCTTTAGCATGTCGATATTATTCATAACTCGCATCCCGATGATTTTTCGGAAAAAGCCTGGCGTGAGTTTAGTCTCAACAGGCAGGCACGACAAACGTCACTCGTTACGGTTGTTTATGATCAGACCTCCCAGTTCCGCCAAATACCCCGCAGAGAGCGATTCCGATTCGGTGTATCGATAGATGTCGAGAAGATCAGACTCCGACAAATAGTCTGGATGGTGCGCTTCTACGATCATTGCGTATTCGAATATGCGGTCGCCTTTGGCGAGCAGCAGTTGGTAAATATGGAGTGCCAGACTGCGATTTTCCGACAGGTTCATCAATTTGACGATGGACGAGTTGCCTGCGCCCATATCGAGCGAGCCGATATGCAGCGTCTGCTTGTGAATTTTCCAGCCATTGGCCCTGAATACTTCGCCCAGGGAATTGCCAGCCAGGACTTTCGTGTGTTCCGGGCTGTAACTTTTGTCCGGCTCAGCGGTGAAACGCACTACGGCGTATGTACGGCAGATTCTGGACTCGCCGCTCGCGCTGTAAAGGCTGGAGCGGCGCATCCCGGCCTCGCTTGCCAATACGTCGATGCCATAGCTACCGAAGCGACGCTCGATTCGCTCGCTGTTCAGGAGTACTGTCTCCGTCGCGCAGGCACTGAGAGCCGCAACCAGCACTGCCGGTGCCAGTTTGTTGTCGCGGACAATGTCATCAAAATAACTTAGCAATCCTGAATCCTTTTCAGTAGCAGCCGCATCTTGTTTGTAATGCATCGCACATAAGGGAGAATTTTACATGCGAAAACCGATCACTATCAGCCTATTTGCCGTTTTTTGGGTCATGTTTTCAGCGCAGGCGCTGGCTTCCGACTGGGTTGAAAAGAGTAATGAGCATGCGCAAATCGTGCTCGACCTGTTGGCCAAGCTCAGTCCTGAGGGCGCCGGGCGACTTGGTGTGGATGGTCTTGATGAGGAGATTTCCGATCTAGGGCCGGGCATTGTGGAAAGATCGAAGCAAATGTCCGAAGAGTTGCTGGCAGAATTGCAGCGCCGCCTCGCCGAAGAATCGGACACCAAGGTCAGGCAGGACCTCGGAATTCTGATCAAGGTGATCGAAGACAGCATTCGCAGCTCCGATCTGATCTACGCGCAACTGTTGCCGTACTTCAACATCAATCAGACCATATTTTTCGGCATTCGCGGCATTATCGACCCGCAAAATGCGCGCGATCGTTATCCGGCCGCAATCACAAGGCTCGAAAAGTATGCTGGTATCGCCGCTGGGCACACGCCGTTTACTGAACTGGCCAAAGACCGGACGCGCGAACGTTTTGACGTCGCAGGGTTGGTCGGACCCTACCGTGGCGAAGTGGAACAGGATCTCGAGCGGGCCGAAACCATGATCACGGGTATCGAAGAGTTATTTGCGGGCACGGATTTACAGGGCTGGGAGGAGAGTTACGAGATGCTTGCCGACCAGTTGCGTGACTACAATGACTGGGTGCGCGCGGAAATATTGCCCCGCGCCCGGGATGACTTCCGGCTGCCCGCGGAGCTTTATGAAGACGCTCTGCGCAATTGGGGTGTCGATGCCTCTCCGCTGGACCTCATTGAGCAGGCGACCAAGGGCTACATGGATATTCGCGGCGAAATGCAGGCGTTGGCGCCATTGGTTGCTGCCGAGAAAGGCTACGACACGAAGGATTACCGTGAAGTGATAGCTCTTCTCAAGCGCGATGGTGCGATTGACGGTGATAAATTGCTGGATCACTACAATGCAGTTCTGCGCGACCTCGAAGAGATCATCGTGCGTGAGAAACTTGTTACGTTGCCAGATCGCGATGCGGGGATTCGTATTGCGTCGGCGGCCGAGACAGCCGCACAACCTGCGCCGCACCTGCAGCCACCACGTCTGATCGGCAATACCGGGGAATATCCGTTCTTTGTTATTCCATTGCTGGAACAAAACGATGACGGCAGCTGGCCGCAGAGCGACGATACTTTCGAGGCCGGCGCCTGGACGTTGACGGCTCACGAGGCGCGACCCGGTCACGAGATGCAATTCTCCAGTATTGTCGAATCCGGGGTTTCGATTGCACGTGCCGTATTCGCGTTTAACAGCGTCAACGTCGAAGGCTGGGGGCTGTACGCCGAGGCAATCGTCAGGCCGTATTTGCCGCTTGATGGGCAAATGATCAGCCTGCAGTATCGGCTATTGCGTGCTGCTCGCATGTTCCTCGATCCGATGCTGAATCTGGGCATGATCACGCCGGAGGAGGCCAAGGATCTGATCGTGTCGGATATGGCGATCGGCGAATCCTGGGCGCAGAACGAAGTGGAGCGATACACGTACCGTATGCCGGGTCAGGCGACTGCGTACTACTACGGTTACAGCAAGATGCAGGCACTGCGTATTCAAACCGAGCTGAAATTAAGTGACAAATTCGATCAACAGGCATTTCACGATTTCATTCTGGAGCAGGGAATGTTGCCGCCGCAGATACTCAAAGACGCAGTCATGAACGAATTTGTGCCGAGTCAACTCTAGGGAAGCTGTGCTCACCAAGACGCTATACGCGGGTATTAAAGCGACTATCGGGGCGGTCTCGTGACCGATAAAATTGACTGACAAAGCGCTGGTCGTTCTGTCGAGCTGGCTATGGATCTTGGCGCATTACCAGTGATGGCGCTTACACATACCTGCTACAACGGCGCGCGCCCGCCCTGCGGGGAGCGCCCGGCAGTTTTTCTGTGGTTCGCGGGCTGCAAACTTTGGTCGGGCCGGGAAGAGCACCGCGAGCAGGCTGTTTGTCGTTCTTGCGAAACCCTCATTGGCAGTTCAGTCTGCAAATGCACAAAACACTTGGAATTGATTGATTATGAATCATCGCCTTGGGCGTACTGCGTTTGCGTTGCTTGCAGGCTTGCTGGTTGCCTACCTGTCGTATCAGTGGATTACGAATCCGGAGGGCCGGGCAGAACGAGCGCTGCAGGTCAATGTCGTCGCAGCCGCGCGGACTGTTCTCAATGCCGCAATAGGCGCAGGCCCGCTCGAGATCGTGGATCCGGTCGCGCCCAATCGTCGGGTCGGAAAAGCCTACATTTACCGCGAGGGCGAAAATTGGGCTGTCTCAGGGCATTATCGCCGCGGCGAAGGTGATCGCTGGCACGCATACCTGATGCTGCTGGGTCCGGACGACGCTGTTTTGTCGCTCAAGGTTCAGGATACCGATCCGCAGCTGATCGAACGCGCCGTTACGAATCAACAGCTCGAAGTTCGTCCATGACTTCCTGCCGCCACTCGACTACGTTGAGTTCGATGAAGGCGAAGGCGACCAGCCAGACCGCCGCATTGATGATGATGACATCGACCCACGCTAGATAACGAGCGTCTGCCAACCCCTGGGTGTCGGCGATCAGGGAACTCAGGATCGCGATGTAACCGTAGAAGGCGTAGACAATAAACGTATAACAAAGAACCCGAATACCTTGCAGCGTCTAGGTTACCGTTGGACTGTAATAGTGTACTTGAATAGTTGAAACAGCTTGCTGCTGTTAATGCTCAAACGGTGGCTTCCGCGCCAAACTTACAATTCGGCGTGATTTGCCGTTTCCGTTTCGACGCCAGAGTAATAAATCCAGACATTTTCCTCGGCCGTGAGCAGTTCGATGTATTTCGGGTGTACAAATAAATTCTCGCGACCCGATTTCAATTCTCGCAATACACCCAGATCACATAGCTGTTTCAGGTACACAGATGCCGTTTGTCGTTTCGCGACGTTGGCTTCGACCAAATTGCCAATACGACAATACGGTTGCTTGAACAATAACTCAACGAGTTCCCAGGAATAGGTTTTTGGCAATCTTTTTTGCACAAACTCGCCGGTGTGTTCCATCAGTTCACGAATCGACTTGATCTTGTCTGTGGTCCAGGTACAGGTCTCCTCCACCCCTGCGAGGATGAAGTGGATCCAGGGCGCCCAGTCTTGCTCTTTCGTCACATTTTGCAGCAGCTGGTAGTACGCGGCCTTGTGCTGAATGATGTAGCGACTGAAATACAGAATAGGGGAGTCCAACAGGCCATGTTCGACCAGGAACAATATATTGAGGATGCGTCCTGTCCGGCCGTTACCGTCGGAGAAAGGATGAATAGCCTCGAACTGGTAGTGTTGCACCGCCATGCGGACCAGCGGATCAATTTCCTGGTTGCCGTGCATGAATTCGGCCCAGTTGTCGAGCATTTCGACCAGCAGTTTTTGGCCGACCGGTGGCGTATAGATCGTCTTTCCAGAGCCACGGTTTTTGAGAGTTGTCCCAGAATCAGATCGAATATCGAGATCTACGCCTTTGATAGTGCTGCATATTTGTATGGCCATATCGGTGGTTAGCATGCGTCGCTGGACCATTTTGCTGCCTTCGTACAAGGCCGTGCGGTAGCGCAGGGCCTCTTTGGTCGCCGCGTCCGCGCGGTCTTCGGCGATATCGGCGAATTCGAAGAGTTTGTCCGTCGTCGTCACTATGTTCTCGATTTCGGAACTGGCGCGAGCCTCCAGCAGAGGCAGTGCGTTGACGAGCACAGCCGAATTCGGGATCAGTTCGGCGGCTTGCTTGAGTTCCGCCAGCGCCACGCGTGCGGTGATGCAGCTTTTGAGGATTTCAGTCGTCTCGATCTTGTGTGTGGGCGGTGGCAGTAACGGCAGGGCGTTGTAGGGCACTTCGGGATTAAAATCAGTCACGTAGAGTCACTCCAGAACATTCGGGTAGCTGTCGATTGCATCGACATCAACGGTCCATATGTCGATAAAAGTTCGATTTATCGACACATCAAACTGACGTGTCGATTGCGTCGACTGGAATCGTCGATATGTCGATATTTACCATAATTTTCGACACGTTTGCAGTATATGTCGATTTGGGAGACACGTTTGTGACACATGTCGAAAAACGGCTGATAAATCATCCTGCAGGACAGCGCCCGGACAGGGCGATTGCTATAGAATTCGCTGCCAGATTCGGCGGTGATGTAAAGGAAGCGCTGTGGTTGTGAAAAGTGATATTGAAATTGCGCAGGCGGCTGATATTCGGCCCATTCAGGAAATTGCCGAAAAAACAGGCATTCCCGCTGACGAGTTGATTCCCTATGGCCACGACAAGGCAAAAATCAGCGCGGATTTCATCCGGGCGAACGGGAAGTCAAAAAATGGCAAGCTGATCCTGGTTACCGCCGTGTCGCCGACGCCCGCAGGCGAGGGCAAAACGACGACGACAGTCGGGTTGGGTGACGGCCTGAACCTGATCGGCAAGAAGGCCGTGATTTGCCTGCGTGAACCGAGCCTGGGGCCGTGTTTCGGTATGAAGGGCGGCGCGGCGGGCGGCGGTTATTCCCAGGTTGTCCCGATGACCGATATCAACCTGCATTTCACCGGTGACTTTCACGCGATCGGTGCGGCAAACAATTTGCTGGCTGCGCTGATCGACAATCACATGCATTGGGAAAACCAACTGAACATCGATCCGCGCCAGGTAATGTGGCGTCGCGTGGTCGACATGAACGATCGCGTATTGCGATCGGTGACGTCCGGCCTCGGAGGATTTCACAACGGGGTCGTCCGCGAGGCCGGATTTGATATTACGGCTGCCTCGGAAATCATGGCGATATTTTGCCTGGCAACCGACCTGCACGACCTGGAGAAGCGACTCGCGAATATCGTCCTTGGTTACACGCGGGATAACGACCCGGTCACCGTACGGGAACTTAACGCCCATGGCGCGATGACGGCGTTGCTGCGCGATGCGTTTCAGCCAAATATTGTGCAGACGATGGAAAATAATCTGGCGCTCATGCACGGCGGCCCGTTCGCCAACATTGCGCACGGTTGCAATTCCGTTATCGCGACCAAAACTGCCTTGAAGCTTGGTGACTATGTCGTGACTGAAGCCGGTTTTGGCGCCGATCTGGGTGCCGAGAAGTTCTTCAACATCAAGTGCCGCAAAGCAGGGCTGTCGCCGGACGCGGTGGTTCTTGTTGCGACGATCAAGGCGCTAAAAATGCAGGGCGGGGTTGCGAGGGATAAGTTGGGAACAGAAAATATTGAGGCCCTTCAGGATGGCTGCAAGAATCTTGAGCGCCACATCCGCAATCTCGGCAAGTTCGGCGTGCCGCTCGTCGTCGCGAT
The DNA here is from genome assembly GCA_022563255.1 of Pseudomonadota bacterium. Lineage (GTDB taxonomy): Bacteria > Pseudomonadota > Gammaproteobacteria > Steroidobacterales > Woeseiaceae > UBA1847. Next base: position 53,215 of record JADFNS010000006.1, read on the forward strand.
CAATCATTTTACGGCCGACACCGATGCTGAAATTCAGGTTGTAAAGGACTTCTGCGACAAGTACGGCGTGGTCGCGATTAAGTGCACACACTGGGCGGATGGTGGAAAAGGCGCGATCGAAATGGCCGAACACGTCGTGGCTCTTTGCGATAGCGGTGCGGCGCAATTTCGCATGTTGTACGACGACGAATTGCCGCTGTGGGACAAGGCGGCAACCATCGCCCGGGAAATCTACGGGGCGGATGACATTATTGCGGACAAGAAAGTGCGTGAGCAATTTGCTCGATACGAACGCGAAGGCTATGGAAAATATCCCGTTTGCATGGCCAAGACACAGTACAGTTTTTCCACCGACCCAAATTTACTCGGCGCGCCGTCGGGTCATGTCGTCCCGATTCGTGAAATTCGCCTTGCTGCAGGCGCCGAATTCATCGTCGTTGTATGCGGGGCGATCATGACCATGCCGGGTCTGCCGCGCGTGCCTGCCGCAGACGCGATCCGGGTGAATGCGGAGGGTCGTATCGAGGGGCTGTTCTAGGCGCTCTCAACTTTCGACGAGTCGGTGGCTGTCGGCAGCCGTCAGTTTGCAGCCGTAGACTTCTTTTAATTGTTCGATAACGCGGAGAGTTTTGGACGAGAAGGGTGCTTTGCCCTCGAATGCGTGCAACACAATGCCCTCCAGTAAATCGCCGAGCGTGAGATCGGTGTATTCGGCGACACCTTTAAGGACTTTGAGAAGCGAAGATTCTATGCGGACGCCGGTCTGGGTCCGCTTGATCACAGTTTCAGGCACAGTCTTTACCTCGTTATAAATGGTAGTAAGGTAGATTGGTAACAATATAACAAGTTCTGATCGAATGGGCAATCCCCGTTACAGTTTGTTTGCGCCAGAATTACCAGTTATAAATAAGATTCGTCGCGGAGCGAAGGGATGCCGACCAAGGAAGAGCTTCTGGAAGGATTTGACCTGGGTGAATGGGAAATTCTGCCGGGCAAAGGACTTCTGCGGCGAGGCGATCAGGAGGAGCGGCCAGAGCCCATGGTTTTCGAGGTGCTCATTGCGCTGGCCAAACGTGACACCGACCTTGTCACCAAGCAACAACTCATAGACGAAGTCTGGGATGGCCGCCCGATGGGTGATGAGCCGATCGCACGTTGCATACATTTACTGCGCGGCCATCTTGACGATCGACAGAAACCCCATTTGTTGATCGAGACACTACAGCGACGCGGCTACCGGTTAAAGCAACCTGTGAAGTTGCACAAGCAACAGGAAGTGCCGTTGCCTGCGCCAGGTCCGCGGAAGCGGAAAAATGCCGTTGCATTGCTTGCGATCGGTTTGGTGACAATAGCGATCTACATCTGGCCGCCAACAGATTCGCCACCGCCCGTTCGTTCGATCGCCGTCATGCCGTTCGACAATCTCAGCGGTGCAGCAGGCGACGAGTATCTTGCCCTGGGCTTCAAGGAAGTTCTCGTACAGACGCTGCGCAGAATTGACGATTACATCGTCAAGAACGGTCGCGTTAAGTACAACAAGGAAGCGGTTGAGGTCGCAGAATTGCTGGGCGTCGAAAAAGTACTTTTCGGTTCCTTGCGGCGCGAGGGAAATATGCTGGTGATCAGCTATCACATATCGGCGGGCCGGAGAGGGGTGGTTTTTAGCGACAACGTCAGGGGGCCCGTGGAGCAGTTGTTTGCTCTGCAGGAATCGCTGGCCGAGATGGTTCGTGGCAATTTAGACGGCAAGTCAATGCAGACGCTGTTCAAGAGCCGTCCGTCGAACAGCGATGCCTACGACAGTTACATGCGTGGCGTGTATGCGCTCGAACACCGCGGCGTCGAGGACAACCTGACGGCGGCAATCGAACTCTTTCTGACCGCAATCGATTTGGACGAGAGCTATGGGCCGCCGTACCTGGCTCTGGCTACGGCTTATGCCCTGATGCCGGATTACCGCCGCGCGCCGCTGGAAGAAATGAACCGGCTTGCTTTGGAGACGGTCGAGGCCGGTATCGCAGCAGATCCGATTATCGAAAATGCGGCGGGCGCTATCTATGGATTCGTTTATCACAAGCAAAAATTCTGGCGAAAAGCTGAAGAGGCGTACTTGCGGGCGGTGAATGCCGACGTTGTCGATTCCAACGCGTTCAACTGGTATTCAAGAATGCTGGCCAGTGTAGGAAGATTGGATGACGCGCTCGAGCAGGCGTTACGCGCCGTCGAGATCGATCCGAGTAACGCCGTGATCAATAGCCGCATCGCGATAAATTACTCGTGGCTGTTGAACTCCGATAAAGCCAATGAATTCTTCGCCCGTGCCGATGACCTCGGTGCAAGTGGCGCTACTCATATGCTCGCCTATGCGCTATTGCTCGAAAGAGACGGTCAGATTGAAAAGGCGCTAAGCGCTACAAAAGCCGCCGTTCAGATAGCGGGCGGTCGTGCTAACTGGATCGAACCGTTGCTCGGTGCCCTGCATGACCCGAGCAAAGCGGTCGCCGCGCTGCGTTTATTGGATGAAGTGGAAGCGGCCGACCAGTTGCCGACGCAGGTGAGTTTCGTGGCAAGGGCGATGCTTGGCGACGTCGACGGTGCGATGAGGATCGCTCGCCAGCTTGAAAAGCCGGGCGAGATATTCGAAATGGATTTGCTGTTCATCCCCGAGTTACGGGCATTCCGGCAGCATCCGGAGTTCATGCCGTTGCTGGATCGACTCGGGGTCACGGATTACTGGCAAAGTGAAGGCTGTACCTGGATGGACGACCGTGTCGTGTGTACAGCGGATTAGTCTTCGTCGATTTTGCTTCGTGATTTCTTGAGTTCGCCGCGGCGGCTTTTTTCCGTCAGCCGTTTTTGCTTGGCTTTCTTGCTTGGTTTGGTTCGGATTCGACGCTCGGGTTTGTGCAGGGCGCTGCGCAACAATTCGGCCAAACGGCGCAACGCCGCCTGCCGATTTCTGTCCTGGCTGCGATAGGCCTGCGACTTGATATTGACGACGCCGTCGCCCGTGATCCGGTGGTCGGATAATTGCAGCAACTTGTGTTTGAGCGGGTCGGGGAGATGGTCGCTTTTCCGCACGTCGAAACGCAGGTGAATTGCGGTCGCCACTTTGTTGACGTTTTGCCCGCCTGCGCCTTGCGAGCGGATCGCCGTCAACTGAATCTCCGACATTGGAATACGGATGTCGTCCGAAATGTCGAGAGTGTCCACGTCGCCTCCGATATGTGAGAATGCGCCTCCATGATCCGCATCGGCGCACCGAATGCAAGTTCGTAATTTGATTATTCTCGTCATTTGCCAACTGATTTCGACCAGCGGCTCAATAGTGATGGTAATGCTCGGAGGGATTATCGGCGCCACGCTCACGGCGAATAAGGCATTCGCCACTTTACCGATGTCCGTAATGGTCATTGCCGTGGCTGCGACAACGATTCCTGCGGCCATGCTGATGCGCCGGATCGGCAGGCGCAAGGGCTTTGCGTTGGCATCTGTAACATCTGTTTTGGCGTTGCTGGTTGCCGTTGTCGCGTTGCGACAATCGAGTTTTCCGCTTTTCATCGTTGCGGTGATGTTGTTTGGTATCAACATGGCATTCACGCAACAATATCGTTATGCCGCCGCCGAAAGCGTCACGGCCAAATACGTACCCCGGGCCATCTCTTTGGTCCTCGCGGGTTCTATTGGCGCAGCTTTCGTGGGCAAGGAGCTGGCAACACGCGGGCAGTTCTGGATCGAGAGTATCCCGTACGCCGGTACGATGGTTGTTCTGGCTTTGATGTTCGGAATTCAGGCGCTGCTTTTTTTGTCGATGGATGCGGCGCAGGACCATGATCAGGATCAGGACGACTCGCCGCGGTCGCAACGAGCGCTTGGCGAGATCGCGCGCCAGCCGTTATTCATTGTTGCAGTGCTCGGCGCGGCAGTGGGTTTTGGGCTGATGACTTTGGTTATGACGGCAACGCCGTTGAGTATGCACATCAATGACGGCTACTCGCTTGAGCAAACGGCGCTGGTCATTCAGGCGCATGTGCTCGGTATGTACGTGCCGTCACTTGCGACGGGCTTTCTTATCGAAAAAGTTGGCGTGGTCAAGCTGATGTTTGTCGGCGCACTGTGCTTGTTGGCAGCCTCGATTGTCGGGCTACAGGGACACGCGGTGTTGCATTATTGGTGGGCGCTCGTATTGCTCGGCGTGGGCTGGAATTTTCTCTATGTCGGTGGGACGACGATGCTGACCTACACATACAGAAGGGCGGAACGCTTTCGTGCACAGGCTGTCAACGAGTTTCTGGTCTTCGGTATGTCCGCCACTGCCTCGCTGCTTGCCGGTTCGGTGATGCATTTCTACGGCTGGGGAACGTTGATGCTGATACCCATTCCGATCTTGATCATCATATGCGTGGCGCTGATCAAGGTACGCAAGGAACCGCTGCTAAGCCACGAGGGTTGTGCCGGTGAGTGAAGTTTCGAAAGTTCGTAGTTTGTTGGCAGATGCTGCGGAGCGCGGCATCCGTTACAGGGAATCCGGCGACCAGCGTCGAGTTGCGCCGACTGCTGACGCTGTCGCCGCTGTTGCTCGGTTTATCGAGCCGCTGCCGGACAAAGGCAGCGACGATGCTGACGTGCTCGCGATGCTGGATGAAATCGGTTCACCCGCAACCGTGATGATGAGTGGACCGCGATATTTTGGCTTCGTGATCGGTGGCTCACTTCCGGTGACCGTGGCGACGAACTGGCTGACCACCGCCTGGGATCAGAACGTCGGCATGCATGAGGTTACGCCGGCGACAGCAACGCTGGAACAGGTGGCGATGGACTGGATGATCGACCTGTTTGGGTTGCCATCCGGAACGGCGGCTGCCTTTGTAACCGGCGCAACCGTGGCAAACTTCACGGCACTTGCCGCTGCGCGCAATCGCATCTATTCGGATCTGGGCTGGAACGTCGAGGCGGATGGATTGCATGGCGCGCCGCCCGTGACAATTGTCGTTTCCGAAGAAACGCATCCCACCGTCATCAAGTCCCTGGGTCTGCTCGGGTTCGGGCGAAATCGAGCCATTCGTGCGCCGGTGGACAGTCAGGGGCGCATCGATATCAGCCGCTTTCCTCAGTTCGATGGTCCCTGTATTATTTGCACACAGGCTGGCAACCTCAATACGGGATCATTCGATCCGGTTGGCGAAATCTGCGAAATCGCGAAATCCAAAGGCGCCTGGGTGCACGTTGACGGCGCATTCGGCCTTTGGGCCGCCGCGTCACCGGATCGTAAGCATCTGTGCGCCGGATTCGCTGCTGCGGATTCATGGGCCACTGACGCGCACAAATGGCTGAATGTTCCGTACGACAGCGGGATCGCCTTCGTTCGCGATGCGGGGGCATTAAAGTCGTCCATGGCGATCACGGCCGACTACCTGCTGACGGACAGTGAGTTCAGGAACCCGTCCGATTTCACACCGGAATTATCGCGCCGAGCTCGCGGTGTCGACGTATGGGCGGCACTCAAGTCTTTGGGCAGACAGGGAGTTGCAGAAATGATTGAGCTCTGCTGCCGCAATGCGCGTCGATTCGCGGACGGGTTGAGCAAGGCCGGATTCGAAGTGCTCAATGATGTGGTTTTAAATCAGGTGCTGGTGTCGTTCGGTGACGACGCCACGAATCGAAAAATCATTGCAGAGATTCAGGAAGATGGAACGTGCTGGTGTGGCGCGACTCTCTGGCAGCAAAGATCTGCGATGCGGATCAGCGTGTGCAACTGGTCGACGACGGCAGAGGACGTCGATCGCAGTCTCGACGTTATCGTCGAGATCGCGAATCGACATTAGCCGTTGCCCGTTAAAAGTTGTAAACGACGCCCAGCGAAATTACGGGCCAGGCTTTGTAGTCGCTGACCGTATTTTCAAGCTCAAGACGTTCTAACTCCAGAGCGTCCTGGAATGCGGGTACATTTGCCGCCAGACCGTCAGCTTCCATGGTGACCGTCGGCGAGCCTTGCCACAGCACACCGAAATCGAGGTTGATGCCCGCTTTGCCGAATATCTCGAAATCGAAGCCGACGCCCAGGTAGGGCGCGGTGTTGGCGAACGACGTGACGCTTTTCAGCGTACCGACGTCGGATGAACTGTAGGTGGCGCCACCGATATCAAAGTCAGCGCCACCGGTATCCTGGCTGGACATCTGCAACTCGTTGCCATTCGAGAATGCTCCCACGGTGATGCGGAATGGGCTTAACGGAAAACGGAAGTTGCCCGTCAAATAAAGCGTATCCAGCGAGAGCGTCGCATCGTAATCGATGCCCGCTTGTGTGCCGGTGTTGTCGTAGTCGAAGCGATTGATACCAATTCGCATGTCCAGCCACGGTATCGGCCGCCAGCGGCCTTCCAGGCCGAAGCCGAGTGTACCGCCCTTGATGCCAACACCGAGGTCGGCGTTGGCGGCGCCTGACGCGCACAGCGCGAGAGCCACCAGCGTGGCCTTGAAAGTTGCGTTATCCATGATTTCTTCAATCCTGCCCGATGTGAGGTAACACGCCTGAGCGTAACCGCGTGTCACAGGAGCGACTGTGCGATGCATCACAGGCGGCGATTTCGGCCGTAATATGTCAAATAAGGAACAAACAGCCAGATACAGGCTGTCAGTTACAGGTCTGGCAGGTCGGTGCAGGTTGGCTCAATCATCTTGTCACGGCCCCATTTCAGGAAAATGGAAGGGTGCGCCGCCGGGTCGATGTTGACGTTGTCGAGATCGCCACGAACGTGCGGGAGTTCCATCAGTCGCGGGTCCATGACTTTGAACCAGAGCCAGGGCATGTACGCGAGCACATACATGCCGAAATAACCATTGGGCAAGCGCGGCAGGTTTTCGAAGTGGCGCAGCGATTGGTAACGCCGCAACGGATGCGAGTGGTGGTCCGAGTGTCGTTCCAGGTGAAACAGCACAAGATTGCTGAATATGTGGTTGCTGTTCCACGAATGATGCGGCTGGCATGGTTCGAGTTTCCCGTCATCGCCGATCTTGCGCAGCAGGCCGTAGTGTTCAACGTAGTTCGCGCTCGTAAGCTGCCAGTAGGCGAAGATGTTGTGGATCATCAGGAACGGCACGACCTTCCAGCCAAACGCGACCAGCAAGAGCACACTTAGCAATGCTGTGAGAGCATACGGCTGGAGTATCTGATTGTTCGCGCTCCAAACGGTTTTTCCGCGACTTTCCAGGCGTTCTCTTTCCACGGCCCAGGCGGACAGGAACGCGCCTGGAATTTCCCGGAACGCGAATTTATAGATGCTTTCACCCATGCGCGCGCTGGCGGGATCATGATGGGTCGCGACGTATTTGTGATGACCCCGATTGTGCTCGACAGTGAAATGTCCGTAAGCGGGAACCGCGAGCACTATTTTTGCGAGCAATTTCTCGAGTTTGGAATTCTTGTGTCCGAGTTCATGCGCAGTATTGATGGCCAGACCGGCGGTCAAACCCGTGAAGGCGGCCAGTACCACGAACGCCCACCAACTCATCGGCTGCGTTGCGGCGTACCACACAGCGAAAATCAGGGTGATGAAGTGCAGCGGCACGGCGGCGTAAGTCAAGCGGCGATAGTACGGGTCCCGATCGAGCTGCATCACGACTTCTTCTGGCGGATTGTTTCGATCTTCACCGATGGCCCAATCGATGATCGGCGCGATCAAATAGTTGGACAGGAACGGCAACACGATCCAGGCCTCATTTCCGGTGCGGGCGTGCAACCAGATTGCGATGAATGGCTGTAACGGATAGAACACGGACAGCAACCACAGCCAGCGTTTCTTGTCGACGTAGTGAATTGCGCGTCCGTCCCGTAATGCTCCGGTATAAGCTTTCACAGCTGATGTTCCCTTAAAAGGTCTGCCGTCGGCAAATTATACAAAATCACGGACCTCAAATCACTGCTAAAGCAAAAAAACGCAAGAAATCAAAACGATGGGGCGCTGGTACAAAAATTGCTTTATATTTATGCGGGTACTGATTCGGAGCGCATCGGTTGAGAAGTGATTTAAAACTACTGGCAGTCGCAGCGCTATTGACGCTTGCCGCGTGCACAAGTGATCAGGATGACGCGCGGTCAAATGAGCAGGAAATACCGCGACTTACAGCGGCAACACTCGGGGAACAGACTGTTTTGGAGGTTTCGGAATATCTTGCGCAAGTGCAATACAGCAGGGCGAACAGGAAAAATGGTGCGGCACAGGCGCAAATTTGCAAAGCCTGTCACACCCTTACTGAGGGTGGCCAGAATATGATAGGCCCGGACTTGCATGGGTTTTTCGGTCGGAGCGTCGGTGCACGCGATGGGTTCGATTACTCGCCGGTCTTGCGAAATGCCGACTTTCGATGGACGCCCAGAACGATGGACGCATGGCTTGCGCAGCCGGGACGTTTCTTGCCCGGCAACAGGATGATGTTTGCCGGCATCATGGAGAGCGGAGACCGGGACGATCTGATCGCCTATTTGCTGGATGTGACGTCCGATTGAAGATGGCAAGATGAATTGATATGACGCAGGAAAACTTGGAAATCAGCCGGGCGGTTGCCGACAATCGGTCAGACTACGATCGTCGTTTTTTCACGTGGCGAACGGTGGTCTTCGGATTTGTTCGCTCTCGCCGGCTTGTCAATCGTCGTGCCGAAGACGAAGACGTCATATTTCTGGATTGGCATCATCCGTGGTTGTTTTTCCTCGCGACCGGGACGATGCTGCTGTCTTGCGTCGACGCTTTCCTGACATTGCAACTTCTGGACCGCGGCATGGTCGAGGTGAATCCATTCATGCAGGCCGCCTTGAGTCAGGGCACATTGTTGTTTACGAGCACCAAGCTCGCAATGACCGGGTTCGGTATTTTGGTGCTCGTATTTCTTGCCAAAGCGCGCTTTCTGAATCGCATCCGTACGGGAATTTTGCTGACGGTGTTTTTCAGTTGCTATGCTTGTCTCGTCTGCTACGAGTTTGTGAATCTAATAAAGTTGATGTAGATCCGGCGCAGGCGCTGTTTCGATTCCCTCTAGTGTGCGCTTGAGATAAACTGGCGCCCCAATTCCGAAACGCAGCGAGAGTCATCTGACTCCGGGTCGCTCTGGCCACACCAGCTTCTGAAACCATGAGACCTTCTCTTAAAGAACAACTAGCGTCGACCCCGCTGTTCGGCAGCAATGCGAGCGCGGTCGAAATGCTTTATGAGCAGTATCTCGAGCAGCCCGATGCAGTGTCCGGAGGCTGGCGAGAGTATTTCGAGTCTCTGGGTGACGCCGGGGATGAAGTTGCACACTCGGTTATACGTGAGAAATTGCTGCGAGAAGCCCGCAGTGGTCGCAGGCCAGGCCGGATCGTTGCACGCGCGGCCGGCAAATCGGTCAGCGCGGACGAAAAGCAAGCCGCCGTTTCGAGATTGATTCAGGTTTACAGCCTTCGCGGCCATCAGATCGCCACTATCGATCCGCTCGGCCTGATGGAACGGCCCATGCCGGGTGTTTTGAAGCTCGACTACCTTGGCCTGACCGAGGCAGATATGGACGCTGAATTTTTTACCGGCGGCCTGGCGGGTATGGGCAATGACCGCATGAAGTTGCGCGATATTCTTGCGCTGCTGCAAAATATTTATTGCGGCAATATAGGCGCCGAATTCGCACATATTTCGCGTGCCCGGGAGCGGCTCTGGCTGAGGAAGCGATTCGAACAAGGTGCCGCTGCGGATACTCTAAGCGACGACGAGCGTTTGTGCATCCTGGAAAAGCTGACTAACGCGGAGGGCATCGAACGTTATCTGCACACCCGCTATGTGGGCCAGAAGCGTTTCTCGCTGGAGGGCGGGGACAGTCTGATACCGATGCTCGATGACATCATCCAGCAGGGCGGGTCGTCAGGCATACGGGAAATTGTAATCGGCATGGCGCATCGCGGCCGTATCAACGTCCTCGTCAATATCCTTGGCAAATCGCCGGAAGAGTTATTTGAGGAGTTTGAGGGCAAGTACGATCCAGACGAAATACAAGGCTCTGGCGACGTCAAATACCACAAAGGTTTTTCCGCGGACATGAAGACGCCAGGCGGCAATGTGCACATTGCGCTTGCGTTTAATCCGTCACATCTCGAGATCGTGAATCCGGTTGTTGAAGGTTCGGTGCGTGCCCGACAGCAACGCCGAAACGACAAGGAACGGCAGGAAGTACTGCCAGTGCTGATTCACGGTGACGCTGCGTTCGCGGGGCAAGGTGTCGTCACCGAAACCTTCCAAATGTCGCAGACGAGCGGTTTTCTGACCGGTGGTACAATACACATCGTGGTGAATAATCAGATCGGCTTCACGACGAGCCGACCGTCGGATGCCCGCTCCACCGACTACTGCAGCGACGTCGCCAAAATGATTGAGGCGCCGATATTCCACGTCAACGGCGACGACCCGGAGGCCGTAATATTCGTTACGCGCCTCGCGTTGAATTACCGGCAGAAGTTCAGGAAAGATGTCGTGATTGATCTGGTTTGCTACCGCCGTCATGGGCACAATGAGGCGGACGAACCGGCTGCAACGCAGCCGATAATGTATGGCCAGATCCGGAGCCAAAAGACGACGCGCCAGCTTTACGCACAGCGGCTGATCGATAATGGAGTGACGACGGCTGCCAGGGTTGCGGAGTTGCAGAATGAATACCGTGACCGGCTGGATCGCGGCGAATCCGTGCAGAAAGCGTCGTTGGGATTTATCGGCAACGCGTTTACCGTCGACTGGACGCCGTTCCTGAATACACAGTGGGATGATCCGGTCGATACGACGATCAGTCCCGGCGTCGTCGCAGAACTCGGTCGAGCGATAACCAGCATTCCACCCGACCTAAAGTTGCACGGTCGCGTGCAACGCATTATGGATGAACGCGTCAAAATGCTCGCGGGCGACGTGGAAATGGACTGGGGTTTTGCTGAAAATATGGCGTATGCATCCCTGCTTCTGGACGGACACAACGTTCGCCTGGTTGGTCAGGACAGCGCACGCGGTACTTTCTTCCACCGGCACGCCGTGCTTCACAATCAGCTGAACAATCGTGAATACACGCCTCTGATGCACGTCGTCGATCGTTCAGACGCGTTTCTCGTCATTGATTCGCTGCTTTCCGAAGAAGCCGTGCTCGGTTTCGAATATGGCTATGCAACAACGGACCCCAATACGCTCGTCATCTGGGAAGGGCAGTTCGGGGATTTTGCGAACGGCGCCCAAGTCGTCATCGATCAATTTATCAGTTCCGGTGAAGCTAAATGGGGTCGGCTGTGCGGTTTGACTATGTTTTTGCCGCACGGCTACGAGGGGCAAGGTCCTGAACATTCTTCGGCGCGACTTGAGAGGTTTTTGCAACTTTGCGCGGAACACAATATACAGGTCTGTATTCCGTCAAACCCGGCGCAGATGTTTCATTTGATACGGCGGCAGCAAGTGCGTGCATTTCGGAAGCCCCTGATCGTGTTGACGCCAAAAAGCTTGTTGCGTCACAAGATGTCGGTATCATCGATCGACGAACTGACGACGGGTCGTTTTGAGCTCATCATTCCGGAGAACGAGACCAGTGCGCCGGCAAAGACGGGTCGCGTGGTTTTTTGCAGCGGGAAAGTGTATTTCGATCTGCTTGAGGCGCGCGAGGTCCACCGCATCGACGGTGTGGCGCTTATCCGTATCGAGCAACTTTATCCGTTTCCAGTGCTTGAGTACGCCGACCTGATCGAACGGTACGCACATGTCGAAGAAATTATCTGGTGTCAGGAGGAACCGTTGAATCAGGGCGCCTGGTATCAGATCAAGCACCGCCTTCAGGAAGCGCTGCAGGATCACCAGCAGCTTTACTATACCGGACGTCCTGGAGCGGCAGCGCCCGCTTCTGGACTGTTCAAGATTCATTTGCAACAACAACAGGCGTTGGTAAACGCGGCTCTCGGTATCAAGGCTGAGGCGAGCAAAGCCGTCAAACCTGTGAAAACAAATCGGAAGTCGAAATGAATATCGAAATCAAGGTTCCACCTCTGCCCGAGTCCGTCAGCGACGCGACGCTGGTGGCCTGGCACAAGAATGCCGGCGAGTCTGTTTTGCGGGACGAAAATCTGCTGGACCTTGAAACGGACAAAGTTGTGTTGGAAGTGCCGGCGCCGGCATCCGGTAGAATTGCCAGGATACTGGTGGAAAGTGGCGCCACGGTCGAAGCCGGTGATGTTCTCGCGATTCTCGAAGAAGGCGAAGTTGCTGCGGTCCAGGCTGTGGCGCCGGCCGTTATCAAGACGAAAGCTGCCGTGAAGACGAGTCCGGCAGTACGCCATTTGCTGGATGAGCACGACCTCGACGCGGCCATGATTGTCGGTACCGGTAAAGACGGACGTATTACCAAAGCCGATGTGATGTCGTTTCTTAAATCGGATGACAGCGGCGATGTTGCGCCAGGCGATACCGCTTCTGTGGCCGAAGAAACTGTCGCGGCGCACTTCGAGCGCTCTGAACAACGTGTCCCGATGACGCGCCTGCGCGCACGCATTGCGGAACGACTCGTCGAGGCGCAACACACGGCCGCAATGCTGACCACATTTAACGAGGTCGATCTGACCGAGGTCATAGAGTTGCGCAAGCGTTACAAAGAGTCGTTCGAGAAAAAATACGGGGTGCGACTCGGCTTCATGTCGTTCTTTGCCAAAGCGGCAGTAGAGGCGTTGAAACAATTTCCAACAATTAACGCATCCGTCGAAGGCACCGATATCATCTATCACAATTACTACGACATCGGCATCGCGGTGTCGAGCGATCGTGGCCTGATGGTGCCGATTCTGCGTGACGTCGATCAAATGAGTTTTGCCGGGTTTGAGGCGTCTCTGAGCGAATTGGCGGACAAGGTTCAGACGGGCACCATCAGCATGGACGATCTCACGGGTGGCACATTCACGATCACGAACGGCGGCGTCTTTGGATCAATGATGTCGACGCCGATTCTGAATCAGCCGCAAAGCGCTATTCTCGGCATGCACGCGATTCAGCAACGTCCGATGGTTGTTGACGGCGACATCGTTGCCAGGCCGATGATGTATCTGGCCGTCACCTACGACCACAGAATTGTCGACGGCAAGGAGGCTATACAGTTTCTTGTCGCCATCAAGGAGCAGCTTGAAGATCCGGCTCGCCTGCTGCTGCAGATCTGAGCCGCCGTATTGGCGAAGGAATTTGTATACGAAATGAGCAGGAATTTTGACGTTGTTGTCATTGGCGCCGGTCCGGCCGGCTATGTTGCGGCGATTCGTGCGACGCAGCATGGGAAGTCCGTAGCGTGCATTGACGAGTGGCAGAATAAGGACGGTAAAAATGCCTTTGGCGGCACTTGCCTGAACGCCGGGTGCATTCCTTCGAAAGTGCTGCTGGAATCGTCCGAGTTATTTCACAAGGCCAGGCACGAATTCGCGAAGCACGGCATCAAGACGACGGGTGTGGAACTTGACCTGGGCACCATGCAAAAACGTCGTGCAAACATCGTGCGGCAGCTGACGAATGGCATAGCAGGTCTTTTCAAAGCCAATAAAATTGACGGGCTGGTCGGCCATGGAAAATTACTCGCAGGCAAGCAGGTCGAATATACGACAGCCGACGGCGAGGTCGAGATCATCATGGCCGACAATGTGATTCTGGCGTCCGGTTCGTCGCCTGTCGAATTGCAGATTGCGTCATTCGACGGCGACAAAATTGTCGATTCCTGGGGTGCCCTGGAATTCGACGCGGTGCCGGATCGACTTGGCGTTGTCGGTGCCGGCATAATTGGACTGGAACTCGGTAGCGTCTGGGCAAGACTTGGCTCGCAGGTCACGGTGCTTGAGGCGATGGATGATTTCCTGTTCATGGTGGATCGCGACGTTGCGAAGCTGGTGGCCAAGGACTTTAAGCGCCAGGGTCTTGATATCAAACTCGGTGCGACAGTGACCGCAGCGACGGTTGGCAAGAAGGGTGTTGCGGTCGCCTATGACGACGCGAACGGTACGCACTCGATCGAGTTTGACAAGCTTGTCGTTGCAGTTGGCCGTCGACCGCACACCGACAATTTGTTTTCATCAGATGCCGGTATCCAGATTGACGAACGTGGCTTCGTCGTCGTGGACGACGAATGCCGGACGCGCGTGAAAGGCGTATACGCAGTTGGCGATTGTGTGCGCGGGCCGATGCTGGCGCACAAGGGTTCGGAAGAGGGCGTCATGGTTGCCGATCTGATAGCCGGCGAGAGCGCAGAGGTCAATTACGACGTCATTCCGTCCGTGATTTACACATCGCCCGAGATTGCCTGGGTAGGCAAGAACGAGGCCGAGGTCAAGGACTCCGGCCGTGCTTACAAGACAGGATCATTCCCGTTTGCCGCCAGCGGTCGCGCGAAGGCGATGGAGCAGACCACGGGCATGGTAAAAATAATTTCTTCGCGAGACGATGACGAAATTCTCGGCGTGCATATCGTCGGACCGATGGCTGGCGAGTTGATCGCAGAAGCCGTACTTGCGATGGAGTTCTCCGCGAGCACTGAGGACATTCAGCGTACGATTCACGCGCACCCGAGCCTGGCGGAAGCCGTCCACGAAGCCGCGCTGGCGGTCGACAAAAAAGCCCTGAACTTCCCAAATCCGCCGTAGGAGCGGGCCTACGGCGATTTCTTCCAGAAGTCAGCGTTGCGGATGCCCAGTTTCTCGGGGTCGAATGTGTAGTGTTCCACGCCGGCTTTTTTCTGTGCTTCGTAATCCTGCAGTGCTTTGATCGCTGGTTTACCCATGAAGAACAGAATTAAAATGCCGATGATATTTAGCCAGGCCATCAATCCGACGCCAATATCTCCGAGCGCCCAGGCGAGATCAGCCGACCGTACGGTTCCGTAGAATACGGAGGCCATGAGCACGAGTTTCAGTACTGTCAGTTCGCCCGGAAAACGGAAGGTCCGGCGAATGTAGGCGACGTTTGTTTCGGCAATGTAGTAGTAGGCCAGCAAGGTCGTGAACGCAAAAAAGAACAGGGCGATAGCCACGAATATCTTACCGAAACCGCCCATCACGCTTTCGAGAGCCAGTTGAGTAAACGCGGGACTGTTCGCCGCGATATCGGAAGCCAGCAATCCGCCACTGATTTCTGCGCTGAGGTCCGTAACGTAATACTGCCTGGTGATCAGAATCATGAAAGCTGTCGCCGAACACACGAACAGGGTGTCGATATAAACTGAAAATGCCTGCACAAGTCCTTGCTGGGCCGGATGCTCAACCTCAGCAGCAGCAGCGGCATGTGGACCGGTTCCCTGACCCGCCTCGTTGGAATAGACGCCACGCTTCACACCCCAGCCAATGGCCGCGCCAAAACCGGCCATAGGCGTGAATATGTCCTTCATGATCAATTCAAGAATCCCCGGCAATTCAGCGAAGTGATAAATAATGACGCCCAGTGCGATCAGGATGTAGCCAAAGGCCATGAACGGGACGACGATCTGCGTGAAATGTGCGATTCGTTTTACGCCGCCGAAAATAATGAAACCGAGTATCGCCACAACCGTTGTTGCGGACGTCAGTTTTGTCACGGAAATGGTTTCGCCAATAAAATTGACCGTGGATTCGCCGCCAAAAGCCAACTCAGCCGCGTTGCCGATGCTATTGGACTGCACGCCGGGCAGGAGCGCGCCTACAGCGATGATTGTCACGATAGCGAATATCCAGGCGTACCATTTCTGGCCCATCGCCTTTTCAATGTAGTATGCCGGGCCACCGCGAAACTGGCCCTCATCCTCCTCCTTGTAGATCTGCCCAAGAGTCGATTCTATATAAGCCGTCGCAGCGCCGAGGAACGCGACAACCCACATCCAGAATACTGCGCTTGGACCGCCGAACCCGATTGCGGCTGCAACCCCTGCGATGTTGCCGGTACCCACCCGGCCCGAAAGCGAGACGGCGAGTGCTTGAAAAGACGAAATGCCGCGATCGGATTCCTTGCTGGCAAACAGCAGCCGAATCATCTCCTTGAACATGCGGACCTGAACGAAACGGGTCGCGATGGAGAAAAACAATCCGGTGCCGAGGCAGAGGTAAATGAGAGCCTTGCTCCAGATCAGATCATTGATCGTACTGACGATTTCCTGCATGCAGAACCCCTTGTTTTTTTTTTCGGCGCACGCGATGGTACCGCATATTGGGACAATACGAGTCAGTATCAAGCTGCCGCGTGCGGTGGATTCGCGATATAGTGAACGGAATTAAACACGGGAGCGAGCCAATGACTTGGTGGAGTTGGATGATACTCGGGGCAGTTTTGCTTGGCGCCGAACTCTTCGCGATTGATGCACAGTTTTATCTTGTTTTTCTTGGATTGTCAGCCGCGCTGGTTGGTCTTGCGGGAATGTTCGGTGTGTCGATGCCTGAGTGGGTCCAGTGGGCCGCGTTCGCGTCACTTTCATTAATATCATTTTTCACTTTTCGCAAGACTCTCTACGGCAAGATTCGCGGTGGCGCCAAGGGCTTTAGCGATACAATATCGGGTGAGACTGTTAATGTCGTTGCCCAGTTGCTGCCGGGCGCGGAGACTCGAGCTGAGTTTCGTGGCAGCCATTGGACGATTCGAAACACGGGGCATGACACGATCGCAGCTGGTTCCCAGGCGTCAATTGTCAAGGTCGACGGCATTACGCTGCATGTCGAAGCAGAATTGAAGGATATCAAGGAGTAAGTTAATGGAATCACAATCACTTATCGTTGCACTGGGTTTCGTCTTCGTCGCAATAGTCATCCTGATCAAGACGGCGATCATCGTTCCGCAGCAAAGTGGATTTGTCGTCGAACGTCTGGGCAAATACACTCGTACGCTAGATGCCGGTTTTCACATTCTTTTCCCTTTTCTGGAACGCGTTGCATACAAGCACACGCTGAAAGAACAGACGGCAGATATTCCCGAGCAGATCTGCATTACCAAAGACAACGTGCAAGTTGGAGTAGACGGGGTCTTGTACCTGCAAGTCCTCGATCCCAGCCGGGCATCGTACGGAATCGGCAACTATATGTTTGCTATATCCCAGCTCGCACAGACAACGCTGCGTAGCGAAATAGGCAAGATCGGCCTGGACCGTACTTTTGAGGAGCGCGGCACGATCAACGCAAACGTCGTTTCCGAACTGGATAAAGCGAGCGAGCCCTGGGGTGTAAAAGTTCTTCGTTACGAGATCAAGAACATCAATCCACCGCAGGACGTCCTGAGCGCCATGGAAAAACAGATGCGTGCAGAGCGCGAAAAACGTGCCGTTATTCTGACGTCAGAAGGCGAACGTGACGCGATAATTAATCAGGCTGAGGGCGAAAAACAGCGCGTCATCAAGGAATCAGAGGCCGTCAAGATGCAGCAGATCAACGAGGCTCAAGGCGAGGCTGAGGCGATTCTCGCTATCGCATCGGCCACGGCAGGAGGCTTGCGGGAAGTTGCCAACGCGGTGACGGATGAAGGTGGCCCGGAGGCCATGCAGTTGCGAATCGCCGAGCAATACATCACTGAATTCGGCAATCTGGCCAAGGTCGGCAATACGTTCGTGATACCGGCGAATCTCGCTGATCTAACCTCGATGATGTTGTTGGCCACCGATATCGCCAAACGAAAACCAGCCGAATGAGACATTGCTAATGCGGTCGTCGGTCAGGCCTTGCGCCTGACCGACACGACGTTGGGCAATTGCTCCAATCTCGAGATGGTCGTGCTCAATGTTGGTAAATCCTTGATCTCAACACTTAAATCCATAATGACCTGCATGGATTTTTTGTCTGTGCGGCTCCTGAGTTCCACAACGTTCGCATTCTCGTCGGCAATGATCGATGTAATGTCCCTGATCAATCCGCCGCGGTCAAAAGCGCGCAGCGTGAGATCGACGGGATAGAACCCGGAATCGGATTCACCCCAACGGGTCTCGAGCACTCGTTCCGGACGCCGCCGATTAAGACTTAAGAAATTACCGCAGTCCTGGCGGTGAATGCTGACCCCGCGCCCTTGGGTGATATATCCGCCAATTGCTTCCGGCGGCACCGGACGGCAGCAGCGAGCGAAACTGGACATGAGTCCGCCAACTCCGATGACGGCGATGCCAACCGGCTTTTTGTCCTTGCGTTGAGGCGGCCGTCGCTGTTTTGTTGCTGGCAGCGTCGCCCCACGCAGATGTTGTAGTGCAGTCGCGATCGAGGCCGAGGTCAGGTCGCCGGCGCCGAGTGAAATACAAAGCGCGTCCGCATCCTTGCGTTTTAGTTGCTTCGCAATGTCGTTCGTCGGTACATCTCTGACATTGAGTCGCGCCAGTTCGCGATCGAGAATTTCCCGCCCCTGTCGCAGATGCTGATCGCGATCCTGGTGTCGAAACCAGTTGCGCACCTTGGCGCGGGAACCGGCTCCTGCCAGGTAACCGAGTTTCGGATTCAACCAGTCACGGCTTGGTTGTGCCTGGCTACCGGTTATGATTTCAATCTGGTCGCCGTTCTCGATGCGGTAGGTGAGGGGGACTATGCGGCCATCGACCTTGGCACCACGGCAGCGGTGCCCGACTTGCGTATGCACGTGATAGGCGAAATCCAGCGGCGTCGCATTGGCTGGCAACTCGATCACATCGCCCTTGGGACTGATCGCATACACATGATCCTCGAAAAAACCCTCGCGAAGTTGCTCCAGTAAATCCGCGTCGTCGTCTGCAGGTTCCAGCAATTGCCTCAGGAAGCGAATTTTCTGATCGAATGCAGCGGGCGGGCCACCGCCTTCCTTGTAACGCCAGTGCGCTGCGACGCCCAGTTCCGCATGACGATGCATGTCATGCGAGCGAATCTGGATTTCTACGGTCTTAGCGTCGGGTCCGACGACAGCCGTATGCAATGATCGGTAGTCGTTCTCCTTGGGGTTCGCGATGTAGTCGTCGAATTCTCCGGGAATGTACGACCAGAGATTGTGGACGACGCCCAGCGCTGCGTAACAGTCGTTGATGTTGCCGACCAGGATGCGGAGAGCGCGAATGTCGTGCAGCGAATCGAGCCCGCGCCCCTTGCGCTGCATCTTTCGCCAGATACTGTAGATGTGTTTGGGTCTGCCGGAAATTTCTGCGTCGACGCCATGTTTTTGCAGCTCGGCCAGCAGCTGTGACTGCGTTGCATCGATGAAATGCTGACGTTCAACGCGTTTTTCATTAAGCGCCCCGGCGATTCCGAGATAGGTGTCCGGATCCAGGTAACGAAAAGCGAAATCCTCAAGTTCCCACTTTAGCTGCCAGACGCCGAGACGACTTGCCAGGGCGGCGTATATTTCGCGCGTCTCCACCGCGAGCGCTTGTTGAATGTCGCGCGGCGCTTTTTTGGCAGCGCGTAAACGAAACAGTTGCTCGGCTATCCTGACCAGCACGAGGCGCACATCCGAGACTACCGCGAGCAGCATCTTGCGCAACGCTTCGGACTGCTGCACGGCCAGTGTCTGTCCGGGCTGCCAGTTTTGGGGTAAAGAGAACTGATCGAGCTGTCGTAGTCCGATAATGAATCGAGAAATACTTGATAACGGTTTGTTTTCTAAATGTTTATTACTGAGAACTTTCGTGCGGAAAAGTGGATGCACGTACACCGCTGCGATGATATCAGGCGGCAATCCCAGGGGCTCGAGGATGGTCGCGATCTGTTCGCCTTCCTCAATTGCGAGGTCGAGGCCCTCTTTCCCGCCGAGAGTCGACAGATATTCACGCACGGCAACGATGATATCCGGCGGGTCACTGCCGTTGAGTTGATTTTCAGTGTCTCTTGCTGGCATTTTCCGTACTTCTCGTGAGTGTCTGTTTGCTCAATACCCGTTATCATACGCGCAGATTTACCTGGGCATTGTAAAAGCAGGGCATCATGGCAGGACACAGCAAATGGGCGAATATTCAGCACCGTAAGGGCGCCCAGGACAAGAAGCGCGGTAAACTCTTCACGAAACTGATTCGCGAGATCACGGTAGCGGCCAAAATGGGCGGTGGTGACCTCGATTCGAACCCGCGGTTGCGACTCGCGATCGACAAAGCCAAGGCGCAGAGCATGCCCAAGGACAATATCGCACGGGCGATCAAGCGCGGCTCAGGCGAGGTTGACGGGGCAGATTTTCTGGAGATTCGCTATGAAGGTTACGGTCCGGGCGGTACTGCCGTTATGGTTGATTGCCTGACGGACAATCGCAATCGTACCGTCGCGGAGGTACGGCACGCGTTTGCGAAATTCGGCGGCAATCTGGGCGCCGATGGTTCGGTGAATTATCTCTTTAACGAGGTGGGTCAGATCATGATTCCGCCCGGCAGCGATGAAGACAGCGTGATGGAGGCGGCGATTGAGGCGGGTGCCGAGGATGTTGTGGTTGACGATGACGGCGCCATCGAAGTCCTGTCAGCTCCGGAAGATTTCGAACAGGTTCGTGACAGCCTCGCCGCAGCGGGCATCGAATTTGAATCAGCACAAGTGACTATGCGCGCGTCGATGGCTGCGGAACTTGGCGTAAAAGAAGCCGGCTCGATGATCAGGATGATCGACATGCTTGAAGACCTTGACGATGTTCAGGATGTCTACAGCAACGCAGACATCAGCGAAGAAGTACTGGCGCAGATTTGAGGCGGTCTTGACAACTAAACAACGCATACTAGGTATCGACCCCGGCTCTCGCCTGACAGGATTTGGCGTCGTCGATTTTGCTGGCGACAAAGCGATTTATGTAGCGAGCGGTACGGTGAAAAGTATTCATGGCGCTTTCGCCGACAGATTGCGACAAATATTCGAGTCGGTCGGCGGTATTGTCGAGGAGTATCGGCCCGATATCGTCGTCGTTGAGAGCGTCTTCATGCACAAAAATGCCGGCAGCGCTCTAAAGCTCGGGCACGCGCGCGCAGCGGCAATTTGCGCCACGTTTGCACACGGCGCCGAGATCTGCGAATACTCGCCGCGTTCGATCAAACAGGCCGTGGTCGGTACCGGTGCAGCAACGAAGGAACAGGTTCAGCATATGGTGGTTTCGATCCTCAGTCTCGACGGTATGCCCGCGCCCGACGCTGCGGATGCGCTCGCTGCTGCCCTTTGTCACGGTCACCAACGACGTTTCCACGTGCAGCTTGGGACTGCCATTGCAGGTGCTCGATGATCGGATCGATACGTGGCCGGATGATCTTCAAACAGGTGCCGCAGATCGTCATTGAATGTGGTGGGATCGGTTATGAAGTCGAAACGCCGACGTCAACTTTCTTCGAGCTGCCCGAGTGCGGGGCCGAGCTTTTTTTGCATACCCATCTTCTGGTGCGTGAAGACGCGCAGATTTTGTATGGGTTTCTGACCGAAGACGAGCGGCTGATGTTCCGTAGCTTGCTGAAAGTCAATCGGGTCGGCGCGAAGCTGGCGCTTGGTATTCTGTCGGCGATGACGACCAATGACTTTCGCCGCTGTGTCGAACTTGAAGATACGGCGGCGTTGTCGAAAATTCCGGGCGTCGGCAAGAAAACGGCGGAGCGACTTATCATCGATATGCGTGACCGAATCACAGCTTCGACGCCGGGTGGCGGCGTTGCGTCATTGGCTGCCGTGGCCAGCGCCCGCAGCGAGGCTGTCGACGCCTTGATTACTTTGGGCTACAAGCCGAAGGAAGTGAGTAATCTGATGGGCCAACTCGATGTCGACGACAAGTCAGCCGAAGATATCATTCGGCTGGCGTTGAAACAGGCGGTCAGATAAATGGGCAGTGTTGAACACGATCGGTTGACCCGTTCTGAATCCGGCAGCGATGACAGGGCCTTCGACCGGGCCATTCGTCCAAAAACGCTGGTGGATTTCGTGGGCCAGGCGGACGTCAAAAAACAAATGGTAATCTTCATCGAAGCGGCTCGCCGCCGGGAGGAGGCGCTCGATCACGTACTGATTTTTGGTCCGCCAGGACTGGGCAAGACCACGCTTGCGCACATTATTGCGCACGAGATGGGCGTGGGTCTGCGGCTGACGTCCGGTCCGGTGCTGGAGCGGCCCGGCGATCTGGCCGCCATACTGACGAATCTGGAGCCGAACGACGTCTTGTTTGTTGACGAGATCCATCGACTGGGTCCCGTGGTCGAGGAAGTAATGTACCCGGCGCTGGAGGATTTCCAGCTGGACATCATGATCGGTGAGGGGCCGTCCGCCCGATCGATCAAGCTGGATCTACCCCCCTTTACCCTGGTCGGCGCTACGACCCGTGCTGGTTTGCTGACCTCACCACTCAGAGATCGCTTTGGCATTGTGCAGCGGCTCGATTTTTACAGTGCGGACGAACTTGAGACGATCGTGCGACGTTCTGCCGGGATACTGAATCTACCGATAGATGGCGATGGAGCGAGAGCAATCGCGACCCGTGCTCGTGGCACGCCGCGCGTTGCGAATCGCCTGCTGCGCCGGGTGCGTGACTTTGCAGAGGTCGAAGGCGATGGCGTAGTGACTGGAAAGGTGGCGAAAGCCGCCATGGACGTGTTGCAAGTCGATCCGCACGGCCTCGATGCGCTGGACCGGCGCCTGTTGCGGACGATTATCGAAAAGTTCGATGGTGGCCCCGTCGGCATCGAGAGTATCGCCGCCGCCATCGGCGAAGAGCGCGGCACGATAGAGGATGTACTTGAGCCGTACCTGATCCAACAGGGCTTCATAATGCGAACGGCCAGAGGACGGGTGGCGACCAGGAACGCGTACCTGCACTTCGGATTACGACCACCGAAATCGTCGACGACACAGGATCTGCCATTTGATGAAGAGTAAACCCTTCGAATGGCCGGTCCGCGTTTATTACGAAGACACCGATGCCCAGTCCGTCGTTTACTACGCGAATTATTTTCGCTTCATGGAGCGCGCGCGAACGGAATGGCTGCGTGCTCTGGGCGTCGATCAGGTAGCGATGCTGCGCGACGAACGTCGCATCTTCGTGGTCACCGAAACACAGGCGCAGTTTCTCATTCCTGCGCGGCTTAATGACGAATTGATTGTTACGGCTGAACTTGGGCAGCTCACGCGCGCAACGTTCGAGATTGAGCAGAATATTTATCGCGACAGTCGGGACGGCGAGTTATTGGTTCGCGGCAGCGTCAAGGCAGTCTGTCTTGACGCTGACACGATGAAAGCGAAACGAATTTCGCCGACACTTTTTGAGGGATAAGGAATCATGACAGCAGACATGTCGGTCATTGGCCTCCTGATGGACGCAAGTATTCCCGTGCAGATCGTAATTTTGCTGCTGATCTGGGCGTCGGTGCTGTCCTGGAGCATCATTTTTACCAAGCGACGTCTGATCCGGCGCACCAAGGACGCATCCGACGAGTTCGAAGCGGCATTTTGGTCCGGTGGCGACCTGAATACGCTGTACCGAAGCGCAACGCGCGCCAAGGGCGGCAGCATTGGCATGGCGAACATATTCGAGTCCGGATTTCGCGAATTTAATCGTTCGCTTCAGGCGGGCGACAGCAGCACCGACAAGATAGTCGAAGAGTGCCGACGCGCGATGCGCGTCGCCCAGATGCGCGAGGTGGACCGACTCGAACAAGGTTTGGCGACACTGGCGACGATCGGCTCGACCAGTCCCTACGTCGGTCTGTTTGGTACGGTATGGGGCATCATGGGGGCGTTTATGGGCCTCTCAAATGTGCAATCTGCGACGCTCGCCGTCGTCGCGCCGCCGATCGCAGAGGCATTGATCGCGACCGCCATGGGTTTGTTCGCGGCCATCCCTGCGGTCATAGCTTACAACCGCTACGCCGATAAGGTGGTGCGGCTCGAATACCGTTACGACGGTTTCATGGAAGAATTCACCAGCATCCTGCAGCGTCACGCGCGCAGCAAGCAGGGAGGTTGATATGCGTACAACACTGCAGAAACGCGCGCTGATGAGCGAGATCAATGTCGTGCCGTATATCGATGTGATGCTGGTTCTGCTCGTGATATTCATGGTGACGGCGCCGCTGTTGACGCAGGGCATCGAGGTCCACCTGCCGCAAGCGAATTCGGTGCCGATTCCGGAGGTGCCTAACCATCCGCCGCTGGTCTTAAGCGTCGATGCCGATGGTAATCTCTACATCAATGTTGGTGATAACGAAGACGAACCGACGACGGGCAAGGAGGTGGTGGCCCGGGTTGGCGCCGTGCTTAGAAACCGGCCCGATACGCCCATCCTGCTGAAAGCGGATCGCGCTGTGCCGTACGGCAATGTCGTCGGCGCCATGGTGTTGTTGCAGCGCGGCGGCGCTCAGAATATCGGCTTCGTAACCGACCCTCTGGATTCGTATCCGGTACCGGAGTAGTTCGACGAGTGGCTCGCAACGCCGATAATCTGGGTCCGGTCAGCATGGCGGTAGCACTGCATATCGTGCTGCTCACCTCCATGGTCGTGGCGTTCGACTACGCACGCCCGGCGCCGCCGATCACGCCGTTGGCGATTCGGGCAACGCTGGTCGCCGAGATCCCCAAAACTGCGCCAGTGGCGGTCGTTGAGGCAAAACCCGAGCCAAAACCCGAACCGAGACCGGACAACAGCGCGGCACTGCGGCAAAAAGCCGAAGAGGTGAAGCGCGTCCAGGACTTGCTGATCGAAAAAGAACGTCTCGAGAAGATGCGGCGGCAAAAAGAAGCCGAGCGCAAGGAACGCGAAGAAGCCAGGAAGGAACGACAGCGCGAAGAGGCGGAACGAAAGCGTCTCGAAGACATTGAGCGGCAGCGTGAAGAAAACGAGCGCATTCTCAAAGCGCTGGAGTCGGAGCAACGCCAGGCGGAGATCGATGCGGAGGAACGTCTTTTTACCGCCAGAGATTCTGCCGCGATGTTGGCGTATCAGTTTGCGATAGGGCAATTGATTCGCAGGAACTGGTCGGTGCCCGCTAGCGCCGGACCGGAAACACAGTGCAGTGTTCGGGTGACACAACTTCCTGGCGGCGATATTGTCGGAGTCAATATCTTGTCATGCAACGGCGACGAGGCGGTCAAGAGATCGGTGGAGGCTGCGATTCGGAAGTCGTCGCCGTTGCCAAAACCGTCCGATCCCGATCTCTTCGACAGGAATTTGCTCTTAAACCTGACGCTCGATCGAGACGACTGAGCGTCGCTAATGAATGAGGAAATTGTGCTGAATAAACTGAGATGGATTACGTGCGTGCTGGTATTGCTCACCGGCGCTGCAAATGCAGAACTGGTGATTGACGTACAGGGTATCGCTCAACCGACGCCGGTCGCGATCGTCGCATTCGGCTGGGAGGGCGATACGCCGGAAATGCCGCTCGACGTGGCCGAGGTCATTATCAATGACTTGACGCGCAGCGGCCGCTTTGCGCCCATCAGCGCGAACGACATGCTGCAAAAGCCAACGGACGGAGCCGACGTCGATTTCAGCGACTGGACCATCCTGGGCGTCGAGGCTGTGGTTGTTGGCAAGGTCATACAGACAGGGGAGAACGTCTACAAGCTGCAGTTTCAGTTATTTGATACCTATGGGCGCAGGCAACTGGTCGGCTACCGTATGTTCGCCAGTCGCGGCACCATACGCAGCGCGGCGCATCGTGCCGCCGACATGATTTACGAGAAACTAACCGGCATCAAGGGCGTGTTTGGCACCAAGGTAGCTTACATTACGGCCGAACAACGCGGTGATGAGCGCCTGTATTCGCTGGTGGTTTCCGATCAGGACGGCGAGAACGAACGCAAGATCGTGGAGAGCACGGATCCGATCATGTCCCCGGCATGGTCGCCCGACAGCCGGCAGCTGGCCTATGTTTCTTTTGAGGGCAGTCGGTCCTCAATATTCGTGCAGACCGTGCGGACCGGGAATCGATTCCCGGTGTCGAACAAGCCCGGCATCAACGGCGCTCCCTCGTTCTCACCGGACGGTCGCAAACTGGTGGTTACGCTCGGTGGCGTGGAAGGCAACCTCGATATCTATGTGCTGGATATCACGACACGGCAAACCCGGCGCCTTACGACACATCGCGCCATCGACACCGAGGGCGCATGGTCGCCCGATGGTCGTCACATCTACTTTACGTCGGATCGCAGCGGTGGCCCGCAGGTGTACAGAATATCGGTAAATGGTGGAACTCCCGAGCGCATAACATTTGAAGGGAGTTATAATGCGCGGCCGCGATTGTCGCCGGATGGCACGAGGCTGGCGATGGTGCACAATGACCGTGGTAATTTCCGCATCGCTGTAATGGATCTCGAGCGAAAACACCTGCTGGTATTATCGACAGGACAGCAGGATGAATCGCCGAGCTTTGCTCCGAACAGTGATAGTTTGATTTACGCTACGCGCCAGGGTGGGGATGGCGTACTCGAAACCGTATCGGCCGACGGCCTGATTCGGCTAAAGATGGCATCGGGACAGGGCGATGTACGCGAGCCGGTATGGTCACCATACCCACGGTACTGATAATATAATTTACATTAAATAGAGAATATTACTTATTGATTTTTCAGGCTTTGTTAAAATAAACAAGAGGACTTAGATATGTCTAGTGCTAAAATTTTCGCAATCGCGCTGCTCGGCGCACTGCTGGCAGGCTGCCCGCAAAACACAATTCCCGATCCTGACCCAAGCGATACGGCCTACGGCGGCGATGCCGGTGCGACGACCGACGGCGCTGGCAGTGGCGACCTGTTCGGCGGCGAGACCATCGACGATCCGTTCGCGGGTGAGCTGGGAACGGTCATTTACTTTGATTTCGACTCATCGGAAGTGCGCGCACAGGATCAGGAGCTGGTGTCGCGCCATGCGATGGATCTGATCAACAACCCGAGGTCGAAGGTGCGTCTTGAGGGCCACACCGACGAGCGCGGCTCACGTGAGTACAACATCGGTCTCGGCGAGCGCCGCGCACAGGCAGTGCGCCGAATGCTGATGATTCAAGGCGTCGCAGGGTCGCAGATCTCCACGGTAAGTTTTGGCGAAGAGCGCCCGGATGCCATGGGTAACTCAGAGAGCGACTATGCTCAGAATCGTCGTGTCGGGTTCAAGTACTAAGAACTACGATGACAATTAGACCTTCAAATCTCCTCTGGCCAACGACTGCGGCCCTGTTTTTGGGTGGCTGTGCGTTGATGCCGCCAGCCGAGGATCCGGTCCTGATCAAGCTCGACGAACTGGAACGCAGGTTGCAAAGTATCGAACGTGTGGTGAAGAACCAGAGCCTGGTCAATCTCACGCAGCAAGTCAGCGCCACGGAACGGCGTGGCGACGAATTGCAAGGTCGAGTCGAGGAGCTGGAACACGATTCCGAGAATGCAATTGAGCGCCGGAGGCAGCTGTATATCGATATCGACGCACGCATCCAGGAATTGGAGACGGCTGTTCGGGCGCGCAACTCGGTCGGCGTAATGGACGGCGGAACGCTGCGGCCGGGACAACTGCCGATGCCCGGCGGCTCCGATCGGGACAACTACCAGGCCGCGTTCGAGTTGCTCAAGGACCAGCGCTACGAGCCTGCCGCGCTGGCATTTGAGCAATTCCTGGTGGCCTTCCCGGACAGCGAGTTGGCAGATAACGCGCAGTACTGGCTGGCTGAGTCGCACTATGTGACGCAACAATTCGACAAGGCGCTCAAGGAGTTCGAAACCGTCATCGGCAGATTTCCGGGTTCTCGCAAAGTTCCGGATGCTTTGTTGAAAATAGGCTACTGCAACTACGAGTTGCTACGCTGGGATGCCGCGCGTGCGTCTCTGGCCCGGGTGCAGTCGGAATATCCCGAGACGACTGCGGCACGCCTGGCAGGACAGCGACTGCATCGGATGGACGAGGAAGAGGTGTAGACCCACCCTGTCCAGGGGCGCCGGGCGGCGCTTGTTATTTGGATATTATCGGGTATTATCCCGCCGTCATTCGAGTGGCACCGCCGCCACCTTAGGTTCTGACGGGGCGTTAGCTCAGTGGTAGAGCATTCGGCTTTTAACCGACTGGTCGTAGGTTCAAATCCTACACGCCCCACCACTTAATTTTCGGTTGCAAATAAAACAGGCGACGGCGCAGGTAAGGGCCGTTACTATGCATCGATTTGCGCGCAGGACACATGCGACAGTGGTGGATAGTGGCTGGAAAATCCATAAGTTCGGGGGCAGTAGCCTCGCTGACGAGAAACATTTTCGCCAGGTAGCCGGTATTTTGCTGGGCTGCCACGAGCGGCGTCTGGGCGTCGTCGTCTCGGCGATGGCTGGCATGACCGATGCCCTGATTCATCTCGCCATCCTGGCGGAACGCAACGACTCGAGTTTTCCTGACGCTCTGCATTCAATCAGCGAGCGTTTTACCGAGACCGCGAAATCGTTACTCACGGGCCAGAGACTGGTCGGCATTCTGGATGACCTGGGACAAGATACCAATGACATCATCGATGTCCTGAAAGACATCGCTCGCGTCAAGTCCGCGCCGCTGCGTAGCCGCGACAGGGTTTCAGGCTACGGCGAAATCTGGTGTGCACGTTTGTTGGCGGCTTTTCTAGAGCAGGAAGCCGACGCGCGGGCCAGCGTGTGGGTGGACGCCCGGAAAATCATCACTGTCCGGGAAACAGAGCTCGGACCGGCCGTTATGTGGGAAGAATCGCAGGCAAAAATGGAGAAGCTGTTGCCGGACGATTTTAGTGGCTTTGCTGTTATCACAGGGTTTATCGCGGTTGATGAGCAGGGCCTGCAGACGACCCTGGGCCGCAACGGCAGCGACTACTCCGCTGCCATTTTCGCAGCGCTGACCAAGGCGTCGGAACTGACCATCTGGACCGATGTTGACGGTGTGATGAGCGCCGATCCGAAACTCGTACCCGAGGCGCAGGTTATCGACCGGTTAACCTACAGCGAAGCGATGGAACTCGCTTACTTCGGTGCGAAGGTGCTCCATCCGCAGACTTTGGGTCCGGCCATCGACAACGATATTCCGATCGTCATCCGCAACAGCCACAACCCGTCACATCCGGGTAGCCGCATCGGGTCGGAGTCTTCTTCGTCGAACAACGTCAAGGGGATCACTGCCATCGGTGGCATGGCGCTCATCAATCTGGAAGGCGCCGGAATGATCGGTGTTCCGGGTACGGCTGATCGTCTGTTCGCCTCTCTAAAAACGGCCGGTGTATCGGTAACGCTGATCTCGCAGGCGAGTTCTGAACACTCCATATGCATTGCGGTGCCGCAGGATCTTGCCGAGCGCGCGCGCCAGGTTGTGACGGAGGCATTTGCCGATGAACTGGAGAGCGGCCAGATTCAAAGTGTCGATGTCACGCCAGCGCAAAGTATTGTTGCCGTGGTCGGTGATGGAATGGCTGGAACACCGGGAATTGCCGCCAGATTTTTTGGCTCGCTTGGGCGGGCGGGTATCAATATCCGAGCGATCGCACAGGGATCTTCTGAGAGAAATATCTCGGCTGTCGTCGATTCCGCTGAGGCGACCAAGGCGCTGCGTGCGGCACACTCGGGTTTTTATCTTTCGGCCAAGACGATCTCGATTGGACTGATTGGGCCGGGGGGCGTCGGCGGAGCGTTGCTGCGTCAGATCGACAAGCAGGCTGACAGGCTGCGCAGCGAATTCAATCTCGATCTGCGTGTGCGAGCCATCGTGCGTTCGCGCTCGATGCTGCTGGGTGACAGGGCGATCAAGCTCAGTCGCTGGCAACAGGACTTCGACTCATCGGCTGTGGATTACGATCTCGAGCAAATGGAAGCGCACATCGATCCGGACCACCTGCCGCATGCGGTGATAATCGATTGCACGGCGAGTCAGTCGATCGCCGACAAATACGCTGGCTGGCTGCGGGACGGCATACACATCATTACGCCGAACAAGAAAGGGTTTAGCGGTCCAATGCAATATTATGACGAGTTGCGCCGGGCCGCACTCGCCGGCAATTCCCATTATCACTACGAAACAACCGTGGGCGCTGCGCTGCCGGTGATCAGCACGTTGCGAGACCTCATCCATACGGGGGACGAGATTCGTTCCGTGCAGGGCATCTTGTCGGGTACTCTTGCCTACCTTTTCAACGTGTACGATGGGACGACGCCGTTCTCCGAGATCGTGCGCGATGCACGGGATCGTGGCTATACTGAGCCGGACCCACGCGACGATTTGTCAGGCATGGATGTCGCGCGCAAATTGACGATATTGGCAAGAGAGTTGGGTCAGAGCATCGAAATTGGCGATTTTCCGGTGCAGAGTCTCGTGCCGGAACCGCTTAAAGACGTCAGTATCGAGGAATTCCTGGAGCGACTGCCTGAATTCGACGGGGATATCGATGCGATTTTCGAAAAAGCACGGTCGGAAAACAAAAAACTGCGATATGTCGCCCGACTGAGCGCCGATGGCAGCGCCGCGGTTGGCCTCGAGGCGTTTGATGCAAATAATCCTTTCAGCAAAATCAACCTGACGGACAACATCGTGCAGTTCGAGACAGAGCGCTACTTTGAAAATCCGCTGGTTATTCAGGGCCCGGGCGCCGGACTGGAATTGACGGCGGGCGGAGTGTTTGGCGATCTGTTGCGTCTCGCTCAATACCTGAGTTCTGGAGTGTGATATGAGCGAGTTTGTAACAGCGTACGCGCCAGCCTCGATTGGCAACCTAGGTGTGGGTTTCGACATGCTCGGCCTCGCGCTGTCGGGCGTCGGAGACCGGGTGCACGCACGCAGAATCGATGGCGACCGCGTAAAGATCGCGGAAGTACGCGGGTTGGATGGGCAGATTCACCCTTATTTGTCGACGAACGCCGATCAGAATACGGCTTCCATTGCGGCGCAAGCGCTTTGGGACGAGCATGGAGACCACGGTGCCGTGGCACTCAAGGTCCACAAGGGCGTGCCATTGCAATCGGGCATGGGCAGTTCGGCGTCCTCCGCGGTAGCCGGAGTTGTTGCGGTAAACGCGTTGCTGGACTCGCCTCTCGAGATGGAGGCCTTGCTTCCATATGCCCTCGAAGGGGAGAAATACGCGAGCGGCGGCCTGCATGCCGACAACGTTGCGCCGAGTTTGCTCGGCGGTTTGATTCTTTGCCCACAGGTTTTGCTGCCCGGCGTGATTCGCCTGCCAATACCGGACGGTGTCACCGCCGTGCTCCTGCATCCTGATTTGCAGGTGAATACGGCGCAGTCACGCCGCCGACTGGCGAAAGGCTACTCAATGCAGCAGTGGCTGGATCAGCAGGGATTGCTGGCCGGTTTCGTCGCTGCGTGCGCATCGAGTGATATCGCCTTGATCGGCAAGACGCTGCGCGATGTCGTCATCGAGCCACAGCGGTCAGGCAACGTCGCGTGTTTTGACACAGTGACGGCGGCGGCGGGCAAGGCCGGTGCACTGGGATGCAGTTTGTCTGGCAGCGGGCCAAGCATCTTTGCACTCTGCCGGGACAACGACGCACGTAATATTGCCAGCGCGATGGAACAGGCATGCCGGATACTGGGTATCGGTTGTCAGTCCTGGGTAAGTCCGATGACCGCGCCCGGCGCGTATGTAGAGTGAAATATTTCAGCACACGCGGCGTCGGCCCGGTTGGTTTGGATGAGGCGCTGCGCATCGGTATTGCGAGCGACGGTGGTCTGTTTCTTCCGGAGCAGTTGCCGTCGTTCGGCGTTTCCGATTTCACCGATGCAGTATCTATTTCCGACGTGGCGGCCGCAATGCTGCGCCCGTTTTTCGTGGAGTCCGTTCTCCTTGATGATGTCCACAGTATCCTCGCGGAAACGTTCAGCTTCCCGATACCGGCTACTGCGTTGCACGTCGACGGGCAGGATGTGTCGATGTTGGAGCTGTACCATGGGCCGACGGCGGCATTCAAGGATGTAGGGGCAGGATTTCTTGCGGGTTGTTTGTCGCGCCTGGCGAGCAAGGACGATTCGCCGCTGACCATACTTGTAGCAACCTCAGGTGATACTGGCGGTGCAGTAGCCGCCGCGTTCGATCAGCGACCGGGAATGCGCGTGGTCGTATTATTTCCTGAGGGTCGTGTGTCGGAACGGCAGGAGCGCCAGCTGTGTTGCTGGGGCGACAACGTTCTGTCGTTGAAAGTCCAGGGCTCGTTCGACGACTGTCAGGCGCTGCTCAAGGCCGCAATGGCTGACGAGGAATTATCGCTTCGGCATCACTTCAGTTCGGCGAACAGCATCAACATTGGCCGCCTGCTGCCGCAGATGTGTTACTTCGGGGACGCTAGTTTGCGTCACTACAAACGCACCGGCAACTCACCCGGATTCATCGTGCCGACGGGCAATCTTGGCAACGCCTTCGCTTGTGTAATGGCGCGCGAGATGGGTTTGCCGATAGGACCGATCATTCTCGCTACGAACGCCAACAGGACGATCGCAGATTATTTTGAATCGGGTTCATGGTCGCCGCGACCCAGTTTACGGACCCTGGCCTCCGCCATGGACGTTGGCGATCCGAGCAATATGGAACGCTTGCGAAAACTTGTCGGCGAAGCGGCGGCGCTCCGTGGACAATTAAGGGTGTCGTCGGTGAGCGACGAACAGATCGAATCAGCCCTGCGTCTGGACTTCGATGAGTTCGGGTTTGCGACCTGCCCGCATACTGCGACCGCGACGCACACCTGGCGCCATCTGGACAATGAACTGGCGTCGCAGCACGACTGGATACTCGTGGCGACGGCGCATCCTGCAAAGTTCGAGACGATCGTAGAGCCGCTGATCGGCGCGGCCGTGCCGGTACCCCCTGAGCTCGAAGCACTTCTTTCGCG
This sequence comes from Pseudomonadota bacterium, assembly GCA_022563255.1. Taxonomy (GTDB): domain Bacteria; phylum Pseudomonadota; class Gammaproteobacteria; order Steroidobacterales; family Woeseiaceae; genus UBA1847. Next base: position 85,937 of record JADFNS010000006.1, read on the forward strand.
CCCCGTGAAGTCCGTTTCCATCAAACCGGATCTGCCGTCGCTTGCCGCCGCGCTGTCTGGCGATTAGGATTATCCAATTCGATCTCTCGAAGTGACTTCACGGAATCCGATGTCAGATATTCTGCAATTCGATGGCAGCCCGTGGTTGCCTCCAATCCTCGCGGTTCTGGCGCTGTTATCGATTTGGCTCCTGTATCGTCTCGTCCGCAGCAGGAAATGCGATCTGGAAACGGTGCTCGCCGACATCAGCTACGACCGATTGGACGGCCTCGTTATCCCGAGTGCCGATGAAGGGGAGATAGTGCTCGACTATTTGCTACTGACTTCCCGCGGGCTATTGATACTGGAGGTCAGGGACGTTCGGGGGGTGGTGTTCGGCGGCGACAAGATGCAGGAGTGGACCGTCATCAGTGACGAACGCCGATACACGTTTCCGAATCCGCAACCCGCATTGTACGATCGCATCGCGGCGGTTCGCCAGATCGTCCGCCAGGTACCGGTGGCCGGTCGAATTCTGTTCCTCGATGGTGCCGATTTCACCAAAGGCGTGCCGGGTCTTGTCTGTAGCCTGAGTGATCTCAGAGCCGAATTCAGCGAAACCAACAAAGCGGCGGCAAAAATCAAGATCGAGGCGTTCATGTCGCACTGGGAGCTGATTGCTCGAAATAACTGAGCGCCCAGCTAGTCGTCAGCAATACTGAAAAAGTCCAGCGCATTCGCTGTCGTGATGGCGGCGACATGTTCTTCCGACTGGCCGCGTGCGGCCGCGACCACGCGCAGTATCTCCGGCAAGTACATCGGTTCGTTGCGACGGGTTTGCGGCTTTGGACGGAACGTTCTGGGCAATAAATACGGTGCGTCGGTTTCGATCAATAATTTATCGTCTGGAATCGTCGCGACGATGTCGTGCAGCGTTTTGCCGCGGCGTTCATCGCAGATCCAGCCCGTAATACCGACATACAGCCCCATCTCCAGGTACTCGAGCAGCGACTCGCCTGCGCCGGTAAAGCAATGTGCCACAGCCCGCGACAGGTCGGGCAGGGCGGACTCCAGAATCGAGATGAAGTCATCGTGCGCATCGCGTTGATGCAGAAATACAGGCAGACCGGAGTCTTTCGCGATGTCGAGCTGTCGTTTGAAGGCATTGATCTGGGCGTCTCGCGGCGATAAATTCCGGAAGTAGTCGAGACCGCATTCGCCGATTGCAACAACCACGTCCTTGCCGATGAGCGAGCGTATCAGCGCATCACTCTCGTCCGAATAGTCCGAAGCATGGTGCGGATGCACGCCGGCTGTGGAGAACAGGATGCCCGGTAGTTTCTCCGCCATCTCCGCGGCGCGAACATTGCTGTCGTCGTTGCTGCCGGTGACGATAATTCTCGTGACCCCTGCATCCGCGGCGCGCCGAATAACATCTGCGCGATCTTCGTCAAAGCTGTCGTGCGCGAGGTTGGCGCCGATATCAATCAGAGAGCAGGGCATGACCTAGTATTGACCCCAGCGAAAGACTTTGGCGCCGATCGCTAGAAAAATTGCGCTCATGGCCGTGAGTGCAAGCAGGGCAGGTCCAACATCGGTCAGCGTTGCGCCGTCGAGCATGACAGCGCGTGCAGAGCGGAGAATATGGGTCAGCGGGAACAGGTTCGCAGCGTGACGGACGGCGGTGCCCGCGCCTTCGAGCGAAAACCAGACGCCGGACAACAGCATCATCGGCCAGCTGACAAAATTCAGCAGACCACCGGCGAGTTCTTCGCTGGTAACGCGCGCCGATACAACCAGTCCGAGTGAAATCAGTGATATCGCGCCGACGGCAGCGACCAGGAACAACGTGAAGTAGCTGCCTTCCATTCGCGTATCAAGAAGAAGGTGGGTGCCGGTATAAATGAAAGTCGTGATGGTAAGGACCAGGACCATGCGAGAGGCGATCTGCGCTGCAATGAACTCGAACGCGGTCAATGGCGTTGCTCTTAGACGCTTCAGAAAACCGTTTTTTCGATAGCGAACGACGACGTATCCGACGCCGAAAAGACAACTGAACATCATGTTCATGCCGAGAATGCCGGGCAGTAGCCAGTCAGCGTAACTGATCGCCTCGCCGGTGATTTGCTCTTTGTCGATCATCGGCGCGGTGGACGCCCCGGCTTGCAACAGCGCGATCTCCGCGAAGTAGCCCTTCGACGAAGTGGGATTGACCCAGTAGCGCGGATGATCGCCGAACTCGACGAGCAGGTCGAGTTGATGACGGGATACCCTCTGCAATGCCAGATCAAGATTTTCGTAGGGCACGAAATGTATGTACCGGGTGTCGAGGAACGCGTGATCCTCTGTGTGTATTGCGTCGCCGCTTTGCAGTACGCCGACGGTATAGGCGTCCCGGTCGTTGCCGAATGCGAAAGACAAACCGAACATCAGCATGACCGGCAGCATCAAATTCCAGGCGAGTGTCGAGCGGTCGCGCAGAAACTCTCGATTGCGAGCCTTAAAAATAGCGACAATGCGTCCGAACATGATTGTCAGGCCCTCAGCGAGTGACCGGTTAAATCGAGAAATAAGTCCTCGAGATTGGGCTGACGGATCTTGATGCGGTTGAGATTGGTGACGTGGGGCGAGAGTTGCTGCAGGCTGGCGCTGACGTCCGTCGTCACAATTTCAATGATTCCCAGATTATCCAGAACCGTGTGTTCTAATCCGGAAAGTTCGTCCGTCAGGTCTGAAATTGGCAACTCGATGATCAGGCCATCGTACTGTTCTCGCAACAGTTCTTCCGGCGAGCCCTGCGCGATGATTTTGCCAGTGTCCATGATCGCAATTTCGTCGCAGAGCACTTGCGCCTCGTCCATGTAATGCGTAGTCAGGACAATCGTTGCGCCTCCCGCGCGAATGCTTTGTACAAGTTCCCAAAAATTGCGGCGCGCCTGCGGGTCCAGGCCGGTCGTTGGTTCGTCGAGAAACATGATTCGGGGCCGGTTCACCAACGCTACGGCGAGGAACAGACGTTGCCTCTGACCGCCGGACAGCTTGCGGTTATCCCGATCGAGCAGATCACCAAGCGAGCACTGTTCGATGACGTCGTTCAGGTCAGCCTTGTTGTCGTACAGTGCACGAAACATCTCGAGGGTTTCGCGTACGGTCACGAAGTCCTGCAGCGCGGTATTCTGGAACTGGATGCCGGCTTCCTGCCGGAAGTTTTTGCCGGCGAGCTTTCCGTGGTAGTAGACCTGCCCGGAGGTGGCGGAGGTAACGCCTTCCATGATTTCGACGGTCGTGGTTTTGCCGGCGCCATTCGGGCCTAGCAGGCCGAAACAAATGCCTGCGGGCACCGAAAAGCTGACTCCGTCGACCGCCCGGACGCCGGGGTATTCTTTAACCAGATCGCGGGCTTCGAGCGCTGCTGCCATGTCGATAGAGTAACGAAATGCCACCCGAGCAGCTAGCCGGGACCGGTATTTGCAACCAAATGCTGCTAAGTGGCATCTAAATAGGACCAGACCTCTAGGGATTTTGAAATGTTGAAAATTACGAAGAAGACGGGCTTCACTGTCGGATTGCTGGCGATTTTGATGTCGCTGCCGGTGTTTGGCGCGTCCGCCAACAAGAGCATCGGGATTGATGCTGGCACTGAGTCGAGTGGCGCTATGACGATTAACGGCAGTATCACCGTCGGCGAAGATGCCGTCGTAACTGGCGCCATCGAGACGGTTAATGGGGCGATTCGAGTAGCCGCTGGCGCCCGCATCGAATCGGCCTCGACGGTCAATGGCAGCGTCGGGATCTCCGATAACGTGCACTCGCTGAGCCTGAATACGGTGAATGGCTCAATAAAGGTTGGCAAGACCGTGATAGTCGACGGGGAAATTTCCACGGTCAACGGGAGGATCACTGTTGGTGATGGCACGTCCGTGGCGCAAGACGTCAGCAACGTCAATGGTCGAATCGAGATAAGCGGCGCGGAAGTTGGTGGCGACGTGACCACCGTGAGTGGCGATATTCTCATCGTCGAAAATGCGGTTGTCAAAGGCGATCTCAGGGTCGAAAAATCCGGCGGTTGGCTTTGGAGGAGCATGTCCCCCGGTAGCAAACCCCGTATTGTTATCGGTCCGGGATCGAGCGTAGTGGGAGTGATTGATCTGGAGCGCGAAGTTGAGCTGTTTATCAGCGACACCGCGACAGTTGGCGGCGTAACAGGCGCAATGACCCTGGATGACGCAGTTCGCTTCAGCGGCAAACGTCCGTAGAATAGGAGCGGTGCAAAACGCCGCTACGCAATTATCGCTGTTTTCAGAAGTTGATGAACCCGATGCTATGTCGGGGTTTTCTGTGCGCGAAAGCGGCAGAGCGAAACGACTCTCAATAAAAGTATTTCCTCGGGGGCGAGTGGAGGTGGTTGTTCCCAAGCGAACGACGCCAGGCGAGGTTCGCGAGTTCGTTGCGGCGAACAGCGACTGGATTCGCAAGACCCGAGAGCAATTCGCAGCGGAACATCCTCCTGAAGCGTTTGTTTTACCGCACGAAGTGCGCCTGGAGGGGATCGAACGGCGTTTCGTCGTGGAATATGAGCCGCGCAGCGGCGCACCTGGGGTCAGTTATCGTTGTCACGGCGATACAGTCGTGCTGTCAGGGCGAACTTCCGACGAAAAGCTTTGTGTAGCTGCCCTGAAACGCTGGCTGCTCAGCCTGGCAAAAAAAGAATACGCGCCGCGCCTGAGATCCCTGTCGGCTTTGACAGGCAATTCGTACAAGAAGATGCATGTTCGTGGGCAGCGAACCTGCTGGGGTAGCCATTCCGCGTCCGGGACGATCAGTCTCAACTACTGCCTGATGTTTCTGGATCCGGCTCACCTTGGCTATGTCATGATCCACGAGCTTTGCCACGAACGGCATATGAACCACTCACGGCGATTCTGGAGTTATGTCGGGCAGTTCGTAACGGACTATCGCCGTCTGGACAAGGACCTGAATGTCTGCTGGAAAAAAATCCCAAACTGGGTGGGTATCTACTAGGGAAGCTCGGATCAGTACCGAATTGCCAGGAGATTCCCTAGCCTTGCTCCATGAGTTCCCGCAGGTTGATGATAGCCGCATTCGCGCGGGCCAGATAATTTGCCATGACGAGCGAGTGATTCGCGAACAGTCCGTAGCCGCCGCCATTGAGAATGATCGGTGAACGCAGTGGTGCGAGGCTAGCCTCCAGTTCGCGAATTATTTGCCGGATACTTGCTACGGCGTTTTTGTCTGCCAGTACGTGCACGAAGTCGAACTCCGCCGCGCGAAAGAAATGCAACAAGGCCCATGCGGCGCCGCGACTTTCAAAAAAAACGTTGTCAACCTGAAAGAACGGCGTGCGAACGTTGACGGTGTCCGTTTGGGCGCCTGCGGCCGTGGCTGACGGATCGCCGGCCAGATCGTCGTTAATGCGATTCTCGACGACGCTGTTGCCAAGTCGGCGCGTCAGGCTGCCGAGTCGCTTTTCCACCTGCGACAGCCATTCGCGGAGATTGTCCGCGCGCGCATAGAAGCGGGCCTCAGGATCACGATTTATCAGGCGGCGCCGGAACTTGATGAACGAAGCGATGCCGTCGCGATATTCCGATTCAGTCGCGGGGAAAATCCATGAGTCGTTGTCGAAGAAAAATTTCGGGGCGCCTTCGGCAACGTCGTCATCTTCTTTGGATTGCGACTGGCTGCGAGTGTAGTCGTCGCGCATGATCCGGCCAAGATCGCGTACCTGACCGAGCACGCCGAATTCCCAGCTGGGAATATTGTCCAGAAAGACGTTCGGCGGCACCTTGTCGTTGGTCAGGTAGCCGCCGGGCTTGTCCAGAAGCGTTTCTGCGACTCGGATCAGCGTATCGGTAGTTGCGAGACCAACCACCGCCGCGTCAGTATCCGCGGAATGGTTAACCCAGAAAATATCAGGCTCACGCGAAAAGTAAATGGCCAGGGCGATCATGACCAGCAATACGCTACCGATCGTCCACGCGGCGACTTTTGTCCAGCGATTGGTTGCCAGGATGTTTTCAGCGGAACGCTCTATCATGGGTTTAGACTGTCACGCTACGAGTTGCCGCAGTACGTAGTGCAGGATGCCGCCGTTCTCGTAGTAGTCGCGTTCCTTGGGCGTATCGATACGCACGAGCGCCTCGAACGTGATCGCGTCACCGTCAGCAGGTGTTGCCGTAACGGTCACCGTTTTGGCATTCGCGTCGGTTTGTCCGGAGATATCAAAGACTTCTTCGCCGGTCAGACCCAGGGATTCGGCATCCTGTCCTGCCAGAAATTGCAGCGGCAACACGCCCATACCGATGAGGTTCGAGCGGTGGATGCGCTCGAAGCTCTTCACGATCACGGCTTTGACGCCCAATAAAATCGTGCCCTTGGCGGCCCAGTCACGCGATGATCCGGTACCGTATTCGCTGCCGGCAATAATCACGAGCGGCGTATTTTCTTCCTTGTACCGCATGGCGGCGTCGAAGATCGACATCTGCTCACCACTTGGCTGGTGGCAGGTCCAACCACCTTCGGTACCCGGAGCCAGCAGGTTGCGCAGGCGAATATTCGCAAACGTACCGCGCATCATGACCTCGTGATTGCCGCGACGTGAACCGTAGGAGTTGAAGTCGGCCCGTTGCACGCCTTGTGCCTCGAGATATTGTGCTGCCGGACTGTCCGCAGCGATGCCGCCTGCGGGCGAGATATGATCGGTGGTAACGGAGTCGCCCAGAAGTGCGAGCACGCGAGCGCCTTTGATGTCTTCGACATTTGGGGCCTGTCTGCTCATGCCGTCGAAGTAAGGGGGGCTCTTGATGTAGGTTGAGGCCTCATCCCAGGTGTAAATCTCACCGTGCGGCGAATCGATATTCTTCCAGTTGTCGTCGCCCTCAAAGACGCTTTCGTAGCTGGACTTGAACATGTTCGAATCGATGTTATTCGCAACTGCCTCCTGCACCTCTGCCTGACCTGGCCATAGGTCTTTCAGGTACACCGGCTTGCCGTCCCGATCGTCGCCCAGCGAATCGTTCAGCAGGTCGAAGTCCATATTGCCGGCCAAAGCGTATGCAACGACCAACGGTGGCGAGGCCAGAAAGTTCATTTGCACAAGTGCGTGTATGCGGCCCTCAAAATTGCGGTTGCCGGAGAGGACGCTCGTGCCCACGATGTTTGCGCGCTGGACTGCATCAGCGATCTCGGGTAGCAACGGGCCGGAGTTTCCGATGCACGTCGTGCAGCCGTAGCCGACCGTGTAGAAGCCAAGCGCATCGAGGTCGTCGAGCAGGCCGGATTTTCGCAGATAATCCGTCACGACGCGGGACCCGGGCGCGAGGCTGGTCTTGACCCACGGCTTGGTTTTGAGACCTCTCTCGTTGGCATTCCTGGCAACCAGACCGGCCGCGAGCATAACGGATGGGTTGGACGTGTTCGTGCAGCTGGTGATGGCCGCGATCAAAATCGCGCCATCGCGAATCTCCGTGTCCTTGCCGTCGATACGGGCCATCGCGCGACCACCTTCTGCGCGGTCGGCAATGGCGGTCTGGAGATGCTTGCCGAAAGAGGTCGCCGCTGCAGTCAGTGCGATACGGTCCTGCGGACGTTTCGGGCCCGCAATGCAGGGCTCGACATCACCCATGTCCAGTTCGAGCGTGTCGCTGTACTGTGCGTCCGGGTCGCCATCGTGGCGCCACAGGCCCTGCTCTTTGGCATATGCTTCGATAAGTGTGCGTTGCGCCATGCTGCGGCCCGACAACTCGAGGTAACGCATCGTTTCAGCATCAATCGGAAATATGCCGCAGGTCGATCCGAACTCCGGCGCCATGTTGCTGAGCGTCGCACGATCGGCCAGCGGCATGTGCGCGAGACCGTCGCCGAAAAATTCGACAAATTTGCCCACCACGCCTTTCTTGCGCAGCATTTCGGTGACGGTCAATACCAGGTCGGTCGCTGTCGTGCCTGCCTGCAATTTTCCCGTCAGTTTGAAACCGACGACATGGGGGATCAGCATCGTGATCGGCTGTCCGAGCATGGCGGCCTCGGCCTCAATGCCGCCGACACCCCAGCCTAAAATGCCCAGGGCGTTGATCATCGTCGTGTGCGAATCGGTGCCGACAAGCGTGTCAGGATAGGCCGAGCGTGTGCCATTCTTGTCGGTATCGAACACGACGCGGCCCAAGTACTCGAGATTGACCTGATGCACTATGCCCGTGTTAGGAGGTACGACACGGAAGTTTTCGAAAGCGGTTTGTCCCCAACGCAGGAACGAGTAACGTTCCTTGTTGCGTTGAAATTCGATTTTGTTGTTGAGGTCCAGAGCATTCGCAACGCCATAACTATCGACTTGAACGGAGTGATCGATGACGAGTTCGGCCGGGGACAGTGGATTAATACTGTCGGCGGAACCGCCCAGTTTCACGACGGCGTCGCGCATGGCAGCGAGGTCAACGACGGCGGGTACGCCCGTGAAGTCCTGCAGAATGACGCGCGCGGGCGTAAACGAGATTTCGGTGCTGGGGGTCGCCTTTGGGTCCCAGTTAGCCAGCGCCAGGATGTCATCGCGAGTCACGTCGCGGCCATCTTCGTGGCGCAGCAAATTTTCCAGCAGAATTTTTAGGGAGAAGGGCAAACGCGCTACGTGGCCTTCTTTTACAGCGTCGAGGCGGTAGATCTCATACTCGTTGCCGTCGACTTCAAACGCAGCACGCGCTCCAAAGCTGTCCGTCATCTTGGTCTCTCCGGGATGCGGGTGAGTCACAGCGGCCCGACGGCCGCGGGGGGCGCATTATAGCGAATGGCAGGGCCCTTCGCTTACCCTTTTTGGTGTATGACGGCGCCGCCCAGACACCGGTTTTCATTGTAAAAAACGACGAATTGGCCAGGTGCTGCGGCCTTTTGTGGCTGGTCGAAGCGCACCTCGATCCGGTCGTCATCAAGGATATTGACCGCGCAATCCTGATCGGCCTGCCGGTAGCGGATCTTGGCCCTGCAGCGCAGACCGGATTCGAGGCCGTCGGGTGCGGTTCCGATCCAGCGTACGTCGGTGGCTATCAACCGGTCACTGAACAGCATTTCGTGCTCGCCTTGAGCCACGATCAAAAGGTTGTCGGCGATATGCTTGCCGACGACGTACCAGGGTTCCTCGCTGCGGTCGTTTCTGCCGCCAATGCCCAGTCCCTGGCGCTGCCCCAGCGTGTAGTACATCAGTCCCTGATGCGTGCCGATTTCTTCGCCGCCAGGAGTGCGCATTGGGCCCGGGTTCGCCGGCAGGTACGTACTCAGAAACTCACGAAACGGACGCTCGCCAATGAAGCAGATGCCGGTGCTGTCTTTCTTGTTGTGAATGCTCAGGCCGGAGTCTCTTGCCATCTGTCGAACTTCGTTTTTCTGCAGGTCGCCCAGCGGAAAAACGGTTTCAGCGAGTGCCTCTGCCTTGACTGCGTGCAGAAAATAACTTTGGTCTTTGCCAGAGTCGGCCCCTTTGAATAGCGCGCCGACGCCGTCAATGACTGCCGACCGTGCGTAATGCCCGGTCGCCAGCAAATCACCGCCGAGTCGTTTTGCATAGTCCCGGAAAACTCCGAACTTGATTTCGCGATTGCACAATACATCGGGATTCGGTGTCCTTCCTGATCGATACTCGTCGAGAAAATACGCAAAGACCTGGTCGCGATACTGCCTCGAAAAGTTCACGTGGTGCAGAGGTATGTCCAGCTGCTCGCATACCTGCCGGGCGTCTTGCAGGTCGTCGGCCGCGGTGCAATAGCCGTCGTCGTCTTCCCAGTTGGTCATGTGCAACGCGTGCACGTCGGCGCCGGCTTGTTGCAGCAAGATCGCGGCGACGGCAGAGTCCACGCCGCCGGACAAGCCTAGAACGACCCGGCGATCGGCTACGTGTTTTTCAAGGGAGACGACCATAGGCGGCGATTCTAACTCAAGATGTGATGGTCTGGCTCAGATCACGGGGGTAACGCGTGGGTAGTTCGTCCAATGAATTAAAGCGCCGCAACGCCGAATGTTCATAAGAGTCGGCGAACAATTGCTCAACGCGGTGTCATTCGTTAGTGGCGAGCCGTCGTTTGTTGCGGTCCGCGGCTGGATAGGTACCTGGCAAACGCTTTCCGAACTCAGCAAATTAACTTGCGAAGATCCGGTTGATGACCTCTTTCACGTCATGGCAGATCGATGCAGTTTCGAGGCGCGCAAAATTAGCAGAAATGCTCGGGTCAAACCGCGAAGACGCTATCGAGCCATTGCAATGTGCAGAGCTGTTTAATGCGGGGATTAAGGATTCAAGACTTGTAGTTTTGGAAAATGCCGGACACGTACCGACGATAACGCAACCTGCCGAAGTCGCCGAGGCGATAGAAGAGCTTTAAACGCCTAACTGCCGAAATTCCAATTCCACTTCGCTGTCGAGCCAGATTTCGTCGAACATCTTGCCGTAGACGTTCGCGATATTAGGTTCGTAGGTATCGGTGATGCCTTCCCAGCGACTGGCCTGCAGTCGATACACGAGCGCGGTTCCGTCTGCAATACAGAACGCCTCGGGATGTGTGCGGAGATCTTCGCGTACGTGCCGGAATTCGATATAAGTGTTAAGGCGACGCCCCAGGTGCACGAAATTATTGCCGTTCTTGATTGCCCGCAGCGGGTCGGCGATCAATACTCGAATCCGCGCGTAGGTTTGTGACAGCACCAGTCGCTTGATGATCTCAAGGAATTCGGGATTGTCATAAATACCGGGCTCAAGGTCGTGAGTAAAAATGGATACCTTTCGAGTCGCTCCGCGGACCACCTCAATAGCGGCCTGACGCATCTCTTCCTTGGTGGAGATGACCCAGCGATCGCCTTTTTCGCGTGCTTGTTCCATAGATTGGACATAGTACTCGCCGATTGTTGCGTCCAGTGCCAACTGCGTCACGTTTTAGGATCGATTTGGCGTTTCGACCCAACGGCGTCCGCCAGCTCAAAAGCCCCGCGTTCGAGCATCCATTGCAGCAATTCGGCATGCTCCGCGTTCATCAACATTGACCGGGTGATTGCTCGTGCGTTGCAAATATGATGGACCAAGTGCCTGGCTTCGGGTGGCAGGGTCATAGAGGCTCCGTTGACGTAAAGTTTTGTCTCGTCGAACGCGATTCGAGCCATCCCGTGCACAAAAACGGCTCCGGCGACCTGAAGTTTTCCCAGCATCGCGTCAGTCTCGCCGGAATCCGCGCCTTCGGGTGTCAGCCAGTCCTTGGTTTGGGTCACAAATCGTCCGAGAGTTTCCGCGAGCCGGATGTCGCTGGTTGCTGCTTGCCCGAGCAGCGCGCGAACTCTTTGCACCGCGGCAGGTGAAATGTAACCGCGCTGCGCTTCAATTTCCAGGAGGTCGGGATCGGTATAGAAGCGGTTTTCACCCTCTACGCTGCCGGACAAATCGGATATCTGCGGCGCACGCATACCAATGGAGTAGGTGATGCAAGCGCGTTGCGCCACTCCCCAGTGCGCGATGCCGGGCGGCAGGTACAGCACGTCTCCTTCCGTCGTGTCGTGCGAGTCGCCGTCGTCAAATTCCCTGAGAAGCGCGAGATCGGCGCTGGCTTTGGGATCTTCGTCGACCGTGTCCGTCGTAAATCGCCAGTTGCGCCTGCCGATTCCCTGGCAGAGAAAGACGTCGTAGTAGTCGCGATGTGGGCCCACACTGCCGCCAGGCGCGGCGAAACTGACCATCAGGTCGTCGATGCGCCAGTCTGGAATAAATGGTATGTGATCGAACAGTGCGCGCATGGCCGGTAAATGCTTTTCGACGTCATGGACGAGCAGCGTCCAGTCGCGCTTGGGCAAGTTTTGCAGATACTCCGGATCGAACGGCCCGTCTTCGACTTTGTAGCGGCGGCGGGCGCCGCCACGATCGATAAAGACAATTCGGGATTCAACATCTTCCAGCGTCGCCAACCAGCCGATCTCGTTACGCGTGATGGCCGGGCGCAGTTGGTCGAGAGCGCCGGGCATGAACAGCGCGCGCTTTTGCCAGTACCTTTCCAGAAATTGCTCGACGATTGCGTTTCCGGGAATTTTCAACATGTCGGTGCTGGTCTAGATATCGCGAGCCTGCTGCGCTGCGAGACCAATGTAAGTTTGCGGTTTGAGTGCCAGCAGGCGTTTGATTTCGTTCTCCGGTATCGCCAGCGACCTGATGAAATCGTGCAGGATGTCCTGGTTGATCGTGTGGCCGCGCGTCAGCGCCTTGAGCTTTTCATACGGTTCGGGAATTCCGTAACGCCGCATGACGGTCTGCACCGCCTCGGTCAGGACCTCCCAGGCTGCTGCAATATCTGCTTCGATAACGTCTTTGTTGACCTGCAATTTTCCGACGCCCTTGAGCAGCGATAGCATTGCAATGACGATGTGCGCGATGGCGGAACCGATATTTCGTTGCACCGTTGAATCAGTAAGATCTCGCTGCCAGCGCGAAATGGGCAGTTTTTCGGCGAAGTGCGCGAGCATGGCGTTCGCCATTCCGAAATTGCCTTCCGCGTTTTCAAAATCGATGGGATTGACTTTGTGCGGCATCGTCGAGGAGCCGACTTCCTTCTTTGTCACGCGCTGTTTGAAATAGCCGATTGAAATGTAAGCCCAGATGTCGCGGCTGAAATCGATCAGAATCGTGTTGTAGCGCAGCAACGCGTGCGCATACTCCGCCGTCCAGTCGTGCGGTTCAATCTGCGTTGTGTAGGGGTTTGCTTCGATGCCCAGCGACTCGACAAAACGATGGCAGATCGTTGGCCAGTCCGCATCAGGATAGGCAATAGAATGTGCGTTGTAGTTACCGACGGCGCCGTTGAACTTGCCGAGAATCTCGATTTCTGCAAATTTTTTCTGCGCTCGGTCAAGCCGGGCAATAACATTGGCTATTTCCTTGCCCAATGTTGTCGGACTCGCGATCTGGCCATGCGTTCTGGACAGCATGGGCAAATCGGCGTTTTCCCTGGTGAGCACTGCGAGCTTGTTGCGTAACTCCCGCATCTGCGGCAGCAGAACCTCGGAGCGACCGGCACGCAACATCAGAGCATAAGATAAATTATTGATGTCCTCGGACGTGCAGCCAAAGTGCAGAAAATCCTTGAGCGTCTGAGTCTCCGGTCCGTCTCCCAGCTTTTCGCGAATGAAGTATTCAACGGCTTTGACGTCATGGTTCGTCGTGGCCTCGATCGCCTTTATACGCTCGGCGTCGTCGAGCGAAAAATCGTCGATAATGCGGTTTAAAACGTCCTTCATCACCGACGACAGCGGCGCCTGTTCCGGGACATCGGGTTCGTCGGCCAGACACTGCAGCCAGCGTATCTCCACTAGCACGCGGTAACGAATCAGGCCGTATTCGCTGAAGATCTCGCGGAGACCTTCGACCTTTTCGAAGTAGCGGCCATCGACTGGCGAGAGGGCTCTCAAAGTGGAGACTTTCATGTCTGTAAAACCAGTGTAGACTTGCGCGCGCAAAGCGCGAATCATACACGAACTACGCCGCACGGAGCACTACAGGCAATGAGTGACAAGGCATATCGCATCGAGAAGGACAGCATGGGTGAACTCCGGGTCCCGAAAGACGCACTGTGGGGTGCGCAGACACAGCGCGCGGTCAACAATTTTCCAATCAGCGGTCTGACGATGCCGCGGGAGTTCATCGCGGCACTGGGGCTTGTGAAATGGGCTGCGGCTGGAGCAAATTCGGAGCTGGGGCTTCTCAAGAGTGAAATCGCTGCGGCGATTCAGAAAGCCGCGATGTCGGTGTCCACAGGCGACTACGACGAACACTTCCCGGTCGACGTATTTCAGACGGGTTCGGGCACGAGTTCGAACATGAATGCTAACGAGGTCATTGCACGTCTGGCCACGGCGGAGCTGAGCACAGATGTGCACCCGAACGACCACGTCAATATGAGTCAGAGCAGCAACGACGTCATACCGACATGTGTCCACGTTAGTGCCGCGGTTGCGATCAAGAGCAGCCTGTTGCCGGCGCTGGCGCATCTGTCGGAAGTCCTCGCGGCCAAGGCCGATGAGACGCGCGACGTCGTGAAAACCGGCCGCACGCATTTGATGGACGCGATGCCCATAACCCTGGGGCAGGAACTGGATGGTTGGCGCGCGCAAATCGATCATGCCGCGGAGCGTCTGGGCGACACAATGAAGCGCCTTGTCGCGTTGGCGCAAGGCGGTACGGCAGTTGGCACGGGCATCAATGCGCATCCACGTTTTGGTGCCAAGGTTGCGGTACTGCTCGCGGAGCAGGCCGGCGTTCCGTTCACCTCGGCAAAGTCGAAATTCGAAGGGCTTAGCAGTATGGACGCTGCGGTCGAGACGTCGGGTCAATTGCGCGTATTGGCAGTGAGCCTGACGAAGATCGCGAACGATCTGCGCTGGATGAATTCAGGGCCATTGGCGGGGATCGGTGAGATCGCGCTGCCGGCATTGCAGCCAGGTTCCAGCATCATGCCGGGCAAAGTGAACCCGGTGATTCCGGAAGCTGTGACCATGGTTTGTGCACAAGTCATCGGGAACGACGCGACCATTGCGATAGGCGGCCAGTCCGGCAATTTTCAGCTCAACGTGATGTTGCCGGTTGTGGCGTTTAACCTGTTGCAAAGTATTGCTTTGCTCGCAAACGCGAGTACCTGCCTGGCGGACAAGGCGATCGCCGGTTTCACTGTGAACACGGACAACATCAACCGCGTGCTGGCTCGAAATCCGATTCTCGTGACGGCGCTAAATCCGGTTATTGGTTATGAAAAAGGGGCAGAGATAGCCAAGGAAGCCTACCAACAGGGGCGCCCGGTCAAAGAAGTCGCGCGCGAAATGACGGACCTGACGGACGAGGAACTCGACCGCCTGCTCGATCCGTCCGCATTGACCGAGGGCGGTGTCAAACATTAGCGGTGACTTGATTCTTACGGCTGACACAATTCGTCAGCGCCTGTCGGGCACGAAGCTGCCGACCCGTCCTACCGATATCGTCATGCCTCCGGGGAGTTCCCGCTGGCCCGAGCCGATGCGCGAGCAACTGTCTGGCGAACTCACGCCCGCCGGAGTGCTCATACCGATCCTGCAGCACGACGCGGTGCTGTCTGTGCTGCTGACGCAGCGGTCGGCAGAGCTAAGGCATCATGCAGGGCAGGTCAGTTTCCCGGGCGGTCGCATGGAAGAGTGCGACGACAGCGTCGAGGCCACAGCGCTGCGGGAAACTCACGAAGAAGTCGGCATCGCGCCGCACGACATCACGGTGGTCGGATATTTGCGCCCGATGCCGACGATCACAGGATACGCAGTCACCCCCGTTATTGGCCTCGTAGCGGCGGAAGTGGAACTGGAGATCGATCGTACTGAGGTGGAGTACACATTCGAGGTGCCGCTGTCATTTTTGCTGGACAAGCGCAACGACGTGCGTACAGAACGCGAAGTCAGCGGTCGCAAAGTGCCGATGATCGAATTTCATTGGGAAAACGAGCGAATTTGGGGCGCGACGGCCTTTATGATCCTAGCTCTAAGGAAACTTCTGTTAAAACAATAGAATATGAGAGAAATAGAGAAACTACTTGATATAATGCGCCGCCTTCGTGACAAGGACGGCGGCTGTCCGTGGGATGTCGAGCAGGATTTCGCTACGATTGCGCCGTACACGATCGAGGAGGCCTACGAGGTCGCGGACGCGATCGAGCGCCAGGACATGGACGGTCTTCGTGACGAGCTCGGCGACCTGTTGTTTCAGGTGGTTTTTCACGCACAGATGGCCCAGGAGGCAGGGCATTTCGAGTTTGATGACGTAGTGGGCGGTATTTCCGACAAGATGATTCGTCGTCATCCCCATGTTTTCGGCAGTCCAGCGGAGCGTGCTGCAGGGCCGCAGGAAGGCAGCTGGGAGCGGGTCAAGGAGCTTGAGCGCAGTGAGTCGGTTGATGACAGTGCGTTGGCGGGTGTCGCGAAATCCATTCCGGCGTTGAAAAGGGCGCAAAAACTCGGCAGTCGTGCGAGTCGCGTAGGGTTCGACTGGCCTGACCGGCATGGCGTCCGGGAGAAGATTCGCGAGGAGATCGATGAACTGGAGGAGGCGGTCGGTACACGCGAGGTAGCCGATATCGAGGAAGAATTCGGCGACGTGCTGTTTGCGGTCGTCAATCTGGCCCGGCACCTTGATATCGACCCGGAGAAGGCCCTGACGGGTGCCAATCGCAAGTTTGAAAGGCGATTTCGGGACATGGAACGGGAAATCAACGCAAACGGCAAACGCATGAGCGACTTCAATCTTGAGACGCTCGACAAATACTGGCGGGCGGCCAAAAAGCGCGTGGGCTAATCGGCCCTGCTTCGTTGCATCGTGTTGTCGCACAGTGGGAAAGCGACCTTGACAAAGTGTAAAGCGTACAATACAGTGCAGTTATATCAAGTATGCTTTACAAAATGACAAAGAGGATAGACATGATGACGATTGAAACAAGGCAAAGAAGTTTCTGGCAAATAATCAAAGACTGCTCCGGTACCGAAACTGACCGGCGCAATCAATACCGGTTCATCGCCTGGACATTCGCCTGGGCGTTGAGTTATGTCGCCGCCAGCTGGTCGTTGAAGGCGGATTGGGAGCTCGCGACCCCGCTGACGTGGTTTTTGGTGGCGGCGCCCAGTGCCATTGCTGTTGTTGCCGTATGGGCCTATTTGCGTTTCTTGCGCATGGCGGATGAACTGTTGCGCAAGATTCAGCTCGAAGGACTCGCGCTGGGATTTGCGGTTGGCGTGATGTTCATCACAGGCTATCAACTGGCCGAAGCAGCCGGGGCATCGCAACTACAGACGGATCACATTATTCTGGTCATGATATTCAGCTGGATGGCGGGGCAGTTTCACGGCATGTGGCGCTACCGATGAAAAACCGTTTGCGTGTATTGCGAGCAGAACGGGAGTGGTCGCAGGCCGTGCTGGCCGAACAACTGCTGGTTTCCCGCCAGACGGTCAATGCCATTGAGACCGGCAAGTACGATCCCGGACTCCCGCTGGCCTTTAAAATTGCCCGCATCTTTGAACAACGCATTGAGGACGTTTTCGATCCCGGCCAATAAGAGCCAAGGCAAACCGGGGGGCAGGACTATCGGTGCGGCCATTCAGGTGTCGTTCAGTGCGCTCAGGATAGTCTTGTTCCCAGGCTGGCAAAAAGCCGGTCGTTGGACTCAAGGACAGTAGACATGAACAGGAAACCGAAACTCGCAGCTCTGGCGTCCGCAGCGATGCTTCTGGGTACCACTGCAAATTCTCTGGCAGATCACGACAGCCGCTCTTATGCGCGCAGTGATCGCGCCGTGTACGACTACGCACAGGTCATATCTGCCCAGCCGGTCATTGACTATGTAACAGTGACGACGCCGGTGCGAGAGTGCTGGGAAGAAACGCAGTACTACACGGTCGATCGCCGTGTCTACAACAACGGCGGCGGGACCCTGCTGGGCGCCATTATTGGTGGCGTTATCGGTCATCAGATCGGCAGCGGACACGGCCGTGACGCGGCGACCGTTGCCGGGGTCCTCATCGGCGCCGGTATTGGCAGTACCTCGTCGCGGCAGCGTTATGGCGAACCAGCCGGCGTCGAGCGCCATGCACGTCAGGTCGAGCGTTGCGAAACGCGCTATCGCGAGCATCGCGAAGAGCGTATTAACGGATACCGGGTGACGTATCGTTACCACGGCCAGAAATACGTTACCGAGATGCCCTATGACCCAGGCAACAAGATTCGCGTGCGGGTAGACGTACGGCCTGCCCGTTAATTCCGGAGGCTTGTTGTGCGCCGCCGCGTTGCAATCAAACGGTTCTCATACGACACTTGGCGCATGCGCTTCCTGCTGACACTACTGGTTTTCGCTGCTCTGGCATTTTGGCCAGGGCGTGCGAACGCTTTCGACCTCGAGAGCGTGCTCAAGGAGCAGCACGTGCAGTATCCGGGCGTCGCGCAAATGCGTGTCGCACAGGGTGGCGGAATGTCGTTGTCGCAGGCGATTGAATCGATTCGCCGGAGGACCGGCGGCAAGGTCGTCAGCGCCGAGACCAGAGTGCAGGGCGGACGCGAAGTTCATTACATTAAAGTTCTTACCAGGGATGGCAGGGTCAAGACTCACAAAGTCAATGGCCGACGCCGCTAATCCGAATATGCGACTACTGGTAATTGAAGACGACGTGACGCTGCGCGAATCGATCGTCAAGAAACTCGGTGAATCGGGTTTTGCGGTGGAGCAGGCGGCCGACGGCAAAGAGGGCCTGTATTTTGCCGAGGAGTATCCGATAGACCTCGCGATCATCGATCTTGGATTGCCCGAGATATCCGGACTGGAAATCATTCGCAAGCTACGCGAGCAGGGCAAGACTTATCCGATTCTTATTCTGACGGCACGTGATCGCTGGGAAGACAAGGTGGATGGGTTAAGCGCCGGGGCCGATGACTACGTCGTAAAACCGTTTCATTTCGAGGAACTCGATGCCCGCATCAATGCTTTGCTGCGGCGCAGCGGCGGCTGGGCGTCGCCGAAACTTGCGGCCGATCCCGTGATGCTCGATATGTCGCGTCAGGAACTCTATGTCAACGACGAGGTGATAGAACTCACCAGTTTCGAATACAAGATCATCGAATTCCTGATGATTCGTGCCGGTCAGGTCATTTCCAAAGCGGAGCTCACGGATCGACTCTACGATCAGGACTTCGAGCGCGACAGCAATGTGATCGAGGTCTTCATTGGGCGCTTGCGCAGGAAAATGGATCCGGACAACTCCATCAATCCCATTGAGACGCTACGTGGCCGCGGCTACCGCTTCGCCCTGGAGCGTAATCAGTCAGGCTGACCGGACCTATGAATTCACTGAGCAGCCGACTTCTTATCTCAGTCAGCGTGCTGCTGTTGCTGTTCTTTGGCGCCACGATAGCGGTTCTCGATACGGCATTCACCGAAGCCGGAGAACAATCGCGTCGCGATATTCTCGACGGCCACCTGATTGCATTGCTGGCGGCTGCGGAACCGGGCGACGACGGGGAACTCGCGCTCCCCGACAGACTGAGGGAACCGCGATTCGGGCGCATTGGCTCGGGCCTTTACGGCGAACTGCGCAGCGCGGACCGTGTTGTATTGTGGCGCTCCCGATCGGCCCTCGGTCTTGTGATTCCAGAAGGCTTTGCACCCGATGTGGGCGAACAGCTGTTTGCGCGGGAATCCCTGGACGATGGTACGCCGTTGCTGACATTGAGTCTCGCCGTCGAGTGGGAGTTTAACGACGGCGCGTCGAAATATTATTTGTTCAAAGTCGCTGAGAGCCTGGATTCCTTCAACGCGCAGATCGCGGGTTTTCGCGGACAGTTGTTCGGTTGGTTTGCCGCTGTTGCGGCCACGATGTTGCTGTCGTTTTCATTATTGTTACGCGGTCTCTTGCGGCCGCTGCGCAAAATCGAAACTGAAATCGGCGAGATCGAAGAGGGCAGTCGCGTTTCATTGTCAGGCGAGTTTCCGACGGAACTCAAGGGAGTGGCGCGGAACATGAACCTCTTGATCGACAGTGAGCGAGCCAGATCGGATCGCTACCGCTTTACGCTCGATAATCTGGCGCACAGTTTGAAGACCCCGCTGGCGGCGATGCGCGCTCTGCTCAACGACGGCGACAATGCGAAATTTGGTGCTCGCTTCGACGAACAAATAGAGCGCATGGATGAAATTGTTCGCTACCAGTTGCGCAAGCCCGCCGCGTCGGTCTCCGATAAACTCGTACTCAAATCGGTCCGGGTCGAGAAGGAGGTTTTGCGGCTGATCGAGGGACTGCGCAAGGTCCATCACGACAAGGCGCCGGAGTTCGACGTCAGCATCGAAAAAGGCATGCGATTTCGCGGCGATACAGGCGACTTTCTCGAGCTGGCGGGCAACTTGCTGGACAATGCCTGCAAGTGGTGCGAGAAAAAAGTCAGCATCCATGTTGTGTCGGCGGCTGCGGGCGCGACAGTGAGCGGCATGGTGTTGACGGTGTCCGATGACGGACCTGGCATACCGCAGGATGCGGCGGCTGCGCTATTGCAGCGAGGCATGCGCCTCGATGAGTCTACGCCGGGACACGGTATCGGCCTCGCCGTGGTCAAAGACATTGCCCGTTCCTACGGCGGGCTGCTCTCCATCAGGCAATCCGCCCTGGGCGGCGCGGAAATCATCGTTTCGATACCGCCGCTGGGTAGCGCGAAGTCATAAATCGAAATTAATGCCCTGCGCCAGGGGCAGATCCTTGCCCCAGTTGATCGTGTTGGTCTGGCGTCGCATATACGCTTTCCAGGAATCGCTGCCGGACTCACGACCGCCGCCGGTTTCTTTTTCGCCACCGAATGCGCCGCCAATTTCGGCGCCCGAGGTGCCGATGTTGACGTTTGCAATGCCGCAGTCGGAGCCACCTGCAGACAGGTAGTACTCGGCGTTTCGCAGGCTGTCGGTGAAAATCGAAGAGGACAGTCCCTGCACGACGCCGTTTTGCATGGCGATTGCCTCGTCAATGGTGTCGAACGAAATCAGGTACAGGATTGGACCGAATGTCTCGGTTTGTACGATATCCCAATCGTTTTGGGCGACGGCAATCGCGGGCGTAACAAAGTTGCCGGGTCCGTCGATGCGCTCGCCGCCACACAACAATTCACCGCCGGCGTCGACCACGGCAGCACAGGCGTCCTCAAGGCGTTGCACTGCGGCAGTATCGGTCAGCGGCCCCATGAGCGTATCGGGATCCAACGGGTCGCCAATACGCACTTGTCCATAGGCTTTGACCAGCGCTTTCTTGAGTTCCTCGAATCTCGAACGATGCGCGATGATGCGGCGAGTTGATGTGCAGCGTTGTCCGGCCGTGCCGACAGCGCCGAACACGATGGCCGGAATAACGAGGTCCATGTTGGCGTGCTCGTCGACGATGATCGCGTTGTTGCCGCCGAGTTCGAGCAGGCACTTGCCCGTGCGTCTGGCGACTTGTTCGCCGACCTGGCGACCGACCGCGCAGGAGCCCGTGAACGATATGAGGTTGATGCGCTTGTCAGCGACGAATTGTTGAGCAAGTTCGTTGCTGCCGTCGTTGATCAGGAAAAATACGGGCGGCAAATCCATGCCTGCCAACGCCTCGTTGACGATCTTTTGCACGGCAACGCCACACAGCGGCGCCTTGGGTGACGGCTTCCAGATATTGACGTTGCCGCAGATCGCCGCGAGGCAGGCGTTCCAGGCGTACACGGCGACCGGAAAGTTGAACGCTGAAATCGTGCCAACGATGCCGAGCGGATGCCACTGTTCGTACATCCGGTGCTGTGGACGTTCCGAGTGCATCGTGCGGCCGTATAGCATGCGCGACTGGCCGACTGCGAAGTCGGCGATGTCGATCATTTCCTGGACTTCGCCATCGCCTTCGGCCTTGATTTTGCCCATCTCAAGCGTGACCAGGCTGCCGAGTGCGTCTTTATGTTTTCTAAGTGCGTTGGCGATGTTACGAATGGCTTCGCCACGTACCGGCGCAGGGATGGTTCGCCAACTCAGGAACGATTCCTGTGCCGTCGTCACTACTTGCTCGTATTCCGCCTGCGTGGTGGAACGGACGCTCGCGATAATCTCATTGGTCGCCGGGTTGATCGATTCAATCAGTTCCGCAGAATCGTCCGCGCTGGAATCCGCGCCAAGCCAGGTCCCGTCGTTAATGGACTCGAGGCCTAGCTGCTCAAGTATCTCTTTCATGCCTGTTCTCCCGCATTGGCGCGCTGCTGACCCGTTTCGCCACGTGCGATGAGTTCAGCCGATGTTTGGTTGGTACCGCCATGTGCGTAGTACTGTCCGAAGCGGTTATCCAGAACTTCCAGCAAGCGGAACTGCTCTTGCGCCACAAAGCCATGGTACTTCGAAGGATCGGACAGCACGATATCGAGAACACTGCAAATGCCCGCCGCTGTCGTAATCTGGATCGCAGACCACAGTCGTCCGGCCACTTGCTCCGGGTACACCTTGTTGACGTAATTTTCTTCGCGCAGTTCGCCATTTTGCATGCCCGTAACGGCGGCATAAACGATCACGACGTCTTGCAATGTTTGCGGCACCGAATTTTCCAGAATGCGTTTCAGAGTTTCCCGATCGTGATTCAGTTTCAGGCCGTTCATGAGCAGTCGCATCTGCTCGCAATGACCCGGGTAGCGAATCGTTTTGTAATTCATGGTCGAAACACGATCGCCATACGTCTCACCGAGTGACCCAAGGCCACCGGAGGTGTTGAACGCTTCGTAGAGTTTGCCGTCGATCTCGATTTCTTCGAGACCCTCGAGCGGCATCACGTCGATCTCCTTGCCGTCTACGATGCTCTTGCAGAGATTGCCATACTCGTTGATGACGCCGTCGGTGGACCAGGTCAAAGAATATTTGAGGACATTGTTCGGGTGCTGCGGCAGAGCCCCTACACGCAGTTTTACCGACTCCAGTGAATCGAAATGCTGAATGAGTTCGTTCGCGGCAATACTGATAAATCCGGGGGCCAAACCGCATTGTGGAGCGAACACTGTGTCGGCGCCTTCGGCAAGCTTGCGTACGGCCGCAGTGGCGGCAACATCTTCGGTCAGATCGAAATAATGCAGGTGCTCTTCCCGGGCCACAGCTGCAACGCCAACGTTGCAGTAGTAGGGCAGACTTGAAACCACTGCCAACGGTTTGTGTTTGCGCACATGTCGGGTCAGCAGAGTTTTGTCGCTTGCGTCCAGATCGAAAGCGGCGATGTTGTCAAGCTGGTGCGCATTCGCGACTTCGGCTGCGGCGCCCGGCCTGGAGTCAACCAGTTGCACGTGATAGTCGCCACTTTCGGCGAGCAGTCCCGAGATCAATGCGCCTATTTTGCCGGCGCCGAGTACCAGTACGTCTTGCATGGATATCCCCAAAAAAAATAAAAAACCGCCAGTGTTGCGGCGGATATTATGGCGCTGCATTGTGCCTATGTCGCGGCCGGCTTGCCACACCTGCCCTGAGTATCCGACGGACTGAAATTTGCTACTATGTTTGTCCCGTCTCTGAAGTTCCCTGAAGTAGTCGTTATAAATCTTTGATTACATGAGAAACTTTTGAGCCTATTCTCTGGGCATGACAGTGTCTGTGCTGGCTGCCGGGAGAAATAAGCGGCTAACGTGAAGAGTTGCAGCAATACCGTGAGCAAAACCGTACCGAAAAATGAATGGCATCCCGCGAGCTGGCAGAGCCGCGAGGCGTTGCAGCAGGCGTCTTATCCTGACACCGCCGAACTGGATCGCGTTGTGGCGGATCTTAGCCGTTTGCCGCCGATTACGACGTCCTGGGAGATCGATGATCTCAAGGCTCATATTGCGTCGGCGCAACGTGGCGAGGCCTTTGTCCTGCAGGGCGGCGACTGCGCGGAAACATTTGACGAATGCACATCCGAGAATATTGTCGCCAAGCTGAAAATTCTCTTGCAGATGAGCCTAGTGATGATTTACGGCCTCAAAAAACCGGTTATCCGTGTCGGGCGCATGGCCGGCCAATACGCGAAACCGCGATCGGCAAATACCGAGACACGTGACGGCGTTACGCTGCCGAGTTTCCGTGGCGATCTTATCAATCATCGCGGATTTACTGCCGACGAGCGCATTCCCGATCCGCAATTGATTTTGCGCGCATACGAACGTTCTGCCTTAACGTTGAATTTCGTGCGATCGTTGATCGATGGCGGCTTCGCCGATTTGCATCACCCCGAATACTGGGATCTGGACTGGGTGAGTCATTCGCCAGCCGCGGCGGAATATCACACGATTGTGTCGTCAATCTCGGACTCGCTGGATTTCCTGGAGACGGTTTCCGGACGCCAGTTCCATCGCACGCAGCGCGCCGATATCTACGCGTCCCACGAAGGGCTGCATTTGCATTACGAGCAGGCGCAAACGAGATTTCTCGATCGACGAGAGCGCTGGTACAACCTCACGACGCACTTTCCATGGATCGGCATGCGCACGGCGCAACTCGACGGCGCTCATATCGAGTACTTCCGCGGTATTGCCAATCCTGTCGGCGTGAAAATCGGGCCGGGCATGACGACCCAGTGGCTGCAGGGAATTATCGCGGCCTTGAATCCAAACAACGAGCTGGGTCGCCTGACGCTGATTCATCGCTTTGGCGCGAAGTCGGTTGAAGAACATCTGCCGGACATGATTCGCGCCGTCAAAGAGGTGGGTTCACCCGTACTTTGGGTCTGCGATCCGATGCACGGCAACACTGAAACGACTTCCGACGGCACCAAGACGCGACGCTTTGAGAATATTGTCGCCGAGCTGGAATCGTCTTTCAAAGTTCACGCAGCTATGGGCAGTCACCTGGGCGGTGTGCACCTTGAGTTAACCGGTGAGAACGTGACGGAATGTACGGGCGGTGCGCGCGGTTTGACCGATGCAGATCTTGCGCGGGCATACAAATCGACCGTCGATCCGCGGCTCAATTACGAACAGGCGATGGAAATCGCGATGCGGATTGCTGGCTTAAACACTGGGCAGTAATGCGTTCCACGCATCCTGGCTGGACATCTCCCTGCTAGCGCCCGGAGCGAGGCCGTCGAGAGTCCACGGACCGACGGCGTAACGAATCAGTCGCAATGTCGGCAGTCCAACGGCCGCCGTCATGCGCCGAACCTGCCGGTTGCGACCTTCCGCGAGCGTGATCTCGATCCAGCTATCCGCCACGCTGGCGCGGTAACGAATGGGCGGATGCCGTTCCCAAAGCTGTGCAGGGGTGCCCATGCGTACGGCAGTCACGGCGTGCGCCAATCCATCCTTGAGCGCCACGCCATCGACCAATTCCCTGAGCTGCTCATCTGACGGTGTGCCTTCAACCTGGGTCCAGTAACGCTTTTTTGTGTTCGACCGCGGCTGGCTGATATGTGCCTGCAAGCGGCCATCGTCGGTCAGGACCAACAATCCCTCGCTGTCGAAATCGAGACGACCCGCCGGATATACGTCCGGCGCCGCGACATAGTCTTTGAGCACCGGACGACCGCCCGGGTCGCGGAACTGGCAAAGCACCCGGAAGGGTTTGTTCAGGATAATCAGCATGTGCTTCCCGACGGTCTGTACAATGCACGCCTTTATGCATGACGATCATATTACTGTTCCCGGCGCAATATTCGATAAAGAGTGCCGCGAGTGCCCAAGACTCGCTGCATTTCTCGACGAGGTCAGCGAACGTTATCCCGATTATTATTGTCGTCCGGTGCCACCATTTGGGGCTCCCGATGCGCGTTTCCTGATCGTGGGGCTCGCGCCTGGCATGCACGGCGCGAATCGCACCGGTCGTCCGTTTACGGGCGACCACGCGGGCATTCTGCTTTATCGGATGTTGCACAAATATGGATTCGGGAGTCGCGACCACTCAGAAGCGGTGGGCGACGGCCTGCGTCTTATCGATTGTCGTATCACCAATGCCGTAAAGTGCTTGCCGCCTGACAACAAACCAGTGGGCGCGGAGATCAATACCTGCAATCGGTTTCTGGCAAACGAGTTGGGTGCGCTACCGAATAACTCCGTTGTCATGGCGCTCGGCGGTATCGCTCACCGGGCCATCGTCAAGGCGCTGGGCAAACGCCAGGTTGAGGTCAAGTTTGCGCATGCGGCGTTGCACGATCTTGGTGGATTTCAGTTGCTCGATTCCTATCATTGCAGTCGTTACAATACGAATACACGCAGGTTGACCGAGGCCATGTTCGACGCCATTTTTGCGCAGGCCCGGAAATTGCTGGATCGCACACGATGATCGACGACGCGCTGTTCGAAGTCGATTCATTTCTACGGTCGCTGACGCACCGGCCCGGCGTCTATTGCATGCTCGATGCGAAACACAAGGTCATCTACGTCGGCAAAGCGAGCGATCTGAAGAAGCGCGTTGCGAGTTATTTTCACCGCTCGCAGCCGGACCCAAAAACCGCTGCGATGATGAAGCTTGTGGCGCGCGTGGAAGTGACCGTCGCGAATACCGAAACCGAGGCGCTCATACTCGAGTACAGCTTCATCAAACAACAGAAGCCGCGGTTCAACATTTTGCTGCGGGACGACAAGAGTTACCCGTATATTTATGCATCCATGAAGCACGAATTTCCGCGCCTCAAACTCCATCGCGGTCCGCGGCGGGGGGCAGGGCGGTATTTCGGACCCTACCCAAGCGCGAGCGCTGTGCGTCAGACGCTCAACGACCTGGAGAAGCTGTTTCTGATCCGCCAGTGCAATGAAAGTTTTTTTCGTAATCGCACGCGGCCGTGTCTGCAATATCAAATCAAACGTTGCACGGCGCCTTGTGTCGGCCTTATTTCGAAAGAGCAATATGCGAAAGACATCGACGCCGCGGTGTTGTTTCTTGATGGAAAGAACAAGAGTGTCGTGAATAGTTTCGTCAAACGCATGGAACAGGCGTCCGCGGCGCAGGATTATGAACAAGCAGCGCGCTTTCGCGATCAAATCGCAAAGCTGAAAAAGATCGAGGCTCGCCAGGTGGTCAAATGTTCTGGCAACATGGATCTGGATATTCTTGGATTCGCGTCCAACAGCGCCATTCATTGCGTAACGGTGATGTTTATTCGCAATGGCGCGGTGATTGGGAGTCGGGATCACTTTCCTCGTCTGCAGGGGGAAACCGACAAGCGGAAGATTCTCAACGCGTTCGTTGCGCAGTATTACCTGGGTCGGGATGCGCCGGCGGAAATCATTATTGAGACCGATATCGACGACGGTGAATTGCTGCAGCGCGAACTCACATTGCGGCTGGGGCACAAGGTGCAGATACGGTCGCGAGTCAGAGGTGATCGTTTGCGGTGGCTGCAGTTGGCGCGGACAAACGCGGAGCAGGGTCTGGATCTCAAAGTCGCGAGCAGTGCGACGATTCGCCGCCAATTCGCGGTGCTCGGAGAGGTCTTGGGACTGGAGGAGGCGCCGCAGCGGCTGGAGTGTTTCGACGTCAGTCACACGTCGGGCGAGGCGACTGTAGCGTCCTGCGTGGTTTTTAACGCGGCGGGCCCGCTGAAGAGCGATTACCGGCGTTTCAATCTCACCCCTGAGACCGCTGGCGATGATTACGCTGCGATGTCTGAGGCTTTGCGGCGGCGCTATGCACGGGTAAAAAAAGGCGAGGTGCCGATGCCGGATGTTCTGTTTGTTGACGGTGGCAAGGGACAACTCACGATGGCGATGAAGGTTCTGGCCGAGCTGGAGTTTGAGTGGCTGACCGTGGTCGCCGTTGCCAAGGGGAGATCGCGCAGACCGGGTGCAGAACAGTTGTTTATGCCGGGCACGAAAACGGCGATGATTTTGCCGCCGGATTCGCCCGCGTTGTTGCTGATTCAGCAGATTCGCGACGAAGCACATCGCTTTGCGATCACCGGGCACCGCCAGCGCAGAGCCAAGGCACGTCGCACCTCGATACTTGAAGAAATACGGGGCCTGGGCCCGAAACGGCGCCGCGAATTATTGCGCCAGTTCGGCGGCCTGCAGGGCGTCAGGGCCGCTGGAGTCGACGATCTTGCAGAAGTTCATGGCATTAGCCGAAAACTTGCTGATACGATATACAATACGGTGCATCTGGACCGCAAATAAGAATAATCGAGTCGAGAATTGAAACCTAATCTTGCCAATATGCTGACGTTGTTTCGGATCGCGGCCGTACCCGTGGTTGTGGTTTGTTTTTACAGCCCACTGCCGAATGCGCGTCCGATAGCCGCTATTTTGTTTGGCATTGCGGCAGTCACCGACATCATGGACGGCTGGGTAGCGCGTCGTTATGGGCAAACATCGCGATTCGGGGAGTTTCTGGACCCCGTGGCCGACAAGCTCATGGTGTCGATCGTCCTGGTGATGCTGGTGCAGGCTGATTCCGGTTGGTTTGAGGACATCATCGCGATGATCATCATCGGGCGTGAGATCACGGTATCGGCGCTCCGGGAATGGATGGCGACGATCGGCGAGCGCGCCAATGTTGGTGTTTCGGTAGCGGGCAAGATCAAAACGACGTTGCAGATGTTCGGCATCGCGTTCATGGTCTACAAGAATCCGTTGTTCGGCATTCCCATCTATGAAGTGGGACTGGGGTTGCTGATTCTTGCGGCCATCATGACGATCTGGTCGATGGTGATCTACCTGAAGGCGGCCTGGCCATTTATAATCAACGATCAGGACAGTACGAATTAACGCAAGACCGTGATTTTGCCTTGACACGAGGCTGTCAGCGGCTAGAATCTCGCCCCTCGCGGGAATAGCTCAGTTGGTAGAGCGCAACCTTGCCAAGGTTGAGGTCGCCAGTTCGAACCTGGTTTCCCGCTCCATATATCAAAGACTTACGCCGCCCATTGAGTTGGCGCAAGTCGCTGTACGGAAATCGTACGGAAACAAGCAGATGAAAGTGTCAATATTACCGCTCGACTATTACATGAGTTTTCGGCGCGGATTGCGCGAAAAGTCCTCTATCTCGG
>JADFNS010000034.1 GCA_022563255.1 Pseudomonadota bacterium
TTTGTAATCAGTAGGTCCCGAGTTCGACTCTTGGTGCCGGCACCAAACAAAACAATAAGTTACGGGCTCCAGGCGGGCCCGTTTTTTTCGGGCGTGGGATTTATCGTAGCGCTTGGTCCGATTATGGTCCCGTTCTGCCAGCGGCTAAAAATAAGCCAGATCAGCCTTCTGGCCGCTGATCGGGCCTCAAGAAACACGCGCTCAATCAGATCAAGCGGTCTCGTTTGCTCAAGTATTTCAGACAGATCAAAGCGACAGCACGACATCGGACGACCGTAACCTGAGCGCTAATCGACTACATGATCATAAATTAGGCTAATTGTGCTGATTCGCACCAGAAAAGTCGCCTTTTACAACTCTCGTTGCTCGGCCTTCCACGTAAACGACAGCAGAATAATCGCCATGACACAGGCCCCGCTAATCAGCGCAAATCCGGCGTCCCATCCGGCGGCATCGACGAGATAACCGATTGCGATGTTGGCGGTAACGGCGCCACCGACATAGCCGAACAAACCGGTAAAGCCCGCTGCGGTACCCGCAGCTTTTTTTGGCGCAAGATCCAGGGCGTGTACGCCGATCAGCATGATCGGGCCGTATACGAAGAAGCCGATTCCGACGAGCATGGCGATATCGAGGCTCGGGTTGCCCACCGGGTTTTGCCAATAGACCAGTACGCATATCAGCGTGCACAACATAAAGCCGATTGACACGGGCGCGCGGCGGCCGTTGAACAGCTTGTCGGAGATCCAGCCACACAAGAGAGTTCCGGGTATCCCGGCAAACTCGTACAGCGCGTAGGCCCACCCCGATTCATCGAAAGAGAATCCTTTTTCTTCGCTCAGATAAGTCGGTGCCCAGTCGAGCACCCCGTAACGCACCAGGTAAACGAACGCGTTGGCAATAGCAATCGTCCACAACAGCTTGTTGCTGAACACGTAGGTAAAGAATATTTCTCTCGCTGCAAGCTCTTTCTCGTGGCTATCGCCGTATTTGAAAGAGGTTGGATAGTCATCGCGATGTTTTTCGATCGCCGGGAGACCCTGTGACTGGGGTGTATCGCGCACCATCAGGTATATAAAAGCTGCAATTGCCAGCGCGAAGTAGCCGTGGAAATACAATATCGACCGCCAGTCCGAAAAAATCAGAATGGCCAGGATGGCGATGGGTCCGACCAGTCCTCCGCCGATGTTGTGGGCGACGTTCCACACGGCCATTTTGGTGCCGCGTTCGTGCGGGGAAAACCAGTGCACCATCGTGCGTCCGCTTGGCGGCCAGCCCATGCCCTGGAACCAGCCGTTCAGCATGAGCAGTGAGAACATGATGGCTACCGAGCTGGTCGCCAGTGGAACGGTGCCCATGAAAATCATGATCAGAGCTGACAGCACAAGCCCAAGCGTCATGAACACGCGGGCGTTGCTGCGATCCGACACGCTTCCCATGATGAATTTCGACAGGCCGTAGGCGATAGACACACCGGAAAGCGCCAGTCCGAGATCCGCTTTCGTGAAACCTTGCTCGATCAGGTACGGCATGGCGAGCGTGAAATTTTTTCTGACCAGGTAATACCCGGCGTAGCCTACCCAGATGCCGATGAATACCTGCGTCCTCAAACGCCGATAGGTTGGCGTAATCCGATCGTCAGGAAGGGGGGCGCGATGGGCGGGCGGCCTCAGGATTCCGATCATTGCGCCTGGCTTTCCAATCCTTGCCGCGACTCGATATAGCGCGCGGCCAAATCGGGAAAGTCGGTGAATATGCCGTCAACGCCAACCTCGTACAAAAAGATGTCAAGCAGGTCTTCGAAACCGTTCGCGTAATCCGGGATGGAGCCGGCATCGCGGCGGAACGTGTACGGATGGACTTCCATTCCCGCCGCGTGCGCCAAAGTGACCAGCTTGGTGATGCGCAGTTCGGTCGCGGGCGAATCCGGTTCGACGATCATGTGTATGGACGGACCGATTCCATCCGCAACTTTCGCGAGGTTGACGAACGCGCCGTCCTCTCGAAGTTGCTTGAACTCTTCGGAGAGTTCCAGGAGCTGAACAAGCCGCAGGTCCATTCCCATCTGCGGCATCAATTCGTTATGGATGCGTCTTATCTCCGCCCAGTCGAAGCATTGCAAATAGACCCTGTCCGACTTTTCGACATAGCCATACGTTTTCAGAATATCCAAAACGGCTTGGGACAAATCCTTTCCTTCATGCGTGTGAAACGCAGGGCTCTTGATTTCCGGATAGATTCCCACCGAACGGCCCATCGATTTATTCATACCCTGGACGAGCTCTATTTCTTCTTCAAAGGTATGAACTTCGAAATGTGATTTCGCGAATGGAAAGCGGTCTTCGAAAACCGGCGTGCTGACTTCGTTCACCGTTTCAAATCGCTCGAAAACGGAGAGGCTGCGAATTTCCTCAAGTGTAAAGTCGATGACGTAAAATCTGCCGTCTTCGCGGTGACGGTCAGGGAAGATATCTCTGACGTTGGTGACCTGATCGAGGTGATGATCGTGCAAAACGATCACTCTGTCGTCCCTGGTCATGACCAGATCCTGTTCGATATAGTCGGCGCCTTGTGCATGGGCGACCGCCTTCGCGGCGAGCGTATGCTCCGGCAAATAGCCGCTTGCACCGCGGTGGGCGATGACTATTTTTTGGACGTTGTCGGCGGCGCCGGCATTCCTGGGATTCGCGCCGCACGCGGAAATAAGGACGACAATAAGAAGCGCAAGAGAGGTTTTCAGTCGCATGGGTCCGGTGTTCATTGTCGGAGCATAACGCATGCGGAAAAGGTGCCAGGTTTATTTTCCTCTTTTCTAAAAGTTTCCTCTAAAAAGACAAAAGGAACGCATCTGCATAACGCTCAAGAATCGCTGCTTTGCTGATAAGATGATGATGACGGGTAGCGATCAATCCAATGTAGGCGAAGGTAAAAGACATAGCTGTGCTGCCCGTAGCAAGGATACGGTATGCCATGTTGAAATTCGTTTTTGTCGTCTTTGCGAGTTACGGTCTGCTCATCGCAGTCGTGTACTTGATGCAGAGTCGCATGCTCTATTTACCCGGTGTGGCAGGGCGAGCACTTGTCATGACACCGGCCGATGTTGGTATGGACTACCAGGATGTTTCCATACATACGTCCGATGGAGTGACGCTGCACGGTTGGTACATCGTCGGGCGATCCTCGCGAGTTCTGCTCTTCTTCCACGGCAATGCGGGCAATATTTCACATCGCCTGGAATCGATACGGCAGTTCCAGGAACTGGGCTTGTCAGTATTGATTATCGACTACCGGGGTTACGGTCAGAGCGGCGGCAAAACCACTGAAACAGGAATTTACCGGGATACCGAAGCGGCCTGGCGTTATCTCACTACGGATCGTGGCATCTCCGCCAGCGAGATCGTCATATTCGGCAGGTCGCTGGGTGCTTCTGCCGCGGCGCGGCTGGCCGCACAGCATCAACCGCTGGCATTGATCGTGGAGTCGTCTTTCACGTCCGTCCCGGACATTGCTCAGGAACTCTATCCATGGCTCCCGGCTCGCTGGCTAAGCCGTTTCAGTCATGCGACTCGTGATTACGTTCAGGATGTTCGTTGCCCGGTACTGGTCGTGCACAGTCGCGACGATGACATCATCCCCTTTCACCA
>JADFNS010000023.1 GCA_022563255.1 Pseudomonadota bacterium
CGCTGGCGTGGATGACGGAGAAGGCGACGGAGTTGGAGAAGCAGGAACGGCTCTCGAGGCCTCCGGCGTTGGCATGGTGGAGTTGGCATCGGATTCAGGGCCAGGGGCCCTATCGAGCGTCGATGTCCCGCCGGCCTGGGCACAGGCCGCTATGACCAAAACAGCTGCCATGGCCAGGGCGGTGAGGCTTCGCCTGACCCGTATTTTATCCAAGGGTATGTTCAACTCTCCTTCTGCAAATGCCGAAGCTACATCTTTTAGATGTATATATTAGTCGAAAGGTTTAATTCCGACATGCTGATATCCAGGGGTTAGCCTAAAGAATTGGGGGAAATTCACAGTAAACAAGGGTGATATCCTATTGTTGTAAACCGTAACGGGTCATTACAATGAGGGGAAGAACAGATGGGATGGCAATGAAAACAAAAGTCATGATAGTAGAGGACCAGGGCCTCTTTAGAAACCTGCTCCGAACATCTCTAACTTCTCTCCCCAGCATGGAAGTGGTGGGAGATGTGGCGGATGGTCAGTCCGCTATCCGCATGGCCCGGGACAAGAAGCCCCACGTGGTCCTGATGGATATAGACCTGGGCGATGGCCTGGACGGGATAGAGGCGGGATTTGAGATAAGGAGATACCTTCCCAAGGTGGGGATAGTCCTCCTGTCAAACCACAAGAATAAGGCCTTTATCGATAGGGTCCAGGACGGGGATGCGGGAGGCTGGTCATACCTGCTGAAGGAGTCGGTTGGAGACCTGGAGGCCCTGACCCGAGCCCTGGAGGGATCGGCCTCGGGGCTTATGGTGCTGGACCCGCTGCTGGTGGCGTCGCTCAGGCCCAAGTCTTCGACCCCGCTGATGAACCTGACCCCACGCCAGTTGGAGGTCTTGGAGCTAATGGCCGGGGGGTACAGCAATGCGGGAATAGCCAAAAAGATGGTCCTGGGCGAGAAATCCGTCGAGAATTATATTAACGCTATATATCAGCAGCTTCTCACCTCCAGGGAGCAGCCCAAACACCCCAGGGTCACGGCTGTCCTCCTCTATCTTCGCAACAGCCAAAGTTTTTAAGCCCGCCGCAGCCCTTTTTTTGCATAGCCGCCCCGATTGCATAGGTGCGGCTATATTGCTGTGTGGGTTCTGTGGTGATCTAAAGCCAAGCTGCGTAGGAGGGCCTGTACCCTAATTTAGTCGCATCTTGGGAGTGCGCCCGGAGCCTCGGGCCTCTGGCAGCATTATCCTTATTTCGCAGGTGTTGGGCATGTCTCAGAAGAGGTCTATGTACCAGTCCCAGATATCGTTTCCCCAGAAAAGACAGGCCAGGCCGCTGGTGGCGAGAAAAGGCCCGAAGGGTATCGCCTCTTTCCTGCCCCGCTTCCCGGTGATCAGAAGGAAGGCGGCCACTATTCCACCACTCACGAAGGACATCAGGAGCGCGGCGATGGCCACCGGAACGACGCACAAAGTCTTCCTGACCACCGGGACCATTCTGCACCGTGGCGCAAACGAAATCGGCTATCCCGCGCCTGCGACCACGCCGCCATTCTCCGCGCTCTTGCTCTTCGATTGCCTGAGACAACGCATTAAGATCGCCGTGCGAGAGCCTTTGCCCTCTCTCAAATTTCGGTAGTTGTGTCGGCATCTAAAGAGTGATTTCAAGAATGTTCTCAATGGCTCCCCAATCGGCTCTTGGGTAAATCCGATAGCTGCGACATGCTGGTTGCGTGGTGGGGGCTTTCGATGATGACCTCGTGAGCGCCAATTCCATTCATCATGTCGTCAAGGACTTCTTGTTCTGCATCCTCAGTGCTACTGGCCTGACGCTCTCGAATTACCGTCTCTACCAAGAAATGGCTGCCAAGAACTCCTGTTGATCATTGAGATATTGTGTGTGAGTAGCCCAAATTTCTTCGGATTCAAGAATTCCCATAAAACCTGTTTGCGATGTGTAGTGGTAAAGGCACTCGCCTGGAATACGATTCAGAACAATTTGCAGAATGTCACTTGGCAATTACTCGGTCCTTCCAACAAGACACTGGGCTCGACGCCGATTCTAACACTCGATCAGCATTAGTCTGCGTCATCGGCCGGTTCGGAGCATCGGTGAATGCCGCTGACTGACATGGACACCGCCTAGCTGTGATAGTCGGGACCCAAAACTTACGTACACAATCAGATTCCATCACGCCGAAATGGGACAATTTTGGGCCACGCGCAGTCAAAAACTGTCTCAAACAGCAGCAACAAACCAGACTAACAAGAATTAGAATTATCGAACTGCATCAGTCAGTTGCATAACAATTCAGGGTCACTAAGAACCACTGAAAAACAGCGCAGCCACGACTTAAAATCCGTTATCCGAAAGGGTGTGTGGGTTCAACTCCCGCCCCGGGCACCAAATAAGAAAATTTTCAACATGCTCGCCGAGTGCTGAATTGTTGACAAAGCTTGTGTAGTGCTGGCACGGTTTCCGTGCTGTCATTCCGGAGGTCGAACAGTGGAAACGGTATTTGTATCCCGCGCCATAGAGCTAGAGCGACTGGCAGGTTTGCTGGGTCAGGCCGTTGAAGGCCAGGGGCAGGTTTGCTTTGTGGTCGGCGAAGCCGGCTCGGGTAAGACCAGTCTGACGGCGGAATTCGTGCGTCGTGCGCAGGAGGGCAATGCGGAATTGCTGGTGGTGATCGGCGACTGCAACGCCCAAACCGGCATCAGTGATCCGTACCTGCCGTTTCGTGAAGTGCTTGGCATGCTGGCCGGCGACATTGACGACAAAGTCGCGCAGGGCATGACGACGGAGGAAAACGCGAGCCGGCTGAGAAAATTTCTGCGCGTATCGAAGCGTATTATCATCGACGTCGGGCCCGACTTGATTGATATTTTTGTGCCGGGAGTGGGGCTCGCCACACGAGCCGGTGCGCTCGTGGCTGGAGAAAGAGCGTCACGAAAACGCCGCGGTTCGGTGTCGTTGGCGGGAGGTGCCACGCAGTCCATGGCGGACGCGTCACCGGGCTCTGATCAAAGTCGCATCTTCGAACAGGTAACCACCGTTCTTGTTGCGCTGGCCAAACAGCGGCCACTGGTATTGATACTTGATGACTTGCAGTGGATCGACGAGTCTTCGGCCAGCCTCCTGTTTCACCTGACACGGCGCATTGAAAGCAGTCGAATTCTGATTATTGGCAGCTATCGTCCTGAGGATGTGTCTCTTGCCCGCGGCGAACTGCCGCACCCGCTGGAGCAAGTGGTATCCGAGTTGAAGCGCAACTATGGCGACTTGTTGATTACGCTGGGCGACGAAGCGGAAGCGGATAGAAGGCAGTTCATCGACGCTCTGCTTGATGTAGAAAGCAACAAACTGGGTGAGGATTTCAGGGCGGCATTACTGCGCAGAACCTGCGGTCACCCGCTGTTTACGACGGAATTGTTGCGCGACATGCAGGAGCGGGGGGACTTACTGCAAGACGACGATGGTGACTGGGTTGAGGGACCGACGCTGGACTGGAGTGTGCTACCGGCAAAGACCGAGGGCGTGATCGAAGCGCGTATCAATCGCTTGCGTACCGAGCTTCGGGATATTCTTACCATCGCCAGTGTAGAAGGTGAAACTTTCACCGCCCAGGTGATCGGTCGCCTGCAGGAAATAACCGAGAGGCAACTGCTCAAAGCTCTTTCGCAGGAACTCGATCGACAACATCGGCTGGTGTGTGAGGAGAGCAACGAACGAGTGGGAACCGTCCGTGTTTCCCAGTTTCGATTCCGCCACCAGTTGTTTCAGAAGTACTTTTACGATCACTTGGGCGTCAGTGAGCGTGAGCTGCTGCACGAGGACATTGCCTCGATTCTCGAAGCGCTTTACGCAGATCATACGGACAAAATTGCCGTGCAACTTGCGCGCCATTACGAACAGGCGCGGCTCGACGATAAAGCTGCAGCGTATTTTTTGCTGGCCGGTCAGCGGGCGTTTTCTGTGCATGCTAACCGCGAGGCTATATCTCTCGCCCAAAGAGGCATTGTCGCTCTTGATCGCCTCGGTGATGTCACGGCTCATGGAGCGCTGGTTCTGGAGCTGAATTTACTTCTCGGCGACGCACAACACCACGTCGGTTCGTTCGCTGAGTCAATGGACACTTTTCTGCAGACTGCAGAACTGGCAGCCAGACTCCAGATGCCCGAGGCGCTGGCGCTCGCGGCCTTGGGATATGACGAACCCAGCTGGCGCTGCAATCTGCTGAAGCCCACGGCGGTGAAACTCCTGAACCAGGCGCTTGTGCTGCTTGACGACGGTGACAGCGTGCTGCGCGTTCGCCTGATCGCTCACCTTGCGCGGGCGAAGCTGGGTTCGGAAACGCCAGAAAAATTGCTGCAGCTGCTGGACGAGGCGATTGACATGGCGCGGCGGATCGGTGATCCGCGTGCGCTGATCGGATCCTTGCGGACGCGCCTCAGCCTTGATCGCGATCCGGGGCGCATACACGAGCGCATTGAACTGATTGACCAAATACTCGGCTTGGCGCGTCAGATCGATGACCCGCACCTGGTGGTGGAATTACTCGCCTTCCGTATTTACGATATTTTGGCGCTTGGTGATGCGGAGAGCTGGGATCGCGATCTGGCAACATTTCAAGAAGCCACCGAAGAACTCTCCGAGCCGTTCCACATTTATAGCTATCGCACGATGAGGACTGCCGGGGCTATTCTGCACGGCCGCTTTGCAGATGCGGAAAAGTTTGCCCAGCAAGCCCTTGAAAACGGGCAGTCGCTCGGTGTAGAAAACGCCGAGGGCGTGATGGGCGTCCAGATGTTCACGATCCGGCGAGAACAAGGTCGACTTCAGGAAATTGCTCCATTAGTGAAGCACTTTGTGAGCGAACATGGCGCGGACGCGGCATGGCGGCCCGGTCTGGCATTGATCTACTCTGAGATCGGGCAACGAGAGCAGGCGCGGGTCGAATTCGAACGTCTTGCCAGCGATGATTTTGGCGTCATCCCGCATGACTCTCTGTGGCAGACTTGCCTGACCTATCTTGCCGAAGTTTGTGATGAACTGCAGGATGTGGAGCGTGCGCAGGTGCTGTACGGCCTGCTGCTTCCGTATGCAGAGCAAACGGTTGTAGTCGGGAACGCCGTCGTGTGCCTCGGCGCCGCTTCCCGCTTTCTCGGCCAGTTGGCGAGTACCTGCGGACACTGGGACGATGCGCAGATGCATTTCGAACATGCGCTGGATCTGAACGAGCGTATGGATGCACCGCCATGGATTGCGCACACGCATTATCATTACGCCCGCATGTTGTTGCGGCGGGGAAAACCAGAAGATGCTCTGCGCGCTAACGACATGGCTGATCGAGCACTCAACATGGCGACGCGATTGAAGATGCAGGGTTTGTTCGGACGTATCAAGAGTGGACTGAGTGACTGCTAATACCGATTGTTATACTATTTGTGGCCTGTATTTCAAGAATCCGGGGATCGCCGCATGCCAGTATTTCTGATTGAACGCACGTTTGCCGAAGAGCTTGTAGTGAGCCCGGAGGATGCCGCCAACGTAAAACGGATTAATGAAGAAAGCGGCGTACAGTGGCTGATATCATTCCTCAGCGCAGACAAGAAAAAAACCTATTGCCTCTACGAGGCATCGAATGCGGATGCTATTCGCGAGGCCGCAGAGCGCGCTGGCTTACCGGCTGACGTCATCATCGAGGTAGGGGAGCTTGCACCCACCGGGGTCGCCGGCGAGGTTCAAAAGGAGCGCCTCACCTTACAATAATAGATGTCAGCTTCGTTGCGTCGGCTTTATTGCCGAGCCAAATCCGGCCACCAG
The DNA here is from genome assembly GCA_022563255.1 of Pseudomonadota bacterium. GTDB lineage: Bacteria > Pseudomonadota > Gammaproteobacteria > Steroidobacterales > Woeseiaceae > UBA1847. Next base: position 5,818 of record JADFNS010000023.1, read on the forward strand.
CAAACCGGGCAGCAATAAAGCCAGCGATACAGGCAAGATGTTGAATACGTTCATGACAATCTTGTGCAGGCCCAGCCAGGACTGCGGGTTACGGAGCCAGGGAAGATAAGGCGCTACGAATTCCAGCAGCGCATACGATTCCCACCGGCCAAACCGCAAATAACCGTAAATTTGCAGGGCCAGAACACCGAGTCCTGCCAGCACGATCAACGCTCCCAACAGCACGATTGTCGCGGCCAGGAAGCGCTTGGTATTGAAACGGATTCTGCTCAGCCAGCTGCGGCCCTCCCGGTCGTCATCAATGCGGGCTCGTAAAAGGAGCATCTGTTCTTTGGACTTGGCGGACTCCTGTTTTTTGAACAAGAAGAAGATAGCAACGCCGGCTCCTGTTAGCGCGACCAGGCCGATCGCGAACAAGAGTCCCCGATCAGTCGCCGTCGAAGCGTCGGTGGTAAACCAGATGCATGCCACTACGGCCGCAGCAGCAACAACAGCGGCTAGCGCCTTCTGCAGTCGCTCTTTGAGGGAGATCTCGCGGCGAGCCAGGAGCGGGCTGGTAGTCATTTTTTAATCTTAATCCAGTTCGAGCGACGCAGGTCACACTGAAAACCACGATTGGTTAACAGTTTCAGTCATTTCTACTCCAATTACTGGCCATAACAGCGCCCGGATGCCAAAAAGGGTGTTCGGCTACTGGAGAGCTGCTATGGCTTCGACCGCAAATGACAAGGTTGACTACCGCTTGCTGAATCGCTTGAGCAATCTTGTGATCTGCAGTCGGTGTTTGCGAAATGGAAAAGTAACGCCCGTGCCGCAGGTTATTGCGGATCGCCGCGCACTGACAAATATATGCACGGCATGCCGCAAAGAGAGCGCGACTCGCAGCAGTTATCGCCAAACTCTTGGAAAAGTCCTTAGATTGAGTCGCTGACGATTTGCCATCGGTCGTGCATCGCCAGCAAAGCGATGCCACAATACAACGATGGCCAAACTTTATTTCTATTATTCGTCAATGAATGCGGGCAAATCCACCGCATTGCTCCAATCCAGTTACAACTACAAAGAACGTGGCATGAACACGCTTATCATGGCGCCAAAGTTTGATGACCGTTACGGAGCCGGAAAAGTGACTTCGCGAATCGGCATTGAGGCCGAGGCGACTTCGTTTAGCAGGGACGACCAACTGTTTGAGCTTGTGCAATCGAAAAACAGCGAGCAGCCGCTGCATTGCGTGTTGATCGACGAAGCGCAGTTTTTGACGCGGGATCAGGTCTTCGAACTCGGGGACGTCACAGACAAACTAAACATCCCGGTGCTTGCTTATGGTCTGAGAACGGACTTTCAGGGCGAGCCTTTCGAGGGCAGCAAATACCTACTCGCCTGGTCCGACAACCTGAAAGAAATCAAGGCGATTTGCCATTGCGGGAGCAAGGCCATCATGGTGATCCGGCTGGGCGGGGACGGCAATGCCGTCACCGAGGGTTCTCAGGTCGAGATAGGCGGCAACGATCGTTACATTTCAATGTGCCGCAAGCACTTCAAAGAAGAGTTCTACGACCGGTAGCTGTCCGGCGTCAACGCACTAGGGCAAAAGCGTCGGTAGATCTTCCGTAGCGGCCGGCGTGAGTGATGTGCTTTCCTGCGCCAGCAGGCTGCGCATGTCGTCCAGCGTTTTCATGATGACGGTATCCGCCAGATCGACGCTGTCCAGAGCGCTGTGCGTGGCTGCGTACGGATCATGGAATTTTATTCTGTGATGTCCGATAGTGACAACATCCTCGTGTTGGAGGACATGATTCGATACGCGTTTCGAGTTAACGAACGTGCCGTTGGTGCTGTTCAAGTCCATCAGAAACGTCGTCGAGCCGTGGCGAATAAGCAATGCATGGTGGCGGCTGATGAAGCGGCTGCTGATCGCGATGTCATTGTGGTCCGACCGGCCTATCAGCATTTTCGGCCTGTCCATAGTCAGTTCGTCCACGACCATGCCGTTGCTTGTTACGACCAATTGAGGCGGCTTTGGAGGTGTGTCTTCGTCCTGCAATTCATCTGTCGCCTCGGAATCGGACCAGGTACCCGCAGGCAGGGCTGGATGTTCCACGGCTGCAACAGTGACTGGCAGCGACTTAGTGCTCGCGAGGGCGAGCAGCGCAATCCGGTCGATAATACCCGGCCACCCGGCTGATGCTTGCCACAACTCCTCGCAGACTACGTCAGGAAACGCGAATTCAGGGAAGTTGCTGCCGGCGGCGTGCAGCTTCGCATGCAAATAATGTTTGGCCTCCTGCCGCGACATAGGATGCAGATGAAAATCGTGCAATATGCGTTTGGCGATCGGTTCCATTGCGTGCGCGGATATTATGGCGCCCAGTGAACGATCGCTTACCAGCACCATCTTGAGCGCGCTGCCGCGACGCACACGTAGCTCTGCAAGTTCGCACAGCACACGCAGCGCCCCTGGGTTTAGCTCATGGGCGTTTTCAACGATAAGTAACGGCGCTTCATGAGAGGTGGCTTGTTGCAGAGCAAATATGCGGACCAGACCCAGTAATTCGTTCCGGGAGTTGAGGTCCGGGTCGTAGCCGAATTGCCGGAGTACGGCAATCAGAAGTTGGGTTGAATCAAGTCCCTTACCGTCAACGACTGCGACCGAACAGTCTTCGTGTACTGAGCTTCTAAATGTGCGGATCAGGGTGGACTTGCCGGACAACGACGGGCCTTGCAGTAAAGACAGTCCAGTGGCGTTCTTGCAGGTATCCCGCAGCACTTCGATCGCAGCTCGCCCGGAGCTATACGATATGATAGCTAGTGGCTTTCCGTGAGTCGGGAAAGGTTGCTCAACAAGGCCGGCTGCGCCTAGATCCATAAGTCATTGCTCGCAAACTATGCGTTCGCGTTAAAGTGGTATTGTCAGGTTGCGGTCATTTCTTATATTAAATGGTGACCGGATCAATCAGTCTACGATTTGGCCTCGGTTGCTGTAAACCCAAAATGTTTTGATTCCTTGTTTGTCAAAGGCATGTGGATTAATCATCTAAAATGCTTTAAGTAACGGATATAACGCTATGAACAACAAGGAAGTTAATGAGTGATTCCGCAACGGTCTGCGATCTGCGACAGAGTGTAAGGTGTTGACTGCAAAGCTATCAGCTATCGACCTCACGTTGCTCCGTGGTGAGAGGTGTCTATTCGAGGGTTTGGAATTTGCGCTAAATCACGGTGAGCTGCTACTGCTTCAGGGTGCGAACGGCAGCGGCAAGACCAGCCTGATGCGTGTCATCGCCGGCATGTTGAGTCTTGAATCGGGCGAAATTCTTTGGGATGGCGAGCCGGTATCGCGGCAGCGGCAAAGTTTTCATGGCGCACTGGTTTGGCTGGCACATCAAAGCGGTCTGAAAGACGACCTGACACTGGTTGAAAACCTCAGATTCGAACGCGCCTTGCGCCCGCAATCCAGCGTGGAACCGGAGCAGGTGTTCGTGCGGCTGGGAATCGCGCGGCTGAAAGCGCTGCCACTTCGATCGCTGTCCGCTGGCCAGCAGCGGCGCGTTGCGCTCGCAAGAATACTGTTGGCGGATGTGCCGCTGTGGTTACTCGACGAGCCGTTCACGAATCTCGACCGTGATGGACGACGGCTGGTAACACAACTCGTTGAAGAACATCTTGCAGACGGCGGTCTTTGCGTACTGGCGGCGCACCAGGACGTTGAAATAAGTGCGACCGTCAAGAGGATCAATCTCTGATGAACGACAGCGCTCGGACGCAGCCTGGAATTTTTTACGGCCTTGTCGCTATCACGCGGCGAGACCTGCTGTTGGCCTGGAAGCGGCCCGGCGATGTGCTCAATCCGCTGTTCTTTTTTGCGATGGTGTGCACATTGTTTCCGTTGGCGGTCGGACCGAGCGCCGAGCAGTTAACGTTCAGTGGGCCCGGGGTGCTCTGGGTCGCTGCCTTGCTGGCCACTTTGTTGTCCCTCAATTCCATGTTCATGGGTGATCATGAAGACGGCAGTCTCGATCAGGTGCTCGTCAGTTCGCAGCCGTTGCCGCTGCTCGCTTTGGGGAAGACGCTCGCGCACTGGATAACGAGCGGGCTGCCGCTGGTACTGATATCGCCGTTATTGGCCATGACCTACCACATGCCGGCGGACGTTGTGGGCGTGCTGATGCTCACGCTGTTGCTGGGTACGATATGTTTGAGCCTCCTCGGTTCGATAGGTGCGGCTCTCACGGTCGGTTTGCATCGTGGGACCGCCTTGCTTAGTCTCCTCATCCTGCCGCTTGCGATGCCGGTCTTGTTGCTTGGTGCAAATACGGTCTCGCTCGCCGCAGATAACGAAATGTATTCGACGGGAATGTGGGCGCTGGGCGCTTACGCGGTTGCCGCACTTTCGTTAGCGCCTTACGCAACCGCTGCCGCATTACGAATTAGTAACGAGTAGAATCCCGCCCATGTGGAATTTTTTTAAACAGTTGGCGTCACCGCCACACTTTTACCGGCTGGCAGCGACGATCATTCCGTGGCTTGCCGTTCCCGGCCTCTTGCTTATCGCTTACGGTGCCTACGCTGGATTGTTTCTGGCGCCGGAGGATTATCAACAGGGTGATGCGTATCGCATCATTTACGTTCATGTGCCCGCGGCGTATTTGTCGATGATGGCCTACATGTTCATGGCCCTGGGCGGAGCGATCGGCCTCGTCTGGCGCATGAAACTCGCGCACGCAGTCGGCGCCGCGGCCGCGCCGTTAGGCGCTGCATTTACGTTTCTGGCGCTGGTGACGGGATCGATCTGGGGTCGGCCCATGTGGGGCACCTGGTGGGAATGGGGCGACCCGAGACTGACATCGGAACTGATATTATTGTTCCTGTACTTCGGCTACATGGCGCTGCGATCTGCCATCGATGATACGGCCAAAGCAGACAAAGCCAGCGCAGTGCTGGCGCTCGTTGGCGTAGTGAACGTCGTCGTTGTCCACTTTTCGGTGGAATGGTGGAGTTCATTGCATCAGGGCCAGACCCTGTTCAAAAAGGGCGGCCCCGGAATGGACGCAGAAATGCTGTACCCGCTGATTGCGATGATCGTCGGCTTCACGCTGGTATTCGGTGCATTGCTGGCGCGCCGGATTCGCACCGAAGTGCTGCATCGAGAGCGGCGCACACGCTGGGTTCGCGAAATGATTCTGTCGCCCGCAGGAGGTCGGTAATGGATGCCATGACAATGGGAAATTACGGTGTCTATGTGTGGAGCAGCTTCGGCCTGACGTTCGCCGTCATCATTTTGAGTGACTGGCGTTCGCGCATTCACCACAATCGGATCTATCGCGATATTGAAGTGCGTATCAAAGCGCTTGAGGAGCGGCAATGAAACCAAGACAACAGCGAATGCTGGCTGTCGGCCTGGCGGCCCTCGGAATTGCAATAGCGGCGTCGCTGACGCTGCGAGCTTTTAAAGACAACATGATGTTCTTCATCGACATATCGGTCGTCGTTGCTGGTGACCATCCAACCGAACGCACTTTCAGAATCGGTGGGCTGGTCGTTGACGGCAGCGTCGAGCGCCGGGAAGGTTCGCTTGAAATGAGTTTTCGCGTTACCGACTTGAAATGCGAACTTGGTGTGCGCTACACGGGCGTATTGCCGGATCTGTTTCGTGAAGGACAAGGCGTTGTTGCGCACGGCAGTATGGCCGATGACGGCGTTTTCGTCGCCGACAAGATACTTGCGAAGCACGACGAAAACTACATGGCTCCCGAAGTAGCCGCGTCTCTGGCCAAGCACGTCGAAGACCAGACCGCGTCGTTGCAAGACGGGGCGGCGGAGTGCGGTTCAATATGATTCCCGAGATAGGTCACTTCGCGCTCATTCTGGCACTGTGCCTGGCGCTTTGTCAGGGCATTTTGCCGCTCGTCGGCGCACATCGCGATGATGCAGCGATGATGTCGATTGCGCGTTCCGCGGCGGCCGGTCAATTTCTGTTTGTAAGCATTTCTTTCGGCTGTTTGATCTGGGCCTTCATTCACGACGATTTTTCGGTTTTGTATGTCGCAAACCACTCGCAGTTGTCGCTGCCGGGGATATACAAAGTATCCGCGACATGGAGTGCGCACGAAGGTTCTTTGTTGATGTGGATATTTATACTGGCTGCCTGGACCATGGCCGTGGCTCGCTTCAGCTCGGATCTGCCGATGAAACTGTTAGCGCGGGTCATCGGTGTGTTGGGACTGCTGTCGGTTGGTTTCCTGTTGTTCGCATTGCTGACATCGAACCCGTTCGAGAGGTTGGTGCCAGCGGCGATCGACGGTGCGGACTTGAATCCGTTGCTGCAGGATCCTGGGCTCGCGATCCATCCGCCGTTGCTGTATGTGGGTTATGTCGGCTTTTCCGTGGCTTTCGCGTTTGCCATCGCCGCGATGATCAGCGGCGAACTTGATCGGCAATGGGCGAGGTGGACGCGACCGTGGACGATTGTAGCCTGGTTGTTTCTGACAATGGGTATCGCACTCGGTAGCTGGTGGGCCTACTACGAACTGGGCTGGGGGGGCTGGTGGTTTTGGGACGCGGTCGAAAACGCGTCATTCATGCCCTGGCTGGTGGGTACTGCGCTGATTCATTCGCTGGCCGTCACTGAGCGGCGGGGATTGTTCAAGAGTTGGACGCTGCTGCTCGCGATCTCGGTGTTTTCATTGAGTCTTCTTGGTACGTTTTTGGTGCGTTCCGGCATCATCGTTTCGGTGCATGCGTTTGCAACGGACCCGACACGAGGATTTTTCATACTCGCGTTTCTGTCCATAGTGATTATCGGAGCGTTAGTGTTGTACGCTTGGCGTGCTCCAGCGCTCGATTCGGACGTTGGTTTTGGCCTGTTTTCCCGAGAGACGTTCCTGCTTTTGAACAACGTTCTTCTGGTCGTTGCCGCCACGCTGGTGCTGCTCGGTACTCTCGCGCCGCTCATCGTCGAAATGCTCAATGGCGACAAGATTTCCATTGGTCCGCCATGGTTTGAAGTTGCGTTCCTCGTGCCGATGATTCCATTGATATTTCTGATGGGTCTCGGTATGCACACGGCATGGCGGCAACAAAGCACGACACCGATCATAAAGCTGCTGCGCATACCCGCGATTGGCGCTGTAGTGGTCGGTATCGTATTGCCATTGTTGTTTTATGGGCGCGTCGGCCTGATGCTGGCCGTCGGTTGTATCGCTGCTGTCTGGATAGTGGCGACGTCGTTGCTGCAACCCTGGCGGTCGTGGCGGCGCAAGGAGGGTGAGGCAGGCATCACACGGTCTGCGTTGGGCATGTCGATCGCCCATCTGGGTATGGGATTATTCGTCATAGGGGTAACCGTTGTTTCGGCATTCGGTGTTGAGTCCGATCGGGCTATGCGCGAAGGCGAGATTATCGAGTTGGCCGGGATGCAGTTCGAAATGCGTGAATTTCGGGAAGTTAAGGGCCCTAATTACGATGCTATTGAGGGGGTCGTTGAGATTCGCAAGGATGGTAAGTATCTTGCAACCGTCAGGCCACAGAAGCGTCAGTATCTGGTACAGACAAGCCTGATGACCGAAGCGGGTATTCACCCGAGCTGGAACAAGGATCTCTTCGTCGCTCTTGGTGAAGACCTCGGCGGCGGGGCATGGAGCGTGCGCATTCAGTACAAACCCATGATTCGCTTCATATGGATCGGCGCATTTGTTATGGCGCTCGGTGGGCTGGTTGCCGTGACTGATCGGCGCTATCGGCGCAAGGACGTAACTCCGTGAATCGCTTTATATTGCCGCTCGTTGCGGCCGTCGTTCTGATTCCGATATTGGTACTGGGTCTGCGCAGCGACCCGACCGCGTTGCCGTCGCCGTACATTGGCAAGCCAGCGCCCGAATTCGAACTGCCGACGCTCAAAGATCCTGCCAAGACCATCGGCACCGCAAATCTTCGCGGCCAGATGTCGATCGTAAATATTTGGGCGACCTGGTGCGTGGGATGCCGCGCCGAGCATCAATTTTTGGTGGAGCTGTCGGAAGAAGGGAGTATCCCGATCTATGGCATCAACTGGCGCGACAATCGGCAGAACGCCCTCAATTGGTTGGCTCAGCTCGGCGATCCTTATGTGGCGTCTGGTTTCGACGCCGATGCTCGAGTGGGTATCGACTGGGGCGCTTACGGTGCGCCGGAGACATTCCTCGTGAACGCCGATGGTATCGTTCTTTATCGATTCACCGGTCCGCTTAGCTGGCCGATCTGGGAACAGGAATTCGTGCCACTGATAGCGGCGGGAGCCGGCCGATGAAGCGCGTCATAGTCTTGCTGACATCCTTGCTACTAACGACGGCGGCGAGCGCGATCGATACGGGCAGGGCGTTTGACGATCCGCAATTGCAGGCGCGTTACCTGAAGATTATTTCCGAGGTCCGGTGTGTGCAGTGCCAGAATCAAAGCATCAAGGACTCCAATGTGCCGCTCGCGTCGGATCTGCGCCGGGAAATTCGTCGCCTCATCTCGGAGGGTAAAACCGATGCTGACATTGCCGACTTTTTGGTCGCCAGGTACGGAGAGTTTGTTCTGTATCGACCGAAAATGCTGGCGTTGTGGATTATTCCCTTCCTGCTCCTGTCCATTGGGGGATTCGCTCTGTTTCGAATCGTGCGGCATCGAATGACATTGCCGATGGATGACGACGCAACCGGGGACGGGCAGTCGCAATGACGTTGTGGATCGTACTTGTCTTGTTTTCATTGGCGGCGCTGGCTTTTGTCGTTTGGCCGTTGTATCGGCAGTCGAGCCGCCTTACACCGTTGCTGGCGGGCGTTGTTGCTTGCAGCGTTGCGTTGTCGTCGGCGCTTTACTACCGCATTGGAAGCCCCGAGGTCCCATCCGGGGCCGGGACCATGCCGGACGTCAACGAAATGGTGATCCTGCTGGCGGAACGCCTCGAGAATAAGCCACACGATTTGTACGGCTGGAGGATGCTGGGGCGCTCGTATCGGACCTTGCGAAGATTTGACGAATCGATCACAGCCTATGAAAGGGCCATTGAACTGGAAAGTGGTCAAAACCCGGACACCCTGGTCGAACTCGCAAGCGTTCTCACGGAGCGTCAGGGTGGTGCGATACCAGATCGGGCAGTCGGTTTACTGGAAAGTGCACTGGTCGTAGAGCCGAATAATCAGAACGCACTTTTCTACAGTGGCTACGCCGCTGCGAGCCGTGGCGACACAGCGCTTGCTGCAGATCGCTGGGAACGCCTGAGGGGACTGAACTCGTCCACGGAAATTCAGGAATTGCTGCGGAAAAAAATCAGCGAATGGCGCGGCGGCGCAGTGCCTTCTGGTGAGTCATCCCATGTCGTTGTGGCGGCCAGGATTTCCTTGTCTGCCAGGGCTCTCGCCGTCTTGCCGGCGGAGGCCACGGTGTACGTCATCGCTCGAGACCCCGATCAACCGTCGCCGCCGATCGCGGTTGCCAGGCGCCGGCTCTCGGAGCTGCCGAGTGTTGTGCCGCTCGGCGACCGGGAGTCGATGGTGCCGGGGCGGTCGTTGTCGGCTTTTTCACAGTTTGAGTTAGTGGCACGGGTCTCGATTTCCGGCGCTCCCGGCGCACAGTCCGGGGACTGGTTTGGTTCGACGATCTTTCGCGCAGGCCAGGACAACGCTATCGAGCTGGTCATCGATCAGCAGGTTCCTTAAGGCAGCTATCGGACGATGTCGGAGCCGATCGAGGCCGCGAACATGTGTTTCGCCTGCGGCGAAGAAAATCCTATTGGCCTGAAAATCAAATTTTCTTTCGATGGGAAGATATGCTCCGGCGAATTCACGGGCACCGAAAATCATGTCGGCTGGGAGAATACGGTGCACGGTGGAATCGTGTACTCCGCGTTGGATGATGTGACGGCCAATGTGCTCTCCCATCAGGGACGCAAGGCGCATACGGCCCGGTGCGAGATACGCTATCGCAAGCCGTTGTACGTCGGCGAGACGGTCGTACTCAAGGGCTGGATAGAAAAAGAAAAAGGTCGCCTCGTGATTTTACGAGCCGAAGCTCGCCGCAAAAGCGATGATGTCCTGATCGCAGATTGCGAAGCTGGTTTTATGATTTTGAAGTAGGAAAGCAAATGGCATTACCGAAGTCCCTGCAAGACAAGCTCAGAATTCCACTTATTGGCGCCCCGCTGTTTATTGTGTCCGGCCCCGAATTGGTTATTGCCCAGTGTCAGGCCGGAATTATTGGCTCCTTTCCCGCACTTAACGCCAGGCCGCAGCCGGTGCTCGGTGATTGGCTCAAACAGATAGAAACAGAGTTAGGGGAGTTTTCGCAGAGCAATCCGGAGCAACGCGTTGCACCCTATGCCGTGAACCAGATCGTGCATGCGAGCAACGACCGGATTTACGCAGATATGGAGACCTGTGTAGAGCACGAGGTGCCGATCATTATCACCAGCTTGCGGCCTCCGGAAGAGGTCGTCAAAGCGGTGCATTCTTACGGCGGCCTCGTTTTTCATGACGTGATTAGCCTGCGGCACGCGCGCAAGGCGATCCAGCAGGGCGTCGACGGGATTATCGCCGTTTGCGCCGGCGCGGGCGGTCACGCGGGTCCGCTCAGTCCGTTTGCACTGGTAAAGGAAATTCGGCAGGAATTCGAGGGCGCAATTATTTTGTCGGGCTGTATTACGAGCGGAAGTGACGTTCTTGCGGCCAGGGTGATGGGCGCCGATCTCGCCTACAGCGGAACACGATTTATCGCCAGCGACGAGGCGAATGCAGTCGCTGCATACAAAGAAATGATCGTTGACAGTCATGCTGCCGACATTGCCTATTCGTCACTTTTTACCGGCATTGCCGGCAGCTATCTCAAAGGCAGTATTATCAATGCCGGAATGGATCCCGATAATCTGCCGGAAAGCTCCGGGAAAGCCATGAGTTTTTCGAGTGCGGGAGGGCCAGACGCCAAGGCCTGGAAAGACATATGGGGAGCCGGGCAGGGCGTTGGAGATATTCATTCGATACTTCCGGCCCGCGAGATCGTTTTGCAGTTGGAACAAGAATACAAGGCAGCCATAGGAGCGCTGGTCGCTTAGTTTGCGATTGCTCCTGTACTCGCCTGTTTTTACATTGGCGTTGTGTGTGCGCACGTTCATGCAAATTCAAAGCACGTAATTTGAACAGACCCTTGAGAAAAGGGTTGAGTCCGAGGTGTCATTTATGAATGTCAAAAAACTCCGGTGTTTGTTTTGCCGCATGCGCAACCCGGTTCGATGGCTGGGAATCCCGGTATGCCATATCTGTCGTGACCAGTTGTACGACTTTCTTTGGTGAGTCTGGTGCAGACTATCGTTTGGATGCTCGGTGGCATCAGCGGTCTATTTTTCGTAATCGATGAACTCCTGTTGTTTTTCGTGCTGATCATTGTCAAGCACAGAGTGCCTTCGCCATGGGAGACCGGAAAGTAGCGACAACCGGGATTTGTGAGGTTCTTGCATTGAATCTGGAAGCGGTCTACGCTCGTCCTCATGAGATTCGGGCGGACCATCAGAATTTACCTGCTGATAGCGGCAATTGCGTGCTCGTCCTTTGTTGGCGCAGCGGAGCCCTGTGGAGGGCCCCACGGCGCCTCAATCGGCGCCCAGGCCGTAACGCAGGATGCGGCCAATCAACACCATCATGGCGCCGCCACACAGCAGCAGGCGGATAGAACGGAGTGTCGGTGTTGCGATGATTGCGCCGTTGCCTGTGTCTTCTCTGCGTGCAATCCGGGGGCGACCTCGTTTGTCTCAGTGGATACGAATTACGACCGACCCAACCGGTACGATCCAGTTGCGATATCCGCGCACGATGGGCCGGTGCTCTTTCCTCCTCTCAGACCTCCCATTCAGTCCTCGTAACTTCGGCGCCGAGTAGCGCTGAGACAAAGCACGCACGGCGGTTCGCCTCCCAATCGCAGCTTTTCCGATTGGTGTCCGGCCACAGTGCTGCAACACAGCACAACGAGATTGAATCATGAACGAAAAAAAACGCATAATTTTACCCTTTGAATCCGGCCTGGTATCGCGGCGCAGGTTTGTAACCGGAGCCGCAGCTGGTGGCGCATTGCTGGGTCTGGGCATTGGAATGAATTCGCCTATGGCCGCCGCTTCGACGCGACAGAACGTTCCAACGATGCGCGGTACGAGCTTCGATATCGATATCGGCTACAAGAACGTCAATTTCACTGGTCGGGAGCGGTCCGCAACCGTATTTAACGGTTCTGTGCCAGGCCCGATACTGCGCTGGCGAGAGGGGGAGCGAGTGACGTTGCGTGTCACCAACCACCTGGCGCACGACTCCTCCATTCACTGGCACGGGATGATACTTGAAGCGTCGATGGATGGCGTGCCCGGTATCAGTTTTGACGGAATCAAACCCGGTGAGACGTTCACCTACCAGTTCGATGTACGGCAAAACGGCACGTTCTGGTACCACAGCCATTCCGGTTTTCAGGAACAAACCGGACTGTACGGCGCCATCGTCATCGAACCGGCCAGGCCGGATCCCGTCGGCTACGACCGGGACTATGTGGTGATGCTGTCCGACTGGAGCGACGAACGGCCCGAGAAAATCTACAGCAAGCTCAAAAAGCAGAGCGACTATTATAATTTTCGCGAAAGAACGGCCGGCGATTTTTTCCGGGACGTCGCAGAAAAGGGACTGGGCCAAACCCGAAAAGACCGCGCGATGTGGAACCAGATGCGCATGAGCGACCGCGACCTGTCGGACGTTTCCGGCTATACGTACACCTGTCTGATGAACGGCGCGACTCCCGACGACGGCTGGCTCGGTCTGTTCAAGCAGGGTGAAAAAGTCCGGCTGCGGTTCATCAATGGTTCGGCAATGACAATATACGATGTGCGAATTCCCGGATTGAAGATGACAGTTGTCGCCGCCGACGGACAAAACATCCAACCGGTTTCGGTTGACGAGTTCCGCATCGCGGTGGCGGAAACCTATGACGTGATCGTCGAGCCAAGTTCTGACAGCGCCTACACGATATTTGCGCAAAGCATCGACAGGACCGGTTATGCCCGCGGCATACTGAGTCCGGACGCCGACTGGATCCCGGAAGTGCCACAGATGGATCCGCCGCCGCTTTTAGGCCACAGGGACATGGGCATGGGTGGCATGAATCACGACATGAGCGGCATGCCTCGCATGGACCATAGCAAGCACGGCATGGGCAAAATGTCGGGGATGCAGGAAGTGGCGATAAAGGGTGGGAACGCTCCGGCCCCGGCGGGCTTTGGCAGTAAACGTGAGATCACGCATGTCGCTACGGAATTTGGGCCCCACATTGACATGCGCGCTGCAACGCCTCAGGACGGTTTAAGCGATCCCGGTATTGGCTTGCGCGACAACAAACGCTTGTACAACCGGCGCGTGTTGACCTATGCCGATATTTGCGGCCTCGAACGAACACGCGACCTGCGGGATCCGGAGCGCGAAATCGAACTGCATCTGACGGGCAACATGAGTCGGTATATGTGGTCCATAAACGGCATCAAATTCAAGGATGCAGAACTGCTCAGGCTCCGTTTTGGAGAGCGAGTCCGAATCAGCCTGGTCAACGACACAATGATGACGCATCCCATTCATCTGCACGGCATGTGGAGTGAACTGGAGACCGGCGAACCGGAATACATCCCTCGCAAACACACGGTGATCGTGCAGCCGGGATCGAAGATCAGCTATCTCGTGACCGCCGATGCGATGGGCGGGTGGGCCTATCATTGCCATCTGCTCTACCACATGCCGGGCATGTTTCGCGAAGTGAGGGTGAGTTAATGACTCTTCATATTGCGTGCAGCAGATTTCTCACCGCTGGTATTTTGCTGACCGTTTGTCTCGCACAATCGGATCATGCCAAGGCTGCGTCAGCGGACGATCCCCTGCTGCTAATGGGTGTACTCGATCAATTCGAATGGCGCGATACGGTCGGCGACAGCACGCTTTCCTGGGAAGGGCAAGGCTGGCTCGGCAAGGATCTTCGCAAGTTGTGGTTCAAGACGGAAGGCGAGCGTTCCGGCGGCAGGATTGAGGAAGCCGAACTGCAATTTCTGTACAGCAAGGCGATAGCCAGATACTGGGACTTCCAGATCGGCGTCCGGCATGATTTCGAACCCTCGCCCAGCCGAACCTGGTTAGCGATCGGGGTTCAGGGGCTGGCCCCGTACTTCTTCGAAACAGACATTGCCTTTTTTGTTGGGGATTCCGGTCGCACGGCGTTGCGAATAGAGAGTGAATACGAGTTGCTCCTTACGCAACGCCTGATCCTGACGCCCGATTTCGAAGTAAATTTTTACGGCAGCGACGACCCCATTACAGGAATCGGCTCCGGCCTTGCGGAAATTGAGATCGGACTCAGGCTCCGCTACGAGATTCGTCGCGAGTTTGCGCCCTATATTGGCGTTAACTGGTCGAGAGTGTTTGGCAATACAGCCGATTTCGCGAGAATTAACGGCGAAGTTATTTCAGACGCGCAGTTAGTGGTCGGACTCAGAGCGTGGTTCTAGAAATTTCGGCTGTTGTCACGCATGACTGAACAGAAACATTGAAAGCAGACACTGGAGGAATGGAAGATGAATTGGACCCGGATTAGCTTATGCGCAGTCGTTGCCGTCTTTGGGCAACCGTTTTTTTCGCAGCAGGTGCAAGCACAAGAAGATGACGCGGCGGCATTGACCGCGATCGTCCATGCCGTAGCGAGAGGTTGGGAGCATGGGGATGGCACGCCATTTCGCGAGCATTTTCTGGACTTCGAAGGTGCCCGATACTTTGAGTCCGGCGGCCAGAATACCGGTCTTTCCGACCTGGTCGAGCATCACGTGGAGCCGGAAGGCGACGCGCTCGTGAGCCTGGATTTGGTGTTTTCAAATATTGAAACTCACGTAGAAGGTGATTTTGCGTGGGTTTTGGCCAATACGGAGATAACGGCAACCGTAAAGACCGACAATCGGGAAATACACAATCGTGGCTACGAGACGTTTCTTTTTCGTCGCATGAATGGCGCGTGGAAAATCGTCCACACGCATAGCTCATCGCGACCGGTGCGCAACGAGAGCAGTCACGATCACGAATAGTACGACGCGGCAACATGCGGGTATTTGGAACCGGAACACTGGACAACAATCATGCGCTTTACTCCGGGTCATCTTGAAGCGGGCATGAAGGGTGTCATCGCAGTCGAGTGACGACTTGGGGCTAGTTCAGTCGCGCTGCACAGTCCTCCAGGATTGCGAAGATTCTTTCGGACCAGGTTTCGTGCTCGGGTTTCATCAGTACCGACCTGAGGCAGGTAATTGTATCTGAATTGACCGTAAAGTCGCCGAGCCACGCGGCGGCGATCGTTACGGGCAATTCGATCAGCGCAAGATGCAAGTTGTTGGCGGCCGTTTTCTCAAATAAAAGGCGAGCACGGGCACTGGCCGCATCGGTGTCCGGCGCGTTCGCCGCATAAACGACGATATCGAGTTCCGGTTTCATCAAGGGCGTGAAAAACTTGCTGTCGTCCAGTTTTTGGTAAAAACCCCGGGCGGCCGCAAGGCAGCTGTCGAGGTCTTTCGCGAATTCACCGCCTCTGTGTAAGGGCAAAAGTTGTTGCGTAGCCCACAATGCTACGGCAGACGCCCCCGGCCGCGAACATTCGAGGCTGATCTCGCCCAGGTGCAGCTCCGCCGAGCTGAAGTAGGTATACGGCGATTCGTGCTGATAGATTTTGCCGACGGCGGGATCTTTGAACAAAACGCAGCCGCAGCCGTAAGGTTGCAGTCCGTGCTTGTGTGGGTCGATTACAATCGAGTCTACGTTGCCAATGCACGCAAACTGGGCGGCGGTCTCTTTGCCAAGACTGTCTGCGAGCGTGAAATAGCCGCCGTAGGCGGCGTCGACGTGAATGCGAAAATCGTATTGCTCGCGCAGCGCCAAAATCCCGGCTAGCGGGTCGACGGCGCCCAGTCCGGTATTCCCCATCGTGACGACGACGGTACCAACGTCGCCTTGCTGCAAGCGACTCTTGAGCGTGCCGATATCCATGCGTCCGCTGGCAGTGGCGTCGACCGATGAAAAAGGTATGCCCAGAACTTCCGTTATCCGGCTGTGCGTGTAGTGCGCCTGCTCCGAGGCGAGTATTTGTTTGCCGGGATGCAGGCGACTGGCGATCCAGAGAGCTTCCAGATTGGCCATCGTGCCGCCACCGGTAAGGTGGCCTAATGGACTGCGCCAGCCAAACATTCGGCCAATTTCAACGATGCATTCTTTTTCCATCGCAGAACTGGCGCGACCGCCGTCCAGTGCGTGATTGTTCGGATTCACCCAGAGAGACAACGCGTACGCAATGCGGGCCACCGGGTGCGGCGGTTTGAGCATCTGGCCCGCGTACTGCGGATGATAGTACGGGTAGTTGTCCCGCATGCGCTCGGCAACCTGGCGCAAGACATCGGACAGTGCTTGTTCATCGACTTCCGGCGCGAATTCGGGGAGATCGGCAAAGCCGGCCTCGAGTGTGTCGAGTGCCTCTCGCAAGAGTTTTAGTTCTTTCTTATTGATCATCGCGGGTCCGCGTTCAGGTTACCATAGGCACATGAATCTCCTCGCCCTGGCCGTGCCGTTCTTTCTGGTCTCCCTGCTCGTTGAAATATTTGTCGACTGGCGCCGGGGGACCGGCTACTACCGCAGCAACGATGCGATTAACAGCATCAGCGCCGGCGTATTGAGTACGACGACCGGCTATTTCAGCAAATTCGTCGAGTGGCTTATCTGGGGGTTGGTGCTCAAGAATTTTGCCATTTTCGACATGCCACTCGATTGGTTCGATTTCTCAGCTCGAGGCATATTGCTGTGGGTCATCGCAGCAGTCGCCTGGGATTTTTGCTACTACTGGCAGCATCGTTTCGGGCATGAAATTTCGGTGTTTTGGGCGTCGCATTCGGTGCATCATCAAAGCGAAGACTACAACTTGTCAACGGCGCTACGCCAGTCCAGCACCAGCTTCTTTTACAGCTGGATATTTTACCTGCCGTTGTTCCTGGTTGGATTTCCGATTGAGGTACTGATTACGGTTGGAGCCGCCAATTTACTGTATCAATTCTGGGTTCACACGCAGCACATTGGGCGACTGGGTTTGCTTGACCGAATTATGGTGACCCCGTCAAATCATCGCGTTCACCATGCCCAGAATGAACGCTACATCGATAAGAATTACGGCGGCATTTTCGTGCTTTGGGACCGCGCCTTCGGAACATTTGCCGAAGAGGCCGACGAGGAACCCGTCGTATTTGGCGTGCGCAAACCACTGTCCAACTGGAATCCTTTCTGGGCCAACATCCAGGTGTTTGATTACCTGTTGTTTGACGCGCGGCGTACGCGTCTCTGGCGGGACAAAATAGGGATCTGGTTTCACCGTACCGGATGGCGACCGGCGGACGTCGAAGTGCTCTATCCGAAGCGGCATACGGACCTGGCATCGTTCGAAAAATTCGATCCGCAATTGACGCTCGCCCGGCGGCGTTATGTGCTCGGTCAATTTTTTGTTGTCATTCTGTCGTCGATGATGATCGCCGAAGGGTACGTCACAGGTGGCGCTCAAGCGGTGCTGACTCCTTGCGTTTTGTTGTGGGTGCAGCTTTACGCGCTCGGGTTGCTGAACGGCGGGCAAACACACGCGATCAACGTTGAACTCGTCCGCCTGTTTGTGATCACGCCGCTCGGGGTTCTGGTGCTGCAACTCGTCGGATTCATTTCTCCGCTGACGACATTTGGTTGGGCAGTCCTTGGAGCCTACATTTTTGGATCGTTTTTGTGGCTGAGAAAAAGCTAGTACACACGGGTACGCGCTGGGAACCGCTGGTCGGATACTCCGGGCTGTGTGCGTCTTGACGACGTTGTGCGGACGCCATTGTTGACGTTGACTGAGCCGGCATGAGGCACAGGGTACGGATTTCGGCGGCAGAAGCCCGCCGCATAGCCTTGGCCGCGCAGGGTTTCGATCGTGAGCGACCGCAGGCGCCGACCGACGTGCGGCATTTTCGACGGGCGATGTCGGCGATAGCGGTTTTGCAGCTGGATTTCGTTAACGTACTGCTTCCCGCACATTTTTTGATGATCTGGTCGCGTCTGGGCCCTTACGATCGGGGCCGCTTCGAGAAATTCCTATACGGCTCCGGCGAACACACGGAGCAGTGGGCGCATGAGGCCTCCATAGTCGCCTGCAGCGACTGGCCCCTGCTGGCTCATCGCCGACGGGATTTTCAGGTATGGAAAAGCGGCGCGCTGCATGTCTTGCCGGACCCAAATGGCTATTTGCGCGACGTGCTCAGGCAGGTGCGAAAATGCGGTGCCGTCACGGCCAGTGATCTGCCGGCCGTCGAAGGCCCGAAGCGCAAACCCGGCGACTGGTTCCGGTCCGTCCCGCGCTGGGCGCTGGAGCACCATTTCGGCAGAGGAACGCTGGCGGTACGCCGGCGTCTGACCAATTTTCAACGTGTCTACGATTTGCCCGAACGCCTTATCGACGGGGATTTGCGTGCGGCAACCGTGGCCAAGGCCGATGCGCAGCGGGAACTGTTGACCAAGGCGTCAGTCTCTCTGGGAGTCGCGACAAGCCCCGATCTGGCCGATTACTATCGAATGAGCGCGCACGACGTTGCACCGCGCATAGCGGAACTGGTCGAAGAGGGCGCGCTGCAGGAAGTGGTGGTCGACGGCTGGTCAGCCCCCGCTTTTCTTGCCGCCGCGGCCTGCGCGCCACGCGCGATACCCGGAGCGTCATTGTTGTCCCCGTTTGATCCGCTTATGTGGTTTCGTCCCCGGGCGGCGCGCCTTTTCGGGTTTGAGTATCGCATCGAAATATACGTCCCGGAGGCGAAAAGACGGTGGGGTTATTACGTTCTGCCTTTTCGACAGGGAGACACGATTACGGCCCGCGTCGATCTGAAGGCGGATCGCAAAGCCTCCGTGCTGTTGGTTCAAAACGCCCATCTCGAGGGGGCCGCGGATCAGTGTGAGACGGCCGATGCCTTGGCCAGCGAGTTGCTTGCGTTGGCCAGATGGCTGGAACTGGATGGCGTCATAGTAAAAAAGGCCAGCGCCTTTGAAAAAGCGCTGGCCCGTTCGATCAAGCCGTAACTAGCCCCGGTCCTGACCGCGATCAGAGTGTCGTTCGCCGCGGTGCTGCCTGTCGTGAGGACGTTTGCGATCACCGCGTTTCTCTTTGGCCGCCGCACGTTCTTCGTCGCTCATCGACTCCCAACGGGCGCGACGTTGATCGGTCTTGTCGCGATGCCTCTCTTTGGTGGCCGCGCGCTCTTCGTCCGACATGTTCTCAAATCTGGCGCGCCGTTCATCCCGCATGGCGCTGCGCTCTTCGTCGGACATACTGTCGAACTTCGCCCGCCGCTGTTCCCGCAGTGTGTTACGTTCTTCGTCAGATAATCCTTCGATATACGCGCGCCGGTCCTCGGGGCTCATCTCTCTGATTTCGTCGACAGACTGGGCCGAGACCGCCAGGGGAAGCAGCAAAGCGACGCTCAAAATTACGGATTTTCCTAGTATCCTTCGCATGTGTAATATCTCCTATAGATAGCGCGATACAATAACAACGTATTTTCTTGCCATTGGTTGACATACATGTCCGCAAAAATCTTTCGCAATTGGATTCCGCTAGCGTGCTGCTTTCTGCTCGCCGCGTGCAGCACGACGCCGGCCCTTCTTTCGAAGAGCGCGGTGGTTCCTGCGGGCGTCGATTTATCCGGACACTGGCAAGTGCGGCAAGATCCGGATGCCATGCACATGCCGGCAGCCGACGGGGTGCGACGAATTCTGATTCCGAAGCGCCAGTCTTCCGGGCGCCGGGAGCACCGCAAGAGTTCGGGCATGTCGGCGCAAGTCTTTCTTGAATATGGGGACTCGCTGAAGATTACGCAGACGGACTACGGAATCTTCATCAGCTACGATCGCTCTGTCGTCGAAGAATATACGTTTGGCGAGAACCGGTTGGTGACCATCGGTCCGATCGAGGCAAATCGCGTATCAGGGTGGGAAGCCAACGCGTTTGTGGTCGAAACTCTGGACAGCGATGGTACGATTTTGACTGAATCCTGGCATCTGGAAGCAAACAAGAGCGTGTTGGTGCGAAGTATCCACATGATCAAAGGCGGGAAAGAGAAGTTCGCACTGCGCCAGGTATTCGATCGAAAATAAGTCGGGCGGCGACTCCTCGGGCAGCCCGGCGGGAAGGAAAGGCCTTCCTTGGAACCGCCACCCTGGGGAAGCTACTGGTTTCGCATTTCGAACTGACGGTCGCTGGACTCGACCACCACGACGTTACTCAGACCTTGTTGAAGATGCAGTGGATGCGGGCGCCAGTTGCAGCGATGCGCGTTCTCTGGCCGCCGAGCGACTGGGTGCTGTCAACGGCTTCGTCTCCGAAATGGCCTCCAGACGTGAGCTCAAGACCTGGCCGTATCGTTATCCTCACGTGGTTGTGGTCGTCAATTATTCTTGGCTAGCCTGATCTGTCGGTATGTATTTCAGCAGTGTCGCGCGGAATTTCAGTTTCCCCTTGCGGTGTTGCTCGATGATAACCGGCAGGTAGTCCAGTTCCTCCACGCACCACAGGGTCGTCGTCCGCGAGGAGCCTTCTTTGTGGTGCTGAATACCAATGGCCTGAAATTTGCCCGCGTAAGTCGTGACTTGTCGGTTGCCGATCATGGTGACATTCGCCGTCCGGATATTGTCGACGTCGAATAGCGCGTAACGCGAACCGGCGCCGCCGTTCATCAAATCGCGCATCAAAGCGTATTGGATCGAGACGCTGTCGTGCGCTAGCTCGTCCAATTGCAACACGATCTCTTGGTCTCCAATCGTCCCGGTCGCTTCGTGCGTGCTCCAGTCGAAATGCAGATCGACGTCGGGGTGTTTGCCAATGGTGTTGATGGCTTTGTAGGAGATAGGAACAATTCCATCGGGACCGCTGGCAAACTCCGACGTAACGTCCATGATGCCACGGGTCAGCAATCGCGAGATGCCGACAGGCCGCACGATGTGTCTCGCGACATAGCCGTTTTCAGTGCGGCGCAGCTCGGTACTTAATTTACCGGAAACGATGGAGATTTTGACTTTGTATTCGGCTCGGTGCGGCGTCAACAAATCGCGCGCAAACACCTGGCTTGAAAAAGCCATTGATATCGCGATCAGGGCAATAGTGCGCGTCGTTGTCATTCCGAGGCCTCCTGGGCGTCTTGCAGAACTTTCTCCGATTCTGCCATTAGAGACATGACTGCTTGCTGAACGTTCAGGCGGTGGGGCTCCAGCTGATCCAGTGGCGCGTTGACGGGTATCGGGTAGGGCTGGCCGATCGCGAGCACGACCCGGGCAAACGGCTTCGGTATCATGAAGTTGTCCCAGCGCTTTAAATGCCAGGCCCGGTCGGCGGCGCAGGCGATGGGAACAATAGGAACGCCGGCGATTCTGGCCATCAGGACAGCGCCCAGCTTGAATTCGTATTTTGGTCCGCGGGGTCCGTCGGCCGTCGTCACGATCGAATAACCGTTTTTCATCATGCGTTGCATATCGCGCAGCGCCAGTGCGCCGCTTTGATTGGCGGAGCCGCGGATAACTTCCGCGCCCCAGGCGCGGGCTACGCGCTCTGGAACGTCGCCATCGACCGACCCGGAGATCAGGAAGCAGGCTTTGAAACCGCGCCGTATCCACGAGCGAATGAGCGTGGAGGCGACGACGTGGTGCTGATGCCAGTAACAGGGCGCGCAGATCAGATCGCTATCGATGTAAGGATCGATGTTTTCGGCGCCGATAATCCGCTCGATCCGGTAGGTAGCCGTTAGAAGACCGATTAACCCGCGCAATACCGGTAGTCCGAGAAAGTAATAGAGCCGCCGCGATGAACTCATGCGGCGTCGTGACGACGTGCTGCGACGGGATTCGATCGAATCGAACTCTTTGCGAGGCGGGTAGTTCAATGTCGGGCCTTATTCCACTGTGTGTGAAAGCTAGTATGTGACTCAGTTTGCAGTATCGAATCTCTGCTGGTCAATGTAATATTGCGCCTGTTTTATCAACGCGATAGCCGTGACTCCAGCACCCCATGACCGCTGCCCAGCCTGAATTCAGACAACCACCGGGTCCGACAGAGCCGGTGAGTCTCGGTATTGATCCCGAGACGCTGGCGAGACTGTGGAATTTGCAGCGCGAATACGGCGACATGGTGAGTATGACCAAGCCAAATGGGCGGCTTGTCTACTTCGTTAATGATCCAGCAGAAGTGCGGCGTATTTTGACGCTACGACACGCCAAGTATCACAAAGGGCCGGGCTTTGAGCGCGTCAAAATGCTGCTCGGAAATGGTCTTATTGTGAGTGATGGCGATGTGTGGCGCCGATCGCGCACTATGATTCAGCCCGCATTCAGTCGCCAAAACGTTCATAAGCTGATGCAGGTCATGGTGGAGTGTTGCGATCGTCGTGCCGTGCACTGGGCAGACCTTGCAGCGCGCAACGAAGTTTGCAATATGACGGCGGAAACCTCCGATTTCGCGCTGGAGCTGATTTTGATCAGCACATTCGGCAGTGATTACGAGAGACGGATCATAGCCGGCGGCGAAAACCCGTTCGCTTTCCTGAGTCGCGATTCGACTCGCGATCTCAGCGTCGTCATGAAAGTACGACAGCTGCGCGAACTGCTGTTGAGCATCATTGCGGATCGGCGCGCGGGCGATGGCGCCAACGAGTTCGATTTTCTGTCGATGTATTTACAGGCCACTGACAAGAAGGGGCAAGGCTTCACGGATGCAGAGTTGCTGGACGAATTGATGACTCTGATAGTGGCCGGTTTCGAAACTTCGGCGAATACGCTGAATTGGGTCTGGTACCTGATCGCAAGACACCCGGAAGTCGAGGCGAAGTTGATCGCGGAGGCGCACGAGCACTTGCCAAATGTGTCGGCTTTGAGTGCGGCCTCGCTGGCCGCGATGCAATACACGCAACAAGTACTGGAGGAGACGCTCAGGCTGTATCCGCCCGTTTGGTTGTTTACTCGCCGCTCCCACGCAGACGATGAACTGGAAAAGTTTGATGTGCCGTCCGGGACGGACATCTACCTTTCGCCCTTTGTTTTGCATCGCACAGAGCGCTACTGGTCAGACCCCGAGCGCTTCGATCCGGGACGATTTGCGCCGACCGAAAAGCCGAAAAAAGACCGTCCATTTTTTCCGTTTTCCCTGGGGCCGCGGCGCTGCCTCGGCGAGTATTTTTCATTCCTGGAAATGAAAGTTCACTTGGGGCTGCTGCTACCGCGTTTTCACATGCGCGTGGTAGACGACGCACAGCCCGAGCTGGAACTTGGCATTAATTTGCGATCCGCCACGGAAATCTTCATGCAACCCAAGGAACGCTAGAAAACTGATGGAGCTATACGACACACTCGGGGACTTGTTGTCCGCTGCGCGCAGCAGAGACCGCGAAATTCTCTTTATCGACGGCGAAAACGACGAGACCGTTGTGAGATTTACAGATCTCTGGGATCGCGCGCTTTCCTTGCTGGGCACCTTGCAGGCTCGTGGCATGCAGCGTGGCGACGAGCTGATCATCTTCAGCCAGTCCAATGAGACTTTCGTGGTCGCCTTTTGGGCTGCTGTCCTGGGCGGAATAGTGCCGGTCCCGGTGGCTGTGGGCATCAGTGATGAGCATCGGCTAAAGTTATTCAGGATCCTGTCGCAGCTCGAGCGTGCGACGTTGTTCACCGATTTGGGTCTACTCGAACGGCTGCGGGAATTTTCGCAGCAACGCGAGCTGGCGGACATTGCGACAATACTTGAGTCGAAAACTATTCTTGTCAGTGACATCGATCCAAACGGCAGTGGCGAAATCTGCGCGTCGACACCCGGCGATATCGCCTTCATTCAGTATTCATCCGGATCCACGAGCGATCCGAAGGGCGTGGTGCTGACGCACCGCAACCTGTGCACCAATATCCGTGCGATCGTCGAAGCCTGCCAGTGGACAGCGGACGATCAGAGCCTGAGCTGGATGCCGCTGACCCACGATATGGGCCTCATCGGATACCATCTGAGCGTACTGGGCGTCGGCATGAATCATGCGGTGATGGATACCGGTGTTTTCGTCCGGCGACCGCTCTTGTGGATGAGCAAGGCGCATGAGTTGCGCGCAACGCAATTGTGCTCACCCAATTTCGGTTACAAGCATTTTCTTAAACTCTTTCAGCGCAAGGGCCTGGTCGGCCTGGACTTGTCCTGCGTGAAGCTCATCCTCAATGGCGCTGAACCCATTTCATGGGAGCTGTGCGAGGAATTTCTCGATGCGCTCGCGCCGCATGGCTTGCGGCACACAGCCATGTTCCCGGTGTACGGTCTCGCGGAAGCCACCGTTGGCGTGTCGATCCCGGAACCCGGTGTCGAGTTTTCGCGCATCACCGTGGACCGCCACAGCCTGCGCATCGGCGATACCTGCCGCGAGGTGGAGCCCGGCGACGACGATGCCGTCAGCTTCGTCAGAGTAGGGCGTCCGATTCGCGACGTCAGCATCCGGATTACCGATGACAACGACAAGCCTGTCGACGCTGGCCGCATCGGCAATATCCAGTTGCGCGGCGGCAGTATCACCGCACGGATTTACGGCGACGAGTCAGCCACGGCCGAGTTGTTCACGGGCGACGGCTGGTTGCACACGGGCGATTGCGGTCTGTTTGTTGACGATCAGCTGGTCGTAACCGGGCGGCAAAAAGACATCATCATCGTCAACGGCCAGAATTATTATCCGCACGATATCGAGGAAATCGTGGCGCGACTTGATAGCCTCGACTTGAATAAAGTAGTGATCGCCGGTGCGACGCCCAAAGGGGGGCAGACTGAAGAACTGATCGCGTTCATTCTCCATCGCCGATCTCCGGAAGAATTCAAACCGATGGTTGCTCAAGTGAGAAATCTCATCGGCGAACAGACTGGACTGGAAGTCGACCGGGTCATTCCCGTCGCTCGTATTCCGAAAACGACGAGCGGCAAAGTACAACGCGGTAAGTTGCTGCAGGCCTATCTGGAGGGTGAGTTTGATGCCGTCATCGGCGTACTGTATGCGGATGGTGCGGCGGTTGCGGATACTGACGAGGACCCTTTGATCGCTGAACTCGAACGGATCTGTCGGGAGTTCGCTAAAGATCGCACCATCGGCCCGGATGACAATTTATTTGAAGTGGGTGTCAGTTCGCTGACGTTGACGGAAATCGTTTTGGCAATTGACGAGAAATATCCTGGCAAGCTCGATATCAGCGACTTGTTTGATTATCCAACGCTGCGAGAAATCGCCGCCTTCATGCGTCGCCAGTAGCCGCATTTGCAATCACGAGGTACAACTATGACGTATGCGCGCATCGCCGGGATCGGCAGTTGTTTGCCCGAGAAAGTCGTGACAAACAAGGATCTTGAAAAAACTCTCGACACCACCGATGAGTGGATACGCGAGCGCACGGGTATCGAGCGCCGCCATATTGTTTCTGCTGGCGAGACGACGTCATCGATCGGACTGATAGCGGCGCAACGGGCCATGGAAGTGGCGGGCGTCAGCGCGGCGGAAATCGACCTGATCATTGTCGGCACAGCGACACCCGACAAAGTGTTTCCCGCAACGGCCTGCATTATACAACGTCGTTTGGGTGTTAAAGGTTCTGCCGCATTTGATGTCCATGCGGCTTGTAGCGGATTTGTTTACGCGCTCGATCTGGCGAACCGGTTCATCATCACGGGCGGCGCGAAAACGGCGCTGGTGATTGGCGCCGAAACTCTGTCGCGAATTGTGAACTGGGAGGATCGAGGAACTGCCATATTGTTCGGTGATGGGGCAGGGGCCGTTGTATTAGAAGTGAGCGACACGCCAGGTATTCTGGTGACCCATATTCATGCTGATGGTGAATTCGAAGAGCTGCTGCACGTTCCGAACGGGATTTCTGTCGGCTACGACAAGACTCGCGCCGGTCAAGCTTACATAGAAATGAATGGCAACGCCGTTTTCAGACGTGCGGTCGCAACGTTCGACAACATCGCTCGTGAAACTGTTGCCGATCTTGAGGGCGGGCTGGCAGATATCGACTGGTTTGTGCCGCATCAGGCCAACATGCGAATCATCAAAGCGGCTGCGAAGAAACTCGGCATGCCGATGGAGCGGGTTATTGCGACTGTGAACGAACATGCGAACACGTCAGGCGCTTCGATTCCCCTGGCGCTCGATCTTGCAGTGCGTGACGGGCGCATCCAACGTGGCGATACACTCTTGTTCGCGGCCTTCGGCGCGGGCTTCACCTGGGGTTCGACCTTGGTGATTTATTGACAAAAATTGCCCGAAATAAGTTAATCTAATACACGATAAATCGCGTGTAGTTATTTGATAAAAAAGTAATAAAAACGATTTTTGATTTACTGGTAGACTAAGCCGACCGTTCTTGCCGATGGTTAGAGATAAGAAGGCCGCTTCTTTGGAGGCGGCCTTTTTAATTTCCCACATCTGGTGCAGTTGACATAACAATAGGAAATGGCGTGTTTGCAGGAAACTTAATGTGACCGGGTTCACATATTCAGTTTTAGCTGGTTTCTATAATGCGGCGCACAAACTGTCGCCCATGGATGGCAAATGCTGCACGGAAAGAAAATGGACAAGGATTTCGACGACGTACCCCTCTCGCAGTCGACCATCTCAAAGAGGCTTGCTGAAATCCAGCGGCGCTGCTCTCAACTGGCCGACGACCCCGACGAACTGAGTGAACTATCGCTTGAAGACACCATTGCGAAGTCGGATAAGGGCAACCCTTATAACACCGGCTAGGCGTACTGCTCGAAGAGCTGAGGTCGACTTTTCGGCAGGGCCGATCATAATTACTGTCACATGAGCAATGCGTTTCTTTATCTTGCCACGGTCCTGATCTGGGGCTCAACGTGGTTCGCCATCGAGTTCCAGCTCGGCTTGGTCGAACCCGAGGTTTCGATAGTCTATCGTTTCCTCGCCTCGGCTGGAATCCTATTTATTTGGTGTAAGTTCAAAGACTTAAAGCTTTCTTTTAATCTTAAATCGCACTTTCGATTTGCCCTGATGGGCGTGTTGATGTTTTGCCTGAACTACGTGTTCGCGTATCGCGCTCAGATTTACATTACGTCCGCGTTGTCGGCCATCGTATTCTCGTCGATGTTGTGGATGAATATCGTCAACGCCCGTATCTTCTTCGGTGTTCGCGGCAGCGTGCGTTTGTATTCCGGCGCGTTGCTGGGTGTCGTCGGCATCTGCGTCCTGTTCGGGCCGCAGATAGCGCAGATATCCTTCTCCGATCGTGTGTTTTACGGCTCAATCCTGGCTTTGATGGGCGCACTGATGGCGTCATTTGGCAATATGGCATCGCAGGCGGCGCAGAAGATGCACTTGCCCGTTGTGCAATCCAATGCCTGGAGCATGCTGTACGGCGGTCTGTTCACAGCCCTGCTGGCGATCCTCAGGGGTCACGCATTCACATTTGATACGTCGCCAGGCTACGTCATATCTCTCGCATATCTGACCGTGTTTGGATCGGTATTCGCGTTTGGCGCCTACCTGACCTTGCTGGGCCGCATCGGTGCGCACCGGGCAGGGTATGTGACCGTCATGTTTCCGGTTGTGGCACTGATACTGTCCATGCTTTTCGAGGGTCTGGCGCTGAATTTTTTCATCGTCCTGGGATTTTCGCTGGTATTAGCCGGTAATCTCCTGGTCTTGGCAGACAGCAGCAGGAAACCCAAAGTCGCATGAATGTGCAGCGGATCATTCGTTTTTATGAACAACATCGGGCCCGGAACGAGTCGCTGGTGCTGGCGACCGTCGTCGACACCGGCGGATCCACTTACAGCAAGGCCGGCGAGCAAATGCTTATCGATGGCGATGGAAATTTTTGCGGCATATTGTCGGGCGGTTGTCTCGAGGGAGATATTGTCGCACGATCGAAATCAGTCCTGTGGGAAAACCAGGCGCAGACCGCCAGCTACGATCTGAGTCCTGACGACGATCTATGGGGACTCGGGGTTGGCTGCGAAGGGACCATGCAGGTCTATCTGCAACCGCTGACCGCTGACAATGACTTTGAGCCGTTTAGGTCCATATCGAAGATCCTGAATGGCCGGGAACCGGCGAACATTGAGATTTCGCCGGATCATTGCTTGCGGTTCTGGCCGTCTCCGACGCTGCTCGTCATGGGCGCAGGTCCGGACTCGGAACCATTGGTGCGCATCGCGGCTGAGCTGGGTTGGCGCTGCACCGTGGTCGACCACCGACCGGCCTATATCGACAGCCGTGACTTCGCGGATTCGACGCGGGCGATCTGCATTGCGGTGGATGAATTGAGCAAGAATCTCGAACTGACGGACTTCGATATGGCGCTCGTGATGAGCCACCATCTGGTCAGCGATCGCTCGTACTTGCGGCAGCTCGCGCATACAGACATCGGCTACGTCGGTCTCCTGGGGCCACCCAAACGTCGGGATCGGCTGCTTCGTGAACTTGGCGACGCGGCGAAGCTCTTAAAAGGACGCTTGAGCGCCCCAGCGGGCATTCAATTGGGCGGGCGCGGCCCTGGGGCCATCTCTGTGGAGATTATTGCGGAAATGCAGCAGCATCTCTCAGCACATCGAGATCGGTGATCGTGTCGATGTCCGTCGCGGCGTCTTCGAGCGGATAAGTGCGCACCGCGAAACGCGAATCGTGCAGCACGGTGCGCGCGCCCTGGTCGCCAGTTAGCTGGGCCAAATCGCCGAACGTTGCTTTGGGAAACAATACCGGCGGACCGGTCGTCGCATCATACGAACTTGCCACGATCTCGTGATCGTCGCCGGACCACGTGTCGATGAGTGCTTGCAGGTGAGCGGCGCTGATCAGCGGCTGATCGCACAACAGCAACAACATGGCGTCGGCTCTCGACCGACATGCTCTGGCTGCCATTGCGATGCTTGCGCCCATACCTTGCCGGTGTTTTTCATTGACGATAAAAAAAGGCCTGTCAGCACCCGCCGCATTGACGACTTTCCACCACTCGTGTCCGGTGACGAGAAACGTCTTTTCGCCACATACTTTGCGGGCGGTATTGGCTGCTCGTTGAACCAAGGTTTCGCCGCCGAGCGTCGACACCTGCTTGTTGCTGCCAAATCGCTTGCTGGCTCCTGCTGCCAGGACGACGGCGAAAATATTGTGGCGTTTCTTGTTCATAGAGTTCGATCGCGACCGAATTATTGCACTTTATCGAATGAGCGGACACTGATCAGCTCGAAATTAGCGACGCCATCGCCGGCGGTGCCAACAAGTAGCAGTGCCAGCGACGTGAGTGTTTTTCTTCGTGTCATGATTTTCCTCCTTGGTCGATAGCGGAAACTCTAATTGGTAGATGTCACAGGTAATGTCACGGCAACATTCAATTTTGGTGAAGCGCAACATCTCCGCTACAATCGGCGCGACACATCGAATGGGACGAACGGGAACGAAGTGGAAAAATTTGATCTGCGAAGGACGCCTCAGGGCGATGTGCTGCGTGTGCGCAAGAATGGCCCCGACTTGCTGCGATATCCCTTGTACAACAAGGGAACGGGGTTCACGCTGGATGAACGCCGGGAGATGGGGATAGAGGGCCTGCTCCCTGCGGAGTACAACGATATAGAAACCCAGGTCAAACGCATTTTCGCGTCTATTTTTTACAGCCGTGACGATGTTGGCCGCAACATTGCTCTTGCATTGCTGCAGGATCGCAACGAAGTCTTGTTCTACCGAGTGCTGGCGGAGCATCTCGAAGAAATAATGCCCATTATCTACACGCCGACCGTAGGCGAGGCGTCACGCTATTATTCGCGGGTCTTCAGGCGTAGTCGTGGCCTGTTCATCACACCACAATACGCCGGACGCATTGAAGAGGTTATACGCAAAGCCGCTCCGTTTGCCGACGTCAAGCTGATGGTCGTGACAGACAACGAGGCGATTCTCGGAATTGGCGATCAGGGTGCTGGCGGCATGGCTATCAGCGTCGGCAAGCTCGCGTTGTATTGCGCCGGCGCCGGCATTCATCCGGCGCAAACTTTGCCGATCAGTCTGGATGTGGGGACTGACAACCAGAACCTGTTGGATGACCCGCTGTATCTTGGTTACCGGCAGCCTCGATTGCGGGGCGACCCCTATGTTGAGCTTGTCGATGAGTTTGTCGCGGCGGCGAAATCGGTGTTCCCAAACGTCTTGATCCAATGGGAGGATTTTCGCAAAGAGAATGCATTGCGTACGCTCGATCGCTATCGGCAGGTCTTGCCGTCATTCAATGACGACATTCAGGGCACCGGCGCCGTTGCTTCAGCCTGCGTGCAGGGTGCGTGCCGGGTCGCCGGGACCGACTTCAAGAACGGTCGCATTATCTTGTACGGCGCCGGCGCCGCGGGGCTGGGTATTGCGCGACAAATGCGGCAACAGTTGGCCGCGCAAGGGCTGAACGTCGAACAGCAGATTGCTGCGGTGTTGGTGATGGACAGCCAGGGGATTGTCAGCGATGGCCGCGCTCGTCTTGATAGCTACAAGCGGGAATTCGCCTGGCCGGAGGGCATGGCAGCGGCGCTGGGGCTGGATGAGTCCGGGCGCAAGAATCTTGCCAGTGTGGTCGCAGCGTTTAAGGCGACGGTGTTGATCGGCGCGTCGGGGCAGGGCGGCGCCTTCAACGAGGACGTCGTAAAGGCGATGGCGAGCAACGTAGAGGAGCCAGTCATACTACCGATGTCCAATCCGACCGACATCAGCGAAGCCGTCCCCGCAGACATTCTCAGGTGGACGGAAGGCAAGGCGTTGGTCGCCACCGGTAGTCCGTTTGAACCGGTGTCCCTGGCTTCCGGCACACAAAGCATCAGTCAGGCGAATAACGTTTTCGTTTTTCCCGGAATAGGACTGGGCACTATTGCCAGCGGTGCGCAGGAAATCACCGACAACATGATCAGTGCAGCGGCGACCGCACTGGCGGAAAGCCTTAGCAAGTCGGATATTCGTAACCGCTGCCTCGTGCCCCATGTATCCCGATTGTGGGAAGTGTGCGGCGATGTCGCCGTAGCGGTTGCACTCCAGGCAGTAGTCGATGGTTGCGCTGCTGAAAATTTTCGCGATGACGATATTCGGCTGCGCGTTGCAGCGGCGCGCTGGCGGCCCGCGTACCCCAAACTTGAAATTTCGGACGGCAGCCAGATCGATTAGCCTGAACGAGCTAAAACCGCAGCTGCAGTCGTGTCGCGAAACCGGGGTGTTACGGTTGATACCAGGTTGGCAAACTCAGACCTTGCGACTGCAGATATTCTGCGTTGAAGAGTCGTTCCATATAGCGGGTTGCAGAGTCGCACAGCAGCGTCACTATCGTGTGCCCAGGCCCCAGGTCTTGCGCCAGGCGCAACGCACCAACCACGTTGATGCCGCTTGAACTGCCCAGTACAAGACCTTCATCGCGGATCAGTGAGTACACCATGGGAATCGCTTCCGAATCCGGGATTTGCCAACTGATGTCAATAGGGGCGCTCTCCAGATTGGCCGTGATACGACTGTTGCCGATTCCTTCGGTGATTGACGTCCCTACGCTCTTGAGTTCACCGTGCGCAAAATAGTGATGCAGCGCTGAACCGCCCGGATCGGACAACGCTATTTTAATATCAGGATTGCGCGCCTTGAGTGCACGCCCGACGCCACTCAAGGTACCACCGGTGCCGACAGAACAAACAAAGCCATCGACGCGGCCCTCTGTCTGCTCCCAGATTTCCGGCCCGGTGGTTTGCTCATGAAAATCACGGTTGGCGAGATTCTCGAACTGGTTAGGCCAAAAAGCGCTGTTCGCATTTTCGGCGTTCATCTCGGCGGCAATGCGACCCGAGGTATGCACAAAATGCTCGGGGTTTTTGTACGGTACAGGTGGAATGAGTCGTACTTCCGCACCGTGTGCCCGCAATGTATTGATTTTTCCTTTGCTCTGATTATCCGGCATGACGATCAGGCTGCGGAAACCCAGTGCGTTGCCAACCAGGGCGAGGCCGATACCGGTATTGCCGGCCGTACCTTCGACAATGGTGCCGCCCGGTCGCAGTTCGCCGCTGGCCATCGCAGCCCTGATCATTCCCAGGGCAGCGCGGTCTTTGACCGAACCACCGGGATTCATAAATTCGGCTTTGCCCAGAATTTCGCAACCCGTTTCGTCGGAGAGTCGATTGAGGCGGATCAGCGGCGTGTTGCCGATGCAGTCGATTATGGAGTTGTGCATACCGGGGCAGTGTACGGAATTTGTTGGCCTTAAGACAAATCCCGATATAATTCATTTTAGGATTATTCGGAGACGGAAATCACAATGAAAAACCATGCGCTCACTTGTTTGTCGTTATTAGTTGCTGTGCTTGTTGCTGGCTGTGGCGAGCACACGGCAGAGACACCGACGCCGTCAGATGCAGATTCGGCGCCTGTCAGCGCAATGGACAATGGCATTCATTGGTACGACGGAACGGTTGAGGAAGCATTCGCTGCGGCGCAAGCCGAAAACAAGCCCGTGTATTTGTATTGGGGTGCCGAATGGTGCCCGCCATGCCACGCGATCAAGGCGACCGTATTCAAAAGCAGGGCGTTCATCGATCGATCTCGATCGTTTGTTGCAGTCTACCTGGACGGCGATGCGGAAGACGCACAAGCCATTGCTGAAAAGTTTGGCGTGCTGGGATATCCGACCATGATTATTTTTGATTCTGCCGGTACCGAACTTACGCGTATTCCTGGTGGTATGGACATGCAGGCTTACGCCACTGTGCTGGATCTCGCACTCGACGACGTTGCGCCGGCGGCTGAGATTGTTAGCCGGGTGCTCGCGGGCGGGGAGAAATTAGGCGACGCGGATTGTCGGTTATTGGCCTATTACTCCTGGGGGCAGGACCGGGAGATATTGAAAGAGCGCGATGCGGCTTCGGTGTTCGAAAAACTGGAGGCTGCGTGCCCGTCAAAACTAGCGACCGAAAAGTCCATCTTGTATATGGCTCAGCTCAGCCATCGAATAGAGCTCGCAGCGGATGAAGAGGACCCGCAGCCGCTGACAGCCGATCAAAAAACGCAGGCGCTCAAGCGTGTAAACGAGATATTGAAAGACTACACACTGGTAAAGGCCAATGTGTTTGATGTGGCGATTGACAGCGCCGACATTACAGCAGCGTTGACCGAATCGGCAACGCCGCAGCGGCAGCAATTGCAGAGTAAGTTTCTCGCGGCGCTCGAGCAGTTAATGGATGACGATGACGTTTATATGCGCGAGCGGCTTTATACGCTTATTGGCAAGATAAATTTCGAACGTATTGATAATGCCGATGCTGAAATTTCGGAGCTTCTGCGAGAAGAAATCCGTATGAGAGTTGCCTGGGCCGACGAAACGACCACGAATCCATATGAGCGTCATCCCATCATTAACGCCGCGGCCAACGTACTCGGCGAGGCCGGCATGAATGATATTGCGAAGCCACTTCTGCTGGCCGAAATTGAACACTCGAAGCAAGCTTACTATTTCATGTTGACCCTGGCGGACATGGAGCAGACGGCGGGCAATCATGAGGTGGCACTCGACTGGCTAAGACGAGCGTATGACGAATCTCGCGGTCCTGCGACGCGCTTTCAGTGGGGTTACTATTATGTGAGTGGCTTGATCGAGATGACTCCCGAGGACACCGAGACGATCGCAACGACAACGATCGATCTCGTTCGGGCAGTTGAGGCTAGCGGCGGTTTTTATCAACGGCCCAAATCGCAGCTCAAACGACTCGAATCGAAGTTGCGCGAATGGAGCGCCGAAGAGGGCGTATTGACCAGTATTCGTGACGAGGTGCAATTAATATGTGCCAGTTCCGGTGATGCCGATATCGCGAACACGGCTTGTGAGGATTTCCTGTGAACAAAACAATACCCTATCTGCTTCTAGGTTCGGCGCTGCTGGTTACAGCATGTGATCAAAGCGACGAGACACTGCTTGTCTCCGGCATTGACCTGGGCGCGCTGGACCGATCAACCCGGCCGCAAGACGATTTTTACCAGTTCGCCAACGGCGGCTGGCTGGATAGCACCGACATTCCCGAGATGTACTCCGGCTATACCGTCTATCACCAGGTCAATGAAAAAGTTGAGCTTGCCTTGCGCACAATTATTGACGCAGCGGCCGATGCTCCCGGGGAACCGGGCAGCGAGTCGCAACAGGTTGGTGATATCTACGCTGCCTGGATGGACGAGGAAACGATTAATGCTCTGGGCATAGAGCCGGTGTTGGTCAACCTGGTGGCGATCGAGGCCATCGATTCGATTGAGTCGCTAACGGCCGTCATGGCGAATCTGCGCCGCGTAGGTGTTGGCGTTCCTTACAGGACCGCGATTTATCCGGGTCTGGAGGATTCTTCGCAATACACCGTTTACGTTTACCAAAGCGGCATCACGATGCCCAACCGCGATTACTATCTGCAACCGGAAAACGAAAATTTCGCCAAAGCCCGCGACGGGCTGGTCCCTTACATCGCAAACATTCTCGTGCGAACCGGCATGGACGAGACCTCGGACCGGGGTGCTGCCGAAAAGGTTTATGAGCTGGAGACGGCCATCGCCACGGCACAATGGGATTCGGTAAGGAATCGCGATCCGCAACAGATCAATAATCCGTACCGGATGGGTGAGTTGCCTGAACTGGGCACCCATATGAATTGGTCAGCGACGTTCGCGATCCTTGGTATCGATGGCGAACAGCAGGTCGTGATCGAGCAGCCCAGTTATTTCGAAGCACTGGACAAACTCCTCGCCGACGTACCGCTGGAGACATGGAAGCATTACCTGGCCTTTCGTCTGCTGGACGGCACAGCTGCATACCTTGATGAAACAACTGCGGCCATTCGTTTCGACTACCGCAATCGCATTCTGTCCGGCCAAAAAGAAGAACGACCTCGCTGGAAGCGTGGAATATCCATGGTCAATCGTCTTATCGGAGAGGCGGTGGGCAAACTTTACGTTGCCGAGCATTTCCCACCGGAAGCAAAAGCCAAGATGGACGAGCTGGTCAGGAATGTCATCGCGACTCTCGACGAAAGCATCGACGAGCTGGATTGGATGAGCGAGGAAACACGGATCAAGTCGAAGGAAAAGCTGTCTAAATTCACGCCCAAAATCGGCTATCCGGATGAGTGGCGCGATTACTCCGCGCTTGAAATTATTGCGGGCGACAACTTTGGCAATATCCGTCGTGCCATCGCATTCGAATATTCGAGAAGTTTGGCGAAGCTGGGCACGCCCGTCGATAAAAAAGAATGGGGCATGACGCCACAGACCGTGAATGCCTATTACAGTCCGTCGAAAAACGAAATTGTCTTTCCGGCCGCCAGGCTACAACCACCGTTTTTTCAGCTCGATGCGGACGATGCCATCAACTACGGTGCTGTGGGTGGCGTGATCGGGCATGAAATCAGCCACGGCTTCGATGATTCGGGCAGTCAGTTCGATGGCGACGGCAATCTCGTGAACTGGTGGAGCGACGACGACCGTGCGGCGTTTGAAGAACGGACGAAGGTCCTGGTTGAGCAGTACGAGCAGTTTTCGCCTGTCGAGGGCATGCACGTCAACGGCGAGTTAACGCTCGGTGAGAACATTGGAGACCTGTCAGGGGTCGCAATGGCGTACCGGGCGTATGTTCGTAGCCTGAATGGCGAAGAGGCTCCCGTAATCGACGGCTTCACCGGTGCGCAGAGATTTTTCATAGGCTATGCCATGTCCCGCAAGGGCAAGTACCAGGATGAAGCTCTGATCAACAGGCTGGCTTCGGATCCCCATTCACCGCTGGAATTTCGCGTCAATGGGCCGTATCGGAACATTGACGCGTTTCATGAGGCGTTTAGTACGCAGGAAGGTGATGGTATGTGGCTGGCTCCGGAGGACCGGGTCCGGATCTGGTAGGCCCGGCATATATGCGCGTTATTTCACTGCAGATGGCATCATTAACGCACAGATCTCGGTAGGAAATGCCACCGGCAACGTCGTCAAGTCGAACGGTACATTGGAGTTGGGCGGAGCGCTTCGCAAGATGGAAACCGATGATCATCAAATCCTATTTGGTGCGGGCTTCGGAGATTATCTGCTGACCGTCGATCCGGACGACGCAGAGGTACACATTGTGGTGCAAAATCATGGTCAAGGAC
This sequence comes from Pseudomonadota bacterium, assembly GCA_022563255.1. Classification (GTDB taxonomy): domain Bacteria; phylum Pseudomonadota; class Gammaproteobacteria; order Steroidobacterales; family Woeseiaceae; genus UBA1847. The sequence continues at coordinate 42,061 of JADFNS010000023.1, forward strand.
GAGGCGGTAAAAAACTGCGCGAGCAATTGACCTTCTTCGAAGCAAACTGCACGCCATCGTGCACGGACGTTCAATTCGCCGTTCATCCACCGCCGCCATAAGACAAGCGACATGGCTACGATAAGGGGGCGAGAGCCCCCTTATGTTTTGGACAATCAGTACCGGTTAATGAGCGACCGGATTTGGCCGGAAGCCGCCGTCCAAGTGTTAAACTGCTGAGTGACGGCAACTGACCCTGAGCCGACATTTCAGGTCCATCCCAGAATTGACGCAATTTCGCTTTCGACGATCTGATATTCGCTCGACCAACATAGGCATACCCAGCCAATGCGAGCAACGCTATGAAGAAATTACTATTTCGCTCCGGCATCCTTCTTCTTTTGGTCGCCCTGACCGGCTGTGGTGGTACCAAAGTGCTGAAAGAATCGCAGCCCATAGAAAGGACTCAGTTGCTTGCTACCGTATCCGACCAGCGCGTCACCGCAACGCTTGACTGGGTCATAGTCCGCGACGGCCCGGGAACTTGGGCACGGAATGCCAACTGGGACGAGTATTTGCTGAGAGTCAGAAACCAGTCCGACCAGCCGAGATTTAAGCCAATTGGGCGCTGCAAGCATCTAACCGCATATATGCCCATTATTGGAGGAGCGGCAGCATGATTCGATTACGACAGGGGTTCGCCCTAATGATCCTCGTCATCATCGGGTGTGCGCCGCAGGTGGATGTAGAGGCCGATGTGGCGGACGTGGATGAACTGGATCGTGGATTGTTGACCACGGACCCGGTTTACAACAGCCTTCTTCGTTCCGTTTCAGAAAACAGGTTATTTTCGCCTCGTGATCCAAGCCTCTCCATGCAATTCGATTCTTCTTTTCGATATATCGGCGGACAGAAGTTTGTACTGTACGGAGTAGCCGACACAGAGCAGTATTTCTTCGTAGAAACGACTGCAGACAATAAATTGAAAAGTCTGTACTGGGTACAGTTTGAAGCGTACCTGCCAGACAATACGTATCAATATGACTATGAGGATTCCCCAGCCCGGCTGCAACTCAACGACTATGAGCTCTACCTGGATACCTCTTTCGGTCATGCAAATCCAGGCCTAAAGAAAAGTAGAAGTCGTAGCGACGGCTATCTCGTTGGAGAATTCTTGCTAAGCAAAGGTTACGACTTTCCTGAGGAATACGCCTATGCTCGGCTGATTCATTTGACCGATGCCTCACGACGTAAGGAGCTAATGATTATCTTTATAGATAATCTTGAGGCATACGGATTAACTGCTACGGATCTGAGCGAAGATGGCAATGACGCCCAGCGTTGGCTCGAGATTGAGAGCATTCACTTGGAGAAAATACGTAGAACCTTGACACTGATTCCTCATCAAATTTAAATTTTTTCTTGCGAACTTTCTTCGAGTACCGGAGGTCCGCTAATGACCCAAAGCGGACGTTGGCTATTCACCACGCCGGGTGACGGCCGAGTATCTGGGCTCCGTTTTTGATGAGTTCTGGTACCTGTATTCTCCTATCAATTTGGCGTATTACTGCGTTCGCTCCGACGTGCAATGATCACTCTGCAGCCTGTATTCCTGCGGATGATCTGAGCAAGTATGAACTCGCTGTCGCGAGTTTCTCGCATAACTACAGACTAAAAACTTTGAGGAGTAGAAAATGAAACTACGTCATGTACTAGTTGGATTTGTTCTAACAGGACTTACAAGTAATGCGAGCGCCGATCTGGATGCGTGGACGGACTACGACATAAGTGAGGGTCTTTCAAACGTCACAACGGTCAAAGTTGATTCCAACATGATCGACAAATATTTGGAGGGGCTCCGGGATACATGGGCACCAGCCAATGATGTAGCTGTCAAGCTGGACCAGATCGAAAGCTATTCAATTTTCGTCAGCGATTTACCGAACGGAGGGGACTTCAACGTCATTCTGGTCGTCCGATTTAAGGATGCTGGCGCGCTGCAGCCCAAGAAAGAGGACTATGAAGCCTTCATGAAGGAATGGGGCGAGGCGAATCGGGAGAGAAGCGACAAAATCGTTCTGACATACCCTGACATTCGTGAGATTGTCGGCGAATACAACATGCGCGAAATTACATTCAAGTAGACGAGATTAGTTGCTCCTATTCGTTGTCCAAAAGGGCCTTCCTGATTCTTCAGGTAGGCCCTTTCTTGTGGAGTTTTAAGCGTCTGCTATACGCCGAAAGCTGCCATTCGCGTGGTAGGCTAACGAACGTCCGCTTTACCCCTGAAAGCAGACATTAGGCTAATATCATCCTTCATGGCCGCTAATGACCCAAAGCGGAAATCGCGGTCCATCCGAAGCTGCTGTAGAAATCCTGGAAAATTGAGCTGCGCTTGTTAGCAGTACGTTCTTTTGTATATGATCGACATTATGATCAAATGGGAGACAATAATGAAGAATATGAAATTCGCTATGACCGTGTGTGTGGCGATGGCCGGGGTATTTCTGATCTCAGGCTCTTCGCTGGCAGAGGAAGACAGCGACACCGTATTGCAGGTTCTCGCGATTGATACACACGGCAATACCGCCGCGTACGTCGCGTCCCTCAAGGCTGTCCTCGATCGTATTGAGGAACTGGCGCCCGAGTCAAACTCACGCGTGTGGGAAGCAACTTTTTCCGGCGATACGACCGGTACGGTCTATGTCGTAATCGAGTATCCCAGCATGGCCGCATTTGCTTCAGCGAGCGACAAGATCTCTGCCGATGAAGCCTTTGCCAAGTGGGTTGCAGCACTGGTTGAGACCGGGCGTACTGTCGAGTCCAATTCGATACTAACGGAAATCACTCCGTAGGCTGCGCAACTACAGGTCCGTCTGGCACTTGTGGCCGGGAGAGTAGCCTTGGGGGACTGCACCTCAGAGCCTTCGCAGAGTCTGTGCGAATGTCTGCAATTGGCCGACTCCAGTCCTTCGCAGAACGGTTTTTGGAGTAGTTTGAACGACTGCTGCTGGTGCGAGCAGCCGGTCAAAATGCGCCGATTCGCGACTCTCCAACTGAACGACCGGTAAGCGTCTGCGACTTCAACCGATCGACGCAACACATTGGTTAAATCGTTCAGCTGGTGTCCTGAAGTTTAACGTTTTCCTTGGTCGTTCGTTGAGTTGTCTTGCAACAGCATTCAGTTTGTTTTGATGGATGTTCGAGAGGTCCATTCCCTTTGGGAAATACTGCCTGAGAAGGCCATTGGTGTTTTCGTTCGAACCCCGTTGCCAGGGGCTTCGCGGATCACAGAAGTACACTTTGATATCAGTGGCCAAGCTAAAGCGTTTGTGTTCGGCCATCTCTGATCCACGATCCCAGGTTAGCGACTTGTAGAGTTCCCGCGGTAACTTGTGGGCCTGCTTGATCAAGGCATCGATGACGGTCTTCGAATCTTTACTCTTTACCCGAACCAACATGACGTACCGCGTCTGGCGCTCAACTAGCGTAGCGATTTGGCTGTTATGGCTACCGATGATTAAATCGCCTTCCCAGTGTCCTGGGACAGCTCGATCTTCCACTGAAGCTGGCCGTTCCCGGATCGATACCGTGTCCTTGATGCGGCCATGCGTGGCCGTCTTCTGCGTGTGGCTACGCCCGCGCCGCATCGCCCGCGTGCGCCGCAAGTGCTGCAACAGCTCTTTCTTCAAGGCCCCACGGGCCTGAATGAAGAGGCTTCGATAGATCGTCTCGTGTGACACCTGGAAGTTCTCGTCGTCCGGATACGCATATTTAAGCCAGCCAGCGATCTGTTCGGGTGACCAAAGTCCCCTTAGCTTCTCTGCCACGATGCCGGCTAGCGCACGGTTCTCAACCAGTTTACAAGTCTTCGGTCGGTGCGCCCGATCCCACGCCGCCTGATCTGCTTTGCTGGCTCGGTAATGTCGCCGGCCACCGTTGCGCTTGATCTCACGACTTACCGTAGATGCTGCGCGACCCAATGAGGCAGCGATCCAACGAAGTGACTCGCCGGCGACAATACCTCGCGAGATCTCTTCGCGTTCCGACAACCTCAATGCGAATCGTGAACGCCCTCTTGGTGGTGGCCGTATCCCGCCAGTCTTCGCCAGAATGCCCTGAACGGATGAATGGCCCCGATCAAAAAGCCGTGCTATCTGATACGTAGAATCACCCGCCTGCCAGCGATCCCACATCAGGTTCTTCTGTTCTGCGCTGTAGTAAATCCTCCGTCTCTGCTTCATCTGCAACATCTGACCTGGTCAACCTTTTTGTGACAACCCAGTTAAGCGGCTTTTTTCATTTCCAATAATTGTTGTTCGTAGTCACAGGGACTCATGTAATCCAAATAGGAATGAAGTCTCTGAGTGTTATAAAACATGGTGATGTATTCCAGTATGTCCTGCTGGGCTTCATAGCGAGTCTGGTAGTGTTGCCATTGCACCTGCTCCTGCTTCAGGCTGCCAAAGAAGCTTTCAACCACGGCGTTATCCCAACAGTCACCCTTGCGGCTCATACTGCCCTTGAACCCGTGGGCCTTGAGCAGTCGCCGGAATGCTTTGCTGGCATACTGCGAACCCCGATCCGAATGATGGATCAAACCGGCTCCAGGTCTGCGTCGCCAGATGGCCATCTGCAGCGCATCACACACCAGCTGGGCCTTCATGCGTGAACTCATGCTCCAGCCAACTATCTGACGTGAACACAAATCAATCACCACCGCCAGATACAACCAACCTTCTTGCGTCCAGATGTAGGTCACATCAGACGCATACACCCGGTCTGTTTGTGGCACATCAAACTGGCGGTTCAGCAGATTATCAAACACCGGCTGTTGGTGATTGCTGTTGGTCGTCACTTTGAACTTCTTGCGCTGCCGTGCCTTGACATCCGCTTCTCGCATCAACTTTCTTGCCTTGTTGCGACTAACCGGATAACCCAATACATTCAATGCCTTCTTCATCCGGCGACTGCCGTAGCTGTACCTGGAACTCACCGCAATATCTTTTACCCAGTCAATCATTTCCTGATGCACTGGATCGTCCGGTTTGTTCTTCTTCCGTGCCCGATCGCTGTAATAACCATTGCTTGTCACACCCAATACGCTGCATTGCAGGCTGATTGGCCAGGTATTCTTATGCCGGGTGATGAACGAATATTTCACTTCGTTTCTGCTGCAAAGAATACCGTCGCTTTTTTTAAGATATCTCGCTCCATCTGCAAGCGCTTCACCTGCACCTTGAGTGCCTTGATTGCTTCCATCTCAGGCGTCAACTTGCCATTGCCGCGAAATGCCTGGCCATCATCTACTTCCAGCTCCTTCACCCAGCGACCCAGCATGTTGGCATTGATATCCAGGCTTCTGCCTGCCTCTGTCCGTGTATAGCCTTGATCCGTTACCAGGCTTACCGCATCCCATTTGAACTCTTTCGAATATTTCTTTCGTGTCGTCATTTTTACTGCCCTCAGTTAAGATAATTATCCTTAACTGGGTTGTACAAATCCATTAGACCACGTCATACTGCCGCCCGAATGGCCGCTGCACGCGGGCACGGCAGTCACGCTCGGGGTAGCGAAATTGCGGCCGGCGCGCTGGGCAGCGATGTAGAAGGTATCCCCGTGCACTCCCTGCGCCTGCACGGCT
>JADFNS010000007.1 GCA_022563255.1 Pseudomonadota bacterium
TTCTGAAGGGACCGGTTACGCGGCTGGCTGGCCTGTATCAGGGCAACATCACGATTGTATCTTTGGGCCTGGCAGAGAGCGGCGCCATCGTCGGGGCCGCAGTATTGCTGGGCCTGTTTGGGTCCTGGTTTACGGCTGCGCGACACATGCGGCGAATAGAACCGCGTTGATTTAACATAACGCTCCGCCCGTCAACACCCTAAATTACTGGTTTGTATAACAATATTCCGTCTTTGTATTGGGAACTAAATGCAGTTGTTAGCACTCTAACGCATCGAGTGCTAATATTGAGCCCAATGAAGGGAGGACCCAGATGACAACCGCCGTTGCGAAATTCAACCACGACCTTGCGCTGGCAGGACCGGTCGGTAGCCTTGATGCCTATATCCAGGGTGTCGGCGCGGTGCCCGTTCTCACCAAAGAGGATGAACAGGCGCTGGCCCATCGCTTCCGTGAAAACGAAGACCTTGAGGCGGCACGCGACCTGGTCATGGCGCATCTGCGTTTCGTCGTACATATCGCCAAGGGCTACACCGGCTACGGCTTGCCACTGAACGATCTGATCCAGGAAGGCAATGTCGGTCTCATGAAGGCCGTCAAGCGCTTCGACCCCGATTACGGGGTGCGCCTTGTATCGTTCGCAGTGCACTGGATCCGTGCCGAAATTCACGAATTCGTACTCAAGAACTGGCGCATCGTAAAAGTCGCCACGACCAAAGCACAGCGCAAATTATTCTTCAATCTGCGCAAGAAAAAGAAGACTCTATCCTGGCTGTCCGCCGCCGAGACCCGGGCCATAGCCGAGGACCTCGGCGTCAGTGCAAAAGAAGTGACGGAAATGGAGAAGCGCCTGTATTCCCGGGACGCCATATTCGATCCGGTGCCCGACGCAGATGATGAGCGTACTTTCACGCCAGCCGCCTACCTGCCAAACCCGGACGCTGATCCGGCCAAACAGGTTGAGACCGCGGACTGGAATGAAAATGCCATCAGACGCATGACCTCGGCGCTGAACATTCTTGACGACAGAAGCCGTCGAATCATCGAGGAACGCTGGCTCACCGAAAAAAAGATGACGTTGCATGAACTGGCCGCTGAATACAGTATTTCGGCCGAGCGGATTCGCCAACTTGAAGTGAACGCGATCAAGAAGCTCCGAAACGCGATGGCCGTCTGACGGGTAGACAACTACTCGTACACGCGAGTCCGATAGCGAACGTAACCGCCTTCTTCGACACCGTGAGGATCATGGTGTGTCCAGTGCATCAGGCCACCGAGCTCGTTCCACTCGTACATGCCACGGACGCGCACCCGGTCGCCCATGCCAACAGGCACTCGTTCGGCCAAATCTATATTGTGGGCAATCAATAAAGTCCGGCGACCGCCAATATCCAGAATAAATCGTTGGTGACGGTCGCCGTCATTGTCATCGGATAACAAGCGTTTGACGAAGCCTGTAACTTCGATCCAGTTACCGGTCTCGCTCTTTCCGAATTCGAGCAACTCTTATCCCGAGGTCACCGGCACCATCGTGATTTCGACACGACGGTTTGCCTGACGACCCGCAGGCGAGCCGTTGTCTGACATCGGGCGGTGCTCGCCCATGCCGACAGTGATGAGTCGTTGGCTGATGACGCCCTGCGCGCCCAGATACGCCGCAACGGATCCCGCACGACGCTCGGACAAACGCTGGTTGTACGACTCCGAGCCGGTGCTGTCGGTATGGCCCGCGACTTCGACGATCGTCTGCTCATACTCCGCCAACACCTTGCTGACGGAATTGAGCACGTGATAGAAGGCGGGGCTCAGGTCCGAGCTACTGGTGGCAAACGTCACGTTGCCAGGCATATTCAGGGTGATGTTGTCGCCTCTACGCGTGACGCTGACGCCGGTCCCTTCAAGCTCGGCCCGAAGTTCGGCCTCCTGCTTGTCCATGTAATAGCCGATCGAACCGCCCGCCAATGCACCGATTCCGGCAAGGATCAAAGCATGCTGCCGGCGCTCAACCGCGTCATCGCCCGAAATCAGGCCAACCACGACGCCCGCAGCGGCCCCAATCAACGCTCCCTTGGTTGCGGAGCTGGTCTTTTCGTCGCGTGTATAGGCATCGAGGGTTTCACAACCGCTCACGAAGACCGCCAAAACCATCGTCGCAAGCACAATCTTTGCAGACCTGATATCCATGATTCTTCCTTATTCATTAACAGTAAATTAAACGCATTGTAGGCGTACCCCACCTGAACACAGACTTAATTGACGCACTTATGTTCAAGAAAGTCACTTTTTCCAGCTGTAATGAGGACCAGGTCACAGATCGCCGCCGACCCTGTAGAATGATCCACCCGCCGCGAGAGAACGCACGATGAGCGAAACCGACGAATGGCTGACTCGCTACGAGCGCATGCACCGTGACCTGACGCGCCCGGTGGTCTACTGGGCCGCCGTGCCAATGCTCGTCATCGGCACGACAGGCCTGCTCTGGGCTTTGCCAGTGCCGAACGAATTCTATGAAATTTCGCCACTGCTGAATTGGGGAAGCGCTTTTTTGATGGTGACGGCGATCTACTATTTCATCATCTCAATATCACTCGCGATCGGCTTGTTGCCATTTCTGCTGGGATTGGCATCCCTGCAAATATGGCTGGCGAATTCGGCTTACCCTGGCGGCGCTGTAGCGGCGAGCCTGTTGGTCGCCGGTATCGTCGGGCTGGTGCTGGGTCGCGCGGGTTCCGTGCGCGCAGTAGTGCAGGACCTGCAACTGATGATGATCGGCCCTGCCTGGTTGTTGTCCATCATCTACAAGCGGTTCGACATACCGGTTTAGGCTATCTAGAATCGACGCCCCGAACAGCTTAATCGCAGGAAGATGCCGTGAGTAACAAACTCGATCCTATGGATATCTATGACATTCGCTCGGAACTGAGCGATGACGAGGTCATGGTGAAGGACACTGTGGGTCGATTCGTCGACGACAAAGTCATTCCACTGATGCGCGAAGCATTCGAGAAACACGAATTTCCCCGCCACCTGATCGGCGAAGTCGCAGGACTTGGCCTCCTCGGCAGCACCATCGACGGCTACGACTGCGCCGGGCTGAACAGCGTAAGCTACGGCCTTATTTGCCAGGAACTGGAGCGCGGCGATAGCGGGCTCCGCAGTTTCGTCTCCGTGCAGAGCAGCCTCGTCATGTTTCCGATTCACACTTACGGCTCCGAGGAACAAAAGCAGCGCTGGCTGCCAGCCATGGCACGAGGCGAGGCTATCGGCTGCTTCGGTTTGACCGAATCCCACGGCGGCTCGGATCCGAGCAACATGAAAACTCACGCGAAACGCGACGGCGATGACTGGATCTTGAACGGTTCCAAGATGTGGATTACGAATGCTACGATCGCGGACGCCGCGATCGTCTGGGCCATGACAGACGCAGGGCTCAAAGGCTTCATCGTCGAGAAGGACATGCCGGGCTTCGACTCACAGGAAACGGAGAATAAGTTCTCGCTGCGCGCATCGATAACGGGCGCTTTGTTCTTCGACAACGTTCGCATACCCCAGGCAAACGTCCTGCCCGGCGTCTCCAGCCTGAAAGGCCCGCTCAGTTGCCTGACTCAGGCGCGCTACGGCATCACCTGGGGCGTGATTGGCGCCGCCCAGGCGTGCCTGAATGAAGTTCTCAATTACACGCAGGACCGTATCTTGTTCGGAAAACCGCTGGCCAGCACGCAAACCGTACAGATTCGAATGGCCGACATGAGCCGGCGCATAACGACGGCTCAACTGATGTCGCTGAGACTCGGGCGCATCAAGGACAAAGGTGAACTGAGTCCGACGCAGGTTTCGATGGCGAAGTGGAATAACTGCCGCGCCGCAATCGATATCGCACGCGACGCGCGCGACATTCTAGGCGCTGCCGGCATCAGCGCAGAATACGTGCCGATCCGGCATATGCTCAATCTCGAAAGCGTGATCACCTATGAAGGCACCGAGACCATTCACCAACTCGTGGTGGGCAAGGAACTTACCGGGGTAAACGCCTTCGGATGATGCGCGCTTGAGCACAATGCCCCTGCCGCAAAGCAAAGATATGTGGCGCATTGCAGCACCCATGATCCTCTCCAACGTATCGGTGCCCTTGCTGGGCATGGTGGACACCGGCGTCACCGGACATCTGGGCAGCTCCGCCTACCTGGGGGCCGTCGCTATTGGCTCAATGATTTTCACGCTCATCTACACGGGCATGAATTTTCTGCGCATGGGAACGACGGGAATCGCGGCGCAGAGTTTCGGTGCACAGGATCATGACGGACTGCGGGCAGTACTCGGGCAAGCGCTGATTGTCGGGCTTGTTATCGCCCTGACGCTGATCGCGCTGCAACTTCCGCTCAGTCAGCTCGCACTAGGCCTGTTCGGTGGCGATGCGCAGACACAACAGTTGGCCCGTGAGTATTTCCTGATACGCATCTGGAGCGCGCCGGCAACACTGGCAAACTACGTGTTGATCGGCTGGTTTATCGGCATGCAAAACGCCCGCGTACCGTTGCTGATTTTCCTCGCCGTCAATCTCACGAATATCGCTCTTGATCTGCTGTTCGTCGTCGTATTGGGCATGAAGATCGACGGCGTGGCGCTCGCGTCGGTCATCGCGGAGTACACAGGATTCATTGTGGGCGCAGGCTTCGCATTATCCGCACTAAGGCAAAGGGCGGGCCGCTGGCCATTGGGTCGCCTTACCAACATAGGCGCATACAAGGCCTTCTTCTCGATCAATGCCAATTTGTTCGTCCGCACGTTGGCGCTGATGTTTACGCTGTCGTTCGTTACGGCGCAGAGCGCGCGTCTGGGCGGACTGGTGTTGGCCGCGAACGCAATTTTGCTGAATTTCCAATACCTGACCGCGTTCGGACTCGACGGCATCGCGCACGCGGCGGAGGCGCTGGTCGGAAAAGCCATCGGCGAGCAGCGCCGCGATGCGCTTGAGGCGGCGGTAAGTTTAACGCTCAAATGGTCTGTCGTATTCGCGCTCGGTTTCACCGTGTTCTACATCGTCGCGGGGCCAGCAATTATCTCGGTACTGACAAATCTTGAAGATGTCCGCGCCACCGCAATCCGATACTTGCCGTGGATGATCGCCTCGCCACTCGTGTCGGTCTGGTGTTTTCTGTACGACGGTGTTTACATCGGCGCGACCCGTGCCCGGGAAATGCGCAATATCATGGTGTTTTCAGCGATCGCCGTTTTCCTTCCCGCCTGGTATTTGTTGCAACCCCTGGGCAATGACGGTCTGTGGCTGGCTTTTTTACTGTTCATGGCGAGTCGCGGCATGGGTATGCACATAGGCTATCGACGCAAGGTTCTCCACCGCAATGATGCGAAATAAAACGGCATTTTTCTCGACCGACGAAGACGGCTGGTTCGTCGGCAATGACGGCGCGCGCGGCCCGTGGAATGCGAACGCCTGCCACGCAGGCCCGGTCGCCGGGTTGCTGGCACGAGCCGCCGAATCCGCTGTTGCCAACAAGCAACTGGTCCGGCTCACAGTTAATTTCGTCAGGCCCATTCCGATGGGTGGTTTTAGAATCGAGATCGAAGTGACGCGTGACGGCAAAACTGCAAGCGCCGTAGCCGCAGTGCTGGTCGACCGCGACGGCAAAATCGCTGCAACGGCAACCAGTTTGCACCTCGTTGTCGAGGACATCGAACAGATTCCAGAACATGCGGCGGCGGCGCCGACCAGAAAGGGGTCAAAACCGGGAGTATTTGCTCTCCAGAGGGCCGCGCACGGCCTGCCGTTTTTTTCCCAAGCCATCGATATCGAGTACCCGCCTGGCGAAAACCATCATCCAGGACCGACGACGGCATGGATGCGCGTGCCGCCGTTGCTGGGTGATGAAACGCCGTCGCCGTTTCAACGCGTCTGTCCCCTGGCCGACTGCGGTAACGGACTCTCAAGAATCATGGAAGTTGGTGAAATGTCCTTCATCAACCCGGATTTAACCATCGTGTTGCATCGCCTGCCGGAATCCATCTGGCTCGCATCGCGTACTGAGTCCCGCTGGGAGCGCACCGGCATCGGGCTTGCACACGCTGAGCTGTTTGACGAAAACGGACCCATCGGAATCGCACTGCAGTCGTTGATACTCAGACCATTGCAGCATTGACGCGTCAGTTCTCCAGATTACATGCCGTACGCCAGGCCCAGACGTAACCCAGCAAGCCGGAGAGAATATTTGCGATTGCATAGGCACCGAAGATGCCCACAATGCCAAACCACTCCCTGCCGAGGAGCGCCAACGGCACATAGAGCACGAGCATTCTCGTCACGCTAATGTACACAGCGGGCATCGGTTTACCGAGGCCGTTGAATGCCGCGTTCATTACCATCACGATTCCGTAAGCGCCATAACTGACCGGCGCAATCAACAGGAACAAACGGGTAACACGGATGACCTCTGGATTTTGGCTGAACAAGCCGGGAAGAAATCCTGACAACGACGCCAGGATGGCTGCGATTACTAGTCCGCTGGCGAGACAAAACCACGCACAAAGGCGCAGCGACTGTCGAATTCTTGCCGCTTTCCCCGCGGACAGGTTTTGGCCAACAAGGGGGCCGATCACCGAAGACAGCGCGTAGTAAATTACCAGCACCATCGACTCAATTCGACTCGCGACGCCGAACCCGGCCACGGCGTCCGGCCCATAGCGCGCGATCATCGCGGTAATAACCACCACCGCCACGGGAATAATCGCATTGGTTCCCGCCGCCGGAAGTCCGACGTGCAGAATCTCTGCCCACGATTTTCTAAGTTCGGCCGGATCCGGTTTATTGAAGCTGACCATGTCGAGGCGATGCACCAGAAAGTACAGCGTCCCGACGAACATCGCGCCCCTGGCAAGCAAGGCCGCCGTCGCAGCGCCATCCAGACCCATCGCGGGTATCGGTCCCAGCCCGAAAATAAAAATCGGATCCAGCAGTACGTTCAAAAGCGCTCCAGCGATCATGAGCTTGCCCGGCAACCGCGTGTCACCGGTGGCCCGCATGCTGCTCGTACCGACTATGCCAACGACGAGGAAGGGAACGCCGCTGTACAGAATTATCATGAAACTTTTGATCATCGGAATCATGTCTGCCGGCGCACCGAGCAACCTGAACAGCGGCTCGATCGTCAATACGCCGATGGTTGACATCGCTGCCGTGACGAGAAACGTCAAGAGCAGACTGTCCGTGGCCAGACGTCGGGCGCGACGGTGATCGCCAGCGCCGATCGCTCGTGCCACAACGGAAGACGTGCCCGCGCCGAGGCCGATCGCCACGCTCGTGATGATCATGAGCATGGGAAAACCAAAACTGAAAGCGGCAAGCGCCCGGTCTCCGACCTGGCCAAGGAACCAGGCGTCGATCAGCCCTTGCCCCATCATCGTCGCGATGCCGAACAACATGGGCACAGTCATATTGACGAGGTGTCGACCGACCGGCCCCTCGGTGAGTCTGGCTTTGCGTGATTCCATCTGGACTCGAGCGGTTATTTGGGATACAGACGAATACAGGGAATGGCTTCAGAACACAAGCTAGTAAAGCATTTTCGCCGTAACGACATAGCGCAAGGGCCCGCCGGACTCACCTGCATCGAACGGATAACAGGTCACCAGGCTCAGCATGGCTAAGTCCGTGTCGAGCAACAAACTGCCCTTGCGAGAGTCGACGATATCGATGGCGACAACTTTGTAGAGGTGTTTGAGGCCCTTGCCGGACTCGAGCTTGAGGAGATCACCCGGCGCAAACGCCAGTGTCCTCCCCGAACTTCCGGCAAGTACAATCAAGTCCACCTCGCCGGATCTGGCTGTAAGCCGTGCAACCGGCCATGTATCGGCCCACGGCCACGGCGTCGCTTTGCTCTCGCCTTGTCCCGTCCTGGGCGAGCCACGCTTTGGCCGGAATGTACGCACCGTGACCCAGTTCCCAAAGCCAGGACCTGTAATCTGATTGTGTACGGTACATGTCAGCCTCCGTTTGGCGATAGACTCATTGGACCGCAGCAAAACGGCGCCTGGTGGATCACGGCATGGCAATGCACCAGCGTAATGTGGCAAATTGTGGCAACAGGAACGGGAGTCCAGCGTGGCAAAACGTATCGCCATCGTCGAAGACGAGGCAGCAATCAGAGAAAACTACGCGGCGGCATTTCGCCGTGAAGGGTATGCGGTAGACGCTTACGAGGCCAGAGAGCCCGCAATGAGAGCATTCGAAATCCGTCTGCCCGACCTCGTCGTTATCGACGTGAATCTGAAAGACGATGTCGAAGGCGGCTTTGAATTGTGCCGCAGCCTGCGGGCGCGCGCATCGGATCTGCCGATCATCTTTTTGACCGCAAGAGACAGCGAGTTCGACGCCATTTCCGGTCTGCGCCTCGGAGCTGACGATTACCTGACCAAGGACATCAGCCTGCCGCATCTGATGGCCAGAATTGCCGCATTGTTCCGTCGCCTCGAAGCGATGCGACAACCGCAGGGTCCAAACAACAGATTGACGCGCGGCGATCTCGCCATTGACGTCGAACGCATGACGGTCCACTGGCAGGAAACGGCCGTCAGTTTGACGCTCACCGAATTCTGGCTGGTGCACGCGATGGCGCGATACCCGGGACACGTTAAAAACAGGCAGCAACTCATGGACGCTGCACAAGCCGTTCTCGACGACAACACGATCACGTCTCACATCAAACGCATACGCCGCAAGTTCATCGCAATAGACGCCGATTTCAAAGCGATCGAAACCGTCTATGGCATGGGCTATCGCTGGCTAAGCGACTAACCACCGTTCACCGATGACGCTACGACGCCAGTTACTTCTCGTCAGCTTGTTTACGCTGATGTTGCCGTGGGCCGGTTGTGAATTTATCCGCGAGACCGAATCTGCGCTGCGCAGTGGCCAGCAACAAATGCTGGCCGGCACGGCTCGCGCGCTCGCAAATTCCATGGCGCAGTATGTCGAAGAATATCCCCTGGACAACGCGTACGGCTCGTCTTCGGAGCAACTGTACCTGCACGAGCTTGCCACACAGCCGCAAATTGACGGTTACTTCGATGACTGGCCATTATCGACCTCATCACTCAAAATTCTGCGCGGCGTGGACGGCCCGATCCTCGTGGCGCTGGGTTCCTTCGGCGGCGCCGTCTATCTCTACGTCGAGGTCAGCGACCGAAACGTAGTCTATACGACGCAGGACGGCCCTCGTTATACGGATCGCGTCAGCCTGGTCAGCGTCAGCCCGCCATACCTGCGGGAAAGTTTTGTCTTCGCCGCCGAGGCACCCGGCTCTTTGATCAGTTACAAACGAGACGATTACGGCTTGACGCCCGAACCCGCGATACGTGCTTACTGGCAGGATATTCCGGGCGGCTATCGAGTCGAGGCGCGGCTTCCCGAAAAACTTCTGGGCACCCATCTCGGAATCACAGTTAGCAGTACACCGGACGGTTTGCAGCCAGCAACGCGGATCAGCAGTTTTACCTCAGATACTCCAGCCGCCATCGTCAAACCATCTTCGAAGCTGCGCGAGATCGCCGCATCGCTGATCCAGCCAGGCATGCGCATGATCGTAACCGACGCCGCAGGTTGGCGAATCGCGATGGCAGGTACACTGTCCGCCGATGCGGCAGATGGATCTTTCGCTTCGGTCTGGTCGCGACGCATCTACGCGCTGCTCGTCGAGTCCGGCAAGGATATGGCTGCGGCTGAACCGGATCCCTCGGGACGCGAGCGACAACCCTACGTCAGCGCCGCGTTGGACGGTCACGAAATGTCCGGTTGGTTCCGAAGCGATGACAGCGGCAGGGCGATAGTAGCCGTGGCCGCGCCGATCGCATCAGACGACGGGATTCTGGGTGCCCTGGTATTGCAACAAGGCACGGACGCGATATTGAGCCTGACCAACAAGGGTCTGGCGCGCCTGATAAATGTCACCCTTATCGCCACTTTGCTCGTGGCCGGAGCATTGCTCGGATACGCGTCGTGGCTGTCCCGGCGCATTCGTCAGTTATCCGTTGCGGCCGAGCACGCTCTCGATAATGAAACCCTGCATTCCGCCTTGCCCAGCGCGTTTGCGAACGACGAGATCGGCGATTTGTCGCGCAGCTTCTCCCATGTACTGCGACAACTCGGCGACTACAACAACTACCTTCGTACGCTGGCGTCGAAACTGTCGCACGAACTTCGGACGCCACTCGCGATAGTGACGTCGTCGTTGGAAAATCTCGAGCATGAAACGTTAAACGACGCGTCCGCTGAATACACAACCCGCGCGCTCGACGGCGCCAGTCGCCTGCGACAAATTTTAAGCGCGATGAGCGAAGCCAGCCGAGTCGAAGAATTGATGGCGCACGCAGAACCCGAATCGTTCGATCTGCACTCGGCGCTGCAATCTACGGTGGCGGCCTATCGCGACATCTACGCTGAGAGGGACTTTGCGTTCGACAGTTCAATAGACAGTGCGCCAGTAACGGGTTCGCCTGAATTGCTCATTCAGATGCTCGACAAGCTGGTCGATAACGCCGTTGATTTCAGCACGGCGGGCGACTTGATCCGTCTGGGTCTCGCCGATCAGGACGGCGAGTATTTGCTCACGGTCACAAATCCCGGACCGCCGCTTCCGGACCGCATGCGTACGCAGCTGTTCGATTCCATGGTTTCTATGCGAGAGGGAGAAAACACGCGGCACCTCGGCCTCGGCCTGTACGTGGCAAAACTGATAGCGGAAGGACATAACGGTCGCATCGGCGCCAGAAATATCGATGGCGGCGTCGTGTTCGAGGTACATTTGCCGCATCAGGACTCGAGGTAGCGTTAAAATGTCGGGTACGGACGGCTCGAAGAGCGATTTTGAGCCTATTTTGCTCTGGAGTAGAAGCGAATCGTGCCGCTATTACGGTACTGCAAAGACGGTATTAACGGAATATCAATGGCCAGCCGCCCTTCGAGCTCGTATCGAATATCCTGATGTACGCCGGCACGTACTATGGACAGTAGCTGCGGCGCCGTTTGCAATAAATTCAGATCCACGCTAATCGCGAACTGTGTGTCACCGCCCGCCGGAACCGTGAATTCACTGGCCGTTTCGCCACTCGCGAAATGCTGACCGTTCAGTTTGACTCCGTACCCGACATTCCTCACGGGCAATGGAAACGGATTGGGATTTGCAACATCGAATGACAACAGGAACGTCTGGCTTTTGAATCCCAGGCCAATCACCTGAACGCTGCGCAACTCAACACGAGGAGCGCTGACAAGCTTGTCGGGAATCGATGCACAGGCGGACAAGCAACATGCCAGCCACGCGAGCAAGAATTGCCTTTTTATCTGTGTCTTCATACTGTCCTCCTCAGAGCATCGCTAATGCAACTCGCCTCCAAGCTGGCCCCAGCGCGCCCCGATCAATTGCCACTCATCGCCGTTTAATTCCAGCTCCAGGGCAAAACGATAGGCATCGGCGCTAAACCCAAAATCGCCGTCTTTGGTCCCCGCCATACCCACGGTCAGGTCTATCTCTGCTGCCGAATCGCCATACAAACGCACATCGTCGATCGAGGTAAGCAACTTAATACGGTGTTGCCGCAAGAAATAAAACCGCAGCAATACCTCGATATCATCTCGATCGTTGCCCCGGGGGTCCGCATATGCCGGGGAAATCATACCGACGAGCTTACGGCGCTCTTTGGCTTCAGCTGCCTGGTTTGCGATCGTCACCCATTGCCTGAGCTGCTCCTCGGGGCCGGTCTCCGCTCCTCCACAAGCGCCCAGCAATACCGAACACGCAAGCATGGTGACCGTCGCATGGATAACGACGGGGCTGCGTTGTTGGGTAGTCGCGTCCTTCATCTGCTAAAGTCTACTGACAACCACGACCCCAAATGGCCTGTTCGGCTCATTTTGTGACCGAGTTCGCACTTTGGAGCGCAACTACTGGAATCCTGGGTACAGGCAAATCTCCGTGAAACTCTTGAGTGAAAGTGCGGACGCGACCATCACCGACGAAGATCAGGCCCGCATCGATGCGATTTTGTCCTTCTGGTTCAGGAAACAGGAGCTTTCAGCGCCACAGATAGATCGCCGCATGGACCTCTGGTTCGGCGCCGACTCAGTCCTCGATCTCGAGATTGAAAAAGAATTTGCCGACGATGTTGAGGCTGCCTGTGACGGCAGACTCGACCACTGGGCGGCAGAACCGGAGGGTCGCCTGGCGCTGATCATCATCATCGACCAGTTTCGGCGCAACATTTACCGCAATACCGCTGCCGCGTTTTCGAAAGACCGGCTGGCCCTCAAACTTTGCGTCGAAGGCGCGGTCGAGAAAAAAGACAAGGGACTTACGCCGATCCAGAAGGTCTTTTTCTACATGCCGCTGCAGCATGCGGAGTCGCGCAAGGTGCAGGCCAAGTCTGTCGAGTTGTACAATCGCCTCGCGGAATCAGTGTCGCCGACCTACCGCGAAACATTTCTGACCGTCGCTCAATTCGCCGAACTGCACAAGGACATCATTGATCAGTTCGGACGATTCCCCCATCGCAATACGATCCTCAACCGTGAGAACACGGCGGAAGAAAATGAATACCTCACCACCGACGATACGGGTTTCGGACAGAAATAAGCTCCACGCCATTCATTTCGCAGATTTTCGACTACACTTTGGATAGGCAATACTTAAGGAACCGACCATGCGTAGACGTACCTTTTGCAGGACGACGCTCGCGGCTGGAATTGCAGCCGCGTTGCCCGGCTGCGGTTATGAATCGAACGAATCTTCTGCAAGTTCAACCATAGCTGCCCTGACAAGCAGCGGCGCTGAAATCAACATCGAAACAAGCGCCGTCTCCGAATTGGCCGGGGAATTGGCTGGACGCCTGCTTTTGCCCGCGGACGACGGCTACAATTTAGCCCGCAGGATCTGGAATGGCATGTTCGACAAGCGGCCGGCTCTTATCGCCCAGTGCCAGAACACCGCTGACGTGGCGAACGCCGTTGCCTTTGCTGCCGAGCGCGGGCTTTTGGTCTCCGTTAAGGGCGGTGGTCACAGCCTGCCTGGAAAATCGACTTGCGACGGCGGCATGATGATCGACCTGTCGCACATGCGCACCGTTGATGTCGATACCGAAAATCTCACGGCGCGAGTCGACGGTGGCGCATTGCTTGGTCACGTTGACGTCGCAACGCACCAGCACAAGCTTGGGACTACCACAGGTGTCGTATCGCACACCGGCGTCGGTGGCTTCACCTTGGGCGGTGGCTACGGCCGCACGGACAGGCTGATTGGTCTGGCTGTGGATAATTTACTGTCCGCCAACATCGTGATTGCCGACGGCAGCACGCTGCATGCCAGCGAACAGGAAAATCCGGACCTTTTCTGGGCCATACGCGGCGGCGGCGGAAACTTCGGCGTAGCCACGGAGTTCGTTTACCGGCTGCATCCTTTTGACCCGACCATTTATGGCGGAACGGTCGTCTTCGATCTCAGCAAAGAGCTACTGGTGCTATACGGTGAACTCAGCGCGAGCTTGCCGAACGAGGCCAGCATTGAACCACAGATCGGGCTTGATGAGGACGGTAACCGGATCGTAACCATCGAAGTTTGCTACGCGGGCGATCACGCGACCGGCGAACAGGTCATCGCCCCGCTATTGACGCTCGCAAAACCTCGGGCTGCTGATTTGGGCGCCATGGAATACCGGCTGTTACAAACCGGCGGCGATGCCTTCATGCGTCACGGCCGGCAGTATTATATGAAGTCCGGACTAATGACTGCGCTTTCATCCGGGGCCGCCGAAGTTATTGTTGATTATATGAGTCGTGATGACCCCGTTGCTTCCTGGTTCCAGCACCTGGGTGGCCTGCCCTCGACGATAGCGCCCGATGCCATGGCTTATTCGCACAGAGCTGCGGCGCTAAACCTGGGAATCATGGTGATTTCAGACGACCCGTCCGAAATGGACGAGAGAATTGCCACCGCACGCGCTTTCTACAAGGATGTTGAGCCTTACACGCAAGGTTTCTACACCAATCTCAACGACGATACGGAAATTAAAACCTGGCGCAACTACGGCGACAACTATCTGCGGCTCGTCGAAGCGAAAAACCAGTACGATCCAAAGAACCTTTTTCGGCTCAATGCGAACATCCTGCCGTCCGTCTAATGGGCTTCTCGTGACAAGCGAATATATCGCACGGTCAGCAGTGTCGCCGCTACGGCAAGACCAACCACGAATCCTGCCCAGGTGTAGTTGGGCGGCGCCCGGTAAGTGATCGTCGCAAGGTAGGCCAGCGGAAAAGCAAGCACCCAAAACGCGAAGATATTGATCGCCATCGGTACGGCAGTGTCTTTATAGCCGCGTAGCGCGCCAGCCGCGCCAATCTGCACACCGTCGGCAATCTGGAAAATTGCGGCCATCAGCAACAGGCTGATGGCGATTCCGTTGACGGCTGCGTCTTTGGTGTACAGACCCACAACGGCATCGCGGAACACGAGCAGGAAAATGGCGGAGCAAGTCATAAATGCGGCGCACATCACGATCCCGATCCCGCCACTGACCCGAGCCCGACGAAAATTCCCCGAACCCAGGAGTTGACCCACCTTGATCGTTGTCGCCGAACTCAGCGCCAGCGGAATCATGAACAAGGTTGACGAAAAATTGATCGCAATCTGATGTGCCGCCGTAATTTCACTGCCGCGCGTTCCCATCAGTATGGCGACGGCCGAGAACAGCCCGGCCTCGGCAGTAATCGTTACGGATATCGGGACGCCCAGGTAAATTATTTCCTTGAAAACCGCCAACCGTGGCGGCGCCATCCGGGTGAAAATATGGAAGGGCCGGTAGTGCGAACTGGCGATCATGTAAATCGCCAACACCAGCATCAAGAGCCACATCGTTATCGCGCTCGCGTAGCCACAGCCTACGGCACCCATTGCGGGCGCACCGAAATGACCGAACATCAGAACGTAGTTAAGGAAAACGTTGCAGACCAACGCAAATAAAGACGCGTACATGATCGGCCGCGTGCGTCCGATCCCTTCGGTTGTGAATCGCAGTGCGAGAAAAATGAGGATGCCCGGTGCGCCAAACATGATTGCGCGGGTGTAGCCAACTGTCAGCTCTCGAAACTCCGAATCGATACCGAAGCTCTCCATCAACGGCGCAGCCGCGAACTGTCCAAGTAAGGTCAGCAGGACGCCCATAATCAAAGCGAGATAGATGCCCTGCCGCGTATAGCGACCGATCAGGGCGTAATTCTTCGCTCCGAAATGACGCGATACGATCGGCGATATGGCCATCAGGATGCCGAGGCAAAAAACGAAGCCAAGAAACCAGAAACTGCCGCCGACAGCAACCGCAGCCAACTCCCTGGCCCCCAACTGACCGGCCATGACAGCATCGGCAAACTGCATGCCGGCGACGGCGAGATTATTAACCATCAGTGGAGCGCCCAGACGCAGCAGCGACTTCGCCTCCGACCCCCAGCTAACTGTCTCCTGATCAATCATGTGCGCATCTTATCTTACGGTTAAGTCCTTGAATGGTGTAAAGTTACGTTGCGCCCTGCGTAACTATCAAGAACGGAGACAGGTATGTTGCATGACGGACGAGCGGTACGAGTCGCGGTATTGGGTGGATCAAGGATACCGTTTTGCCGCTCGCATTCAGTGTATCGCAATTGCAGCAATCAGGACCTGATGGTCGCTGCACTGCAAGGCGTAGTAAATAAATACGATCTGAAAGGTCAGACGCTCGGCGACGTTGCCCTGGGCTCCGTTTTGAAACACTCCCGCGACTGGAACCTGGCACGGGAGTGCGTGATCGATTCGGGTTTGTCATTGCAGACGCCAGGCGTCGATCTGCAGCGCGCCTGTGGTACCAGCCTCGAAGCCGCCATCATGATCGGCAATAAGATCGCCCTCGGTCAGATCGAGGCAGGCATCGCCGGTGGTACCGATACCGTGAGCGACGCGCCGATCGTTTACCCGGGCGATTACCGCTCGATTCTGTACGAGATCCATCGATCGCGCTCGCTGCCAGGTCGCATCAAAGCAATTTTCAGAATTCGGCCGCAACACTTCAAGCCGGAATTCCCGGGAGTCGAAGAGCCGCGCACGGGTTTATCGATGGGCGAAAGCACTGAGATCAGCGCAAAAGAATGGGATGTACAACGCGAACATCAGGACCAACTGGCGCTTTCAAGCCATATCAAGGCGGCAGGCGCCTACGATGCGGGATGGTATGACGATCTCGTTGTGCCGTTCGAGGACGCCGAAGAGGACAACAACATCCGGCGTGATACAACCTTCGACAAGTTGTCTGCATTGAAACCGGTATTCGACAAAAGCGGCGAAGGCACGATGACCGCAGGCAACAGCACGCCATTGACTGATGGTGCTGCGGCCGTATTGCTGGCATCCGAAGACTGGGCCCGACAGAAAAATTTGCCCGTCATGGCTTACCTCACGTTTGCGAAAGTTGGCGCTGTCGATTTCATTGGCAAAGAGGGCCTGTTGATGGCGCCCGCTTATGCCGTGTCCGATATGCTCAAGCAGGCAAACCTGACGCTACAGGATTTTGACCTTTACGAGATTCACGAAGCATTCGCCGCGCAGACCATCGCGACGCTCAAGGCCTGGCAGGACGCCAGGTTCTGTCGCGATCGATTAGGACGCAACGAGCCGATGGGTCCGATCGATCTCTCTCTCTTGAACACGAAAGGTGGCAGTATTGCGATAGGCCATCCGTTCGCCGCCACTGGCGCACGGATCGTTGCAACGATGGCCAAGTTACTGCACGAGAAGGGCTCTGGTCGCGGCCTGATTTCCGTTTGCACCGCAGGCGGCATGGGTGTTTGCGCGATTATGGAAGCCACTTAAGAACACAATAATCCTGGGGAAACCATGGCGGAATTCAGCGCACTGCTCGCCACAATCAACAGCATACTTTGGCACGAATATGTGCTGTACGCGATCGTCGGAACCGGCATCGTATTTACGTTCTGGAGCGGTTTTAGCCAGTACCAGGCCCTTACGCACGGGCCGGCGGTTATCCGTGGAGTTTATGACAATCCCGACGACCCCGGGGCGATCAACCACTTTCAGGCGCTCTCGGCGGCACTGTCAGCAACGGTAGGACTCGGCAACATCGGGGGCGTGGCGCTGGCCATCACGCTCGGCGGACCTGGAGCTGTGTTCTGGATGTGGGTTATCGGTCTGCTGGGCATGGCGATCAAGCTCACCGAAGTCACATTGTCGATGCTGTATCGCAACACCGACGATCCGGACAATCCGCACGGCGGTCCGATGTGGGTCGCACACAAGGCACTGGAGCGCAAGGGCCTGCCCCGACTCGGCCGTGCCATCGGCGTCATTTTCTGCGTGACGCTGCTGGTGTCAACGGCGACCGGCGGCAACATGTTTCAGGCGTGGAACGTAGGCGAACTAACGCAGGAGTACTTCTCAATACCGAGTTGGATCACAGGCATCGTGCTTGCCCTGATTGTCGGCTCGGTCATTCTTGGCGGCATCAAGCGCATCGGTAGAGTCGCTGCGACGCTCGTACCTCTCATGGTCGTTATGTACCTGGGCGCCGGCTTTTACGTGCTGGCACTCAACATCGGCGAAATCCCGGGTATTTTTGTCCTTATTTTCAAATCTGCGTTCGCGCCCACTGAGGCGGCAGGTGCGTTTATCGGCGGCTCGGCAGCGTCGGCGTTCTTGTTCGGCCTCAAGCGCGCGGTCTTCTCGAACGAAGCTGGACAGGGTTCTTCACCGATTGCACATGCGGCGGCCAAGACCGACGAACCGGCTCGCGAAGGCATCGTTGCGGGCCTTGAGCCCTTTATTGACACGATTGTCGTTTGCACTTTTACGGCACTCATCATTCTTTCAACCGGGATTTGGAATCGTGCGCCAGACGTAGATTTGCAATCGATGCCAACCGCCGTGCAGACGCAAGAGGGCTGGCAGTTCTCGCAGAGCGCCGTGCCAGGCGACGATTGGGCGACGAACGACCGAGTGATGTTAGTCGTCGCAGCACACCCGAACGAGACAACGGGAACCGCGCTCCATCGGGTCGAGGGAATTGTTGCCGCGAGCGCCGACAGCTACGTTATCAATTGGGTGCCGTTTGCCACGCCGTCGATTCCAACGGCCGTCGGCGACGGCATCTATCGAACTTACGTGGGCGCTACGCTCACTGCGAAGGCTTTCGACAGCGTGACGCCCGGTCTCGGAAAGTGGCTGATCTCAATCGCCGCCTGGCTGTTCGCCATATCAACGATGATTTCCTGGAGCTATTACGGCGAACAGGGAATGGTCTATCTGGCCGGGGATAAATCCGTACGCCCTTACAAGATCGTCTACTGCCTGCTGATTGTCGTTGCAACCCTGGGCTTCATCAAGACCGATGCAGACCTCGACAACATTACCGGCATCGGTACGGCCGTCATGCTGTTCGCCAACATCCCCATCTGCTGGTTCTTCGGACACCAGGCGATGAAAGCTTACAAAGACTATGTCAGGCGACTGAAAAGCGGTCGCATGGGACCCGGCCATCCGCCGCCGAGTCTTAACGACCTGTTATCCGGTCGCGACGTACAGAAATAAGAAAAATTCGCCTCTTATTTTCTGCGCTGAACTGCGTCCAGAATTCTGTCCAGATGTTTTTTCGCCTGGGTGGTTATTCCGCCGTGTTTGGCTTCGTCGATTAAGAAAGACTCGAATTTACCGAGCAGATCGTCAATATCACCGTCGCCGAACCGTTGTCGTTGCTGCAATTTCTCAGGCGAATTTTCAACGGCTCCAAACAAGTTGATCCAATGCTCTGTTTGCTTGCCAAAAGCCAGCATTTGATAAAATTGGCTGCCCGGATGACCGTCTTTGCTATTGACCAGACTGACAATGCCCGCGATCAGCGTGGCGGGAACCAAAACCAGGTCGCGCAGCCCGTCGATGATCAATTTAGCCTGAACGACCCCGATATCTCTGAGCAGAACCCAGCGCTCGTTCGCATGGGGATTTTCGGTGGACAAGGTTTTCATTGGCGCTTCACTTCTACAATTGTCAATCAAGACAAGCAATTATAGTGGCTTTCGCTGGCGTGTGGCGTTTCTTTACAGTAGTGTTGGCCGTGTTAGAAAACCGTCTCCGAGACTATGCCGACGCACCGCAATACACCGCAAATTGAACACGGACCCTCGGGGTCCACGGGAATTCTCGTCGTCAATCTCGGCACGCCGCAGGCGCCTACCACGACGGCGGTGCGACGCTTTTTGCAACAATTTCTGTCCGATCCTCGCGTCGTGGAATTTCCGCGGCTGCTTTGGTGGCTGGCCTTAAATTTCTTCGTCCTGAGAGTTCGTCCGGCGCGCGCCGCGGCCGCGTATCGGAAAATCTGGACAGATCGGGGATCGCCCCTTCTTGTTTACTCGATTGAAATTGCGAAAAAACTGCAGCGACGCCTGGCGACGCTGGAGGGCAATCCGATCCCGGTCGAACTCGCAATGAACTACGGTGAGCCTTCGATAGACTCCGCCGTTGATCGTCTGTTAGCCAACGGCATGCGTCGCGTGCTTGTTCTGCCTCTGTATCCGCAGTATTCAGGCGCCACAACGGCGTCCGTTTTCGACTCCATTGCTCGCAAGTTCGGCAAACTTCGCTGGATTCCGGAAGCGCGCTTTATCAACGACTATCACAACGCGCCGGGATACATCGATGCGCTTGCTGACAGCATCCGCACGGACTGGGCGTTGCACGGTCGTGGCGACAAGCTCATGCTTTCCTTTCACGGCTTGCCCGCCAGCATGCACTCGAACGGCGATCCCTATCATTTTCAGTGTCAGGAAACCGCAAGGCTCCTGGCCACAAGACTGAATCTCAGCGATGATGATTGGCTGATATCCTTTCAATCGCGAGTAGGCCGCGAAGAATGGCTGCGCCCGTATACCGACGAGACGATCGCGTCGCTTGGCAAACGGGGTCTGGCTCGTCTCGATGTAGTGTGCCCTGGCTTTGCCGCGGATTGTCTGGAAACACTGGAGGAAATCGCGATGCGGTACACCGAACTGTTTGCCGCGTCGGGTGGCGAGTCATTGCATTACATACCGGCGCTCAATGCCGGTGATGTGCATGTCGAATTCCTGGCGGCGCTCACGACGCAACATCTCGCGGGATGGACAACAGCATGAGTACGATAGGCCGCTTCCTCGAATTTTCCGTGCACACGCCCAACATTCTCGAGTCATTGCACTTCTACAAGTCGCTTGGCTTTGTCGAACTCGAGATCTCCGATGTCTGGTCACACAAATACACTGTAGTGAGCGACGGCGAATTCAATATCGGATTGCATGATATCGAATTCGAGTCGCCCGCGATTTCATTCGTTCTGCAGGATCTGGCGAAACATGCGCCGTCAATGACAGACCATGGATTCGACTTTACCTATATGCAGCTCGATGAAGATTCATTCAACGAATTGCGCTTCGCCGACCGTGACGGCAACATGATCGCAATGCTTGAGGCGCGGACTTTTCACGGCGCTGAAGAAGCTGAAAACAATTCCGCATGCGGCAGTTGGTTCGAGCTGACTTTGCCCGTCAAAGATGCATTACGGGCCGCTCAATTTTGGGCTCCAATAGCCCCGACGCTGCTGGAAATGCGTGAAGAACCGACCATGCACATGCGTTTTGATGCTGACGGCTGCCCGCTGGGACTGTCAGAAAGCATTGCAGTTACGGCGCCGTCGCCTTGTTTTAAATGCCCGGACCGACCGGCTCTCATGGAATTGCTGCAACAAAACGGCATGACGTTCGAAAAGTTTCCGGGTTTTGAGGGTGCGTTCGTCGCTATCAAGGCGCCCGAAGGAACGACGCTGTACGCTTTCGAACAGGATTTTCTTGGCGAAAAATACGAGGTTGACGAGTCCGGTGATGCGAGCGACTTTCCGCAACTCGGTCAGTAGTTGCGCTGCACGCCGATCCTTGCCATGACCCAGCTGCTCAGCGGCGTCTGCAATATGGGCACAAGGAATCGATAGAGAGACCCGCTGGTATGGACGGCCTTGCCTTTCTCCAGCGCGGCCAACCCTTCCCGGACAACGGTATCCGCGCTATACCAGATAAACGCCGGCGTCGAAGCCTTCATCTTCGACAGCGTCTTTGAGGCATGGAAATCCGTGTGGGTAAATCCCGGGCAGAGCGCCAGCACCTGTACCCCGCTGCTGCGCAGGCTAACTGACAGCGCTTTGGAGAAAGCGATCAGGTACGCTTTTGTCGGACCGTAACTATAGTCACCCGGAACCGTAATGCGCCCAGCAACCGACGCCACGTTAAGAACGCGTCCAAAACCACGTTCACACATTGCGGGAATGAAGTAGTGGCACAGACCCGTTACCGAAGTCATCATTAACTCGACATAACGTCGATGGGCAGGCCAGTCCCTGTCGCGCAGCAAATCCGGGCCACTCGCACCGGCATTGTTGATCAAGTAATCGACCTGCAGCCCTCTGCTCACGACCTCCTCATACAAATTCGCCACCGCGTCCGGTAGTGAAAGGTCAGCTTGAATAACGTCTACAACGACATCGTAGTCGTTGATCAACTCGCGCGCGAGCTCTTCCATCGCTGCCACGCGTCGTGCAACTAAAATCAAATCCTTGCCCCTGCTCGCAAGTTGCCTGGCGAACTCGCTGCCCAATCCCGCGGACGCGCCCGTAATCAAAGCTCTGGTCACATTCATACATCGTTCTCATAGTAATTTATCAATCAAACCAAACGCCCTGCCCAAATAAGCGCTGCCAAATAAGTTCAGGTGGTTCAACACGTGGTACAGCTGATACAAAACCATCCTCTCGCGGTGTCCCGGCGCCAGCGGCCAGCTCGCTTCGTACGCGTCATAAAAGTCCGCACCAAATCCACCGAACAATCGCGTCATCGCAAGATCGGTTTCGCGGTCGCCATAGTAAACCGCGGGATCGAAGACCACTGGAGCGCCAGCACTGCACCCCCAGTTTCCACCCCAGAGATCGCCGTGCAATAACGAGGCTTCGGGATCGTCACGATCGAAATAGATCGGCATGCGTTTGAGGAGAAGCGCGCCGCGTTCCTGCAACTCACCGCCGAAACCATTGTCGGCAGCGAGTTGCAGCTGGAACCTCAACCTGCGCTCGCGAAAGAACTCCAGCCAATCGTCAGTTGCCACGTTGTGCTGCTGGTTGAGTCCGATCGTATTGTCACGATGCCAACCGTAACGGTCTTTGCTTACGCGATGCATTTGCGCAAGTTGTTCGCCAAACTGCCGCTCAACAGCGGCGCCGGAACTCTCGAAAGCCAGCCATTCGAGCGCGAGAAATGCGGCGTCTTCGCTGTGTCCTGTCGCGATCACGTCCGGAACACGGACCGTAGCAGTTCGGGAAATTTCAGCGAGGCCTTCAGCTTCGGCCAGAAACATATCGGCAACCGACAGCGGGCCTGTTTTGATGAAGACGTCGCCACCGTCGGCGGCCATTCGCCAGGCCGCGCTGATATCGCCACCACCCACCGGGGTGGGTGGGTGGTCGCCACTGACTGCAACGCCGGCGGCCTCCAGTTGCGGGATGATTAAGGACCAGTCGGGCATGTCCTGTCCGCCGTTCTTAGTGCCGGTAAATATCCGACACGCGCTCCGCCTGCCGGCGCAACGCCATGCCGATTCCGGCTTCATCGAACAGCGCGTTGATTTCGCCAAGCTTCGGCGCTGCCGGCTGCATCAGAGCTTCCGCGTTTTCGATGGGGACGTCGCACGCAATACCCGTCAATCGGCGCGCAAGATACGCATCTTCCCTGTGAGTATCGAGTTTCGCAGCCAGAGTTTTTGCGCCGCGCACATTCACCTCGTGCACCTTATCGAGATTGGCGTAAATCTCATCCAGACTTCCAAAATGCTGCAGCAATCCTGTCGCTGTTTTTTTACCGACGCCGGGTACGCCCTTGATGTTATCCACCGCATCGCCGGCAAGCGCCAGAAAGTCGGCGATCTGTTCCGGCCAGACGCCGAACGAGTCCGGAATTTGGTCGTAACGCAACTTGCCTTTGCCGGCGTAGTCCCAGAATACGTCGTCCTTTGATACCAGTTGCGTCAGATCTTTATCGCGCGTGACGATTGTCGATGCACGGCCTTTTCTGCGCCCGTGTTCAACCAGGGTTCCAATCAGGTCGTCGGCTTCATAGGCCGGATTCGAAAGCTCCATCAAGCCAAGCGCGCGCACATAGCGACGGCATTGTTTAAATTGACGTTTCAACTCCGGCGGCGCCGGCTCGCGATTCGCTTTGTACTCCGGATAGATCGCCGTACGAAATGTTTCGGTCGAGCTCTCGTCGAAAAGTACCGCTACGTACTCCGGAGTGACCTGTTCCATAAAGTCGCCAATGAATCGGCAAAAACCATAGAGCGCGTTTATCGGGTTGCCTTGGTCGTCAACCATGTCGTCGGGCATCGAGTAGTACGCCCGAAACACATACACGCTGGCGTCAATCAGATATTGCATCAGTCATGAAAATGCACCTCAACAATCTCCTCTCCGCTTAAGAGGTGATCGCTGAGTCGTGCATGCAGCGGGCTGGAACGCGGGATGTGAGCAAGCAGATACTGCATCTGGTCGGCCAGCACCCGCCGCCCCTTCAGGTAAATGTACTCGGCATAGTTGGGCGTGAAAGGAACCGCGATCAGCTGCATCGACGCCTGTTGAGGTGTCTGCCCGCCTTTGTGGTTGTTGCAGCGCCGACACGCCGTGGCAACATTGTTCCAGGCGTCGTGACCACCTTGTGAAACCGGCGTGATGTGATCCCGCGTCAGGTCCCGCGTCATGTAACGCATGCCGCAATAAAGACACAGGTTTGCGTCGCGCTTGAACAGGGTGCGGTTGTTCAATGGCGGCACGTACCGGTCACGATTGCGCGTCAGACTCCGGCTGGTGCCGTGCGTCGCAATGATGGAATTCACGTCCACGCGACTGCGGCGGCCATCCAGCGAACTGTAGCCGCCAAAAACCGTGTAAAGCAGGGTTCCACAGTCATAGGCCACCTGCTCTGAGTGATACAACCGCACCGCCTCGCGGTAATCGATCCACTCAAGCGGCATGCCGGCAACATCGGTTCTCAGGACCTGTTGCGAAATGTCGGATGCGAGCCCAGCAAGCATAGATTTCCCCCTCCCCGGGGAAGCATACCTCAATGCGCAACCGGCTACAGCGACTTCAAAACTTCGTCGAGAGTCTCTTTGGCGTCGCCAAACAACATCCGCGTGTTTTCCTTGTAGAACAGCGGGTTTTGCACTCCAGCGTACCCGGTCGCCATGGTGCGTTTCAGAACGATGGTCATAGCGCCTTTCCAGCACTCGAGTACCGGCATGCCGGCGATCGGGCTGTCCGGTTCGTCGAGCGCGGCGGGATTGACGATGTCGTTTGCCCCGATTACAACCGAGACATCGATGTTCGGAAAATCGGCGTTGACTTCATCCATCTCGAAAACGATATCGTACGGCACTCTTGCCTCGGCGAGCAGGACGTTCATGTGCCCGGGCATGCGACCGGCGACCGGATGAATACCAAAACGCACGTTGATCCTCTTCGCGCGCAGCACTTTCGTGATTTCGTTCACGGTGTGCTGAGCCTGGGCGACGGCCATGCCATAGCCCGGTATGATCATCACCTCTTTGGCGTTTGCGAGCATCGCCGCAGCTTCCTGGGCCGTCAACGAGACAACTTCGCCCTGCATTTCTTCGGCGCCTTTCGCCACAGAGCCACCCGCCGTGCCGAAACCGCCAGCGATCACGCTGAAGAACTTGCGATTCATCGCACGACACATGATGTAACTGAGGATCGCGCCACTGGAACCCACGAGCGCTCCCGTAACGATCAACAAATCGTTGCCGAGCATGAAACCTGTCGCTGCGGCCGCCCAACCTGAGTAACTGTTGAGCATTGATACGACGACCGGCATGTCCGCACCGCCGATCGCCAAAACCATATGGGCGCCGAAGAGCAGGGCGATCCCGGTCATGATGACGAGCGGCTCCATACCGTCCCCGGCCGCGGACTGCACGACGAACTCATAACCGAACCAGATCGCGCCGACCAGCAATCCGAGGTTCAGCCAGTGGCGTCCCGGCAGCGTTAGCGGCGTACCGCTTATCCGCCCGGACAATTTACCGAAGGCAACGACTGAGCCCGATAGAGTGATCGCGCCAATCAGAACGCCAAGATAGGTTTCGATATCATGGATCGTAAGTTCGACTCCGGCGAAGTGCTTTTCAGGATCCATGAAGCTCGCAAATCCTACCGCGACCGCGGCAAGACCGACCAGGCTGTGCAGCATTGCGACCAGCTCCGGCATCTGTGTCATTTGTACGCGCCGCGCGACAAAAAGACCGATGCTGCCGCCCACCAGCAACGCGATCAGCAAAATCTCGTAGTGTCGCTCGACGACACCGATCATCGTCGCAAGCAACGCGATGCTCATGCCGATGATGCCGTACCAATTGCCACGACGGGCCGTCTCTTGATTGGCAAGTCCGCTGAGTGCCAGGATGAAGAGAATGGTCGCAATGATGTACGACACAGTTACGATGCCCGCGCTGTTCATTTCGACCTCACTTGCGGAACATTTCGAGCATCCGATGCGTGACCGCAAAACCGCCGGCAATATTGATACTCGTTATCAATACGGTGGCCGCCGCGACCCACATGATCGTCGTTTGAGTTGAACTGATTTGCAGCAGCGCGCCGATGACGATGATGCTCGATATCGCGTTGGTCACGCTCATCAGCGGCGTGTGCAACGCCGGCGACACGTTCCAGATCACCATGTAGCCAATGAAGCAGGCGAGTACGAATACGGTGAAATGTGTCATGAACGAGGGCGGCGCAACCGCACCAAGCCCAAGCAATGCCAGTCCACCGATAATCATGCCGAAAACAGGTCCGGCCGCAGAGCGTTTCTCCACGGGTGGCACCAATGTCACATCAGGCTCTGCTTTCTTCGGCGCCGCAGACGGTTTGGGCGCCGGCGGCGGCCAGGTCGTTTCGCCGTCCTTGCAAACCGTCGCGCCACGAATAACCTCGTCTTCCATGTCGACGACCACGTTGCCGTCCTTCTCTGGCGTGAGTTCCGACAACAAGTGGCGCAAATTGGTCGCATACAATTGACTCGACTGCGCCGCCAGCCGGCTTGGCAAATCCGTATAGCCGATAATCGACACACCGTTGCTCATAACGACCTTGTCGGCTTCGGTCAATTCGCAGTTGCCGCCCTGTTCGGCCGCCAGATCGACGATCACGCTGCCATCTTTCATTGACCGCACCATGTCCGCCGTAATCAGGAGCGGGGCGGGTTTGCCAGGGATCAATGCGGTGGTGATGATGATGTCGACTTCTTTCGCCTGCTCGGCAAACAGCGCCATCTCAGCCTTGATGAATTCATCGCTCATGGTCTTGGCGTAGCCACCTTCGCCGGAGCCGTCTTCGTCGTCGTCAAATTCCAGCATCAGGAATTCGGCATCCATGCTTTCAACCTGTTCTTTGACCTCAGGCCGTGTATCGAATGCTCTGACGATCGCGCCCATGCTCTTCGCCGTGCCTATCGCGGCCAGACCCGCGACGCCCGCGCCGATGACCATGATCTTGGCTGGCGGAACCTTACCAGCGGCCGTAATCTGCCCGGTAAAGAATCGTCCGAAATGCTGCGCCGCTTCTATGACGGCCCGGTAGCCGGCAATGTTGGCCATGGAACTGAGCGCGTCCATTTTCTGCGCTCGCGAAATCCGCGGCACGCTGTCCATCGCTATCGCAGTAACGCCATTGATCGTGAGCCGTTGCAGGAGCTCCGGGTTTTGTGCCGGCCAGAGAAAACTGATCAGAATCTGTGGGCCGGCAAGCTTGCCAACTTCATCTCCCTCGGGAGCCCTGACTTTGAGAATGACGTCGGATTGCGACCAGATGTCGTCGTTCGACGCGACAATTTCGCAGCCAGCCTCTTTATAAGAGGCGTTCGAATAGCTCGCGGCTACGCCCGCGTCTTCTTCAACCGCAACGCTGAAACCCAGCTTGATGAGCTGCGCTGCAACCTCTGGCGTCGTCGCGACACGTCTTTCGCCAGCGTGAATCTCCTTCGGTACACCAATCCTCATCGATATCCCTCTGTTTGAACTGCGGCAGTGTAACGAAGGTGGTGTACATGCACAAAACTATCAGTCGCGAACAGGGGTCCGGTGTCTGTGCCTCGCTTTGTTGTGCATGCGCTGCCGTTGTTCCGGAGTCATATCGCGATATCTTTCTCGCATCTTTTGCCGACGGTCGTGATCCATGCGATTGAAGCGCCGGTAATTATTTCTTATGCGCCGCTGCTCCGTCGGAGACAGCCTTCTGTAGATCTCGTAACGATCACGAATCAGTGCGCGCCGTTCACCAGGCAGCGCCCGCCAGGACGCAAATCGCAGTGCGGCCTCTGCGTGCTGTTCGGGACTCATGGTCGCCAGGCGATCCGCACCTCTGACGAGATGTTGGCGACGCGCGGCTGGAATGTCGGTCCAGTCTTGCGAGAACGGCGCCAACACCTCACGTTGCGACGCGCTCAGGCTGTCCCAGGCAATGCCGTCGTCGTCCGCAAACGCCGCACAAACGAACAGCAGCAAGACAACTCCGATGATATGTTTAGCTTTCATCTTCCAACTCCGTCGACTCATCACCTTCCGGTACGGGGTCGCGCCGTTGCTCTTTGTCAGGTATCACATTTTCTTGCAGCAGCAGCCAGTCTTCGTCCGTCTCCTCCCACAGGCCGAGGTATTCGATAAATCCCATGTCGGCAGACTCATCGTCGTCCGCCATTGCAAAGGTCGCGGCGCACAGGGCGAACGCGCACAATGTTATGCAGCGGCCACCTTTAGCCAACATCGCTTCCGCTATCCAGCTCCTGTCCGTCAAGCCAACTGTAAAACTCGAGCTCCTCAAGCATCTCAATGCTTGCCTCACTGAGCAGAATATCGAAATCCACCGCCGGGGCGTCGATGACATCTGCGCCACCGGGCGCGCGCATCGTCATCACGACCAGTAATACGGACGCCGCAACACCCATCGCCGGCAACCATCCAGACCACCGCCAGCCGGACTGACCCGCCGCCGCAAGTGCTGCATGTCTACCGCGATTCAGTCGCGACAGCGTGGCGGCGTCAAGACGCTCAACTGACTCGTCGAACAGCTCTTTTGCCCGCCGGCCGATTTGTTCATCTGGCTTGTTCATGTCCAGTGTTCTCCCAACCTGTCGCGCAACGTATGTACCGCCCGCGAATAATGTGTCTTTACGCTGCCCGTGCTGCAGCCCATGGCCACGGCCGTTCCCGCAACGTCGAGACCTTCGAATGTTCTCAGCATGTACGCCTCGCGCTGCCGCGCCGGCAATCGATGCACTGCCGATTCCAGATCCCGCATCGCCTCTGAATTTTGCAATTCTTCGTCAGGCGTTCGACCGGCAGGGTCCGGCGCCGCCGCAATGACGTCATAGTCATCGGACTTCGACCCGTCAAACCACACCATCACGCGGTTGCGAACTGCCTGCCGACGATGCCAGTCGCGGACGCCGTTCTGGAGTATTCGATAAAAAAGCGGCGTCCACTCGTCCGCCCCCTTGTTGGCGTAACTGCGCACGAGCTTGATCATTGCATCCTGCACGAGATCCAAAGCTTCATCGCGATCACGCACGGCTATTTCGGCGATACGCAAAGCCCGCCTTTCCACCCCGGCCAGAAACCGGTCAAGTTGCTGTTCCTTCTGCAGTACCCGAGCCTCTGTCGATCGCTCACCGGTGCACGATACCGCAAAAACTGCAGTGCCTGTCGTCATACTCCTTGACTCCACCACGAGGTGATCTAACTTGTCTCCTTTAGCTTAACGTCCGAACACCGCCACGGTTGACCGGCTTCGGAGTGAACCTGACCCGCATTATGTAGACCCTTGTGAGCGATACGCCAATACTCAAAGTCGCGGTCAACGTGCCGCTGTCCCGGGAATTCGACTACCTGCCACCTGCAAGCGGCGCCGTGCCCGCCGCGGGCTGCCGGGTACAGGTTCCGTTTGGGCGACGCCAGCAAGTCGGAATGGTCCTCGGGCTGGCCGCAGACTCCGCTTTGCCTGCCGGGAAAATACGCCGCTGCGACGCCGTCCTGGATGACGCACCGCTGCTGTCGGCGCAGGACCTGTGGCTCGTGCGCTTCACGAGCGACTACTATCACCACCCCATCGGCGAGGTCGTTGCGGCCGCGCTACCATCCATTCTGCGGCAGGGAAAACCGCTGTGCCCGCGGGTAGAGATGATGGCGATCACCGCTGCCGGAGAAGCTGTGGATATCGCAGCAATAGCGTCACGCGCGCCGAAGCAAGCCGAGCTCATCGCAGCACTGGTCGATGCCGGCGGTGATGGGCTGGAAGCAAACGTCTTGAATGAAATGCTGCCCACATGGCGCAGATCGGCGAAGGCGCTGCTGGCAAAGGGCCTGATTCTCGCATTCGAGGCGCGCGCGCCCGAAATGGACGAACGGCTCGCGGCTGCCAGGGAACCCGGACCGACACTGAACGACGATCAGCAGCAGGCATTATCGATTTTGCGCTCGAGTGACCGGTTCGGCGCCTACCTGCTCGACGGCGTCACCGGCAGCGGCAAGACCGAGGTCTATCTGCAACGCATGCATGACGTGATCAAACAGGGCAAGCAAATTTTGGTCCTCGTGCCTGAAATCGGTTTGACGCCACAGCTCGTCGATCGACTGCGGGCGCGCCTGGGCATCGAGCCCGCGCTGCTGCATTCGGGGCTGACGGATACTGCGCGCCTTGCAGCATGGCGGGCGGCACGTTCCGGGGCGGCACGGCTCGTCGTCGGGACGCGTTCCGCGATATTCACGCCACTCAGGAATCCCGGTCTGATCGTCGTCGACGAAGAACACGATCTTTCTTTCAAGCAACAGGAAGGACTGCGTTACTCGGCACGCGATCTCGCTATCGCCAAAGCCAAGCACCTGGACATTCCGATCATTCTCGGCAGCGCCACGCCAACGCTGGAGATGTTGCACCATTGCCGCAACGGCACGTACAAACACATCGTGCTGCCGGTGCGGGCCGGCGGCGCCAAACCGCCAACGCTGCGACTCATTGACACAGTCCGTGCGCCCGCAACCGACGGTATCAGCCAACCACTGGCCGATGCGATCAGCAAGCATCTGGACGACGGTGGCCAGGTCCTGATTTTTCTAAATCGTCGCGGCTTCGCGCCAACTTTGATTTGCAGCAGTTGCGGGCATATCGCTGGTTGCGGGCGCTGTGATTCGCGCCTGACAGTGCACGCGCACAAGCAGCAACTTCGCTGCCATCATTGCGGCTTCAATCGACCACTCAAGGAGCAATGCGACGAGTGCGGAGAAATCGTGCGGCCATTGGGGGAAGGCACCGAGCGAATCGAAGAATCCCTGCTGTCCAGATTTCCGGGTTTTGTGATCAGGCGAATAGACAGCGACAGCACGCAACGCAAAGGTGCAATGGATGCGGCGCTCAAGAGCGCCACTGCAGGCGAGGCAGATATCCTTGTCGGAACACAAATGCTGTCGAAAGGTCACCACTTTCCGAAACTGACACTGGTCGGCATCGTGAACGCCGACCAAGGTCTTTTTGGCACGGATTTTCGCAGCAGCGAAAGAATGGCGCAGTCGATCATTCAGGTCGCCGGCCGGGCCGGCCGCGAAAGCCGCGCCGGTGAGGTGTTGATTCAGACGGCGTTTCCGGAAAACAAATTCTGGTCGACGCTGATCAACGGTGGCTATCGGCAGGTCACAAACGACGCGCTCGCTGAACGCGAGCTCACGCGCTGGCCACCGTTCACTCGTCTGGCTTTGTTGCGTTCCGCCGCCCACAACAGAGCGGACGCCCATCGATTCCTCGAAGTCGCGCGGCGACATCTGGCCACGAGCGCTAACGAGACGCTGCGAGTACTCGGGCCCGTTGACGCACCGATGGCACGGAAGGCGGGTCGCCACCGCGCACAATTGCTGCTGCAAAGCGCCGATCGTGCGGCGCTGCACCACGCCCTGCGAGAACTTCGCCGCCAGCTGGAAAACGATCCAGCGGCTCGAAAAGTCCGCTGGTCCATCGACGTAGACCCCATAGAACTTATTTGACGGGGTCTGTACAGAACCTCATAACCCGGTAGAATTGCCGGCTCGCCAGGATCGATCCGAACTCTCAATGAAACAAATTGTCGCGACACTCGTTAATGACGCACTTGCCAGGCTGACAGACTTCGCCGACGCCGCGGCCGACCTGTCGATCGAAACCACTGTTGAACGTACGCGCGATCCCGATCATGGCGATTTCACGACCAACATCGCGATGCGGCTTGCCAAACCAACACGCAAGAACCCGCGAGAAATCGCTGCCGGCATTATTGCCGCGCTGGACGACAGCAAACTAATTGAGAAAATCGAGATCGCGGGACCCGGCTTTATCAACTTCTACCTCAGTGCAGCGGCATTCCACGCTGAGTTGCGTACGATCGTCAGTGATGGCGAGAAATACGGTCGGGCCAAACCGAAAGACAGCCCGAAAATCCTGCTCGAATTCATATCAGCCAATCCAACCGGCCCGCTGCACGTTGGCCACGGTCGTCACGCAGCCTACGGTGCGACAGTCGGAAATTTACTCGAGGCTGCCGGCTATTGTGTACATCGCGAATATTACGTCAACGATGCCGGTCGCCAAATGGACATACTCGGCGCGAGCGTGTGGCTGCGCTGGCT
Source organism: Pseudomonadota bacterium (assembly GCA_022563255.1). Lineage (GTDB taxonomy): Bacteria > Pseudomonadota > Gammaproteobacteria > Steroidobacterales > Woeseiaceae > UBA1847. The sequence continues at coordinate 31,827 of JADFNS010000007.1, forward strand.
CGGGAGCAAGGGCGTCGAGGTGCCGTTCCCGGAGAACGGGTATCGCGGCGCTTACATTCGCGACATCGCAGAGGATATTGATACCGAAAATTTGGTCACGCCGACCGCTGACGACGTGCTCAGGGACCTGCCGGCAGATGCGCCGGAGAGCGACAAGGAAATATACATAGACGCGTTGGTTGCCAGGGCGAAAGCGCTGCAGGGCGAAGACGGCTTCGATCACATTCGTCAGCAGGCCCTCGATTCCATACGCGACGATATCGAGGACGACCTCACTGAGTTCGGCGTCACTTTCGACACCTGGTTCTCCGAGCAAAGCCTGACAAAGACTGGCCGTATTGACGACGCTCTTACGCTGCTCGAAAAGCGCGGCTTGCTGTACAAAAAAGACGGCGCGACCTGGTTTCCGGCGAGCAATTTCGGCGACGAAAAAGATCGCGTCGTCGTTCGTGAGAATGGCGCTAAAACCTATTTCGCGTCGGACATCGCCTATCACTTCGACAAACGCGAACGCGGCTTCGATTACCTGATCGACATCCTCGGCGCCGATCATCACGGCTACCTGGCCAGGTTGCGCGCCGGTCTCGGCGCCATGGGCTACCAGGGCGACGATCTCGAAGTCCAGCTGGTACAGTTTGTGACGCTGTATCGCAACGGCGAAAAAATGCAAATGTCGACGCGCTCCGGCGAGTTCGACACGCTACGCGAATTGCGCGCCGAAGTCGGCAACGACGCTGCGCGTTTCTACTATGTTATGCGCTCCAACAATCAGCACCTCGATTTCGACCTGGATATCGCGAAATCGCAATCCAATGACAATCCGGTTTTCTACATCCAGTACGCCCATGCCCGCATCGCCAGCGTATTCCGTCAGCTGACCGAGAAATCACTCGGGTGGGATCCGTCCGGCAGTGGCGCGCAACTTGGCCAGCTGCGCGAGCCGCAGGAAAAAACACTGATGACATCGTTGAGTCGCTATCCCGAGGTTTTGGAACTTGCCGCCAATAACCGGGCGCCACAGCACCTTGTACATTACTTGCGCGACCTCGCAAACGATTTCCACACCTACTACAACGCCCACACGTTCATCGTCGACGACGAATCGCTGCGCAATGCCCGTTTGTACCTGATCCTGGCAACCCGCACAGTCATCGCCAACGGTCTCCACATGCTCGGTGTATCCGCGCCGAATAAAATGTAATGGCGAAGCGCAGAAAAAGACGTTCGGTACGCCGCAGGAAGCGGGACGACTACCCGGGCTGGCTGTGGTTGCTCTTCGGCCTCGCAATTGGATTGTCTGTCGCGTTCGCCATTTATGTAAAAGACCGCGTACCGATGGTCGCTGTAGAACCGCCAGCCCGAAAACCAGCGAGCATGCAGAGCGCTCTCGACGACAACGGCGAGTCACGACCGCCGGACGACGACGCGCCGAGCATGCAGCGATTCACTTTCTACACCATTTTACCGGATTTCGAGGTCACCACTCCCGACAGGGAAGCCAACGTCGAAAAGGACCTCGAACCACGAGCGATCGAGGAGCCCGGAGTCTATGTGCTGCAAGCGGGCTCGTTTTCGACCAACAAAGACGCCGACCGCCGCCGCGCAGAACTCGCTTTGCATGGCATCGAATCGCGCGTTCAGCGCGTCAAAGTCAACTCCCGCAATTACCATCGCGTCTACATCGGACCGATCGATGATCTCGACGAGCTGAACATGCTGCGCAGTCGCTTGCGGGCGGCAAAAATTGACGTACTGCGTATTAGACTCAGTGACTAGACTGGGCCGACTTCTCCTGCCACTGGCGCTATTGCAGCTTGCAGCTTGCGCTGCCGCGCCCCGGAGCGCGCCTGTGCCTGATCCTGCGCCGGTCGCAACGTCCACCGCTTCGCCGCCGCAGCTGCGACCGCTGGCGGCAGACAAGACGACCATGCGCATCACTATCGCCGCCGTTGGCGACATGATGATCGGCACAAACTACCCCGAAAACCATTTGCCCGACGACGATGGCGTCGGTTTTTTCGCGGCGGTCGCGCCGATACTGTCCGGCGCAGATATCGCTTTCGGGAACCTTGAGGGTGTGCTCATCGATGGTGGCGAGCCCGGCAAGAAATGCAGCAATCCGGACGCCTGTTACCTGTTTCGTTCGCCGACGCAGTACGCGGAGCTCTACAGGAAGGCTGGTTTCGACGTACTCAGTCTCGCGAATAATCACGCCCGCGACTTTGGCGAGGAGGGCAGAACGAGCAGCATGGAGGCGATAGCTGCAAGCGGCATGCTGCATTCCGGACGTGAGGGAGATTTCGCCAGTTTTGAAATTAACGGGCTCAAGGTCGCGCTGCTCGCATACGCCGTCACCAAAAACTCAAACATGATGCTCGATTATGAGCGCGCGTTCGTGACGGTCGCACAATGCGCCGCATCACACGACGTCGTCATTGTTTCGTTTCACGGCGGCGCCGAAGGGATCGACGCTACTCGCATACCGTTCGCAGAGGAAGAGTATTACGAAGAGCCTCGTGGCGACGTCGTCTGGTTTGCGAGAGGCGTTGTCGATGCCGGAGCCGACCTGGTCATCGGCCACGGGCCGCATGTCGCACGCGGGATCGAGCGCTACAAGGGTCGGCTGATCGCCTACAGCCTGGGGAACTTCGCAACCTATTACGGCATCAGCGTTGCCGGAATAAAAGGCATCGCTCCAATTTTGCTGGTGACCCTGGATGGAGAAGGCGCCTTCGTCGAAGGCGAGATTATTTCAACCGTACAACGGCGGCCCGACGGCCCGAGCATTGACGTTGGACAACGCGCTTTGAACCTCATACGAGGCCTGAGCGTGCAGGATTTCGGCGACCCGGGCGTCAAGTTCCTTCCGGACGGCCGCTTGATCGTCACCGAGCGAGCGCCGGTCGACCCCCATCAGCTAGTCGTCGCTCCCGATTGACTTGAAATCCACGCCGAGCGCGCGGAGCTTGCGATACAAATGCGTACGCTCCATGCCGACGCGTTTGGCCAGCTTCCCTACCTTGCCGTCACACAACACCAGCTGTTGTTGCAAGTAAGAGCGTTCGAAATGTTCACGCGCCTCGCGCAGCGGCAACGCCAGCAAGTCTTGCTTGACCAGCGGTTCGTCTACCGGAGTGACGGCGCTGATCTCAGCCTCGACTTCGCTAAGCGCAATGTCTTCGCTGTCGCCGGACATCAGCAGGCGTCGAACAAGGTTCTTCAGCTCGTGGACATTGTCCGGCCATGGGTAATTACGCAGACGGTTTTGCGCCGCAACGCTAAAGCGCCGGAACGTCAATCGTTCTGCATCGACAAGCTTGTCAACATAGTATGCCAGCAGTTCCGGGACGTCCTCCGAGTAATCACGCAACGGCGGTATCCGCAAACTCAGCACGCTGAGCTCCGCGACGAGGTCGCGTCTCAACTTGCCTGCCTCGATCAGGGCCTCGTAGTCCGCGCTGATTGTCGCGACGATTCTTGCGTCCAGCTTTACAGGACTCGAACCGCCCACTCGTATGAAATGACCGCTTTCGATCACGCCAAGCAAGATCTTTTGCGCGGCTTCACTGAGGTCTGATAGCTCGTCGATGACCAACGTGCCGCCTGACGCTCGTTCGAACACGCCCACATTGACTTCGTCGCCCTGTTCACGACCCAGCAACTGCTCCTCGAGTCCGCTGTCCGACACGGACGCCGCCGTCAGGGTCGTCAGCGGCTCGTCAGCGCGTCGACTGAGGGCGTGCATGTAGCGGGCGAACGCGCCACGGCCGGTTCCGGGCTCGCCGCTCAACAACACCGAGCCTTCGTGGCGGGCATACTGTTGCACTCGCTCGCGTAATGCCTGCATCAACGCGCTGCGGCCGACGGGAGCCAGCAAAGATGGCAACAAACTGCGCGCAGTCCTGGACTGCTTGCCCATCGAATCAAGCGCCGCCTCCACGGTTCGCAACAATTTTGCGAGCGAGAGCGGCTTCTCGATGAAGTCGAATGCGCCCAGTCGAGTTGCCTCAACCGCCGTATCGACGGTGCCATGACCGGACATGATAACGACGGAGCAATTGAGGTCGCCGCCTTCCGACCACTCCCGCAATAAGGTGATGCCGTCCGTGTCAGGCATCCAGATATCCAGAAGTATGAGGTCAAATTTTTGGTTCGCGCGCGCCTCGCGTGCTTCGTCTGCATTCGCCGCCACGGTTACGCCGTAGCCTTCGTCGGACAAAACGTCCTGTATCGCTGTGCGAATATCCGCCTCGTCGTCAACTACCAGTACATGAGGATTGCTCATGCTTTTTCCCTCCTTTTTTCAGCGCGTCCCGGCGCCCTTGCAATCATCAACTCTCTCGCCGCCTCATTGAGCGGCAAGCGGATGCTGATCATTGCGCCTCCATCGCTTCGGTTTTTCGCGCGGATAGAGCCGATATGCTCCTCCACGAGTTTCTTGACAATGGCAAGACCAAGACCCGTGCCTTTGGGCTTCGTCGTCACGTACGGGTCGAATATCTGGCTCATCGAACCGGCCTTGAATCCGGGGCCGTTGTCCTCAACCCGGATCTGTGCAATTGCGATTTCATCAATCTCGGCAACACCGACCTGCACGTCAATGCGCCCATCATTGCTGCCCTCAAGCGCTTCCACGGCGTTGCGAATAAGATTGTGAAGTATTTGACGCACACGACCCATGTCAGCCTCGACAAGCGGCATCGTCGGATCAGACGTCAGAACGATCTCAACATTACTTTCCTGCGCACGATACAAATCCACGATCTCGTGCGCGAGCTTGCCCAGATCGAAAAGACCGATGTCCATGTCAGGCGCACGCGCGTAATCGCTGAACGCGTTCACCATTTCCTTCATCGCTTCGACCTGTTGCACGATCGTGTGAGTAGCGCGGTCAAGTACCTGCGCTTCCTCCTCGTCCATCGTGCCCAGATACTTCCGGCGTATGCGTTCGGCGGACAGCTGGATCGGTGTGAGCGGATTTTTGATCTCATGCGCGAGCCGGCGTGCGACCTCGCCCCAGGCCGCGTCTCGTTGTGCCTGCAATAACGCAGTAATGTCGTCGAATACAATAACGTAGCCGGCCGCATGATCTTCGTCGCCGGGCAAAGTCGTGCAGGCACAACTCAATACGCGTCTGCCTAACTCTCCGCGCAGGACAATTTGCTCTCGCCATTCTGTTTCGCCGGCATCGAGGTGCACGCATGCGACGTCCACAAATTGTTCCAGCAGTGGCATGTCCTTTGCGACGTCACGGAGCAACTCGCCAACGCGATTCTCAAGATCCACGCCGAGAATCGACCCGGACGCCTGATTTGCGGTGCGGATCTTCAGGTCCGAATCAAGCGCAAGCACTCCTGTCGACAAGCGCGCCAGTATGACTTCGAGGTTCGTGCGTTCGGCCTCTACGAGCGCCTGACTCAGGCTCGCTTCACGCCTGGCGGTCGCCAGCCGTTGTGTCATGTCATTGAACGAACTGACCAGAAAACCGATCTCGTCACGGCCCGGCGTTGGCAGGCGCGTATCGAAATCGCCCATCGCAACGGCGCGTGTTCCGGCAACGAGGTCCTGGATCGGAGCGACGAGCCGACGTGACAATACGAACGCGCCATAAATGGCGGCCAGCAAACTGAGCAGCAAGACGAAGGCGAGCGTCAGCGTCAGCAAGTCCTTCAGGTCTTCGCGAAAAAACATGAGCTGCTGATACTCGGAGTACGAATTTTCGACGCTGTTGATCATTTTTCCGAGTCGCTCCGCGATCGGATAATGCGCCAGCACAACACGCGTCTCTTGTCCGCGGGAGCCGATGTACTTGAAGGCAACGGCTGTGCGGATTTCGACATTGCCATTATGCAACGATTCAAGGCTGACGAAAGGTCGGTTCTGCCGCATCTGCAGCGCCACTTCCTCAGTCAGCGGTTTTGGCAAAACGGCCACCGCGCCGTCGGAGCTGGTCGCGATTATGGTGTTATTGGTTCCATACAGCGTCATTTCGCTTGCGCCGCTTTCGCGGCGCATCATCCGGAGCTCGAACACCACCCGGCTGTCGGACACGAGCGCCAGTCGTTGCGCCACTCGCGTCGTTGCGTAGAGATTTTCACGTTTTCGAAACTCTATTGCTGCTCGGCTTAGTGTCAACGCATTTTCGAGCCCTTCTTCGATCTGCACGTTAAACCAGCTGTCGATACCGCGGTTGATGAATTGAATCGAAAAGTAGAAAACAACGATCAATGGCAGCACGGCCAGGCCGACAAACATCCCCACCATGCGCGCCTTTAGTTTGGTTCCGGGAACATTGGCGCGATAGTCGCGCAGTAGTCGCCACAGGTTGCCAACCAGCATCCCGATCAGCAGGAAGCCGCCCGCAATGTTGATCGCCAGTATGATGCCCTGCAAGCGATCGAAGTCATCAGACTTTTGTACGGTTTGAGTCAACAGAAACAGAGCAACAAGCGCCAGTGTGACGCCGGCCACGCCCATTAAGGAATAAAAAGCGCGTTTTAGCGTTCTAGCGACCATTCAAACCATTCACTCTGTAACTGCCATTGACCGCGCCAGAAAAACAAAAGTCGCAATGGCGCAGGAATTTGTTGCGTATTGAGCATCGCGCGCAGACGCAGTCGGTAGGCCCGGTCCGGCGCCAGCAATGCGTCGTCAATAACGGGTAACCCCTGGATACGGCCGAGACTGTTCAACGCGGAGTAAAGCGTTGCGAATGAATCCTGGTCTCCGCTGTTTAAATTTCTAACGATGTAACGCTGACTGAGAGGTCTGTGCTGAAGTTCATAGCGGACGGCCAGCTCCGCCTCAACATCGTCAAAAAAGAAGCGCCGTGTGCGAATGACCTGCATCTGCATCTCGATGGTCAGAGTGACGCCGCTGTTCAACGCCGCCAGCGCCTCGCTGCTCAGCACAAGCTGCAAACGAGCATCCAGCGTATGCACACCGCCGATTTGCTGCGTGGAAGCGGAACGAACTTCAAAATAGCCCTCACGCTCGACGATGTCCTGCGCAAAACCGGCGCTCGCCGCAAACGCCACCAGAATCGCGACAAGAACGAATTTTGGCCGGTTCAGGCGTTCCATAGTGGCTTGCAAAGACATCGCTATTTTTTCAGGCCTTCTTTTTTTCGAAGCACGCGTAGTAAAAACCGTCCAGATCCGCCGTTCCCGGCAAAATCTGGTAACCACATATCCTCCTCCGCATTAGATCGCGGATGTTGTTATTTGGCAACACATCAATTTCCAGCGCATCGCCGTGATCGCCCAGAAACCGTGCCGCCACCTCTTCGTTCTCCGCCGCGATCACCGAGCACGTCGCGTACAAAAGCCTGCCGCCAGACTCCAGCAAGGGCCATAGAGCCTCCAGAATGGCGCGCTGCAATACGATCAGGCGTTCCAGGTCGCTTGATCGCCGCAGCAACTTGATATCCGGGTGGCGCCTGATGACGCCCGTCGCCGAACACGGCGCATCCAGCAGAATGCCGTCGAACAGCTTCCCATCCCACCATTCCTCTGGTTTCGATGCATCGCCGACAATAATGGTTGCATCGCGACCGATTCGGGCAAGATTCTCCGAAATACTCGCCGTGCGGGACTCGTCGAGCTCGAGGGCGACCAGCGACACGCCGTCGCCACCGAGTTCGAGCAGATGACCCGTCTTGCCGCCGGGCGCCGCGCACGCATCCAGAAGCCGGCCATGCCGCCCCTGGAGCAACCAGTGCGCAGCGATTTGCGCGGCCCCGTCTTGTACCGAGACAGCGCCATCCGCAAAACCCGGCAGCTCTGCGACTGCCAGGGGCGCTTGCAGGCGCAGCGCTCCGGGTATGCCCGCAAGCAACCCGGCATCGACATTCGCGCCTGGCAGCAATTTACGGTACTCCGCCGCCGAGTGTCGTGAACGGTTAACGCGCAACCACATTGGCGCACGTTCATTGTTTGCCGCCAGAATCACCTGCCAGTCGTCGGGCCAGTCCTGCCTGATCCTGTCGATCAGCCACTGCGGATGATTCCACAGAGCCTGTTCGTCCCCGGAATCTTTAAACACAACGTGTCCACGCATAAATCGTCTCAGACATGCGTTGACCAGGCCGGCGAGCATCGGCCGTCCAAGCTCCCGCGTCGCCTCGACCGTCTCGGATACGACCGCGTGATCGGGGATGCGCATTTCACCAATCTGGTAGAGACCGATCGCGAGGAGAGCATTCACCACGCGATCTCTCTTCCTGAGCGGCTTGCTGAGCAGTTGATCGACCATGCTTTGCAGCCGCCAGTGGTTTCTCAGGCTGCCGAAGCTCAGCATGCGCAGCAACGAGCGGTCGTTCGCGGCAATACGCTGCTCGTTCCTGGCGACGGCCGCATCCAGCGACTGGCCGCCGTTGACGACCGCATCGACCACTTCTGCGGCCACGGCCCTTGTTTTCGCCCCCGCGTTTTTCATTGCTGTCAGCCGGGCAATCGCTGATCGCGAAGATCTATTTGCTGCATGGCTTCAAGCACCGTAGCGCGGCGCTTACCGGGCAGCTGCATCGTTTCGACACACAGACCGCCGCTGCCGCACGCGATAATCAAACCGTCGTTACTGTACTCAACGACCGTGCCGGGCGCGGCGTCGATTTCAGCAACGGGCCGTGCATTCCAGACCTTGATGCGCACCGGCTCACGCGTACCTGTACCTCCCACAAGGAAAAAGGCCCCGGGTACCGGGTTGTAGGCACGCACGTGACGATCAAGTTCGTCGGCCGGCAGCGTCCAGTCGAGCTCGGCGTCCCGCTTGTCGATCTTGGCGGCGTACGTGGCCAGCGTATCGTCCTGAGCGTCGGCCACAATCTCGCCGTCAAGTATGCCTGGCAACTTCTCGACCAGCAGCTCCCCGCCGAGCGAAGCGAGGCGATCGTGCAAATCGCCGGCATTGTCATCCCCTGCAATCGTCAACGCGCTCGCCGCAAACACCGGGCCGCAGTCCAGACCGGCCGTCATTCCCATGAGACTGATGCCCGTCGAGTCATCATTGGCAAGAATCGCCGCCTGTATCGGCGCAGCACCACGCCAGCGTGGCAATAACGATGCGTGGACATTCAGACAACCGTGCGCAGGCATATCGAGCACGTTTTGGGGCAAGATCAATCCGTAGGCAGCGACGATAATGATGTCGGGCCGCAGCGCCTCGATCCCGGCGGCGGCGGCGGCATCGCGCAACGTCTCCGGCTGCAGCACCGGAATGCCCGCCTGCCCGGCATGAATTTTCACCGGACTCGCCGTCATGCGTCTCCCGCGACCGGCCGGGCGATCAGGTTGCGTCAGAACGGCCACCGGCGACAAGCCAGCCGCCAGCAGCGCCACCAGCGATGCCAGTGCGAACTCCGGGGTGCCGGCGAAGACTATGCGGGGGTTCCTCACGACGAACTGCCTAGGCGACTTCTGTGGCCTGTTGACGCCGATCCTTTTCGAGCTTCCTGCGTATGCGCTGTCGCTTCGCTTCCGACAGATAATCCACGAATAACTTACCGTCGAGATGGTCGACTTCGTGCTGAATACAAACCGCCAGCAACCCAACCGCTTCCATCTCGATTTCAGTCTCATCGCGGTCGATAAAACGCACTTTGATGCGCTCGGCCCGTTCCACCGCCTCGTAATAGCCCGGCACCGACAGGCAGCCCTCATCGGTGACAATGACGCCATCCTTTTCGAGAATCTCCGGATTGATCAACACATGCGGCTCGGTATTGTCGTCCGATAGGTCGGCCACCAGCAGGCGTTTGTGCACGTCGACCTGAGTAGCAGCAAGCCCAATGCCGGGAGCCGCGTACATGGTTTCGAACATGTCGCTGATTAACGTGCGCAATTCGTCGGAAACAAACTCCACGGGAGTCGCTTTTATCCTGAGGCGCGGATCAGGAAATTCCAGAATCTTCAGTTTTGCCATTATTTAAACATAAGCCATTCAGCGGGCTTTCGGGTCATAATCGAACCCTTGAAACATAATAATTCACACGATATTTCGCGTGAATTACCTAAAAAGAGACCTAAATGTTTGACTTTATTGAATAAGATGTCAGACAATGTCGCCGTAAAATCGCCTTTCCGGACTGTGTTTGGGGCCGGAAATGTGACGTAATTGGCAGCCTCAGCCGTACCGGAACGACATAGTATAGCAACGCCTTATTAAGCACGGGCCCGAACTCATCTGTATGGAGCAACCGCGAATTATGTCTCTTAGCAAGAATTGCCTGAATATTTCCTACAGGCTGACCCTTATCACGCTGGCCACCGCTTTGGCCGGCTGCTCTTTGAACCCGTTCTCCGGCGATAGCTCCGCGGACCGGCCGGTTGTTCAGGCTGTGTCGACGACCCGGCCGGAAAGTCGATCGGACACAATGGCGTCAAATACGCAGCCTGCGACTTACGAGCCCATGCTTGAGCGCATTAACGAACCCGTGCCGCTGGCCGAGGGCCACCCGGACGAATATGTCGTGCAGGTTGGTGACACCTTATGGGACATCTCCGCGACGTTTTTGAAGGATCCCTGGTTCTGGCCCGAAATCTGGTACGTCAATCCGGAGATCGAAAACCCTCACCTGATTTACCCGGGAGATGTTCTCGGCCTGGTTTACATCGGTGGACGAACACGCATAACGAATGTGCACGGATCCGCGTATCGCCTGTCGCCGCAGGCACGCGTAACGCCGCTGACCGAGGCCATAACCAGCATACCTTACGAAGATGTCGTCGCGTTCCTGACCTCCGGAGTCGTTCTTGAGAAATCTCAGGCCGCCGCTCTTCCGTATTTACTCGAAACTCGCGGTGAGCACATGATCGCATCGGCCGGCAACCAGGTTTATGTGCGCGGCATCACCGGCGATGCGCTAGGTACACGATACAACTTCGTACATGTGGGCGACCCGTTAATTGATCCCGACGACAACCGCCTGGTCGGCCATCACGGCATCATCGTCGCCGAAGGCCGGCTGCAGCGCAGTGGCGATCCTGCGACAGTCGCAATCACGAGCTCGATGCGAGAAGCAAAGATTGGTGATCGGCTGCTCCCCGCGGCAGTCGACGTACCGCTGAATTTCTTTCCGCGCGCGCCGAGCGCGACGATCGATGGCCGGATCATTTCCGTGGTCGACGGTGTAACGCAGATCGGGCAATACCAGGTCATTATCATGAACCGGGGATCGGACGATGGCCTCACGGTCGGCGATATCCTCTCGGTCTTTCAGCCGGGCAAGGTCATCAAGGATCGCGTCCGTGGCGGTCGCGTCAAACTCCCTGACGAAAAAATCGGAACGGTGATGGTTTTCAAGACCTTCGACCGCATCAGCTACGGACTGGTTATGGAAGCGACGCATTCAATTCATATTCACGATTTCGTTCGCAACCCGACCTAGGCTCAGGTTTAACTAAAACGATTTAAGAAGCAGCGCCGGTCGGCGCTGTTTTTTTGCCTGGTTTCTTCGCCTAAGAACGAGAAATGCGTTATCTGCCTGTCGTCGCCGGCGGTATGATGGCTATCTCCAACACTCCGGGTGCGGCAATGAATCATCGCGCGTGGCTGAATCTGGCGCATGCGTATGTGAGCGTCGCTGAGTTACAGGCACTCAAAGAACGCTTCGGCGATGTGGCCGCGATTGTTGCGGCGAGTGCGAGCCAACTCCGCGCGGCCGGGCTACCCGACAAGAAAGCTCAGGCGATATCGATGCCCAGTGAAAAAACGCTCCGTTCCTCATTGTCGTGGCTCGACGGTGACAGCCATCACATCGTGGCGTACGGCCGCGATGATTTTCCGGAGATGCTCACTCAATTGTCCGGCGCACCGTTGCTGTTATTCGTTAACGGCAATATCGATGTGCTGCATTTGCCGTCTCTCGCCATCGTCGGAAGTCGCAATCCAACCCGGGGCGGAGTCCGTAATGCAGTGGATTTTTCGCGACACCTTGCCAGCAGCGGCTATGCAATCGTCAGCGGACTCGCAGAGGGAATCGACACGGCGGCGCACCGTGGCGCACTCTCCGCTGGCGGCAAGACAGTGGCCTTTCTGGGCCACGGTATCGACCGTGTTTATCCCGCGCAAAATCACGACCTGGCCCATGAAATTGCTGCAAGCGGGGCCCTCGTCACCGAGTATGCGCTCGGCGCACCCCCCGATCGCCGGCATTTTCCCGAACGCAATCGCCTGATCAGTGGCTTGAGCCTTGGAACGCTGGTCATCGAAGCCGCCCGTCGCAGCGGTTCTTTGATTACGGCGCGCTGCGCTGCCGAACAGGGGCGGGAGGTCTTCGCTCTGCCCGGTTCCATCCATAATCCACTGGCGCGTGGCTGCCACGAATTGATTCGCCAGGGCGCGAAACTCGTTGAAACCGCCAACGACATCGGCGCCGAACTTGCGCCGCTGGCCGGCCATTTGCAGCAAACCGCAGGTAAAGTGGAGCAAGACACGGCCCCAACACCCGATGACGATAAAGACTACGTGGAACTGCGCAAACTCCTGGGCCATGACCCAATCGCCATCGACGATCTGAAGAATCAATCCGGATTGACGATTGAGCAGCTTTCCTCCATGCTTCTGATCCTGGAGCTTCATGGTGAAGTTGAATCACTGTCAGGCGGACGCTACGCACTAATTGCTTGAAGAAAAGGAGTTGCTCCAGGCATGAAAGAAAACGTACTCGACGTACTAATGTACCTGTTTGAAACTTACGTCGAAACAGAAGAAGATCCCGAACCCGACCAAAACGAACTGCGCATGGAGTTGTCGCGGGCTGGCTTCGGCGATTCCGAGATCGAGCGCGCGCTCGAGTGGCTGGACGGTCTCACAGACCAACAGGAATGCCTGAATTACGGTAATCAGACCGCACACGCCACTCGCATCTTCAACGACTTTGAGCACGAGAGACTCGACACTTTCTGCCGCGGCTACATCACTTACCTCGAGCAGGCCGGCATCCTGTCGCCACCGCAGCGCGAAATTCTGGTTGACCGTCTGCTCGCTCTCGAATCCGAGGACATCGACGTCGAGCAGATCAAGTGGGTGGTCCTGATGGTGCTGTTCAGCCAGCCTGGCCAGGAACTCGCCTATGCGCGCATGGAAGACCTCGTTTTCGAGGAAGGCACGGGCTCGATTCACTAGGTAAATCGCCTGGACGGAAGCGCAATTTCCTTGACACACTGCTAACAAGCATGTAATTCAACCGCGGCACAGTCCGCGGTTTTCTGTTTTGCAGCCGCCGAACCTGAGAAAAAGGTCGCGAATTAGTTTATGTCGAAGAATCTCGTCATTGTCGAATCGCCCGCCAAGGCTAAGACAATCAGCAAATACCTGGGCAAGGACTTTGACGTTCTTGCGTCCTACGGTCATGTTCGCGACCTGGTACCCAAGGAAGGAGCCGTCGATCCGGACAACCAGTTCGCGATGAAATATCAGATCATCAAACGCAACGAAAAACACGTCAACGCCATTGTCAAAGCGCTTAAGAACGCCGACGCCCTGTACCTCGCAACTGATCCGGATCGCGAGGGTGAAGCGATCTCGTGGCACCTGGTTGAACTGCTCAAAGAAAAAGGCGTACTCAAAAACAAGGCCGTGCACCGCGTGGTCTTCCACGAAATTACCAAAAAGGCCGTGCAGGACGCTGTTGATAACCCGCGCGATATTTCCAGCGATCTCGTTGGCGCGCAGCAAGCGCGCCGCGCACTCGACTACCTGGTGGGGTTCAACCTCTCGCCGTTGCTCTGGAAAAAGATTCAGCGCGGCCTGTCCGCAGGCCGGGTCCAGAGTCCGGCTCTGCGCATGATCGTGGAGCGCGAACTTGAGATCGAAGCTTTCAACGCGCGCGAGTACTGGTCGATAGAGGCCGATATCAGCAAAAACGATCAGGTCTTCGTCTCGCGCCTGATCCGTTATAAGGGCGAGAAGGTCGAACAATTCAGTTTCGAAAATGAAACGGCCGCTCGCGAAGTCGAAACAACCCTGCTGGATGCAGCCCAGGGCGAATTGCATGTCGCGAGCGTCACCAGGAAGCAACGTCGCCGCAATCCCGCAGCGCCGTTTACCACCTCGACACTGCAGCAAGAAGCCTCTCGCAAACTGGGCTTTAACACGCAACGCACGATGCGCGTGGCGCAAAAGCTCTATGAGGGTGTTGCGCTGCCAGGTGAAGATAGCGTCGGACTGATCACTTACATGCGTACCGATTCGGTCGTCCTTGCCGAGGTGGCAATTAGCGAAATTCGCGACCTTATCGCAGAGCGCTATGGCGCGCACAACGTTCCCGATGCGCCGCGCCAGTTCAAGACCAAGTCCAAGAACGCGCAGGAAGCCCACGAGGCCATACGCCCGACGTCTGCCGCACGAACTCCCGCAGACTTCCGGACCGTGCTCGATGACGATCAGTTCAAGCTGTACTCATTGATCTGGAAGCGCACCATAGCCTGCCAAATGGTACCGGCCGTGTTCGATACCGTCGCCATAGAAATGACGATTGGTGGCGAAGAAAGCGGCCACCGCATGCGCGCCAATGGCTCGGTGCTGGTCGAACCGGGATTCATAGCCGTATACCAGGAAGGCAAAGACGACGCCGAAGACGACGAAGGCGATCGCTTGCTGCCGGAAATCGAAGAGGGCGACACGATAAAGCTCGACGAATTACGACCTGAACAGCATTTCACGGAACCGCCACCGCGATTCACCGAAGCGAGCCTGGTCAAGACGCTCGAAGAGTACGGCATTGGTCGCCCTTCGACCTATGCCAGCATCATCGCGACATTGCAAAATCGTGAGTACGTCGAGATGGACGCCAAGCGCTTTATTCCGACTGACATCGGCCGCATCGTCATCGGCTTTCTGACCGAACATTTTAAACAATATGTTGACTACGACTTCACGGCGAAGCTCGAAGACGACCTCGACGCTGTTTCACTGGGTGAAAAAGACTGGGTGCCCCTGCTCGATAATTTTTGGCGGCCCTTTCACAAACTCTGTGTTGAGAAAGAAGCCTCTGTCACTCGTGAACAGGTTGCGCAGGCGCGCGACCTGGGTACGGACCCCAAAAGCGGCAAGCCCGTGACAGTGCGCATGGGCCGCTATGGCCCGTTTGTGCAAATTGGCACCAAGGACGATGAAGAGAAGCCCAAATTCGCGGGCCTGCGTCCTGACCAGAAAATGAACGACATCGACCTCGAAACCGCGATGGAGTTGTTCAAGTTGCCGCGCAAGTTGGGCGAAACCGCCGACGGTCTGCCGGTATCGGCGAGCGTCGGACGCTTCGGGCCTTACGTTCGATACGGAGACAAATACGTTTCCCTCAAAGACGACGATCCCTATACGATCGAACTCCCCCGAGCGCTGAAGCTGATCGAGGAAAAGAAAATTATTGATGCAAACCGCATCATTCAGGACTTCGAGGAACAGGGAATTCAGGTTCTTAACGGACGCTACGGACCTTACATTACCGACAAGACCAAGAACGCGCGCGTTCCCAAAGATCGCGAACCCAAATCTTTAACACTCGAAGAATGTGTTGAGCTTTTGGCGGCGGCGCCAGCACGCGGTCGTCGCGGCAAGAAAAAAACGAAAGCGACGAAGAAAAAGGCTGCAAAAAAGATAAAAGGCTGAGGGTTGATAATGATGTTCGTCGACCAGGCCGCCGCAATCCTGCTTCGCGGCGGCGTCATTGCGTATCCGACTGAGGGCGTGTTCGGTCTCGGCTGCCTTCCCGACAGGCTGGACGCGATTCAGCGGCTGCTGCGAATCAAGAATCGCGATCCGGCAAAGGGCTTGATCCTGATTGCGGCGGACGCGTCACAACTCGATGGCTGGATCGCCTTACCCGCTGGCCGGTCATTGCCGACGCCGGATCCGCTAACTCCCATTACCTGGGTTGTGCCGCCAGACGACAAAGTTGCGGCGATCGTGCGCGGAAACAACGACGGCGTCGCCGTTCGCTTGACAACCAACCCGGTAGCGATATCACTTTGCAATAAGGTCGGCTCTCCACTGATATCAACAAGCGCCAATCTCAGTGGCCAACCGGTCGCCCGCAACCCGCTCATACTGCGCCGTCAATTCGCAAGCCTAGTAGACTATGTCGTACCCGGCGAGTGCGGACCCTCTTCGGGACCGTCGGAAATCCGCGACTTGTTGACCGGAAAAATACTACGACCACGCTGACTATGAGCAACATCGATCAGATTAAGGAATACTTGCTGGCCTTGCAGAATCGCATTACGGCGGAACTGGAGCAGCTCGATGGCGGCGCCGTGTTTGTGCGCGATACCTGGGAGCGATCCGGTGGTGGCGGCGGCGAAAGTCGGGTGCTGTCGGGCGGCGGAATTTTCGAGCAGGCTGGCGTGGGATTTTCCCATGTATTTGGCAAAGAGATGCCGGCGTCTGCTACCAGGACGCGACCGGAACTCGTTGGCAAAAGTTTTCAGGCCATAGGCGTCTCGCTCGTCCTGCACCCACAGAACCCCTACGTCCCGACCGCGCATGCGAATTTTCGTTTTTTCAGCGCCGGCGAGAAAAATCCAGTCTCGTGGTTCGGCGGCGGCTTCGACCTGACCCCCTACTATGCGTTCCGCGAAGATGTCGTGCACTGGCACTCGGTCGCGAAGGCGGCTTGCGATCCGTTCGGCGCAGAACTCTATCCGCGCTACAAGAAGTGGTGCGACGATTATTTTTACCTGCCGCATCGCGGCGAAACACGTGGCGTTGGCGGTCTGTTCTTTGACGACGTCAACGAGCGGGGTTTCGACGAAAGCTTTGCGTTCGTGCGATCCGTCGGTGACTGTTTTCTCGATGCCTACAAGCCAATCGTGAAAAAACGCGCCAGCCACCCGTACGGCGACAGGCAACGTAACTTTCAGCTGTATCGACGCGGCCGCTACGTCGAGTTCAATCTGCTTTATGACCGCGGCACGATGTTCGGACTGCAGTCGGGTGGTCGCACCGAGTCCATCCTGATGTCGCTGCCGCCACAGGTGCGCTGGGAGTACAATTGGCAACCGGAACATGGCTCGCCGGAAGAAAAACTGTACAGCGACTACCTGCGGCCACGCGACTGGCTTGGAGATGCCGGATGACGGACACCCTCTGCCCGTTCCACCTGGCGCTGCCGGTGAACGATCTCGCAGCAGCCGAGATTTTTTATTGTGGCTTGCTGGGCTGCGAAAAAGGTCGCGCTACATCGCGCTGGCTTGACCTCAATTTCTTTGGCCACCAGGTAACATTGCACCTGGTTGAAGGAGACGATGACAATCCTGTAACGAATACGGTGGACGGCGACGCCGTGCCTGCACGCCACTTCGGCGTCATTCTGAATATGGACGACTGGCAGGCGCTAGCTGATCATCTGCGGGACGCGGACGGTAATTTTCTGCTTTCGCCCAAGATCCGATTCGAAGGGGAAATCGGTGAGCAAGCTACATTTTTTATTCGCGACCCCAGCGGCAACGCGCTTGAATTCAAGAGTTTCGCCGATTCGGAGCAATTGTTCGCAACCTGAGAACGTCCGGACGCGACAGGCGTTCTCTTTTGGCTATCCCGGTGGTAACGTCAATTGCACTGAGGCCCGTGGCGAGGAACTATGTCCTGGATAGAAGAAATAGAAGTCAGCGAGGCTGAAGGCAAGCTAGCTGCAACCTACGCTGCACTGATTAAACAGCGGGGGAAAGTCTCAAACATTCTCAAGGTTCACAGTCTGAACCCCGACGCGATGGGAGACCATCTCGATTTTTACATGACCATCATGTTCGGCAAGTCGGGGCTGAGCCGGGCGGAACGCGAAGCTATCGCCGTAGTCGTTTCGGCAAGTAACGAATGTGCGTACTGCGTAAGTCACCATGAGGAGGCGTTACGACGCTACATTAAAGACGATACTACGATCAGTCTTTTGACGTCAGCCGACGGCCTGGAAAGACTGGAGCCGCGACTAAGTGACATCGTTCGCCATGCTGAAAAGCTGACAACAGCGCCCGGGGCCATGACCGAGACCGACCTCGGCGAGCTGCGATCTGCGGGACTCTCCGACAAGGACATTCTCGACCTCACGCTGATCGTCGGTTATTTCAACTTCGTCAATCGAGTCGCATTGGGGCTGGGTGTCACCTTCAGCGAGGAAGAATTAAGTGGCTATAAAGACGACTAGACTCATCGTCGCGTTGCTTTGCAGCTTGCTCCTGATACCGATCACGGCCGCCGCACAAGATGAACCTGCTATTAAGAGCGCGGGAAACCTGGCGCTGCCTGCCGCACCAGATTCGGCCACGTCAAAAGTCTATATCGTGCAACTGCGTTCCCCATCTGCAGCTGAATATCACGCATCGACGTCGAAATCGACTGTAGCGGCGGCATCCATCGCTCCCAATAACAAACGCCCTGCGCGCTTTGAAAAGAACAGCGCCGCTATTCAGGCCTATACGGCGAAACTCGAAGACGAACAGCAGCAAGTACTCCGCAAGATTGGCCCCAATACCCGTGAAATCTACAGCTACAAGTACAGTCTGAACGGTTTCGCCGTGCGCATGAGCGTCGCTCAGGCGCAAAAACTTGAAACCCTTCCCGAGGTCCTCAATGTCTGGGAGGACGAAATCCGACCTCTCGCAACAAGACAGAGTGCAATTTTTCTCGGCTTGTTTGACCGTGAAACCGGCCTGCGCGCCAAGCACGAATTCGACGGAGACGGCCTGGTTATCGCCTTCATCGACAGCGGCGTGGCGCCGGAGCACCCTGCCTTGCAAGACACGCGCGCAGCGGACAGACCGCGTGTTTGCCGCAGCAATTGGGCGAAGACCTCGCTGCTCGGGCGTTGGCTTTGTCATCGCTTTGACAAACTTGCCGACGTGCAGGTGTTCGCTGCACCAGACAACTGGAACGGTGCGTGCGAGACGGGTGAAGAATTCGACGAGTCGCTGTGCAATAACAAATTGATCGGCGCCCGCTGGTTCATCGACGGTGCGCTGGAAACCGGTCCAATTGATGTCGGCGAATATCGTTCACCGCGGGACGCCGACGGCCACGGCACTCACACAGCGACGACGGCTGCCGGCAATCGCACCAGTGCGTCGATATTCGGTACGTTGATCGGCGACGTTGAAGGCATGGCGCCAAAGGCAAGAGTCGCCGTCTACAAGGCCTGCTGGCTGCGCCCCAACAAATCGCGTGCCAGCTGCAACACGTCGGACCTCGCCCGCGCGATCGACAGCGCCGTCGCCGATGGCGTCGATATCATCAACTACTCGGTCGGTAGCTCGATGACCGGCGTCACGGCGCCCGACGATATCGCGCTGCTCGCCGCAACCAAGGCGGGCATTATCGCCGTTGTCGCTGCGGGCAACGAGGGCCCTAATCTTGCGACCATCGGCTCGCCCGCAGGCGGTCCCTGGGTGATCACTGTCGCTGCATCAAGCCGAGACGGCGACTCTTCGGTGGAAGCGATGCAGGTATCAACGCCACCGTCCATCGCGGGAAAATATGCGACCAAAGAGGCCTTGTTTTCGACGCCCCTGCAGGATGTCGATCCGATAGAAGGCACATTGGTGCTTGTCGACGACAGCGACAGCAGCTTGCCCAACGGATCGCCCGGTGTTACGTCGGACGGCTGCCAGCCCCTGACGAATGGCGCGGACGTTTCCGGCGCCATCGCCCTGCTGCAAAGATCGGGTTGTCTGTTCACCGACATGGTAAGGAACGCCGAAGACGCCGGCGCAGTTGCTGCCCTGGTTTACAACATTGCCGGCGAGCCGATTGTCATGTTCGGGGAAGACGGGCTTGTCGGCATCCCGGCCCTCATGATCGGCCAGGCGGACGCCAACCTGATCCTGGCGGAGATGGATGCAGGTAACGAAGTGACCGTCGTCCTCGAGAAAAGCTTTTTGTTGACCACAGCCGACACGGGCAACGTCATGGCCGGCTTCTCGGCCCGCGGTCCCGGGCCAGTCCCTGACATTCTCAAGCCGGATGTCACGGCGCCGGGCATTAATATTATTGCCGGCTTCACGCCGGATGCGGCGAACGCCACGCCCGGGGAGAACTTCGCGTATTTGAGTGGCACGTCGATGTCAACGCCGCACGTCGCCGGCGTCGCTGCCCTCCTGCGCCAGGCCCATCCTGACTGGTCGCCTGCCGCCATCAAATCAGCATTAATGACCAGCGCGCGGCAAGACTTGCAATTGCCAGACAATCTCGCCGCGGCGAATCCGTTCGACTACGGGGCCGGGCACATCGTGCCGAACGATGCGCTATCTCCCGGTCTTGTATACGAGGTCAGCGACGATGCCTACGACGCGTTTTCCTGCGGAACCGCTTCGCCTGCCGTCACCCAGGAACGCTGCGACCAACTCAGCGCCGCGGGCTTTTCGTTCTTTGCCCGCGACCTCAACCAAGCTACGATCTCGGTCTCAAGACTGGCGAGCCAGCAGAAGGTGACTCGCCAGGTGACCAATGTCAGCGCCGACGCTGAGTCATACACGGTCACGGTCACGCCGCCGCCCGGAATCAGCGTGGCCGTGTTCCCTCCGAGTATCAGCGTCGGCCCAGGAGAGTCAGTAAGCTATGAGGTCACGCTCACCTACGAGTCGGGGCCGCTGGATCTTTGGCGCTTCGGCTCACTGACATGGTCCAGCGACGAACATGACGTTGTCAGCACCGTGGCGGTCAAGCCCACATCGATCACTGCACCCATCGAAATCGTATCTTTCGGCGGCACAGGGAGCGAGACGTTTGCCGTCGAATTCGGCTACAACGGCAGCTACGACCTGGGCGTACACGGCCTCAATTTACCGCTCATCCAGGAGCGGATGGTCGACAACGACCCGACCAAGACATTCACTCGTCGCACGATGAACGGCGTGACTGAGCACGTGCTCATCGTGCCGCGGGATCAGCTATTCCTGCGCTTCTCGCTGTTCGACGCATTGACCGATGGCGATGACGATCTGGATATGTACGTGTACTACTGCGGACTGGATGGTAGTTCGTGCGACGAAATCGGCCAAAGTGGCGAGCCTACGTCACAGGAGCAATTCAACCTTTATCGGCCCGCACCGGGTGTATACGGCGTGTATATCCATGGCTTCGAAACGGATCAAATCAGTGGCGGCCCGGGCGCCGTTTACAGCCTGCTCGCCTGGTCCATCGGCAACATCGACGATCAGGGCAACATGAGCGCCACCGGCCCATCCTTTGTTAACGCGGGCACTACGGCTGACGTCACCGTGACTTGGTCGGGGTTGCTGTCCAATACCATTTACCTGGGTGGCATCTCGCACATTACGCCGCAGGGCGTATCAGCGCTGACGATAATCACAATCGGTAACTGAACGCGATCAGGGCTTCGACGCCGCCAGTTTTTTGCATGGCTGGTGACGAAAACATCCGATGACGTGATCATTGACCATGCCGGTCGCCTGCATATGCGCGTACATGATCGTGCTGCCCACGAACTTGAAGCCGCGCTTTTTCAGGTCTTTGCTGAGCGCATCCGACTCCGCGGATGTCGCAGGCACGTCGCCGTCTTGTCGCAAATTCGTCTGGATCGGAGTACCGCCCACGAAACCCCAGATGTATTCGGAGAAGCTGCCAAATTCCTTCTGTACCTTGAGAAAAGCCTTCGCGTTCGTCACGGTTGACTGAACTTTAAGTCGATTTCTCACGATTGCGGGATCCTGCAAAAGTTTTTCGATGCGCTTGTCTGTAATTCGAGCAACTTTCACGACCTCGAAATTGGCGAATGCACGCCGATAACCTTCTCGTTTGTTGAGGATCGTCGACCAGCTAAGTCCGGCCTGCGCCCCCTCCAGAACAAGGAACTCGAATTGCACCTGGTCGTCCCATACCGGCACGCCCCACTCCCGGTCGTGGTATTCAATATAGGCAAGACTGACGCCTTCGGCCCATGTACAACGCGTTACCTTCCCCATCGTGTATTGCTCTTCATATTGTGCGACTTGCCAATGTAGCAGTACTGTTGTCACTTCTCATCGCACATATCTACAGAGCACGCACAAAAAAGCCCGCGCAGATGCGCGGGCTCTTTTTTCTTCGATAGAAGTATTCGCTCGGCTTATAGCTTAAAGCATTCCACCACAGCTACCTTCTCCATCGTCTTTCTTGTCGTCGCCACCGCAAGAACCTTCTGCGTCTTTCTTGTCAGCGCCGCAAGAACCTTCGCCGCAAGAACCTTCTGCGTCTTTCTTGTGGTCGCCGCCACAAGAACCTTCTCCGTCTTTCTTGTCGTCGCCGCCACAAGAACCTTCTCCGTCTTTCTTGTCGTCGCCGCCACAAGAACCTTCGCCCTCACCGAGCATGTAGCCCGCGCTCAGCGCCGACATTTGGAACGGGCTGTCGACGGAGGCCGCATTAACCGACCCGCCGATTGCGAATGCTCCGGCCAGTGCAACACCAACAGCCAACGCAACAGGTTTTAGTAATTTCTTCTCTGACATCTCTATTTTCTCCTACAGGTTTTTGCCCAAGACCGGGCGTTCGTTTCTCAACAAAAGAGCTTCAAGTGCTCCACATTACTGAATCCAATATGTTTCGCCTGACGCGATCGAGTTGTTCCTCGCGACTTCCGACGATAGCAATACTGCCGCTGCCCACTGGAAGAATGACGCCCCGAATGTTGTCGCCCTCAAGCAGTTTGGCCTCAGCAATCGATTCTTCTGGCATCAACAAGATCGTTATGGGACCGAATTCTCCCTGGATAACAAGGTGCGGCACTTCGTTGCCGTTAATAACGCAATTCCGTGCGTAGGTGATAATCCCGGCGTCGTGATTCAAGACCGCGATATCCGCCGGCACGGCCGACGCCAAATGACTGTTCGATACGCGCGTATTGCTGACCAGAAATGCCGTTGGTTCATGATCGACATGCGCCAGGATCTGTTCCTCAAGCGTGCCATAGGTCACGCCGAATTCACTGAGCCGGACACCGATGGCCACCGCGAGCATCACGGAGGCCGCCAGCGCAAACCAGACCGGCTTCGAGAGGACACGACGGTCGGACAACGACGCCACGTTCTGCGTGTCGAGATCCGGTAACTGAGGCATCTGCAAAACAGGCACGGCGATTTCCAGTGCGCTTGCGATCTCGTCGTTCAGCGTCAGCATCTGTGTGCGATACGCCTGACACTCAGCACAGGCTTCCACATGCCCGGCCCCGCCCTCAAAGGTCGGGTCCACGGTCAGCGCTTCAATGTATTCCTTGCAGTTCATCATCTCACTTGTCCGGCTCATGAGGCCATCTCATCAGCCACGTCTCGCTTAAGCTTGAGGCGAGCCCTGTGCAGACGCGTTAATACCGCTCCCTGCTTGAGCCCCATCATCTGTGCAATCTCGTTCGTGCTGTAGCCCATCAGGACTTGCAGAACCAACGGTTCGCGATAATCGTCGTCGAGCCGATAAATCGCTTCCCTGAGATCGTCAAGCTCCTCGTTTGGCGTCTCAGCCAGCAATGCAGACTGAGATGCCGTCAAATTATCAATGTCGACCGTCTCCAGCCGGCGTCGTTCAAAGTAGCGAGCGTTCTCCCGTCGCACGATCGTCAGCAACCACTGCTTGGCTGCCACGTCGTCGCGCAACGCATCGAGGGACTTCCAGGCGCGCAGCAACGCCTCCTGAACGACGTCTTCGGCAATCGACTTGTCACGGCTCAACCATGCGGCATAACGGTACATGTCCATATGGAAAACGGTGACAATCCTGTCAAATCTTCGCCGCCTGTCGCGCGCGGTTTTGCTACTGTTCATACGAGATGACCCGCTCCTGTTGATTTTTATTACGCGAACCGCCCAAAACCACCTTTTAGAGGTGGTTTCCTTGGTAAAATATAGGGAAAATAAGCACTTACTATTATTTTGAATCGCGATGAGTCAATTGAAACCCGATCAGTTCCCCAGTATTCGCTTGCGTCGCAGCCGCCGTACGCCGGCTCTGCGGCGTCTTGTAGCGGAAACAAAGCTGTCGGCAGACGACCTTATATACCCGGTTTTCGTGCTCGATGGCAAAGGCAGGGCTGAATCCGTGCCGTCGATGCCCGGAGTCAGCCGCAAAAGCATCGATAATCTGCTGGTCGAACTCGCTCTCGCCCGCGACCTGGGTATTCCGGCGGTCGCCCTGTTTCCGGTTATTGACTCGGAACTCAAAAGCCTGGATGGCGCCGAATGCGCAAGTTCCGACGGCCTGGTCCAAAGAACTATCCGGGCAATCAAGAAAGAATTGCCAGAGCTCACCGTCATCACCGATGTCGCTCTCGACCCTTACACGACGCACGGCCAGGACGGGATCATCGACGAACGCGGCTATGTTCTCAACGATGTGACGGTTGACGCACTGGTGCAACAAGCACTCTCGCACGCGGCCGCAGGCGCCGACGTGATCGCCCCATCCGACATGATGGACGGTCGGATCGGCG
The DNA here is from genome assembly GCA_022563255.1 of Pseudomonadota bacterium. Lineage (GTDB taxonomy): Bacteria > Pseudomonadota > Gammaproteobacteria > Steroidobacterales > Woeseiaceae > UBA1847. Next base: position 56,233 of record JADFNS010000007.1, read on the forward strand.
CCATTCGTACTGCCCTCGAGAAAGAGGGTCATATCAATACGTTGATCATGGCTTATGCGGCCAAATTTGCTTCGGCATTCTACGGGCCCTTTCGCGATGCCGTCGGATCGGCCGAAAATCTCGCCGGTGGCGACAAATCAACCTATCAGGTTGCGCCCTCCAACTCGGACGAAGCCGTCCGCGAAGTGGGCCTGGACATCGATGAAGGCGCGGACTTCGTAATCGTGAAGCCGGCCATGCCGTATCTCGATATCATCCGGCGAGTTAAAGACACGTATCAGGTCCCAACGTACGCATATCAGGTCAGTGGCGAATATGCGATGCTCAAGGCGGCGGCAAACAACGGCTGGCTCGATGAGAAGCAGGCCGTGCTCGAAACATTACTTGGCATCAGGCGGGCGGGCGCTGATGGCATACTGACGTATTTTGCGATGGACGCTGCACGTTGGCTCGCGGAGTAAGTATTTGGCCAATCAAATAACAGGGGAAATCAAGGCCGTCGATCGTTACGGTGTCATGGGATATCCGATATCCCACAGTCGCTCTCCTATCATTCACCGCCTGTTCGCATTGCAAACCGGACAGGATATTCAGTATGAACTTCTGCAAGTCTCGCCGGAAAAACTGGAAACGGCGGTGCGACAATTTCAGCGCACAGGGGGCCGGGGCCTTAACATCACGGTGCCACACAAAGCGGAAGTAACACGGCTCGTGGATCAGTTGAGTGAGCGGGCCGCGACCGCAGGCGCCGTGAACACGCTCGCATTCAAGGGCGGCGAGGTCATGGGCGACAACACCGACGGTATCGGGTTGCTGCGCGACCTTGCGGTCAATCTCGGCGTATCGATCGAAAAAGCGAACATTCTGATTTTGGGAGCGGGCGGCGCAACACGCGGCATCATCGGGCCGTTGCTGGAAATGCAACCAACACGTATTCAAATTGCAAATCGAACGCTAGGGAAAGCGAAAGCGCTGGCCGATCACTTTTCAAGATCAGGCCCGGTTTCTGCTTGCCGCTTTAATGAAGTCGCAACCGGCAAGACCTACGACCTGATCATCAATGCCACGTCGGCGGGACTGAGGGGCGAAACTCCTCCATACCCACAGGCCGCCATTTCGGAAAATACATTTTGCTACGACCTGTCCTACGGGATACAGCCAACGCCTTTCAGCGTCTGGGCGCGCGAAGCCGGCGCCAGAAAATCCGTCATGGGCTGGGGGATGCTCGTGGAACAAGCTGCAGAGTCGTTCAAAATCTGGCGGGGCGTGCGACCCGACACCGCGCCTGTACTCAAGCAGATGATCATCGCAGCCTGACAGGCTGAGCTAACGCATCGTTACCAGTTCTTCTGCGCTCGTCGGATGAATCGCGAGCGTATCGTCAAAATCTTTCTTCGTAGCGCCCATGCGTATCGCCACGGCGAATCCCTGCAACATTTCGTCAGCCCCCTCGCCGATAATGTGGCAACCGACAATGTGCTCGTCCACGCCCGCCGTTATGAGCTTCATAACGGAACGATGTTTCTCCTCACCCAGCGCGTAGTACATGCCAGTGAACCCGGATGTGTAGATCTTTATGTCATCGCCATATTCGGTGCGCGCCTCGTCTTCTGTCATGCCGATCGTGGCAATGGTCGGATGGCTGAAGATCACGGTCGGAATCATCTTGTAGTCGAGATGACGCCCTGCCATCGAGCCGTACAGGCGATCAGCCAGGCGGCGGCCTGCCGCGATGGCGACTGGCGTTAAGGGGGCGCGCCCCGTGATATCTCCCAGCGCGAAGATGTTTTCCACGTTCGTCCGCTGCAAGTCATCGGTATGGATAAAACCTTCACTGTTCACTTGAACGCCGGTTTTGTCCAGGTCCAGCAATGCCGTATTCGGCTCACGTCCGATGGCCCACAGGATCGAATCCACGGGCCCGAATTCACGGCCATCCTTCGCTGTAAGCACCAGCCCGTCGTCGATCTTGCGAACCGACTCCGGGATCACGCCCGTATCAAATGCGATGCCGCTTGCGCGCATTGCGCTCATGAGTTCCGTTCTCAGCATTTCGTCGAAGCTGCGCAGTATGCCGTCTTTGCGGACGATTATTCCCGTTTCGCTCCCAAGCCCGTTGAAAATGCCTGCGAGTTCAACCGCGACGTAACCGCTGCCAGCGATTAACACGCGCGCGGGCCGCTCTTCCAGCGCAAAGAAACCGTCTGATGTGATCCCCAGTTCGGCGCCCGGGATGTCGGGAACCATCGGTCTGCCACCGGTCGCGATAACGATTCGTTCTGCCCGATATTCCTTGCCGTCGACGGCAACCGTGTTGGCGTCCACGAACCGTGCAGTACCACGAATATAGGTAACGCCACGCTTCTCGAGATTGCTGTTGTAAATGCCGTTTAAACGCACAATGTAGGCGTCACGCCTTTTTTTCAGCGCACCCCAGTCATGGCCATTGACGGCAATATCGTAGCCATAGTCAGGCGCATGACGCAGTTGATGTGCATGGTGGGCCGCATACCACATGACTTTTTTCGGCACGCAGCCAACATTGACGCAGGTGCCACCTAGCGGCCCGTACTCGACAACGGCCGCCTTTGCTCCGTACTCGGCCGCCCGCTGTGCATGTGCGAGCCCGCCGCTGCCTCCGCCTACGACCAGCAGATCAAAAACTTCCGTCACTACTTTCTCCATGTTCTGGCGCCTTAATCTCCAATCTGCGCCTGTGGCGCTGTGTTAATATGCGGCGGCTACAGAGGATATCAACCCGCTACATGACAAACCCCTTGCTCGACACTTCATCGCTGCCGCGTTTCGGCGATATCAAACCGGAACACGTATTGCCGGCGATCGAGCAGCTGATATCCGATCATCGCAAACAACTCCACGCATTACTGGACGAAATCGGCGAACCGGATTTCGATTCTCTCGTCGTGCCGGTCGAACTGATGGAACATGAGCTGGGGCGAGTCTGGTCACCCGTTAACCACCTGCAAAGCGTACTTGGATCGCGCGATTGGCGTGAAGCATACAAGCACGCCCTGCCTCTATTGACCGAGCACGGCACCGAAATATCACAAAATTTGCGTCTGCAGCGAGCCTATTCCTCGGTCGAGAAATCACTACCGGCCGATGCGAGCGAATCGCAGCACAGCGCAGTCAGTCACGCGTTGCGCGATTTTCGCCTGGCCGGAGTGGCCCTGGAAGAAGCAGACAAGAACCGCTTCAAGGAAATTATGCAAAAACTCGCTGCGATCCAGGCCGATTTCGAGCACAAGGTGCAGGATGCATCCGACGCCTGGTCGATGCATATTCTCGACGCCAGCGACCTGCTCGGGGTACCGCAACGGACGCTGGATCGCGCTGCGGAAGATGCCGCCAGTGAAGATCTCGAGGGCTGGTTGCTGTCTCTTAATTATCCCACTTACGACGCAATCATGAAGCACGCGCACGGGCGCCAGCTGCGGGAAAAAATGTACCGCGCATGGACTACGCGCGGCTCCGATCTGGGCGACAACCCCGAGTGGGATAACAGCAAGAACATCGACCAAATCCTCGCGCTGCGACACGAAGCAGCCAATCTCGTCGGCTTTGACACCTATGCCGATTACTCGCTGGCAACGAAGATGGCGGGTTCGACTGACGAAGTGATCGCATTTTTGAAAGAGCTCGCCGATCGCTCACGAAGCGCTGCAAAGCGGGAGCTATCGGACCTGGAGAACCTTGCCGGCATGCGCCTTGAGCCGTGGGACGTCGCTTTCTGGCTCGAGAAATACAAACAGGCCAAGTACTCGGTGTCCAACGAGGAGCTGCGACAATACTTCCCCGCGAACGCCGTGATCGATGGTTTGTTCTCCCTGGCGACGCGGCTTTACGGCGTCGAACTACTCGAGCAAGACGATATCGCGGTTTGGCACGACGACGCACGTTACTTTTCACTCAAGAATGCGGACGGCGCTGTGATCGGCGGTTTTTACACGGATATCTATGCTCGCAACGGCAAGCGCAATGGCGCCTGGATTGACGAGTGCATCAGCCGGCAGGATTTGCACGGACACACCGAATTGCCCGTCGGTTACCTTGTCTGCAATTTTCCGGCGCCTGACGACGCCGGCCTGTCCCTCCTGACCCACGACGATGTCGTAACATTGTTCCACGAGTTCGGTCACATGCTGCATCACCTGTTGACACGTATCGACCTGCCCAGTATTGCGGGTATCAATGGCGTGCCATGGGACGCTGTGGAACTGCCGAGCCAGTTCATGGAAAACTTCGCCTGGAGTTACGAGGTCCTCGAACGATGCTCAGCGCATCCTGACACCGGTGAACCCTTGCCGCGCACATTGTTCGACAAGCTGGACAAGAGTCGCCATGCTGGCGCGGGACTTGCGATGTTGCGTCAGCTGGAACTTGGTCTGTTCGATTTTCGACTGCACTCAGAATACCAGCCGGACCAGCCTGCGCGTCCCCTTGAGGTACTTGCTGCGGTACGTGACGAAGTCTGCCTGCTGAAACATCCTGATTACAATCGGCTGCCACACGCTTTCTCGCACATTTTTGCGGGCGGTTATGCCGCCGGATATTACAGTTATAAATGGGCCGAAGTGCTGGCGGCAGACGCATTCGCAGCCTTCGAAGAGACCGGTATTTTTGATCCCGAAACCGCGCAGAGATTTCGCAGCGAGATTCTTGAAGTCGGCGGCAGCCGGGATATCATGCAGGCCTACATCGCATTTCGCGGCCGCAAGCCAACCATAGATGCTCTGTTACAGCGCAACGGAATTCCGACCAAGTGAAGATAGCCACATGGAACGTCAATTCGATGAACGTGCGCCAGCCGCATGTCATCGAGTGGCTGCAGGCGCATGAACCCGATGTGCTGGTGTTGCAGGAGATCAAACAGCTTACGGAGAAGTTTCCGGTCGAAGAATTGCAGGCACTCGGCTACCACTCATTTGCCAGTGGCCAGAAAACCTATAACGGCGTTGCTGTCATCAGTAAATCACCGGCGACTGATCCGATTACCGACTTCCCGGATCTCGAGGATCCGCAACGACGCCTATTGGCGGTCACGGTCGGCGACGTCCGGGTAATCAATCTATACATTCCCAACGGTTCCGAGGTTGGTTCGGAAAAATACGCGTACAAGCTTGACTGGCTGGCGGTACTGCACCGCTTTCTGGCAACCGAAATTCAACAACAGGAAAAACTCGTGGTCCTCGGAGATTTCAATATCGCGCCAGCCGACGAGGATGTACACGACCCTGAGAAATGGGGGGAGGCCATTCTTTGCAGTCCGGCCGAACGCAAGGCGCTCGCCGGGTTGGTCGATCTGGGCCTGACGGACGTCTTTCGGAAGTTCAAGCATCCCGAAAAAACGTTCAGCTGGTGGGACTATCGAGCTGCCGGCTTCCGCCGTAACGCGGGCTTGCGCATCGATCTTGTTCTCACTAACGAAGCGATGACCAACTGTTGCACGGCTTGCTATGTGGACAAGGAACCCCGGATGTGGGAACGGCCCTCGGATCACGCGCCGGTTGTCGCTGAATTCGGTTTTTGATGTGACATATTCCCGGGATTCCCGCTGTGAGCCATGAACCCGCCATGTATCATGACAAACAAAAAAAATGGGAAACAATGTCTCAGGATCGGCGTAACGATTACGACGTAACGAACACCGTGCAGGTCAGTAACCCTGTCGCGGTTCGCGACGCTGTGCAAAACCTTTTTGCCAAGACATTTCCGAGTATGTCGTACGACAAATTGTGGCTCGCATTTTACGATTTCGAACGATTGTTCGAGGGTCGGTATCCCGGTTACATGGGCTGCGATACGACTTACCATGACATGCAGCACACCCTCGATATGACGTTGGCGCTCGCACGGCTCGTTGTCGGCTACGAGCGCAGCGCCGAGCCGCCTGACCGCCTTGGCGCAAACCGCGCACAAATGGCGGTTCTGACGTCGCTTTTTCACGACTCAGGATATATTCGCCACGAAGTGCGCGACAAGGGTTTCTCGAACGGCGCGGAATTCACGCTCTACCACGTCTCGCGCAGCGCCGACTTCCTGCGCCGGTATCTGCCGGAACTTGGGCTGGCCAAAGACGCCGCCGTCAGCAGTGTGATCGTACATTTCACAGGCTACGAACTCGATCTCGACGAAATCGAACTCGACGATCCACGCGACATTATTTGCGGTCACCTGATAGGCACCGCAGACCTTATTGCACAGATGGCCGATCGCTGCTATCTGGAGAAGTGTCGCGATCGTCTTTACAAGGAGTTCGTTGTCGGCGGCGTGGCGGTTGAGAACGCGACACCCGGCGAATACATGGTGCGATACAAGTCCGGCGAGGATCTCTTGAGAAAGACCCCGTCTTTTTATCAGCAAGTCACGCGCGAACGCCTGAACTCCAAGTTCAATCGCGTTTACCGTTACGCCGAAGTTTTATACGGCGGGCAGAATCCGTACATCAATGCGATACGCAGCAACATTGCGCATCTCGTTCGCGTGCTGGAATCCGATGACTGGTCGCTCTTGCGACGTGAACCCGCCTATTTTCTCGGCATTGCAAATGCCGTGCAGAACCTGGAAAAACTCGTCGCCACACAACTCGCCTCATTGACTGGCACCAGGACCAAGGTCGAAAATCCGTTACTCATGCCGGTCTGAAGTCACCGTTCACGCCATAGTCTAAGTGCATAGTACTGCGACCTGGTCAGACGACGGCTCGCCAGAAACGCCGCAAACGCCGCTCCGTATATCGCATAAAACGCGTCCGCTGCTGTCAGCACCTCATCGAAATACACCGGCCAGGTCATGCTTGTGACCGCTTGCAGAATCTGTACCGTGCCTGTGCCAAAAGACTCCGCAGTATAAGAGGCTGACACCACGACATTCGCCAGCAACGACCCGACGAGAGTGAACACCGCCGCGATGAGCGGAAATCGCCAGTCGACGCCCTTACCGGCTTGCCTGACGGCAACGCCAATCAGAAACCCGAGCAGAACCGTCAACCACGGAAACACCCGATCCAAAAGCAACGACAATGCAGCCCAAAAAACGCTGAACACGATAATCGTAATCAAGCCGGCGACCATCGCGCTGCGCACTGATTGAAATTCGACCAATCGCTCGCCGTCCGCAGCCGTCGAATCCAGGGGCGCACCGGATCCGTGTTTTTTTCTGAGGCGAAACGGGCTACTCATCTTGCGAAAACCAGGTTAACCGGCCGCAGTTTTCACACGAAAGAACCGTCGCGCTGGAGTCCAGCCAGTCGATTCTAAGTAGCGATAAAAGCCAGGTGTTCAGAAGTATGGTCTGAGCCTTGAAGCTCGTGCTACCACAATGTGAACAAACGACTCTCTTTCCGGCAACTTCGAAGCTTCCGTCAGCCGACTCGGTGATCGGCGGGCTGTGTATCGGCGTCCGTGATACCGCCCTGAAAACAACGATTCCGAGTGCCAGAAAAACAAGAATAAGCGCCATTCCGAACAGCGTTGCGAGAAAAACAGAAGAGCTTAATTCCATCTAACTGATCATCAGGATTTCAGCCGGTGGCACACGGCTTCTACGTTATTGCCGTCCGGGTCGGTCAGGAAAGCGCCGAAGTAGTTTTCATGATAGTTCGGCCGAAGGCCCGGCGCACCAAAATCTTCGCCACCAGCCGTTAATCCAGCCAGGTGAAATTCCGCGACTGCTTCACGGGATTCGGCAGCGAAGGCTATGTGCCTTGGGCTCGACGATTCGCGAACTTCGACAACCCAGAATACCGATCGGCCAGCTGGCCCAAAGACACAAGCACGACGACCGGGAAAATCAGGATCCGCATCGAAGGTCATTTCCGTCTGCAGTGAATAGCCTAACTCGGCCAGAGTGGCCACATAGAAATTCTTTGTCGCCGCAAAATCGATTGCGTACGTACTCAGATGATCGATCATCGCTTAGTTCCTCCGCTGATCCTCAAGTCCGGCGATCGAAAGCGCCTCCGAGAAGTATCGTCGCAGATCGCCCTTGCTCATCTCAGCGAAATCCCGGAAGAGCACATATCCTTTTTTCACTGGCGAATTTTCGAAGTACGTTAATTCAGTGCCCTTGCCCTTTTCGATCACTTCCACGCACCGCTTCCCGGTCAGCTTGAAGGCAAGGCCTTTGGGTGTGAGGGACGCAAATATGTGCCCACATGCATACGCCGCCGCGCCACTGAAGAAATGCTTGCATACAATGTCAGTTTCATTCAGATCAGCGTCGTCCAGAAGCTGTCGAAGCTGTGCAAAATACGGATGGGCCATGGATTAAATCGATCCTTGCGCAATGCTGCAAAGGTGCTCGGCTCATATACCCATTCGGGCAAGCGACTCTATGACCTCACTCAAGATGCGCACCGCTATTGGATGCTCGGTTTCGAAGTTTGCCTCCAGCGCCCTGGCCCGATTCAACACCGAAGCGGCCTCCACTTCGGTCGTATTTGAGTCCAGTAAGTTGTGGATATCGGATTCCAGCTCCCGCACTAACGCTCGTGTCTCGGCATCCAGCTGCGCTGCCCTTACCGCTTCCCTAAGCTTCGCCAGTAATTTTCGAATTTCAGGATTGCTCATCGTTCTTTCGTCACTGCCAGGTCCATAGTGGCTACCTGACGCCCAAGTCGACTTGAAACCCAGCGTACGGCGGCCTTCTTGCGAATGCAAGAATGATGGCGGAGACCGGGGTTACGAATGCAGCACGTTGTTAGGCGGCCCCATGTGTTGAGCGCTCAGTAAAGCGCCGCGGACGAACCCAAAACCAGCTGGCAGCGACAATGGCAGCGAACACGGTGTAGCAGACCGTGAACACCCAAGCCGGAGCTTGATAATACAAAAGTGTTTCAAGCCAGTGTGAGATGAAGGAGCCCGAGTACGCGCCTTCGCCGGCGCGTTCCCGCAGAGCCATTTCCCAAGTAGTAAAAGGACAAATAACGCCGACCCAGGATTGAATTACGATGACACCAATTGCCGCGAGGTGCGTGATTCTAAACCATGGATTTCGCACCCAGGCCCAATTATAGATTTTCCCGATAAAAATCAGCGCTAAGCCGAAAACCACAAATACAACGAACAACACGTGGCCGAAAAGAATCGCGTCGGCGGCCAGAAAAAACAGGTAGTCGGGCTCCATGTTCGCCACCTAACGTCTAAGCTAACTTGCGCCAAGTATCTGGCGCGGGCCCTGCCAATGCAAGGATGAACAACAAGCGGCAAGTGCAGCACTTTGTTAGTAGGCGCCCCCTCCGATTTCGGTCAACACATCTTTGAGCTGCCGGGAAGTGCCGTGAATTGTGACCGTTGGGCGTTGACCCGTGCCCATTCCGATCACCTCATACCAAGAATTTTCGTAGAAGACAGAAGCCGTATTTTCTTTGTAATTGAGTATGAAGTCAGGCTGTCCATCCATACCATAGTCATGAACGTCGACTAAGAGCTCGCCCTCCGCCGAAATGGATGAGTAGGTCAACAGATCGAATGCTCCATCATGATCCGAATCCAGAAGCTGGAGATAGGGCACGCCGGTTTTGGCTTGAAATACGCCGATCCGGACTTCGCCGTTTTCGTTCGACAGAAATACGCCGGGAAGTCCCTCTACGTCGATCGTATCGACCACCGCGTCCGGGTTCCCACCTTTCATTATCGACACACCGCCAAGCGTCTTAACTTCGTCCGGTGGTGCACATGCGACTGTCCCAAGCGTTGCGATGAGGACAAATATTCGTACCATTAACGAGTGCCTACTGATGTCTAAGCTAACTTGACTTCAGCTTATGGCGCGATGGTCGCCCTTGCAAGCATCGTGACCAAAGCCGGAGTGCAAGTGCAGCGCATTGTTAGGTGGCATTGCCTCAATTCGCTCGATAATCATAGATGTACCTTCCATTCTCGAATCGCGCAAACAAGTGTTCGACCATCGGGTGCGAGATCGGATCCGTACTCTCATCCGGTTCTAAGTTACGTTCTGCGACGTAGGTTGTGTGTGATGCTCTGTCGACCAAAACGTGGTACCAAGGCTTGTCCTTCGGAGGGCGCGATCTTGCGACGACTTCGTACCACTCGTCAGTCGCTTGAAACATTGGATCTACGTCCACAATCACACCGCGATAGTCGAAGAGTCGGTGATGGATTAGATCACCCACACCAAATCGGGTGTTCGTAATTTTCGTTACCGTTCCCATATGTGCCTGATTGACGCCTAACGTCTAAGCTAACTTGAAACTAGCGTACGGCGCGGTTCTTGCCTTTGCAAGAAGCGTGACGGCTGTGGTTTGCAAGTGCAGCGTATTGAGATTAATTGTCGACCCATTGATGTACGCACAAGACTACTCCGACGGAGATTCGGATTGCTCCTGCATCTGTTGAATTTCACGTTCAAAACGAATGGCGTTCGCCTCAAGTATCTTCTGCAGGTCACGACGCTCGTACCAGTGGCCATTGACCATGACACCCACAGGTTCACGAAGCACCGACAAATCGATTAACGGGTCGCCACGCACCAGAATCAAGTCAGCGCGTGCTCCTTTCGTCACGACGCCAAACTCGCCTTCTTCTCCAAGAAACCGCGCGGCCTCTACGGTCGCCATCCGCAGCAAATCATCATTCGGGATTCCAGCATTAGACAGATTATCCAGCTCGTCGTGGAAAGAGTAGCCTTCAACGATGAAGGGGTTAGGCGTGTCAGTCCCAACTAGCAGATTTGCACCTGCGTCGTAAAGCGATTTGACGAATTGATTGCGAGCAGTTGCCCCCGCCTTCGCTACGGATAGTAATTCGGGAGGCATAAAAGCTTGCTGCTTTTGCCAAAATCCGACCCACATCGGAGGCACGTAACGCACCTCCGGTCGCGCGAAGAAGTTCTCGGCTGCGTTGCTGTATTTCGGAAGCTGCGTATAGACGGTTAGGGTCGCCGTATTCCAAACCCCTGCGTCCACCGTTCTTTTCGCCAGGGCTTCCATTCGAGATGTCTCGGCGTGCTGCCAGGCGTTGAGTGTCGCTAGAGGGAATCCCGATTTGACGCCCGATAACGCGGTCTCATATCCGTCGAGATGCTCGATACTGTCTACCTGCAGATCGAGTAACTCCTCTACGGTCATCGATTCGGGCGTATGTGACGCAATCTTCATTCCGCGTTCTTTCGCTGCTCCAACAGCAGCGCGATAGGAATCCGAATCTATTCCTTCGTATAGCTTGATCATCGAGTAGCCAGACGCGTGTTGTGACTCGACAGCACCAATTGCAGCCTGTGGAGATTCGATGGTCACGGCATCATCCCCCCAAATCGAGTTTGGCCCATCTATCAACGGACCGGTCGTGTAGACATGCGGCCCGATCAAGTCTCCATTCTTGGCGCGGACATCCAACCGAATCTGCTCTGTAGTACCCCACATATTGCGCACCGTCGTCACGCCATTAACGACAAACAACACGCCCTCTTCATCACCTAACGAATAATGCACATGCATGTCTGCGAGGCCCGGCATCAAGGTCAGACCATGTCCATCTATAATTCTGGAGCCGGCTGGGATTGTCATTGACGCAGTCGGACCCAGTGCAGCAATGCGATCGCCGTCGATCACCACTGTGTATCCATTCAGGATGAAATCTTCTGACATTGGCAAAACGCGAACATTTTCGAACGCGATTGTATTGGTCGCGGATTCCGGCATCGCTGTCGTCGTTACCGCATCACCACAACCGGCAAGCTGGGACAGAACTACCACCGCCCACAAAATCTCGGTCCGCATGATGACTACACCCTTCTGAGTACTGAGGAAAAGTATTTATCTGCAGTTTAACTTGTTACTGATGGAGATCGCGATATCGTCGCCTGTGACATTGCACGAACAGGCACAACCGCAGCACAGTGTATGTCCGTTTTACTCGACGGTAACGCTTTTCGCCAGATTTCTCGGTTGATCGATGTCAGTGCCTTTCAGCACCGCCACATGGTACGCGAGCAATTGCAGTGGGATCGTGTAGAGAATCGGTGCCTGAAAATCCTGGATCATTGCGGGCATTCGCATCGTGTGAATGCCCTGGCGGTCGCCGAAATGTACGCGTGGGTCTGCAAACACGTACAGCTCGCCGCCTCGTGCGCGCACCTCCTGTAGGTTGCTCTTTAGTTTTTCCAGTAGCTCGTCATCGGGTGCGACGGCCACTACGGGCATGTCTTCATCCACAAGGGCCAGCGGACCGTGCTTCAGCTCACCTGCCGCATAGGCCTCTGCGTGAATGTACGATATTTCCTTTAGCTTCAGCGCGCCCTCCATCGCAACGGGGTTTTGCACGCCACGGCCAAGAAACAGGGCGTGGTTCTTGTCAGCGAAGTGTTTGGCGAGCGCCTCTATGGAGGCGTCCATCGCCAGTACCTGTTCGATCAGGTCCGGCAGTTCACCTAGCTGCGCAACGAGTGCCGCTTCTTGCTTTTTTCCCAGGCCCGCGCGGCGCGCCAGCACGATAGTTAACAAAGAAAGCGCGGCGAGTTGCGTTGTAAAGGCTTTTGTCGAGGCAACGCCAATCTCGGGACCCGCATTGGTCGTCATAACCAGATCGGACTCGCGCACCATCGAACTCTCCGGCGCGTTGCATATTGTCAGCGTGGATATGTACTCCATTTCCCTGGCGGCGCGCAGCGCTGCAAGAGTGTCCGCAGTTTCACCGGACTGGCTGATCGTAATAAACAGCGTGCCTTCCGGGACAACAGGAGATCGATAGCGATACTCACTTGCAATCTCAACCATGCACGGAATCCGGCAGAGCTGTTCTATCCAGTAACGTGCCACAAGTCCGGCGTGATAACTCGTGCCGCACGCCACAATGTGGACTCCCTTCGTTACGTTCAGAACATCGTTGGCCTTTGGCCCAAACGCAGCGTCAAGCACTTTCCCATTGGCGATGCGTCCGTCAAGCGTTCGCGCAACAGCCGCACCTTGTTCGTGGATTTCTTTCTGCATGTAATGCCGAAATTTTCCACGCTCCGCCGCATCCGCCGACAGCTCGCTCGTTTTCGCCGCCCGCTCAACGAGCTTGTCGTCTGAGTCCCAAATCGTGATTTTCTTGCGTTCGACCAGCGCGACGTCACCCTCCTCAAGAAACATGAAGTTCCGGGTGACCGGGAGCAAAGCCGCAACGTCCGATGCTACGAAGTTTTCGTCGAGGCCGATGCCGACAACAACCGGGCACCCCTGGCGTGCCAGCACCAGTTTTTCCGGATCATTCGCGCTCATAACAACCAGCGCGTAAGCGCCTTCAAGTTCGGCGACCGTCTTCTTTACTGCAGCGACAATATCCCTGGACTTCTTAAGGTGATATTGAATGCGGTGTGCAACAACCTCGGTGTCCGTGTCGGAAGTGAATTCGAAACCCTTGCCTTTCAGGTCGTCGCGCAGTTCTTCGTAATTTTCGATAATGCCGTTGTGAACAATCGCGATATCGCTGCCCGACATATGCGGATGTGCGTTGCTCTCGTTCGGCACGCCGTGCGTCGCCCAGCGCGTGTGCGAAATTCCTGTCGTGCCTTTCATCGGACTATCGTCCAGCGCGTTTTGTAATTCGATGACTTTGCCGGCGCGTCGCAATCTGACCACGCTGCCGTCATTCACTACTGCAATTCCCGCGGAGTCGTAGCCGCGATACTCCAGTCGCCGCAGGCCTTCCATGAGAATTGGAACGACGTTTCTTTCGGCAACAGCTCCGACGATGCCGCACATTCAGCTGGTTCCTTCTTTGCCCGGCTTTTTCCAGCCTTTAATGCTCGTCTGCCTGGCGCGCTCCAGCGTCAGTTGCTCGTCTGGCGCTGATTTTGTAATCGTCGAACCAGCGCCAATTGTTGCACCGGCGCCGATCTCGACGGGTGCGACCAACTCAACGCCGGAACCGATAAATGCGCCGTCGCCGATTTTCGTCTTGTGCTTGTCCTTGCCGTCGTAGTTGCATGTGATGGTTCCAGCACCAACATTGACGCCGGCGCCGATCTCCGCATCGCCGATGTAACTCAGGTGATTGATCTTGCTGCCGTCTCCCACCGTAGTCTTCTTGATCTCCACGAAATTACCAACCTTCACCTTGTCGGCCAGCACCACGCCCGGTCGCAGTCGCGCGAACGGCCCTATCTCGCATTCAACACCCGTGGTCGCTCCTTCAATATGGCAATTGCTGTGCACTACCGTCCTTGCACCCAGCTTGCTGTCGCGAATCAGGTTATTGGATTCGATCTTCGTACCATCGCCAAGCTCAACGTCGCCTTCAAACACGGCGTTTACGTCGACAAAAACGTCTTTGCCGCATTTCAGCGTGCCGCGAATATCGACCCGCGCTGGATCGGCGAAACCAACACCTTGCTGCATTAGCTCATCGACCAGTCTGGCCTGCAGCGCCCGCTCCGCCTCTGCCAGTTGTTTCTTGTCGTTGATTCCCATTACCTCCGCCCAGGTGTCGGCTTTGATGCCATGCACTTCAACATTGCTGGCGACCGCCATTGCGATAACGTCCGTCAGATAATACTCGCCCTGCTCGTTGTCGTTGCGCAGATTGTCCAGCCACGCTTTTAATTTGTCCGCCGGGCACAGTATGACGCCCGTATTGATTTCGCTGATTTTCTGCTGCTCATTGTCTGCGTCTCTTTGTTCGACGATGCATCTTACCTTGCCATCTTTCCGAACGATCCGTCCGTAGCCGGCTGGATCATCCAAATCCACCGTCAAAACCGCCATTTCATCCACCGGCGTTTGCGTAATCATTCGTGCAATTGTCGTGGCCATCAACAGCGGCACATCACCGGCCAGGATCAGTACCCGATTCTCGTCCGGCGTCTCCGGCATCGCCTGCTGCACCGCATGCCCGGTGCCCAATTGTTCTTCCTGCAGAACCCAGCGAACGTCCGGGGCGGTGACCGCTTCTTTTACCGCTTCGCCGCCGTAGCCATAAACCACGCAAATATCGTCCGCTGCGACCTCCCGCGAACATGACAGAACGTGAGCCAATAAAGGCTTTCCAGCTAAGCGCTGCAGGACTTTCGGCAGGTCGGAGCACATCCGCGTCCCCTGACCAGCCGCCAGAATAATGATGCTAAGGCCCAAGCAAATCACTCCGTTATTCGTAGCCTACGAATAATACATGATGTGCAGGACTGCGAACTTGCTTCAGCTCTCGTTAATGGAATTGCCGTATTCTGCGACTATGCGACTCTTGGCCCTATTGCTGCTGGTTCCGCTGACCGCCAATAGCGGCGAAATCTACACCCGCGACGGCGTGACGGACGGCGACACGTTCTACCTGGCGCCCGGCGCCTTTGCAAACGATGACGCCGCCTATCAGAGTTGGGTCTCCTACAGCCTGATGAAAAGCGTTTGTCAGATCGAGATAGGCGGCGAAAACCCTGCTCGAGCCAACAGCTTTGAATGCGAGCTCAAGTCCCGGCGGCATCTGGTCAACACCTGGGAAGAAAGGCGCGCGCAAGATGAGAGTATTGCGGATGCTTATCTGGATGCGCTCAGCGATGTGCACTACGCCGGCTTCCTCGCCGAATACACGACAAAATACTTCGGTCGCAAGGATTGGCATTTGCCAGAGGGACTGCGCCTCGCCGCGTTTCGTCACTGGCAGCGCAAACATCTCCGCGGCCACAAACCAAAGACCCGCATCATCGGGTCGTGGAATTACCGGCGCTCTGCAACGAAGTAAACCGGTCACCATGTTAAGGTTCGTGATCGCAGCGACCTCAGCCGCGGAGCCAGGTTATCGCTTCAGAAACAATTATCTTCATCGGTGTTGGAATTTACGTCGCTCTGATGCTGGCCATCGGCGTGTATGCCTCGAAGAAGACCCATACGGCCACGGAGTTCATCGTCGCCGGGCGCCGCCTTCCGATGTTTCTTTGTACCGCAACGATTATTGCGACCTGGTTCGGCGGCGGAACCATGATGGGCGCATCCGGCGCCGCTTACGAAGACGGTCTGCTCGGTGTGATGGCGGATCCTTTTGGCGCGGCGCTCGCACTTTTTATCGTCGGCATGTTTTTCGCAAGGATATTCCGGCGCCTCAAATTGCTCACGTTCGTCGATCTGGTCGATCAACGTTACGGCAAAACCGCAGCAACGATAACGACCGCCGCCTCGCTTGTTTCAAATATCGGCTGGGTCGCCGCAATGTTGGTCGCATTCGGCCTGGTCTTCGAGTCACTGACTGGAATACCGCTGGCAGTGGGAATCGTCGGCGGCGCTACGATCGTGATTATCTATACAATGATTGGCGGACTCTGGGCTGTCGCACTGACCGACTTTTATCAAATGATCATCATCATGGTTGGACTGATCATCTTGTTGGTTGTGGTATTGATCGACGTTGGTGGATGGGAAGCAATTTCACAACAGTTACCACAAGATACGCTGCGCCTGATTCCGCTTGAGCACACTGCCGAACAGTGGCTTAACTACCTTCGCCTGTGGTTTATTTTCGGGCTCTCCGATGTCGCCGGACAAAACCTGCTTGGTCGGGCGATGGCCGCGAAGTCCGAACGTGTCGCTCAGAATTCGTTTTACTTTGCCGGCGTCGGATACTTTTTATTCGGCATGATCCCCGTCACGCTGGGCATCATTGCCAGCGTAACGATGCCTGGCCTGTCTGATTCCGAATCGGTTATTCCCGGCCTCGCGATCCACCATCTGCATCCGGTCGCTGTCGCAATCTTTGTCGGCGCGATTCTGGCGGCGATTATGAGTTCCTGCGACAGCGCGCTTCTGGCCTCCGCAAGCCTGATTAGCAGAAATCTTCTGCCGCTTGTTCATCGTGATCCAACCGACCGGCGAATGCTACTCGTTGCCCGCATCGCGATTCCCGTTTGCGGCGTCATTGCAGTCATCGTGGCGCTCAAAGCGCAGGTCGTCTTCGACGTGATGATCGACGCAAACATGCTGACGCTAACGGCCGTTGTTGCGCCTTTCTTCCTTGCGGTCTGGTGGCGAAAAGCGAATCGGACCGGTGCGCTTGCGGCCATGTTTGCTGGTTTCTCAGCGTGGCTTATCACGCCCTTTGTCTCGCCGGAGTTGCCGGGTGACTTGATCGGTTTGGCGGTCTCTCTGGTCACGATGGTGGTCGTAACGAATCTGACGCAAGAATTTGATCCGCCGCGTCAGGTTGTAGACATCGATGGCAACCCGGTAGAACTAACAAACCGACTGGGTGTGATGCGCAAGCCGTTGTAGGAACGCGCCCCGGCGCGCGATATTTTACCGCTTGCCTTTCAGCTTCTGCGCCGCCCGGTAACGCGCCCGCGCCTCGACGAGTTCTGCCTGGGCGCGAGCAATGTCGGTCTCTTCGGACGCGCCCTTGAGCGCTTCCTCCGCTTCCTGCTGGGACGCAAGCGCCGCGGCCTCGTCGAGTTGATCACTGCGCAGGGCCGTATCGGCGAGGATCGTTACACGATTCGGCTGTACCTCAAGCAAACCACCCGTAATGTAGATGCTCACTTCGTTGCCATCCGCGTCCTGAACACGAACCTCCCCCGGAGAAAGCGCCGTCAACAACGGTGCGTGGCGTGGCGCTATGCCAACCTCGCCCATTTTCGCGGGCGCGAAAACCATTGAGGCCTCGCCGGAATGTATTTCGCCTTCCGCAGAAACGATATCTACTTGAATAGTTGCCATGTCTTTAATGCGCTGCTAAGAGCCGCTCCTACTGGAAGTTCTTGGCGTTCTCGACAGCGTCGTCGATTGTGCCAACCATGTAAAACGCTTGTTCGGGCAAGTGATCGTAATCGCCGTTAACAATCCCGTTAAAGCCTCGAATCGTTTCCGCCAGCGTGACGTACTTCCCTGGCGAGTTGGTGAAGACCTCTGCCACGAAGAACGGTTGCGACAAGAAGCGTTGAATCTTGCGGGCGCGCGTTACCGTTTGCTTGTCTTCTTCGGAAAGCTCGTCCATGCCCAGAATCGCAATGATGTCCTGCAATTCCTTCATGCGCTGCAGCACCGCCTGTACGCCGCGCGCACAATCGTAGTGCTCCTGACCGATAATCAACGGATCGAGAATTCGCGAACTGGAGTCGAGCGGATCCACTGCCGGGTAGATTCCCAGCTCGGCAATGTTGCGCGACAGTACGAGTGTCGCATCGAGATGCGCAAACGTTGTTGCGGGCGACGGATCGGTCAGGTCGTCTGCAGGCACGTAGACGGCCTGGAACGAGGTGATCGAACCGGTCTTCGTTGACGCGATACGTTCCTGAAGAATGCCCATTTCCTCGGCCAGAGTCGGCTGGTAACCCACGGCTGACGGCATACGACCGAGAAGTGCGGACACCTCGGTTCCCGCCAGCGTGTAACGGTAAATGTTGTCGATGAACATGAGAACGTCGCGGCCATCGTCACGAAACTTTTCGGCGATCGTCAAACCCGTCAATGCAACCCGAAGGCGGTTGCCGGGAGGCTCGTTCATCTGTCCGTAGACCAGAGACACCTTGTCGATAACACCTGAGTCGGTCATCTCGTGGTAAAAGTCATTGCCCTCTCGAGTCCGCTCGCCAACGCCCGCAAATACCGAGTAGCCTTCGTGCTCGTGCGCGATGTTACGAATCAACTCCATCAGCGTCACGGTCTTGCCCACGCCAGCGCCGCCGAACAAGCCAACCTTGCCGCCTTTCGCGATTGGCATGATGAGATCGATGACCTTGATGCCCGTTTCAAGAAGTTCCGTGGCCGCTGCCTGCTCTTCAAAAGACGGCGGCGCGCGGTGAATCGGCATCAGCGTGTCAGAGCCGATTTCGCCAGCATTGTCGATCGGCCGGCCAAGTACGTCCATGATTCGGCCAAGCGTTTTCTCGCCAACGGGCACCATGATCGGACTGCCGGTATCGGTGACTGACATGCCCCGCTTCAGGCCCTCGGAAGAACCCATCGCGATCGTGCGAACGATGCCGTCGCCCAGCTGCTGCTGAACTTCAAGCGTAAGTTCCGCTTCTTCAATAATCAACGCGTTGTAAATATGTGGGATTTGACCGGCCGGGAACTCAACGTCCACAACAGCGCCAATAACCTGCACAGTAGTTCCAGTGCTCATCTTTTCTGTCCTTAACCTGATACAGCGGCAGCGCCGCCGACAATTTCTGAAATTTCTTGCGTGATAGCCGCCTGCCGCGCTTTGTTATATTTCAGCTGCAGCTCATCTATGATCTCGCCCGCGTTTTCGGTGGCGGATTTCATGGCCACCATCTTCGCCGCCATTTCGCAGGCAAGATTTTCGACCGCGCCACGATAGACCTGCGACTCTATGTAACGCATCAATACGTCATCGAGAAGTTCGCCGGCATCGGGTTCGTAAATATAGTCCCAGTGATCTTGTAAATCCTGGTCTTCGCTACCCACGTCGCTTGCTGGCAGCAGCTGCACGACCACGGGCCGCTGTGTCATCGAATTAACGAATTCGTTGTGCACCAGAAACAAGCGATCAATTTTTCCTTCGGTGTATGCATCGAGCATGATTTTGATCGAACCAATCAGGTCGTTGATGCTCGGCTTGTCTCCGAGGTGCGTCGCCGTCCCGACGACACTGCCGCCGAGCCGCCGGAAAAACGCCACAGCCTTGGCGCCGATCAGCGCCATATCAACGTCAATGTTCTTGCCCTGCCAGTTCGCGATCTCGCCGATCATGTGCCTGAAGAGATTAGCGTTCAGTCCGCCGCATAAACCGCGGTCACTCGAAATCACGATATATCCGACACGACTAATCTCGCGCTCCGTCAGAAACGGATGCTTGTAGTCCGGATTGGCATGCGCCAGATGCCCGACCACGCGGCGAATACGCTGCGCATAGGGGCGGGAGGCCTCCATTTGCAGCTGCGCCTTGCGAATCTTGCTCGCCGCAACTTTTTCCATCGCGCTCGTGATCTTCCGCATGTTTTTTACAGAAGCGATCTTCGAACGTATTTCCTTTTCACCTGCCATGCTTATTCCTAATAAGCGCCTTTTTCGGCGAACGCTTCGCAGATACCTTTCAAGCTGGCCGCAATGTCGTCGTTGTAGTCGCCCGACTCATTGATGTTGTCGAGAATGTCCGCATTGTTCGAACGTGCAAAATCATGCAGAGCGGTTTCATAGTCGACAACCTTGTCAACAGAAACCGGGTCAATAAACCCTTCGTTAGCCGCGAACAATGACAGCGCCATTTCAGCGACCGACAGCGGCGAATACTGCTTCTGTTTCATCAGCTCGGTCACTCGCTCACCGCGCTCAAGCTGCGCCCGCGTTGCCGAGTCGAGATCGGAAGCAAATTGCGCGAACGCCGCAAGCTCGCGGTATTGAGCCAGCGCGAGCCGAATACCGCCGCCGAGCTTCTTGATGATCTTCGTCTGTGCCGCGCCACCAACACGAGATACCGACAACCCGGCGTTAATCGCCGGTCGGATACCCGCGTTGAAAAGGTCGGTCTCCAGGAAAATCTGGCCATCCGTAATGGAAATTACGTTGGTCGGCACGAAAGCCGATACATCGCCGCCCTGTGTCTCAATAATCGGCAGCGCCGTCAGCGAGCCCGTCTTGCCTTTGACCTTGCCACCCGTGACTTTCTCGACGTATGCGACGTTGACGCGGCAAGCCCGCTCGAGCAAGCGGGAGTGCAGGTAGAAAACATCGCCCGGATAGGCTTCGCGACCCGGCGGACGGCGCAGCAACAACGATACCTGACGGTAAGCCCATGCCTGTTTTGTGAGATCGTCAAATATAATCAGCGCGTCTTCGCCCTTGTCGAGGAAGTACTCCCCCATCGTTGTGCCCGAATACGGCGCGATGTATTGCATCGCAGCACTCTCGGCAGCCGCAGCCGCAACTATGATCGTGTGCTCCAGGGCGCCTTCTTCTTCGAGCTTGCGCACAACGCCAGCGATCGATGAGGCTTTCTGGCCAATAGCAACATAGATACACTTGATGCCGGTGCCACGCTGGTTGATGATCGTGTCAATCGCAACCGCCGTCTTGCCGGTCTGGCGATCGCCAATGATCAGCTCGCGCTGGCCACGACCGATCGGCACCATCGAGTCGATCGACTTCAGCCCGGTCTGCACCGGCTGGTCCACCGACTGGCGCTCGATAACGCCCGGCGCAACCTTCTCGATCGGCGCCGAACCCTCCGCGTCAATCGGCCCTTTCCCGTCGATCGGTTGACCGAGCGCGTCGACGACCCGACCCAGTAAAGCTTCACCAATCGGTACCTCGAGAATGCGGCCGGTCGTCTTGACCGTGTTGCCTTCTGAAATATGTTTGTAGTCACCAAGGATGACGGCGCCGACCGAATCCTGTTCCAGGTTCAGCGCCATGCCAAAGGTGTTTTGCGGGAATTCGAGCATTTCGCCATAACGCGCGTCTGCCAGGCCGTGTATGCGAACGATGCCGTCGGTAACCGCGATAACGGTGCCAACATCGCGCGCTTCCGCCGGTGCCTCGAAGTTCTCGATGCGCTCTTTAATCAGTTGACTGATTTCAGAAGCTTTGAGTGCCATTTCCTTTTCCTTTTTATTTAATCAGTGCGGCGGCAAGGCCTGTCAGCCTGGCGCGCAAAGATCCGTCAATAACTACGTCGCCAGCGCGAATAACGGCGCCGCCGATCAGGTTTTCGTCTATTTCCGTTTCGATTCTGACTTCGCGTCCGAGCCGTTTTTGCAGCGCGGTCGCGATTTCCTGCACTTGTTTCTCGCTGAGTTTCGTCGCCGACGTCACGATCGCGTCCACGCTGTTTTCAACTTTTGCCTTAAGCGTCTCAAAGTGTGTCGAGATCTCAGGCAAGACGGCCAGGCGCTTGTTCTCAATCAGCAATTTGAGAAAGTTGGTGCCTCTCTTGTCACCGCCAGCGAGCAACTTCGCCTTGGCCTTCTCGAACAGTCCGGTCAAAAAGTCCAGGCGCTGCTCATCGTCGAACTCAGGGTTGCCGAGGTATACAACGAGAGACCTGTCTGCGAGCAGCTGCCCCGCAATACCGAGCGACTCGGACCAGGGACCGAGCGTGCCCGCATCGTCCGCCAGCTCAAAAATTGCCTGCGCGTACGGCCGTGCGATTGTGTTGTTGTCAGCCAATTGTCAGAGTTCCTGAGCGAGCTTGCCTAAAATATCGTCGTGCACCTTGCTGTCGATCTCGCGCTGCAATATCTTCTCGGCGCTGGCGATTGCGATTGCGGCTACCTGGCCACGCAGCTCTTCGCGCGCTCGGTTGGCCTCCTGCTCGATTTCGGCTATGGCAGCGCTGAGTTGACGCTCGCGCTCCTTGACGCCATCGGATTTGCCATCCGCGACAATCTCATTAGCGCGCGTGTGCGCCTGATCGAGAATGCCCGTCGCTTGCTTGCGTGCCTCGTCGATAATGCCTTCCGCTTCCGCGGTCGCCCGCACCAGTGACTCCTGACCTTTGTCAGCAGCCGCAAGGCCTTCTTCGATTTGCTTTTGGCGCTCTTCGAGCGCTTCAAGGATCGGCGGCCAGATGAACTTCATACAAAACCAGACAAACACGATCATGGCGATCGTCTGGCCGATGAGAGTCATGTTTATGTCCACATCGTTCTCCCGGTACCGCTGTCGCGGTGCTTAGCCGCCTGTCGCAGCTTGCAGTTGACCGATGAACGGGTTGGCGAAGGCGAAGAACAGTGCGATACCCACACCGATCATTGCGACAGCATCAAGCAGTGCCACAACAATAAACATCTTTGTCTGCAGCATCGGAGCCAGCTCTGGCTGCCGTGCGGCGCCCTCAAGAAAGCGGCCACCCAGAAGGCCCATACCAATGCCGACGCCCAGCGCGCCGAGGCCAATCAAAAGTGCGACGGCGATCGCCGTCATACCAATTACAAATTCCATCAGTTTCTCCTAGAAATAAATTAATGCGATTCTGTTGCCAGGCTCAAATATACTATGGTCAACATCATGAAAATAAAGGCCTGTAGCGTAATAATCAGTATATGAAAAACGGCCCAGAGAAAGTGTAGCGGCAACTGCCAGAGCCCAAGCATCGCGATCAAAATGAAGATAAGCTCGCCCGCAAACATGTTGCCAAACAACCGCAGCGACAGCGATACAGGCTTGGCTATCAACGCCACGACCTCAAGCACAACGTTGAACGCGATAATAACCGGTGCCGCGATCAGGCCGACTCCTCTGGTCGGCGGCGCGATCGGGTGCATTGTCAGCTCCCGGACGAAACCGAGCACGCCTTTGCTCTTGATCGTGTAGAAAATAATCAGAACGAACACGGCGATCGACATTCCAAACGTCACGTTCACATCGGTCGTGGGCACCACCTTCATGTAGGGAACGCCGGCGGCGCCCGCGAGCAGCGGAATCCAGTCGACCGGAATCAGGTCCATAAGGTTCATCAGGAACACCCAAACGAAGATCGTCAGGCCCAGCGGTGCGATCAGGCGGCTCTTGCCATGGAACGTGTCTTTGACGCTTCGGTCCACGAATTCCACGATGATTTCGACTAACGCCTGAAACTTGCCCGGCTTGCCTGCAGACGTTTTCCGGGCGACGCCCCTGAACAAGACGATAAAGACCAGGCCCAGAAACACCGACCAAAACAACGAGTCGACGTTGATCGCCATCGGGTTACCGGCGCATTGGTTCCACACCCATTCGCCACCTTCGGTCTTGCAGACCTGCAGGTTTTGCAAATGATGCTGAATGTAATCGCCCGATCCGTGTCCGCCTTCAGCCGCCATTACCGTTACTCGTATCTTGTTCCTGTGTGCTGCGCATCAAAAGGCCCGAAAAGACCATCAGCTGCGTCGCAATAAATCCTGCAAAAAGAGCCGCTGCCGAGAGCGGCCTGACCAGCGAAAACACCAGACTGAAAATCAGCACGGTCAGCGCCAGCTTGCCAATTTCGCCAATCCAGGTTGCCCGGAGGAGCGACTCCGCCCCCCGGTCCCGGCGCGGTACCACCAGCCGCAATGCCAGAAAAGCGTTTGGGATGACACAGGTCAGGCCACCGAGCGCTGCCGAGTACCCGGCCACCTTGCCAAAAACGCCCCAAAGAACCGCGGCCAGAACCACGCCAATCAAAAGCTGCCACATGAGCACCCGAGCGATAGTGAGGTCCATTTCTCCATGCCTCCGGCACTAAAAACGCCACTTCCATCGGACTGACCGGCGGTTGGTGGCGCTTGTGGTTTGGTTTTTCAGCGAGCGCATTATAGTGGCAAAAAAGGGGACAGTCACCTTAATTTTGCCTACTTTATGTGTTTCAGAATCCCGTCCAGTTCGTCGAGGCTGTTGTAGGCGATTACCAGCCTGCCCGCGCCCTTCGCCGTGTGTTCCAGGCGCACTTTCGCCCCAAGTTTCTCCGACACTTCGATCTCAAGTCGACGAATATCCCCGTTCGGGGCACGCCCGTCCGCACCGGTTTTTTGCTTGCTTCCGGCCAGCATGCGCTTGATGAGTTTCTCGGTGTCGCGGACCGAGAGCTCGTTCTTCACTACCTTCCGCGCAGCTTTGTATTGTTCCGCGGCATTTGACAGGGCGAGCAGGGCCCGCGCATGCCCCATTTCGATCTGGCGGTCCTCCAGCAAGGGCTTCACCTTGGCGGACAAGTCCTGCAGTCGCAGGAGGTTGCTGACCGACGCCCGCGAGCGGCCGACCGCTTTCGCAGCTTCGGCGTGAGTGAGGTCAAACTCGCGAATAAGGCGATCGAGTGCGCGCGCCTCTTCCAGTGGATTCAGGTCCTCACGCTGTATGTTCTCAATAAGCGCCATCGCAATGGCTGACTTGTCGGGCACGTCACGGATAACCGCCGGAATCGTGGCGAGGCCCGCAAGCTGTGCGGCACGCCAGCGACGCTCGCCAGCAATAATCTCGTAGCGCTGTACGTCACCGCGCTTTCCGACCGGGCGAACAACGATGGGTTGCACGATGCCCTGCGCCTTGATTGAGTCGGCGAGTTGCTCCAGCGAATCTTGCCGCATATCGACGCGCGGCTGATACTGGCCGCGCTGCAATAGCTCGACCGGCATTTCCCTAAGCTCGTTGTCAGCGGCCGTGACCGTCGCAGCAACGGGCCGGCTAAGCAGGGCATCAAGGCCTCTGCCCAGCCTTTTCTTCCGCGGCATCACCGGGCCTCGGCCATGCGTTCGTCCTCGCGTCGCAGAACTTCGCCGGCCAAGGCCAGGTACGCGATGGCGCCGCGCGACGACCGATCGTGCAACAAAATTGGACGACCAAAACTAGGCGCTTCGGCCAGACGAATATTTCGCGGCACGATCGTGCGAAACACCTTCCGGTCAAAGTGTTCGATCAGTTGCATGGAGACCTCGTTCGAAAGATTCACCCGCGGATCAAACATCGTGCGCAATATGCCGTACATCTCGAGCTTCGGGTTGACGGAATCGCGGACTTGCTCAATCGTCCGCAACAACGAGCTCAGGCCTTCCAGCGCATAGTACTCACACTGCATCGGTATCAGCACACCGTCCGCTGCGGTAAGCGCATTGACCGTCAGCATGCTTATCGACGGCGGACAATCAATCAAAATAAAATCGTACAGGCCGGCGACTGGCGCGAGCGCTTTCTTAAGCTTCATTTCGCGGCCGATTTCCTGCAGTAAATTTATCTCGGCAAGCGTCAGGTCCTCGTTGGCCGGCAACACGGCAAATCCGCCTTCCGGTGCTGACACAATCGTATCCGCCGCGGTGGCATCGCCCAGCAGGACGTCGCACGCTGAAAACTCGACCTCCATTTTATTGATGCCGCAACCCATGGTGGCGTTGCCCTGCGGATCCATGTCCACCAGCAATACGCGCCGCTGCGTCGCCGCCAGCGACGCCGCCAGGTTGACGCATGTCGTGGTCTTGCCGACCCCGCCTTTCTGGTTCGCTATCGCTATGATTCGTGTCATTGGACCCTGCTCAATCTATTTTTGCCGTCGCAACAGCACCGCGTGCCGCGACCCCGGTTCGAGACCCGGCACCTTGAGTTCCGTTACTGCATGACTCCACGGAGCTTCTAATTCTTCTAATTCGCCCGCCGGGTAGCGGCCTTTCAGCGCTACGAATACCCCGTTCTCCCCGACGTGGTGTCCGGCAATCTCCACGAGTCGCGGCAATGCGGCCAGCGCCCGGGCAATCACCGTATCAAAGCCATGACCGGGTGCATAGTCCTCGCCCCGCGCCTTGACGGCCGAAACGTTGTCCAAACCGAGCAAGCCCACGACGTGTTCGACGAACATGATTTTTTTGTTGTTGCTGTCGAGCAGCGTGAAATGACGTCGCGGCTCGACGATCGCGAGCGGCAGCCCCGGAAACCCGGGGCCGGTGCCCACATCAAGAATGCTGGTGCCCTCAAGCAGTGGCGCCGCGACAAGACTGTCCAGCAAATGAGCGCTAATCATCTTGTGCGGATCGCGTATTGCCGTGAGATTGACCTTGTGGTTCCACTTCTCGAGCTCATTGAGCAGCACCGCGAGTTTTTCAGCCGTGCCCTCCGGGACCGGCTGATCCAATCGGTCGAGTGCAGCCTGTATTTCCTCGATCAACAATCCGTCATTCGCGTGTACCTGCCCGTACGGCCGCAAAGTCTGCGGCAGTGACCGGTTCTCTTAAACAACGAGCAAAGCCATGAAGTCGTCCACCGCCGTTGCAGCAAGTTTGTCGTGATCTGCGCACAAAGCGTCGAGCTCCGCCCATTGCTTCTTGCCCAGCCGCGGCGAAACGCTGTCGACGAATTTTTTCTTAAGCTCCGGTATGCCTTCCTCGCGGCGCTTGCGGTGACCAATTGGGAAATCGACGGCCACACGATCCGTGCTGCTCCCGTCCTTAAAGAAAATCTGTACCGAGTTTCCAATGTAGCGTAGCTCCGGATCAAAATAGTCTTTGGTGTACTGCCGGTTTTCCGTGACTAGCATCTTGGTTCGCAATTCATCGATGCGCGGATCGCTGGCAACCTCGTCTTCGTAGTCCGCCGCAGTCAGGCGCCCGAAGATCAGTGGCACGGCCACCATATACTGAATACAGTGATCGCGGTCCGCCGGGTTATTCAGCGGCCCGGTTTTATCGATGATGCGAACCGCCGCCTCTTGCGTTTCAATGACGATTTTCTCAATGTCGTCGATGCGATCCTTCACTTGCGCATGCAGCGTCATGCCCGCCTCGACCGCCGTCTGTGCGTGAAATTCGGCCGGGAAGGAAATCTTGAACAAAATATTTTCCATGACGTAACTGCCATACGGTCGCTGGAACTCGAATTCCTTGCCGTTGAACAGCACGTCGTAATATCCCCAAGTTGGCGCACTCAGCGCTGACGGATAACCCATCTCACCCGTCATCGCGATCAGCGCGAGGCGCACACCTCGACTGGTCGCATCGCCGGCAGCCCAACTCTTGCGTGAACCGGTATTCGGCGCATGCCGATAGGTGCGCAACGAGCAGCCGTCAAGCCACGCATTGGAAACCGCATTCAAAACGGTAGCGTGATCCCCGCCGAGCATGCGCGTCACGACCGCCGTCGTTGCGACACGAACCAGCAGCACGTGGTCGAGGCCGACGCGGTTGTAGCTGTTTTCCAGGGCAAGCACGCCCTGAATTTCGTGCGCCTTGATAGCCGCCGTCAATACATCCTTCATCGTCAGCGGCCCTTTGCCTGCGGCCCGCGCCTGCCGACTAATGTAATCCGCGACGGCCAGTATGCCGCCGAGGTTGTCGGAGGGGTGGCCCCATTCTGCAGCGAGCCACGTATCGTTGAAGTCCAGCCAGCGATTCATCGCACCGATGTTGAAGGCGGCGAGCACCGGGTCCAGCTCGTAAGAGGTGCCGGGCACGCGTGCGCCGCCGGACAGAGTTGCGCCCGGGACAACGGGCCCCATGAGCTTCGTGCACGCCGGAAAATCCAGCGCCTGGAAGCCGCACGCCAATGTATCCATGAGGCAGTAGTGCGCTGTTTCAAAGGCCAGCTCGCTGTCAATCTTGAAATTGCAGACGTAGTCGGCGATATCGACGAGCGCCTGATCCCAGTCGGCGCGCTTCGCCGAGCGGCTCTCGACGTTCGACATTCGTACCTCCTTAGGTGCGATCCTGTATTGCGACCCACTTCTGCAAGCCTGGGCCGATGTAGTCCGCCGCCGGGCGAATTAGTTTGTTGTCGGCGCGCTGCTCCATGATATGGGCGGCCCAACCCGTGATTCTCGAGCACACGAAGATCGGCGTGAACAGATGAGTCGGAATGCCCATGAAGTGATACACGGTTGCGGCAAAAAAATCTGCGTTCGCAAACAGCTTCTTCTCGTCCCACATGACTTTCTCAACCGCCTCCGAGATTGGATACAGCGTTGTATTGCCAACGTCTGCAGCGAGCGCCCGGGACATCTTCTTGTTCACAGTGTTGCGCGGATCAGACGTCGTGTACACCCGATGCCCGAAGCCCATGATCAGGTCTTTGCGCTCCAGCATCGCGCGGACGCCCTTTGCCGCTTCTTCCGGCGTATCGAACGACGAGATCAGCGCCATCGCCGCTTCGTTCGCGCCGCCGTGAAGCGGCCCGCGCAGCGCTCCGATTGCTCCGGTTACTGCGGAATGCATATCGGACAGGGTCCCCGTGATCACGCGGGCGGCAAAGGTTGACGCATTGAACTCGTGCTCGGCGTACAGAATCAGTGTCGTGTCAAGGGACTTGCGATGCAGTTCCTCAGGCGCTTTGTCGTGCAGCAGGTGCAGAAAATGACCGGCGATGCTGTCATCGTCGGTTGCCGTATCGATTCGAATGTCGTCGGTGTGAAAACGATGCCAGTACAACAACATCGAAGGCAGGCACGCGAGCAACCGATCGGCAACGTCGCCCTGGTTGGAGAAATCACCCTCCGGCTCTATGTTGCCGAGGTACGAAATCCCGGTACGCAATACATCCATCGGATGCGTATCGGCCGGTATCGTTTCCAGCACGGTTTGCAGCGCGTCGGGCAGGCCGCGGTTCGCTTTGATCTTCTCGATGTAGGCGACAAGCTCAGCCTCCGTCGGGAGCTTGTCGTGCAACAGCAGGTAGGCGACCTCTTCGAAGCTGGCGTTATCGACGAGGTCATAAATGTCGTAACCCCGGTAGGTCAGCCCGGCGCCTTCCTTGCCCACCGTACATATGTGCGTCGCACCAGCCGTGACTCCGGCAAGGCCGCCCGTCTTTTTGCTTGCTGCCATTATTCCTCTCTAGGGCTCGTCTCCTGTTTGTCGAACAGCGCGTCGAGCTTGTCTTCGTAAGCCTGGTAGCCCAGTACGTCGTACAACTCCGTTCGCGGTTGCATGGAATCAACGACTGCCCGCTGCGACCCATCTTTCCTGATCGTCTCGTAGACCTTCAGCGCTGCCGCCGACATGGCGCGGAAAGCGCTCAATGGATACAGCATCATCGCGACGCCGACGTCCGCAAGCTCCGCAGTCGTAAACAACGGCGTCTTGCCAAATTCAGTCAGGTTCGCCAACACCGGTACTTTAATGACATCGGTGAACTGTTGGTATTCCTCAATTGTGGTAAGCGCTTCGGCGAAAATCATTTCCGCACCGGCCTCAACGTACGCGGCCGCCCGATCAATCGCGGCCTGCTGGCCCTCCACCGCGTGTGCATCGGTGCGCGCCATGATGACGAATTGCTCATCGATACGGCCGTCGAGTGCGGCTTTCAGCCGATCGCACATTTCCTGCGCCGGCACCAACGCCTTGCCAGGGCGATGCCCGCAGCGTTTGTCGGCAACCTGGTCCTCAAGATGGCAACCCGCAGCTCCCGCGCGCACCATCTCGCGTATCGTGCGCCCGATCATCGCCGCGCTACCCCAGCCCGTGTCCGCATCGACAAGCAGCGGCAGTTCCGTGGCTGACGTGATACGGCGGATGTCCTCACAGACGTCGTTCAGCGTGGTCATCGCCAGGTCGGGCAAGCCGTAGGATGCGTTCGCAACGCCGGCGCCCGATAGGTAAATGGCCTTAAATCCCGCCCTTGCGGCGAGCATCGCGGTGTAGGCGTTGATGGCCCCGGCTATTTGCAGCGGTTGTTCCGCTGCAAGCGCTTCGCGAAAGCGTGCTCCTGCACTCATGTCGATTCCTTTTTATCGGCGGCGGCGAAAGTCTAAACCACGCGAGGGCTTATTTCGACCACGGTTCTGCCCGTCACTGTGCCGTCTATGACTGCCTGGAACGCCGCCGGCAATTCATCAAGCGATATCGTGCTGTGGCCGATCGCATCGAGGTGGCCCGGTCTCAGGTCGCCGCCAATCCTCGCCCACACCGCTTGCCGCTCAGCGCCGGGCGTGTCAACCGAATTGATGCCAAGCAGGCAAACCGCTCGCAAAATGAACGGCAATACGGTTGTGTGAAGCTCGGCGCTGGCCGCAAGACCGATGCTGGCAATATTACCGCCGTATCCTGTTGTTCGAATCAGCCACGCCAGGTATTCGCCGCCAAGACTGTCGATCGCGCCCGCCCATTGTACTTTCTCCAACGGCCGCTTGCCGAGGTCAAGCTCGTCGCGCAACAAGATCCGACT
Organism: Pseudomonadota bacterium; assembly: GCA_022563255.1. Lineage (GTDB taxonomy): Bacteria > Pseudomonadota > Gammaproteobacteria > Steroidobacterales > Woeseiaceae > UBA1847. The sequence goes on from JADFNS010000007.1 coordinate 86,732, forward strand.
CGCACCGATCGCCCGCAAGTAGTCCGCTTCGTCGCTCTTGCCCGTCAGCGCGACGACCTCGTAACCGCGCCCGGCAAGCATGTCGATCGCGATACTGCCGACACCGCCCGTCGCCCCGGTAACGACGATCGGCCCTTGGTCCGGCGATTGTCCGTTGTGTTCCATGCGATGAATGGCCAGCGCTGCCGTATAACCCGCCGTCCCGATCTGCATCACCTGGAATGCTGACATCCCGTCCGGAATCGCTACAAGACTCTTGCTGTCAATGCGAGCGTATTCGGCATAACCCCCATCAACCGTTTCGCTGAGCCCGCATCCATTGACCAGCACCGCGGCGCCAGGCTGAAATGCTGTGTCCCGGGAACTGACAACAACGCCCGCCAGATCGATGCCGCCATTCAGCGGGTAACGCCTGAGTATTTTGCCGGCACCCGTCGCGGCGAGCGCATCCTTGTAGTTGATCGAGGAATGACTGACACGGATCACAACGTTACCCGCCGTCAGATCGTCGAGGGAAAGCTCCTGCAGTCCGGCGACGATCTTGCCGTCCTGTTCGTCTATTCGGAATGCGCGAAAGCGGTCCACTCTTAGCCCTGCTTTTCCAGCCGCCGCAGCCACGACACCAGCCCCTGCGCATTTAATGCCAAATCAATATCCAGCACCGAATGCATCGCTGCCGCATCGCCGCCGTAACCGTGCGCGAGCAGTCGAGCTGCAAGATAATCGTACATCGCGACCCGAATGGCCGCTGCAGGATCATCTGCGCCCTTGTTTGCCAGCGCCATCTCGCAATACGCGTCGATGTCAGCGTGCATGTCTGCGGCCAGCCGGTCGAGGTCAGTGATCCGACTGTAGTGGGTCAGGTAAAGGCGCTCCGGCTCGCAACCCATGATGCGATCCACGGATTTGTGCGCCTCGTCGGGATCGAAGCTTGCCGGCGTGGTCGTCGGGAAAATAAACTCGCCCGCGACCGTATCAAGCTCCCGGTACGAGACCCCGAAACTGTCTCCCGTAAACACTCCGCGAGACGTGGGATCGTTCAGGCAGTAATGATGCCGCGCGTGTCCCTCGGTAAACAGCACCTGCAATTCGCGGCCATTGAGCTCAAACCATTGTTCATCTCCGGGAACCCTGATCCGCGATTCTTCGATAGGCCGAAGGACTCCGTACATTTCCCGCGTACGCTCAGCGCCGTAAACGGCTTCCGTGCCCGCTATAAGTCTCGCCGGATCGATCATGTGCGGCGCACCGCGCGGATGCACAATGCAAAGCGCGTTCGGCAGGGCTTGCATCAACAGGCCCGCGCCACCTGCGTGATCGAGATGAATATGCGTCAGGAACACGTAGTCAACATCGGCGACGTCGAGATTCCGCTGGTCCAGCGCGTCGATCAGCAATGGCACGCTGTCATTGGTGCCAGTATCAACAAAGGCGGCCCGACCACCCGCAACAATCAGGTGGCTGGCATCCTGGATTGGGCGCAGATACTCCGTATCGATGGCGACGATACCGTCGTCAAGTTCCGTTATCTGTGCGCGATGACTAGACAACGACTACTCGGGCCTGGTCGTTTCGAGACCTTCGAGGCTCGAGAAGTAACGCGCAAGTACGGCGACGTCTTCCGCTGCAATTAGTGCCGCTTGCGCGCCCATCACGAGATCTTTACGCGTGCCGTCGCGATACTTGTGCAGCGCCTGCTCGAGATAATCGGCGTGCTGACCCGCAAGCGTGGGCCACATGGCGTTGACGCTGATACCGTTTTGGCCATGGCACGCAACGCAAGTCTGCGCCTTTGCGAACGCCGCATTTTTCGCCCCGCCGGCGGCAACCGTATCACCGGCGATGCTGGCAAAATAGGCGGCGACGTCCTCGATATCCTGACCGTTCATGCTCGAAGCCTGCGCCTTCATCGTCGGGTGGCTGCGGGTGCCGTCTCGATATCCTTGCAGCGCAATCACCAGGTAACCGGCCTTTTGTCCGCCAAGCTTCGGCACGCGGTAGGACGGATACGCGTTTCTGTAACCTTCGATGCCGTGACATCCAAAGCAGGTATATCCAAGCTCCCTGCCTGCCTCCAAATCCCCTTCGGCGAGCGCCGGCCGCGAAAAATATATCGCTGCGAAGAGAATTATCGCGGCTGTAACTACGGTCTTCATGTTCATAATCACTTGAGTTTTCAACCGGTTCTGGGGGCAGCCCCGAGCCCGGGAGTTTGTTCAGGCCGCTATGGTAGTGACACTCGTCGCGGATTTCTACCTGCATGCTAGCATCCACGCTTTCGGGTCTTAAGCTTTGGAGCGTTTTAGTGAAAAAAAGTCTGCTCGCTTTACTGCTGTTTGTTGTGCTCGTCATCATCGTCTCACCGGGGATCATCGGCGGGCTTGCCGAGCGTAGCCTGAACGAAAACCTGGATTGGGCCGCCGAGAAGGGTGGCGAGCTGATCGTCTCATCGCAGGGCTTCAACCGCGGCTGGTTCTCCTCAGAGGGACAACACCGGATCGAGCTTGGTGACGGCGCAGTGCGCGCGGCCCTTGGCGGTTTCAACGCTGGTGACACCGAACTGCCGGCGCTGATTATTAACACCCACATCGACCATGGCCTGATCCCGGTCTCGTCGCTGGGCCGGGAGCGCGGCTCGCTGACGCCGGGACTCGGGAGCGCGGTTTCGACGATGACCATTGAACTCGGCAACGATGCATCGTTCACGGTTCCGGGCACGATCTTCAGCAAAATCAGCCTGACGGGCGAACTGACTTCCAGCTATTCTCTCGATGCCGGCTCCACGGTATTTGATGACGTCACCCTGACCTGGGAACCGGGGAGCATCGATTTCTCTACCGACTCTGCATCCGGGCGCGTGGTATTTGACGGCAACTTCGGCGCCGTATCCGTTGGCGACAAACTGCAACGCGTGTCCGTCGAGAGTTTCAAGTTCAGCGGTGAACAGGCGCAGACGGAATACGGCTTCGCCGTCGGCGATGTGAATTTCAGCATTGTCGAGCTGTTGGTCTACGTCGCCGACAACAAAGTCAGCGGAATGCGGGGCTTGAATATCGTCGCTTCGTCCAGTTTGAATGACGGCAATCTCGATGCCAGATCCGTGCTCAAAATTGACGCGCAGACGGTGCCAGGTTTCGGCGATATTTCGCTTATCGCTGACATCAGCATCTCCGGTGCAAATGCTGCGGCTGTCGGCAAGGCGTCGACCCGCTTGCAAAACATCGCGGCGAATCAGGACCCGCGTCAAGCAATGACGAGCGTTGCAGACGACCTCAAGGACCTGTTTGCGTCTGGTTTCGAAATCAACATCCACCAACTCGACGTCGAATTGCCGATGGGCACCCTCGAGACCCGGCTCACGGTGGAGATACCGGAATCCGACCGCGCTGACTTTCAATGGGTGTCGTTACTGCTCAGTACAGCGGCCGCCCTGGACCTCGAGATTCCGGAAGCGTTGATGGATATGGCCATCGAGATGAATCCACAGATTGGAGTCTTCGTCGCAATGGGCTACCTGAAGAAGAACGGCGACGTCTACGAAATGACCGCGCGCTACAAAAAGGGTGTGATGACGATTAACGGCGCGCCGATACCGATTCCTTTCGGCGCCTTTCAGTGATCACGTCGTGAGGTCAATTTCTTTGGCGCGGTGACACGCGACACGCGATCCACCTACGTTCATCGCCTCCGGTTGTTCCTTTTTGCAAATGTCCTTCGCGTAGTCGCAGCGAGGATGAAAAACACAGCCCGACGGCGGGTGCAACAACGAACCAACCTCGCCACGCAGCGCAGCTTTTTTTGGCGCTACGATGGGATCCGGGACCGGCACTGCATCGATAAGCGCCTTCGTATACGGATGCCGCGGTTGCGAAAACAGCTGCTCGTTGTCCGCAACCTCGACCAGGCACCCCATGTACATCACCGCCACGCGGTGGCTGATGGAGCGCACGACCGCCAGGTCATGAGAAATGAAAATTATCGACAATCCCGATTCGCGCTGCACCTGTCGCAACAGCGCCAGAACCTGTTCGCGAACAGACCCATCAAGTGCTGCGACCGCTTCATCACAAATAAGCACCTTCGGCTCGAGTATCAGCGCGCGAGCAATCGCAATGCGCTGCGCCTGCCCGCCCGATAGCTGATGTGGATAGCGACGCAGGTGGCTATCTTCAAGGCCGACCTTCACAAGTATCGCGCGAACCCGATCGAGCCGGGCGCTCGATGTCAGGCCTGGCTCATGGACCAACAGCGGCTCGCCGACGATTTCCTGTACGCGCATTTGCGGGTTCAGTGCGCCGACCGGGTCTTGAAAAATAAGCTGCAAATCGCGCCGCTGTGCTACCGGCCTGGTTTGCACCGGCCCCTCCAGCGACGCGCCCGCATAAACAACTCGCCCGGAGATCATCGGCACCAAGCCCAGCACAGCGCGCACGAGGCTTGACTTGCCGGAGCCCGACTCGCCGACAACCGCCAGGGTTTCGCCTTCGCGCAGCAGCAGATTGACTCCGTTGACGGCGTGTAACTGCCCGCGCTCGCCATCCCTGTAAGTCACTTCCACCGCTTCCGCGCAAAGTATGGTGCGGCCGTTGACGGGCGCCGGCGCGTTACCCGAGTCAATTCTCGGCGCTGCATCCAGAAGCGCCCGTGTGTGGGCGTGGCCCGGCGACGCAAACAATGAGGTTGTCGCCCCTGCGTCGACGAGCCGACCGGACTCAAACACCAGCATGCGCTCGCAGTGCCCGGCGACGATGCCAAGATCGTGCGTGATGAGCAGCAACGCCGTGTTGTCCCGTAGCTCCTCCAGCAGCTCCAGTATTTGCGCCTGCACAGTGACGTCCAGCGCCGTAGTCGGTTCATCGGCGATCAGTAAATCGGGTTCGGCTATCAGCGCTGCCGCCAACATCACTCGCTGTCGCATGCCGCCGGAAAGTTCGTGCGGATAGACCTGAAATTGCCGCTCAGGATCTGGCAGGCCGACGCGCTCAAACATCCTGATCACTCGCGCATCCGCATCGTCGCCCGTCGCGAGATCGTGCCACAGCAAAATTTGTCGAATTTGTTTGCCAATTTTGAGATACGGATTCAGCGCCTGCATCGAATCCTGAAACACGATGCCAATTCGGCGCGCCCGAATACGACTCAACTGCTTGGCCGAGGCGCCGATGACCGACACGCCGTCGACGACGATATCGCCGTGTACTTCTGCCTGCTCCGGCAAGAGGCCCAGCAGCGCGAGAGCCGTTTGTGATTTGCCCGAACCCGACTCCCCAACCAGCCCCACCGATTCCGAATAGTCGATGGCAAAACTTACGTCGTCAACAACGCGCTTGCCACCGTACGCGATTGTCAGACCGTTGACCTCCAGAAAACTCACGTCGCGCGCCTCGCGTCGAAGAAATCACGCAACCCATCGCCGAGAAAATTAAAACACATCAGAATCAGCGCGAGCACGGTCGCCGGAATAAGCAACATCCACGACGCGCCTTCCATCTGATTGACCCCGGCATCGACCAGCGCGCCAAGCGACGTGTGCGGTTCCTGCACGCCGAGCCCCAGGTAGCTTAAGAACGATTCGACGAGAATTGCCTGCGGTATCGTCAGCGTCACGTAAACCACGACAATGCCGAGCACGTTGGGCGCTATGTGTCGAAAAATAATGCGCGGTGTACTCACCCCCATCAATCTTGCCGCGTCGACGAACTCCCGCTCTCGCAGGCTCAGCGTTTGGCCGCGGACGATGCGCGCCATGTCCAGCCAGTTAATCGCGCCAATCGCGACGAAAATCAACAAGAAATTTCTTTCGAACGCGACCATGAGGAGAATAACGAAGAAAATAAATGGCAGCGCATAGAGCGTGTCAACGAAGCGCATCATGATGGCGTCAATGCGTCCGCCGCAATATCCTGCGACGGCGCCGTAGCTAACTCCAATCACCAGACTGACCAGGCTCGCAACCATGGCCACCAGCAGCGTCGTCCGAATTCCGAGCATCGTCCGCGCGAAAAGATCGCGGCCAAGCTCATCGGTGCCGAAAAAATGCCCGCCGGAGAAAGTCGGCGCCTGCAGCAGCAGATCGAAATTGGTGCGTAAGTACTCCGGCGGACTGAGCCACGGTCCGACGATCGCGAACACCAGGAAAAAGAGCAGAATTCCGGCGCTGACCTTCATCGGCGCCTTACCCGCGGATCGAGCGCGCCATACAGGACGTCAACAACCAAGTTAAGCGAAACAATCAGCGTCGCATAAAAAATGACGATGCCAAGCACGAGCGTGTAGTCGCGATTGCCGGCGCCGCGAACGAAAAACTGGCCGAGGCCTGGAATGCCGAACACCTCTTCAACAACGACGGAGCCCGTGACTATCGCGGCAATCGCCGGACCCATGTAAGACAGTACCGGCAACATCGCGGGCTTGAGGGCGTGCACGCGAATAATCGTCGCGGTGCCCAGCCCCTGCGCTCGCGCCGTACGAATGAAGTCGCGGCCAAGAATGTCGATCATGCTCGCGCGCGTCAGGCGCGCGATATATGCGATTTGCGGCAACGCGAGAGTTATGACGGGCAGAATAAATTTCGCGGGCCCGGTGACGCCGCTCCATCCCGCCGGCAACCAGTGCAGCTTCACGGCGAACAACAAGACGAGCACCGGAGCGATGACAAACACCGGTATCGATATGCCCGTCATCGCAAAGAACATGACGATACGATCCGGCAACTTGTTTTGCCTGAGCGCGGCGAGCGTCCCGGCGCTGACGCCAACGATCAGGGCAAGCGCCATGGCCAACGCGCCCAGCTGCAACGATATCGGAAAGCCTCTGCCGATCAGTTCGGAAACGCTGTAGTCGCGATATCGGTACGATGGCCCGAGATCGCCGCGCAGCAGCCCGGACATGTATCGAAAAAATTGCTGCGGCAAGGACTCATCGAGATGATAGGCCGCCTGAATGTTGGCCGCGACATCGGTGGGCAGCACGCGCTCGTCGTCAAACGGCCCTCCCGGCGCTGCGTGCACCATGAGAAAGGCCAGGACGATGACCAGCAATAAGGTTGGTATCGCCCCCAACAATCGGAGCAATGCGTATCGCAGCAAAGTTCAGGTTCCAGCGCGGCTATTCAGCCGCCTTGAGGCTCAGGTGATGAGAGTAATGATAATCGAGAACATTGTCTCCCCAGCCAAGCACCCGGGGGCTGACCAGGTGCTTGTTGACATAGAAATAAATCGGGATCACCGGGTGATCGGCCAGCATCACCCGCTCGGCCTCTTCGAGAAACAGGCGGCGCCGGTCGAGGTCCACCTGTCCTGCGGCGCGCTCCATCAGGGAATCGTATTCTTCGCTCACGTAGCCCGGCATGTTGGCCGCATTTTCCGGCTGCATGATGCTCAGAAAAGTGTGTGCATCATCGTAGTCGCCCAGCCAGCTCGAACGAAATACTTGCGTCACCTCACGATCGCGCATGTTTGCCAGCAACACCTGAAACTCTTCGTTGATCAGCGTCGTTTTAACGCCGAGCACGTCACGCCACATGGACTCGATGGCCACGGCGATGCGCTGCTGTGTATCTGACGTGTTGTAGCGCAGCTCTACCCGCAGTGGATGCTCCTCGCTGTAACCTGCGTCTTGGTACAGACCTCTTGCAATATTATTGCGTTCGTCCTGTGTCAACGGCGCATAGCTGAATACCGTCGGTTGGTAGTTGTGGACGCCCGGGGGCACCCAGCTGTACGCCGGAGATTCGCCGCGCAAGGTTATCTTTTCGACCAGCAATTCGCGATCTATGGCCATCGACAATGCCTGGCGCAATTCCGGGTTGTTCCTGAACGGCGGCTTGGTCAGATTGTAGCCGTAGTAATAAACGCCAAGGCTCGGAAACACGCGCAACTGGTCGCCGAGCTCCGTCCTGACCTGCGCGAAACTGTCAGGCGGCACAGAACTCGTAATGTGCAACTCGCCGGCCCGATAGCGCGCCAGTTCCGTCATTTCCTGTGTCAGCACATGGTGCTGCACCTCGTCGATCGCCGTCTGCGCGTTATTCCAATAATGCTCGTTGCGCCGCAGCGTGATCACTGAGCCCGGGATCCATTCGACCAGCCTGTAAGCGCCGTTTGTCACCAACTTGCCGGCGCGCGCGAAGCTCTCACCGTATTCTGCTATCGCTCCCGGGTGCATCGGAAATGTGGCCGGGTGCGTGAGCAGATTCAAAAGATACGGCGTCGGCCGCTCCAGCGTGATCAGCAGCGTCCGCTCGTCGAGCGCCGCAACCCCCAGCGAAGCCGCTTCCTTTGCGCCCGATATGATCGCCTTCGCGTAACGTACATCACCCAGAAACTGAGCATAAAACGCTGCCGTGTCCGGGCTTACGAGGCGTCGCAACGCGAAGACGAAATGCTCGGCCGTTACCTCGTCGCCATTGGACCATTTGGCATTGGCGCGCAGGTGAAACGTATATTGAAGGCCGTCATCCGATACTTCCCACCGCTCAGCCGCGCCTGCCGTCAGCTCGCCGTTCGCCGTGTATGCCGCCAGCCCTTCGCCAAGATCACGCAGCACGATCGCGGCCTGGATGCTTTGCGTCTTGTGTGCATCGAGTGATTCGGGCTCGGTGCTGAGGCCCCGGTGGAGAATTGACGTCGCATCACCTGCACCGCCCGACCCGCCGCAGCCGGCGACAACGGAAAGCGCCACGATGCAGATCAACAGGCGATTATGTTGCATGGCATGCAGCATACCCGACTGGCTTGATGCCAGCCGGTTGTTCGTGCTACGCGATTTTTTTCATTTGCCGTTTCTTGAGATGGATCAACAACAGAGATACCGCCGATGGCGTCATGCCCTCCAGGCGCGACGCCTGACCAAGCGTCATTGGGCGCGCAGCGACCAGCCTTTGCCGCGCTTCGTTCGACAGCCCGTTGACCACTTCGTAGTCGATATCGTCCGGCAGGCGCAGTGACTCCTGTTTCGCCTGCTGCGCAATTTCGCGTTCCTGGCGCTCGATGTAACCGGCGTACTTTGCCTGTACTTCGAGCTGCAACTCAACCTGCGCGCGCTGTTCGACGCTCGCGAGTTCGCTGGCGTCGAACGTGCCGACGGTTGAAATACCAGAGACCGCCGCGTAATCCATTTCAGGTCGGCACAGAAGCTCGGCGGCCGTGCTTTCTCGCGTTAGTTCTTTGCCTATCAGTCGTCTGTCATTTTCGGTGAGCGCCCCCGGCCGAATCACGATGCTGGCGAGGCGGGCCTGTTCCTTTTCTACCGCGTCGCGCTTCGCATTAAAGATCGCCCAGCGCTCCTCATCGACGAGGCCCAGCTCGCGGCCCTTTGGGGTAAGCCGCAAATCCGCATTGTCTTCGCGCAGCGTTAGCCGATATTCGGCACGGCTGGTAAACATGCGATATGGCTCACTGACGCCGCGCGTGATCAGGTCATCAACCAGTACGCCGATGTATGCCGTGTGCCGCCCGGGAAACCATTGCTCCTGTTCGCTGGCTTGCCGTGCTGCGTTGATGCCGGCGAGCAAGCCCTGCGCACCCGCCTCTTCGTAGCCCGTCGTGCCATTGATCTGACCGGCGAAGAACAGCCCCGCTATGTGCTTTGTTTCCAGCGTGGGTTGTAGGTCGCGCGGATCGAAGTAATCGTATTCGATCGCGTAACCCGGCTGCATGATGTGCGCCTTTTCGAAGCCGATAATCGTGCGCACGAAGCGCAGCTGCGTTGCGTACGGCAGGCTCGTCGAAATACCGTTCGGATACACCTCGCTCGTATGCAAGCCTTCGGGCTCGACGAAAATCTGGTGTGAGGTTTTGTCGGCAAATCGAACGACCTTGTCTTCTATTGACGGGCAGTACCGCGGCCCGACGCCCTCGATTTTTCCTGTATACATCGGCGACTGATCGAGCGCCCCGCGAATAATGTCGTGCGTCTCTTGTGTTGTCCTGGTGATGTGGCAGGAAATCTGCTGCGGATGCTCGCGCCGGCGGCCCAGAAACGAAAATACCGGCGTGGGCTCGTCGCCGCGTTGTTCGAGCATCGCGTCGTAATCAAGCGTTCGGCCATCAAGCCGCGGCGGCGTGCCGGTTTTCAGTCGCGCGACGTTAAACGGCATTTCCCGCAAGCGCCTCGCCAGGCGATTCGATGGCGCATCGCCAACGCGGCCGCCAGCCTGCTCTGTACTGCCAACGAGAATGCGGCCGCCGAGGAAGGTGCCAACGGTCAGGACAACCGTCTGCGCATAAAAACGAATATCCTGCCCGGTAACGACGCCCATTACACGGTCGCCCTCGATGAGCAGGTCTTCCACCGATTGCTGAAACACGCGAAGGTTTGTTTGCGCCTCAATCATGCCGCGAATGGCGCGCCGATACAGTTCGCGATCGGCCTGCGCGCGCGTCGCCCGTACGGCCGGCCCCTTGCTTGCGTTCAAGGTGCGAAACTGGATTCCCGCGCAGTCTATCGCCCGCGCCATGGCGCCCCCGAGCGCATCGATTTCTTTGGTCAGATGTCCCTTGCCTATACCGCCGATGGCCGGGTTGCAGCTCATCTGGCCCAATGTTGCGATGTTCTGCGTGATCAGTAGCGTGCGAGCACCCAGGCGCGCGGCGGCCAGGCAGGCCTCCGTACCGGCGTGTCCGCCGCCAATCACAATGACATCGAACGACTCAGACATTGATCAATAAGTAAGCACTCAGGGGCGCGCATTCTTTACTATTTGCGGGTCATTGTCCAAGATAGCCCGCTGTTTCGTGCTTCGAGCGGCCCATGATTCGATACTCCGTCATTTCCCTGTTCTTGCTGCTGGGCGCAAGCGCGGCCTGCGCCCAGTCCCTGGCGCTTGAAGAATGCCGCATTAGCGCCGGCCCCGGCTTCCCGGGCATCAAAGCCCGCTGCGGCACGATGCCCCGGCCGCTTGATCCCGAAAACCCCGATAACGGCACGATCGAACTCCGCGTTGCCGTCGTACCGGCGCTGAATCTTACGCCCGAACCGGATCCACTGGTGCCACTCGCGGGCGGTCCCGGCCAGGGCGCGGTGCAGTTTTACGCCGCCCACTTTGATGCTTTCGAGGGCGTGCGGCGCAGCCGCGACATCTTGCTCGTCGATCAGCGGGGCACCGGCGAGTCCTCACGCATGGACTGTCCTGCCGACGACGAGCTGATTGACGAAGAATTTTCGGTTGAATTGACCGTCGAAGCCACGCTCGCCTGCCTGGAACAGTTGCCACACGATCCTCGCTTTTTCACGACCAGCGTTGCCGTTAAGGATCTGGAGGCCGTTCGGGTGGCGCTTGGTTATCCGTCACTGAATCTGTACGGCGTTTCCTATGGCACCCGCGTAGCGCAGCATTTCGCGCGCCGCTACCCCGAATCAACGCGTACGATCGTGCTCGACGGCGTAGTGCCGCCGCAGATTGCGCTGGGCCCGGAGATTGCAACGGAAGGCCAAACGGCGGTTGACAGGCTTCTGCAACGGTGCGCCGATGACGTCGATTGCGCTGCGCGCTTCCCTAATATTGCGCAGACCTTTGCGGCTGTGGTCGCCGCGCTGAAGGAATCGCCGGCCACGATCCAGGTGCCAGACCCGAGCACCAGCCGACCCGAAGAGCTCAGCTTCGGCGTCGGCGAGTTCGCCATCGCCGTTCGCCTGCTCGCCTATAGCGCAAACTCCATCGCGCTCTTGCCACTGCTGATCAGCGAAGCCGGCGACGGCAACTACGTGCCGATGGCCGCGCAGTTTCAAATGACCGTGATAACGCTGAGCGATATGCTCTCCCTGGGCATGCACAACGCCGTAATGTGCGCTGAGGACGCGCCTTTCTTCGACAAAGCGACCATTGACTACGATGGCCTGGCGGCAAGCTACATGGGAACGACGCAGCTCGACGCCCTTGAGGCTATCTGCTCCGTCTGGCCCCGCGGCCCCCTTGACGCCGAATTCAAGGTGCCTCTCGCAACGGACTTGCCCGTGCTGCTGCTCTCCGGCGACGCGGATCCGATCACGCCGCCGCGCTACGCCGAAATGGCTGCCGTTGATTTCACGAACGCTCTGCACCTGATCGGCGAACACCAGGGGCATGGGCAACTCGCGGTCGGCTGCATGCCGCGCATCGTCACTCAATTTATCGAGACCGCCAGCCCCGAAGATCTTGAAACCGAGTGTTTGCGCCGCAGTTTCATAATGCCGTTTTTTCTCGACTTTTCCGGACCGAAGCCATGATCGAAGTTAAGGGCGTTCACAAATCGTTCGGTAAAGTGCGCGCCGTTCGTGACGTTAGTTTCGTCGCGCCGGACGGCAAAGTCACCGGCCTCCTCGGACCAAACGGCGCGGGCAAATCGACGCTGCTGCGAATTTTGTACACGGTGCTGAAACCGGACGCCGGTTGCGCCAGCATCGACGGCGCGGACGTGGTCACCGACGCCCTGACCGCACGACAAAGAATCGGTGCATTGCCACACGGCGCCGGCCTTTATCCGCATCTGACTGCGCGCGAAAACATCGCCTATTACGCGAGGCTTTGCGGGCTCCACAAGAGCACAGTCGACGACAAGGTTGACGACATCGTCAAGCTGCTGGAAATAGACGACTTCGCCGATCGCCGGACGAAAGGTTTTTCACAGGGCCAGCGTACCAAGGTTGCGCTGGCGCGCGCGCTCGTGCACGACCCGCAGAACGTCATTCTCGATGAGCCGAGCAACGGTCTTGACGTCATGGCGATGCGCTCTCTGCGCCACCTGATACTCAAGCTCAAGGACGCCGGGCGCTGCATTTTATTTTCGAGTCACGTCATGCAGGAGGTTGCCGCGCTGTGCGACGATATCTGCATTATTGCTCACGGTCAGGTCGCCATCGACGGGTCCGTGGAAAGCATTCGAGAACAAACCGGCTGCGACGATCTCGAAGACGCGTTTGTCGCGGCCATACACCGGGTGGAGAGCGACTGATGCGCACGTTCCTCACGGTTTTTTTTAAAGAACTGATCGACAACCTGCGAGACCGGCGCTCGCTGGCCTCCGCCCTGATTCTCGGCCCCATCTTCGGGCCGGTACTCTTCGCTTTTGTAATCAGCTTGTCGATCGAGCGCTCGCTCGACAACGCCGATGAGGTCATGGAATTACCAGTCGTCGGTCAGGAGTACGCGCCCAACCTTGTGCGTTATCTAGAGAGCCGCAATATTGATATCGTTGCCGGCCCCGAAAGCGCCGCCGCTGCCGGCGAAGCCGTCAAGGATGGCGTTTTCGATGTCGTGCTCGTCATTTCCGAAGACTTTGGGCGGCAACTTGCAGACTCGGTGCCCGCCAAGGTAGAGCTGTACTCTGATCGCGCGAACACGCAAGGCAGGCGTGAGGCCCGGCGCGCCCGCGACGCCTTGCACGCGTACAGCCGCGAGCTCGCGGCGCTTCGTCTGGCCGCGCGCGGGGTTAATCCGCTGGTGTTGCGACCGATCGATGTCGACCAAGTCGATGTATCGACGCCCAGCGGCCGGTCCGCGATATTGCTCGGCATGATGAGTTATTTCTTTATTTTCGCCTTGCTCATGGGCGGCATGTATCTCGCGATCGACACAACGGCGGGCGAGCGCGAGCGCGGCTCGCTTGAGCCGTTGCTTGCGCTGCCCGTCACGCGCGACCGCCTCATCCTCGGAAAAATTATTGCCACCTGTTTGTTCATGGCCCTGTCACTGATGCTGAGCCTGATATCGTTTTTCTTCGCGCTGAAGTTCATGCCGCTGCAGGAACTGGGAATGACGCCGAACTTCGGGCCGAAGGTCGTTGTTGCCGCGTTTTTCCTGCTTGCACCTTTTATTCTCCTGGGTGCATCAGTAATGACTCTGGTGGCGTCGTTTACGAAGAGCTACAAGGAAGCGCAAACCTGGCTTAGCGTCGTGTTGCTCGCGCCAACGCTGCCAATTCTTATTGTTAGCCTTCTCACGTTACGGCCGCGACTCGAATTCATGTTCGTGCCCAGCCTGAGTCAACACCTGTTACTGATCGACATGGTTAAGAATGAGCCCGTCAACGTGCTGCACGTCGTTATTTCGGTGACGAGTACGCTGCTCCTCGGCGGCTTGTTAACGTGGCTGTGCGCACGCCTTTATCGCCGCGAGGGCCTGCTCGGCTAGAAATACCGCCCCGACCGCGACGGTGCACAGTCAGGACTCCAACACGTCAGACTAGTGGTCCAACAAGCTTGTATTGATGGACCACTAGTTACCGAAGTAAAACCGCGCGCCGATGCCATAGCGCAGCACGTCGTCACCCGCTCCCACATTCAACCCGACCGCAAAGTTTTCGGTGAAGCTGTACCACGCCTCACCACGGAGCGATGTCTCATCGCCGCTGTCGCCCAGATCGATGTACTGAATGAAGCCTGCAAGCTCGAGGCTGTCGGACAGCATCGAGCGCAAGCCAATTTCAGCACCGATGCCATCGTCGTCGAGTGAGAAGCCGTTCGCGCTCGCGTCGAGACGCACATAGGCAAGGTTGGCGACGAAGTCGAGCGTCGGCGTCAGGTCAGTATGAAAACCACCGCCAATCGACAGTTCGTCAAGGTCGATACCGAAATCAAAGTCGGTGCTACCGTAGCCGCCGAAGAAGTGCCAGTTTTCAGCGAGCTCAATCGAGCCGCCAATGCTAAAGCCGTCGCCATCAACATCGATTAAATTGTCATCAATATCGACGCGTTGATACGCGCCTTCGAAATAATTGTAGCTGGGACCCTCTGCCAGTGCGGGCGCCGTCAGCGCCAGCAGCGAAATAATACCGATAGATCTGAACATGTGATTTTCCTTCCTGAATTTACCCAGGATAATCGTGCGCCACACAGGATGCACGTACATGATGTACGACAGATGAATAGCGGATGATTCCCATTTTGAGTCCGCCGGGGGCGCTTGGCGCTTTGATTATTTGCCGATACAGAAATCCGCGAATATTCGACCCAGCAAGTCATCGGACGAGACCGCCCCGGTTATTTCACCCAGCGACTGCTGTGCGATGCGCAGCTCCTCGGCGAGTATTTCACCGGCACCGTTTTCACTTAATGCCTTTCGCCCCGCGTAAAAATGCTCGGCGGCGCGCTGCAGCGCATCGACATGCCGTCGCCGCGCAGTAAGCGCCCCCTCCCCGAGGTTCTTGTAACCCGCAAGCGTGCGGATGCTGTCGCGAAGCTGTTCTAAGCCGTCTCCGGTCTTCGCCGACAACACAACCACGCCTTCGCGCGGCTGCTCTTCATCCACCAGGTCCGACTTGTTGCGCACGACGATGACCGGCACACCGTCCGGGAGCGTCTCGCACAAGTCTTCGGCGTCGGTGTCGCTGGCATCCTGAATCCAGAGCACGGCGTCAGCACTCGCCATCGCTTCGCGCGCACGTCGCATGCCCTCCTGTTCAATAATGTCGGGATTCTCGCGCAGGCCCGCCGTGTCGATCAGCTCGACGGCAAGGCCATCAATGTTGATGTTTTCACGCAGGATGTCCCTCGTGGTACCGGCTATTTCGGTGACGATTGCCGTGTCCTCTCCGCTCAGCCGGTTCATCAGGCTGGACTTGCCCGCGTTGGGCCTGCCAACCAACACGACCTGATAGCCATCTCGCAGTACGCGACCGACCGTCGCAGTTGCCAGTAATTTTTCGAATGCTTTCGCACAATCGCTTACGCGCTGCTGCAGTTTTTTGTCGGACAGGAAATCGATCTCTTCTTCAGGAAAGTCGATCGCCGCCTCAACGTGTACTCGCAAATCCGTAATCTGGCTGACGAGCGCCTTAACGGCGTCGGAAAACTCGCCG
>JADFNS010000024.1 GCA_022563255.1 Pseudomonadota bacterium
GCCGCAGATCGGGAGGATGCAGTGGACAAGCATCCGGTGACACCAGGTGAGGTTCTACCAGCACGCGAACTCTATGCGGACATGTTGCTTGAGGTCGGCAACGATGCACAGTCGCTTGAGCAGTATCAAGCAGTGCTAGCAGTATCTCCCAATCGACTAAATGCGCTTATAGGTGCGGCCCGTGCGGCTGCCCTTCTTGGCGACACCAAGCTCGCTGAACAATATCGTGCCGTCTTGCTTGAGCAGACGCGATCAGCAAATGGTCGTAGGGCCAGTTTGGACAATATGAGGAAATCGAGTCAATAAGTAGGCTGCGTCTCTGGTAACGCTGGAATCTAGTGACCACTTTTGGCCGAAAGGGGACTCTTAATTCGGTCAAATTCTGACGATCTGGATGTCTGCTTACTGGAAAAGCGGTCATTCGGGGGCTCGGAGATGGCGTAGCAAGCCGGATTGACCTATTTGAGGCGAACGCATGTGCGGACTGTAGGAACAGCACAAATCACGCCCCCGCTACCAAAAAAAATGCGCCGGTCCCCTTTAGGGGGCCGGTGCTTTTTTGTATGGGCAGATTTCATATTCAGCCCATAGACTTTCGTTCGGTCCCGGACGCAGATGAATCTGACCATGCAGTATTCCGTAGGATTGCTCGTGCCTTGTCCGCAGCACGGGGATCTTGATCAAGGCCAAGCGTGATCTGACGACGGTAGTCCTTTGCGGCTTTGGGAAACATTGCGATCATTTTCGCCGATTCTATTGCAGCCGGCTATGATTCCACAAGTTCTCGACGCTTCTGTTCGGCCACTTCAATTGCGGCCTGAAGCTCGTCAGGCTCAAAGTCCGAGTCACCTTGTCTGAGTCGGTCCTGTAGCCGTCCGATTTGCTCGGAGATTGCCTTCAGTTCTGCGGGTAGTGCCTCTGCTCTCTCAGCTTTCTGCCGCATGTTTTCAGCAAATTGTATGATACTCGTCCCGACTAATAATTTGGTAGTTTAAGTATATGCGTATTACCACAGGCAGTTCGAGCATCTGGGCGGATATCTGGAAAGGGCATTTGTTGCAGTTTGACATGCTGGAACGCTCCCCTATGTCAAACGATACTGGAAAACGCATTCTGCTTGGATTTCTTGTCTTGGCGTTTGTTGCCCGGCCACTTTTTAAAATAGGTTCGCAGTATCTGTACCTCTCTGATAGTGACTGGAAACAACTTGTTCAAGTAATTTTTCTGCTGGCGTCTGCTGCCTTAATTACCCGCTTGTATTGCCGCTTGAGCTTCGATGCCATTGGGTTGAATCATTGGCGTGTATGGACCAGGCGCGAAAAGCTCTATTTTTTTCAGGTTGTACCTCTGGCATGTGCAGTATTCGGTGTTTTATTGTTTCCCGAAGTTCAGTTGTTTATCCAGAAAACCAACCCAATGCACCTGGTGATGACAATACTGATACCGGCCTTGCTGTGGGGGTTTTTTCAGGAGTTCGTGTATCGTGGACTGTTGCAAACAGAGTTGATAAGGCGTTTTGGGGTGGTTTTGGGCGTTGGAGCCAGTAATTTGTTGTTCACGTTTGGTCCCCTGCATTTTTACCATTTCGGAAATTCGAATAATCCGCAATACCTCTGGATCTTCGTTGCCATATTCAGCATTGGCTTGTTGTTTTCCCTTATCTATCACAGGACCGGAAACTTGTGGATCGTTGGAATAATGCATGGCATTGGAGATTTATTCATGGACGGTTTGGGGCGTGCGGCTAGCAACTGATTCCGCTTATCTGACACAAGTGATGATTCAGGTAAGACAATGTGAGTGCCATACGTAGGAATATTCTCTTGCTCCAGAACTTTGTAATATTTTAGATTTGCGATGCTAGCCTAAGATTTGTCGTGGCGGAACATCGAGAATACGGAACCTATAATCCGATTGATAATTTGATCGGTAGAATACCGGGAGTCGCGGTCTGAGACGTTCTAATTCCATACATGGATTCTGAAAGAGTAAGGCGGGAGGTCAAATGGTGAGGGGAAACGGCTCAATCTCGATTTGCATACAATTCGACAATCGCGCCCCCGCTACCAAGAAATCGAAAGCCCGGTCTTGTACCGGGCTTATTTGTGCCCGCCATCCGCTCATACAATGTCCGCTATGCGCCCGAATGCTGCCGTCGGGTATTATTTGGGTGAAGGGCTGCTACTGACCCAAAGCGGACACCCAAAACTTTCAGCCTTTTTTTGATTCTTAGGTAAACAGTTATGACTGAGTATGAGCTGGTAGATACTTTTTACACAATTGCGACCCTTTCTGATCAGCTGGTTGCTAGTTTCATCACTCTCCTATTCGCGTTTCTCGTGGCATCTTATCTCGTCAGTTCCAAGCTGGATCGAAAAATGACCGCTGTCGTGATTGCTTTGTATTCATACATGGCATTGAGATACATAGTTATCTATCACAACGTTACGGGCGACATCGTTACTCTAGCGGATACCTTGACAAAGCTTGGTCTTCGAGAGGACTCATCTTTGGGGTGGCTGGAAATTGGCGCTGGAATTTCAACGATGCACATTGCTCAGTCTGTGGCGATGTTTCTGAGTTTTGTGGCGTCTTTAATCTTCTTTTTTCACACGAAGCAGCGCAGCAACGAGTGACCGCTTTTGGCCGTTAGCGGACATCCGTCCCTTCATTTCAGACATTGTGCTGCTCCTACGAAAAGTTTAGTCTTATCCTTATGAAGGTTTTGTGCACAGCATTGATCGTATTGCTTGGCGTCGCGTCGCCGCTGTCGCTTTGGGCGGATGCGATTTTTCCTTGCAACCAACAGGATAAGCCAGCGTCGTGGGACAGCGTCATTGGCATGTCAGCCCATACTGACGCAGCGGCGTACAACGGTCGTGATTCAACGCACGGAAAAAATTCGCACCATGGCGGTAACAAGAACAGCGATTCGTTCGCGATAGATTGCGTTTGTTGCGGGGGCTGCGCATCGTCGGCAGGTACAACCAACGCCATTGGCTCTGACTCACTGGATTCACTGTTAGCTAATCGAAGCCAGCTCAATCCAGTCGCCAAAACCATTCACGGCAATTCCGACCGTATCTCGCTGTTTCGACCCCCCAAACCTAACGCGTAGCTGGCGCTCGTCACGCACGCGGTCTGCACCTTGCGCCCGCGGCGCAAGGTGCTCAGCTCTCACCTCGACTTTATCGCCTTTTTTTTTGCAATTTTTTTGTCCGCACCAATGCATGCGGATAACAAGAAACAGAGTCAATTATGAATATATCCAAAAGATTAATCTTCACCACCGGCAGCGCCGCCGCCATAGGCGTGATTGCAATCGTCGGCTTCGCGTATTCAGGTATTTACGACGTCAGTGCAGGCTCATCGCACAGCAGTATGGTCAATTGGTTACTTTCAACAACATCGCATGCGTCGATAGCGCGCCGAGCGAAGGACATCGAGGTACCGAATCTGAGTGATGACGCAATGGCACGTGCCGGTGTTAACGACTTCAATGGCATGTGTGCCGGCTGTCATGGAGCGCCGGGCCGGGACCCAGAGGCGATGGGTCAGGGCCTGAATCCTCCACCGCCTGACCTTGCGGAGTCGGCAGCGGAAATGTCACCGGCCGAACTATTCTGGGTAACCAAAAACGGCATTAAAATGACGGGCATGCCTGAGTGGGGCGCCACGCATGATGACGACGCTATTTGGCCGGTCGTGGCGTTGATGACAAGACTACCTGAACTCAATGCGAGTCAATACCAGGAATTGATCGACAGCGCCGGCGGCATGGGCCATCACGCCAATGACTCGCCGACCGAAGGGCACCCGCACGAGGATTCACCAGACAAGTCACACCCGCACGGAGAATCGGAACATTCTGAAGATACGCCGGCCGAGCCTGAAGAACACGACCACAGCACTCACGAACACTAGTTCGATTGAATAGAGAGACAATGATGGCATTTAGCAAGCAAATATTTTTGCCAGGGCAATCGGCGTTGGTGACGCGGCGGCGACTCGGCAGGACGGCAATGTTGTCGACGATCCGGCCAACAACATCAACACGGCACTGGATAGCGGAATTGGTGTGACGTTTGAGCTTGTAATCGTACCGTCTGGCACGGACTTGACGCGATTTGCACTGTTCGATGCCGATACCGACGGCAACGACGATCTCGATCTGTACATCTTCGGCCCGGCTGCAAGCAGATATTCATGGCTGCTCTGCAGCCGGGCATTGCGCTTCTTGAAAAGCTAGCTGTCGCTGTCTGTATGCGATATATCTATCCGCATGGGTTTAATGTCAGAACTCAAACGGCGCAATGTCCTTCGCATGGCAGTGCTCTATGCCGTGGCCGCTTGGGTGATCCTTCAGGTGGCCGAGGTCCTGATCGAGCTCGCGAAGCTGCCGGACTGGATCGGCACAACCACTCTCTGGCTGCTCGCCGTCGGTTTCCCGATCGCACTGATCTTCTCCTGGTTTTACGAGATTACGTCCGAGGGAATTAGTCTCGAGAAAGACGTCGATCGGGCTGAGTCCATAACCCACGTCACCGGTCGACGGCTGGATTTCATCGTCATTTCGCTGTTATGTGCGGCAGTCATTCTGTTCGCATACGACAAATGGTGGATGGACGGGCAGCCGCAGCAATCTATTGCGGTGTTGCCGTTCGTCAATATGAGCGATGACGCCAGCAACGAATACTTCTCCGATGGTATTTCCGAGGAACTGCTGAATCTGCTGACCAAGATCCCGGAACTTCGAGTGATCTCCCGTTCTTCGGCCTTTTCCTACAAGGGTAAAGGTATCGATATACCAACGATCGCGGCGCAACTGAATGTTACGCATGTACTCGAAGGCTCGGTGCGCAAGGCTGGCAACCGGGTACGCATCACTGCCCAGTTGATCGAGGCCCGGACCGATACGCATCTGTGGTCGGAAACCTACGACCGTTCGCTGGACAACATCTTCGCGATCCAGGACGAAATCGCAACGGCGGTGGTGGAACAATTGAAAGTCGTCCTGCTGCATGACGCGCCCATAGCGCGTGAGACCAATCCGGAAGCCTATGCGCTGTATCTGCAGGGTCGCCATCTGCGCCGTCAGAATACGGCCAGGTCGCTTGAGCAGGCCCAGACCTTGTTGCAGCAGGCGCTGGCGAGCGATCCCGGGTACGCCGCAGCCTGGGATGAACTGAGTTCCGTGTACATAAGCCAGGGAAGCATTGGTCTGCGGCCTATTGATGAAACCCGCACGCTGTCTCGCGAGGCGGTTAGCAAAGCGCTGGTGATCGACGCAGGCTTTGCGCTGGCGCACGCCAATCTCGGCTGGATCGTACGGGGCTCTGACTTCGACCTGTCCGCCGCGGCACAGCACTTCGAGCGAGCGCTGCAGCTTGAGCCCGCCAATACGGATATTATCCGCCGCGCGGCCAGTCTGACCGCATCGTTAGGTCGGCTGGATGAGGCCATTGCGCTGAATGAATTCGTAATCGCTCGTGACCCGATCAGCCACTCCGGTTACCACAACAGAGGCTTGTATTACCTTTACGCCGGGCGTTGGGACGAGGCGATCGCCTCCATACGCATCGCGCTGACCCTGAGTCCGGGCTATGGCGGCGCCCAGTATCGAATCGGCGTGGCGCTGCTGTTCAAGGGCGAGCCGCAGGCTGCGCTGGATGCGATGCGGTTGGAAGATTCCGTTTGGGGCATGGTTGGTTTGCCCATGGCCTACCATGCACTGGGCCGGGCCGGCGAGTCCGATGCCGCACTGGCTGAGTTGATTGAACAACATGAACAGGGGTGGGCCTATAATATTGCCTACGTGTTCGCATATCGCCGTGAGACTGGCCGAGCCTTTGAGTGGCTGGACAGGGCCGTTGAGTATAAAGATGCGGGGTTGTCGAATATCCTGAGTGAACGTCTGTTTTCAGATATCCAGGACGACCCGCGCTGGTTGGTTTTCCTGGAGAGTATCGGCAAGTCTCCGGAACAGTTGGCGGCTATCGAGTTCAAGGTGACGCTGCCCGAATAGGGGTTGCCGGGTGAGATGGCAATCGGCGACCTGGTTTATTCCTTATTATGTAAAGCGACTGGATAAGCTGTCGATTTCGACTACGCTTAAGAAGTAACAACGACAAAGCCAAACCTGCCGAAAGGCAGCGACGGAAAGCTGCGGGTTTTCGCTTCCTCCGAGAAGCCATGGATGACTCCCCGAAGGACCCAAGATCGCCGGGCTATCGAATTCAGTGTTTCGGACTCCAGGGGAGAAGAACCATGAAACTCAAAAATATATCCATCGGCGCTGCAAGCCTGTTGCTGGTTGTTGTGGCCGCTTTTCCGCAGGCGGCGTTCGCTAAAGACGTCAAAATGAACCTGCGATTTGCGGGGGCATTTATATCGAACAGCCTGCCCAGCGCGTTGATCCACGTGCAAGCTAAGGGGAGCCCGGGCAAAGCGGTAATCCGAGGGTACGGCGCGACCGGGGTTGCTGATCCGGATCCCGTTGTGGTCTCAGACTGTTTAAGCGGAAAAGATGGCGTATTCCTAAGCATCAGACCCGGGGAAGATCCTCTCATCTTTACCTTCCAGGATTTGTCGCTATTGTTCGCCGACGGCAGCGGGGAGATTTGCATTGATCTATTATCACCAACTGGCAATGCTGAGTTCAGGTTCGACATCACGTTCATAGGGGGCAGAGGGAGATTCGAGGGCGCGACCGGTACTGCCGTGATCACAGGCGAGGCAGAGGCCGTGAGTGCTGACGGATCGTTTCTCGCTGAAACCGGGACGATCGTTGGAACGATCATCGTGCCGTGACATAGAAATCCCGTAACATGGCGAAACGAGGGCCGTCATCATGAATCGACGCCGTTTTGTTCAGTCTACTGTCGCCGCTGCGATAGCTGCGGCATTGCCGATCCGCCACAGCTACGCCGCGATCTTGAGCGGCTCCATGAAAGTTGATGCCGATATCAACGCGATCACGGGCGCCGGTGCTGAAGTAACGTTGCGTCGAGCAGCGGTACAAGAGTTTGGCGACAGCTTGCGCGGCAATTTATTGTTGCCGGGTCACGAGGCGTATGAGGAGGCGCGGCGGGTGCTGAATGCGTCAATAAACAAGCACCCGGCAATTATTGTGCAGCCCAAAGGAATGGCGGACGTAAGGAACGCCGTCGTTTTCGCACGCGAATCCAATCTGCTGGTTGCCGTGAAATGCGGTGGTCACAGCCCGTCGGGAAAATCCACCTGTGACGGCGGCATGATGATCGACCTGAGCTTGCTACGTAGCGTGCGCGTCGATCCGGGGCGGCGCATTGCCCAGGTCTCTGGTGGCAGCTGGCTCGGTGACATGGACCACGACACGATGGTTTTCGGGTTGGTGACGACGGCTGGCACGGTGTCACACACGGGCGTGGGCGGACTGACTCTGGGAGGCGGCTTCGGCAGGCTCGCGCGAAGATTCGGTCTCGCTGTCGACAATGTCCGCGGCGTCGAGTTGGTGACGGCAGACGGCAAGTTCATGCGCGCCTATCCGGATGAGAATCCCGACTTATACTGGGCCGTTCGTGGCGGTGGTGGCAATTTCGGCGTTGTCACTAATTTCGAGTTCCAGCTCCACCCAATGCAGCGCCAGGTCGTCGGCGGCACCATCGGCTTCCCGATGAGCCAGGCAAAGCAAATACTGAACTTCTACGCGGAGTACTCCGCAAGCGCCCCCGACGAACTCTACATGGACGGTGGCCTTATCAGTTCGCCGGGCGAATTCAGTGGTGCGATGATTCATGTCTGCTACAGCGGGCCGATGAGTAAGGCCGAGTCAATCCTCGCTCCGATTCGCAAGGCTGGCACGCCGATATTCGACAATATCGCGCCCGTCGACTACGTTGCGCTGCAGAAGTCTGGTGACATTGACGATCCGCGGGCCAGGGGTACCTGGATGAAGTCCGGGTTTGTATCGGAGATTACGCCGGCGATGATCGATGTGATCATTGCGGGTTTCGTGGAGCATCCCGAACGTCGAATGTTTGTCATCTGGCAGCACGCTGGCGGCGCAATTAATCGCGTACCGACAGCAGCAACGGCGTTCGCACACCGCTACGTCAAGCACGATACATTATTCCTGATGAACTGGGCCATCGGCGTGGATCCGGCGCCGCATATACAATGGTTGCGAGAGTACTTCGCGACAGTTCAGCCGTTCACGCACGGTTTCTACACGAACGACGTTATGGATGAATCGCAACGCACTGTAAACCGTAACTACCAGGGAAATTACGAACGGCTGGCTCGCCTCAAGACGCGTTATGACCCGACCAATCTTTTTCGCTTGAACGCGAACATCGTGCCTGACGTTTAGTGCCGTTTCTGAGATCTGACGTTCTGGGAATGCATCGCTTCCGTTCGCTGTCTATTGTCACGCTGTTGCTAGCATCGTGCGTTGCGTGGAGCCAGGAGGATGGCGGCTTCGATTTCAGCGTGTACGAGGTCGACCACGAGGGCTCCCACATTCGATTGCTGGTACATCGAGCGGGCGGCCTGTCCTGGTTCGGACACAGCCACGTGATCTCAGTCGGGGGGCTGTCTGGCTCGATCCGTGTGTATCCCGAATCAGACCGGTCACATTTTGAGCTGGAAATTCCAGTGCGGCAGTTGATTGTGGACGACCCATTGCTTAGACGGGAGGAGGGAGACGAGTTTTCCAGCCAGGTGTCGGAAAAAGATATTACCCGTACACGCAACAACATGCTTGGCGAGCGCGTGCTAAAAGCCGAACGGTATCCAATCGTCAAGTTGACGGGGACAGGCGCTCGGGGTGACGGGCCGCAACTGATACTCGACGTCATGATCGAGTTTTTGGGGAGTGTTGTTGAATTGCAAGTTCCGGCTACGTTAAGTCTGGACGCCGGCATTTTGGAGGTCACCGGCGCCTTTGCTCTGAGCCATTCAGACCTGGGTATGCAGCCATTCAGCGCGATGTGGGGAGCGATTCGAGTCGCCGATGAAATAGATTTCCGGTTTCGCATCAAAGCACACGAAAAGGTGCCAGAAAAGGTGCCAGGTTCATTATCGGCAGACTGATAAACTGGTTCTACTGGCACCTGTATTTACGGTGCTGATGAAAGGGGAGTGTCAATGGCCATACGTCATCTGAAAATTGTTTTCGTCGGATTTATTTCCCTGTTGTGCCTGATTTACGCGGCCCAGAACGTTGCCAACCTTGATGCTTGCTATCAAGCGTTCGCGTACGTGCTCGGCGCGGCGGATCATCAGATATATCCTGACTCGATTTTCCCAGCTGTTCAGAGTCCCGCCGTGATATGGCTGGTGCTCGTGGTCGTGGTCGGGCTCGAGTTTATTGCAGGATTGCTCGCCGCAAAAGGAGCATGGGATCTCTGGGGCGCAAGAAAAGCGACCGCCGCGGATTTTAACGGCGCCAAGACTTACGCGCTGCTTGGTTGCGGCGTAGGTATTGTCGTGTGGCTGGGATTATTCGCCGTATTCGGTGGCGCCCTGTCGCAAATGTGGCAAACGGAAATTGGCGGAGCATCGATGGACGATGCGTTTCAGTTCTTCGTTGCGTGCGCCTTCATCTTCCTGATTGTGAATGCCGCCGACGACTAAAACAGCTCAGTGACGCTATCGCAATTCGCACGGTGTTCCCGATTCGTGGGATAGCATCGCAGGAGGATCTCGATGACGAACCGTTCATCGTGCCACTCGCAATCTCTAACGTTGCAGGGCCATCGGTACTCGCGATCGCGCTTCTTTTCATGAGCGATGAACCGGTGACGGGTGCGGACACGTATTTTCGCAGCGGCTAGTGCATCAACGTGGCGGCTACTCTTCGATTCCGCCCATCGAATGGAACTTGGTCTCCAGGAACTCTGCAATGCCTTCCTTGCCGCCTTCGGATCCGATGCCGGACTCCTTCCAGCCGCCAAACGGGGCGACCTCGGTAGAGAAAACGCCGGAATTCGAGCAGACGATGCCGTATTCGAGACGTTCAGCGACGCGCATGACCCGGCCGATGTCGCGCGTAAAAAAATAGGCGGCGAGTCCGTATTGGGTGTCGTTAGCGCGCTCGATGGCTTCTGCTTCGGTTTCGAATATCTGTATTGCCGCTAACGGGCCAAAAATCTCTTCGCTGGCGATGCGCATGTTCGGCTTGATGTCGACGATGAGCGTCGGTTCGAAAAAACATTGTCCCAGCTTGTGCGGTTTGCCGCCGACCAGGACGTCGGCGCCCTTGGCGGTGGCGTCTTTCATCAAGTCCTGCATGCTGGCAACGGCGGCGACATTGATGAGTGGCCCTGTCGTCGTGCTCTCGTCGAAGCCATCCCCGACTCTTAAGGCCTCGATCGCGATCTTTAGCTTGGCCGTGAACTCTGCGGCAACACCCTGCTGAACATAGATTCGATTGGTACAGACGCAAGTTTGTCCGCAGTTGCGAAATTTGGTCGCCATGCAATCCGCGACGGCCGCATCGATCTCGGCATCGTCGAAGACCAGGAAGGGCGCGTTGCCACCGAGTTCGAGAGAGACTTTTTTCACTCCTTGCGCGCATTGCTGCATGAGCAGTTTGCCAACTGGCGTTGAGCCGGTGAATGTGAATTTGCTGATTTTCTCGTGCTGCGTGAGCACCTTTCCTATCTCTCTTGAGTTGTCACCCACGACGACGTTGATCACGCCTGGCGGAATGCCGGCGCGATCCGCCAGCTCGCACATGCCGAGGGCCGACAGCGGCGTTTCAGTGGCGGGCTTGATGACGATCGTGCAACCCGCCGCCAGGGCCGGGCCGGCTTTGCGCGCGATCATCGCGTTTGGGAAGTTCCACGGTGTAATGCAGCCAACGACGCCGACGGGCTGTTTGTACGTCTGCAAACGCCGATCATTGGATATTGTCGGTATCGTGTCGCCCATCACGCGTTTGGACTCTTCAGCGTAATACTCAATGAAGCCTGCGCCATAGCAGACTTCGCTGATCGATTCCGCCAGCGGCTTGCCCTGTTCGGCCGTCATGATCGCGCCGAGATCGTCTGCATTGGCCAGCAGCAGGTTGAACCAGTTGCGCAGCGTAACCGCACGTTGTTTGGCCGGCACGCGGCTCCAGGTCTTGAAGGCCGTCGCGGCTGCGTCGACTGCGCGCGCGGCGTCGCTGGCATCGCCGTTCGCGGTGGTCGCGACAACGTCGCCGTTGGCGGGATTCAGCACATCGATGGTACCGGCCGCGCCGCGTACCCATTGGCCGTCAATATAGTTGCTGGTCTTGAGCAATGACGGGTCTTTCAGCTTCAGCATGGTTTGGTTTCTGGGAGGGCTAAAAGCGGGCAGCTTATCATCGCCACGGGTCGGTAAAATAGCTCGCTAAGACCGTTGCACGGCTGGATCACATTGCCGTATAATCCGGCCCCAGCGCACCACCAAGTTCTTGGTGGGTAAAGGCCCCGCTCAGGGGTTTTTTGTTGTCCGGCGTACTCGCCGGGGCAACGACAAGGCGCTGGATAAGATTGGGCCATTGGCCCTTTTTTCGTTTTAGAACAGATGGTTAGGTGAGATCGAAATGATAGGAAACGAGCTTCGCGATCTGCTCGAGCCGACGATAGAGAGGCTCGGGTACGAGCTGGCCGACCTTGAAGTTCGTCTGGGTGGACGCGGGGGGCTGGTACGCGTGACGATCGACAGGCCTGAGGGCATAGATCTCAACGATTGTCAGAAGGTCAGTCACGCGGTGAGCGCGCTCCTGGATGTTGCGGACCCGGTGCCAGACCAGTACGACCTTGAGGTTACGTCGCCAGGATTGGACAGGAAACTGACGAAAATAGAACATTTTCAAAGGTTTGAAGGCGAGGTAGTGAAAGTAAAAATGCGCTTTCCGATAGCGGGACGCAGACGATTTCGTGGCACTTTGCTGTCATCGAATGACGAGAATATTGTGGTCGAAGTGGATGGAGAGTCGCACAGTTTGCCGCTGGCGAAGATCGATACCGCTCGACTGGTTCCCGGAGGAGCTTGAATGCCGCGGGATAATCGGAGTTTTGGATAATGAGCAAAGAAATTTTGTCGGTCGTTGATGTCGTCTCGAACGAAAAGGGCGTCGAGAAAGAGATCATATTCGAGGCAATTGAAGCTGCACTGGCGTCCGCGACGGCCAGAAAGCATCGTGAGGACATCGACGTTCGCGTCGAGATTGACCGCGAAACGGGCGAGTATGAGACCTTCAGGCGCTGGCTCGTTTTTGCGGATGACTCGACCGAGCTGGAAGTCCCGGATCATGAATTACGCATGATCGATGCCGTGGACGTGGATTCGGACGCTGAACCTGGTGGCTATGTTGAAGAGCCGATGGACTCGGTCGATTTCGGTCGCATCGCGGCGCAAACTGCGAAACAGGTCATTGTGCAGAAGGTTCGTGAGGCCG
Organism: Pseudomonadota bacterium; assembly: GCA_022563255.1. Lineage (GTDB taxonomy): Bacteria > Pseudomonadota > Gammaproteobacteria > Steroidobacterales > Woeseiaceae > UBA1847. The sequence continues at coordinate 12,413 of JADFNS010000024.1, forward strand.
AGCGCGAGCAGGTTGTCGAAGAATTTCAGGGCCGCGAAGGCGAAATGCTCTCGGGACTGGTCAAACGCGTTGATCGCAACGGCGTTTACATCGATCTGGGTGGCAATGCGGAAGGTTTTGTTGCCCGCGACCAGATGGTTCCGCGGGAGCCAGTGCGTCCTCAGGACCGGATCAAGGCGCTGTTGATCGAGGTTCGCTCGGAGGTGCGCGGACCCCAATTGTTCATGACGCGAACGTCGGCCGAGTTCCTCGTCGAATTGTTCAAGATCGAAGTGCCGGAGGTTGGCCAGGGCCTGATCGATATTCTTGGCTCGGCTCGTGATCCAGGGCTGCGCGCCAAAATCGCCGTGAGAAGCAACGACAGTCGCATTGATGCCGTTGGGGCTTGCGTCGGCATGCGGGGGTCTCGTGTTCAGGCGGTGTCAAACGAACTCGCCGGCGAGCGCGTGGACATTATCCTGTGGGACGACAACTCGGCCCAGTTCGTCGTCAACGCGATGTCGCCTGCCGAAGTGGTTTCCATCGTGGTGGATGAAGACAAGCACAGCATGGACATTGCCGTCGAAGAGGACAAATTGTCTCAGGCGATCGGTCGCGGCGGGCAAAACATTCGGCTCGCGAGTGAATTGACGGGCTGGGAACTGAACGTCATGACTGCGCAGGATGCGGAGGAAAAAAGCGAAACTGAGATGAAGGCTTTGATCAGTTTGTTCTCCGAGCAGCTCGATGTCGACGAAGAAGTCGCACTCATTCTGGTGCAGGAAGGCTTCTCCACGATCGAAGAGGTTGCCTACGTGCCGACCGCCGAACTGGTCGCTATCGAAGAATTCGACGAGGGAATTGTTGATGAGTTGCGTAGCCGCGCGCGCGATGTTCTGCTGACGCAAGCCATCGTTAAGGAAGAACAAATTGACGAAGTAGAACCTGCTGAGGATATGCTGAGTCTTGAAGGCATGGATAAGGGTCTTGGATATTTGCTGGCAAGCAAGGGAGTGGTAAATCGGGAAGATCTCGCGGAACTCGCGACGGACGATTTACTGGACCTCCACGAGATGGACAGAGAACAGGCCGGAGCGCTGATCATGAAAGCGCGTGCACATTGGTTTGAGGAAGATCAGTAGGCCTAGCAGCCTCAAATTCGGAGTTATTTTATGGCTGATGTGACAGTTGCACAATTTGCTGAGGTTCTGAAGGTCTCGGTCGAGAAGTTGATTACGCAGCTAGGCGCAGCGGGAATCAAAGTGAGTGGGTCTGATGATCAGATCACTGACGACTCAAAACTCGAATTGTTGACGCACCTGCGTCGCAGCCACGGTCAGGACGATACGATAGAGACGGTTGCGGCGCCACGCAGCATCACGCTCAAGCGTAAATCGCAGTCTGAGTTGAGGCTGCCCGGTGCACAAGGTCGTTCGCGTACAGTGAGCGTCGAGGTCCGGCGCAAGCGTACCTACATAAAACGCAATGTCCTCGAAAAACAGGCCAGAGACGAGCAAGAGGCGTTGGACCGCAAGCTCGCCGAAGACGAAGAGCGCATAGTCGCAGAGGCTCGCGAACAAGAACGCCTGGTGGCTGAAAAAGAGGCCGCCGAGAAACTCGAAGACGCGCAGCGGGTGAAGGAAGAGCAGGCTCGCAAGGATGCCGAGGAAGTCGCTGTACAAGTGGCGGAGAAAGCGGCGACCGATGCGGCGACTCAAAAGGTCAGGCTGGAGAAGGCCGAAGCCGACGCTCGTACGCGCCGCGGCAAAGAGAAAACGAAATCCAAACCCAAACGTGCCGAGACTCGGTACGGCCGCAAGGAATTGCACGTGGCAGGCGACAAGAGCGGTCGCCGTAAACGCAAGGCGCCGTCTCGCAGACGACCGATTTCGGTCCGCGGCGATGCACAGCACGGTTTCGAGAAACCCACCGCACCGGTCATCCGTGAAGTCGAGGTTCCTGAAAATATTTCAGTGGCGGATCTCGCGCAGCGCATGGCAATCAAGGGCAATGAAGTTGTGAAAGTGCTCTTCAACATGGGAGCGATGGTGACGATCAATCAGGTGATTGATCAGGATACGGCGATACTGGTGGTCGAAGAGCTGGGACACGTTGCCAAACAAGTGGATTTTGCAGAGGTCGACGAAATACTTCTGGCCGATGATTCGCAAGTCGTTGGAGACCCGGTTGGTCGGCCGCCAGTGGTTACGATTATGGGACATGTTGACCATGGCAAGACCTCGTTACTCGACTACATTCGTCGCACCAAGGTTGCGGATGGCGAAGCTGGTGGGATCACCCAGCACATTGGCGCCTACTCCGTGGAGACGGGCAAGGGCAAAGTGTCCTTCCTCGATACGCCAGGCCACGCGGCGTTCACGGCCATGCGGGCTCGCGGTGCACGGGCGACGGATATCGTAATCCTGGTGGTTGCGGCTGACGATGGCGTGATGCCGCAAACCATTGAGGCTATCGAGCACGCAAAAGCCGCTGGCGTCCCGTTGGTGGTTGCCATCAACAAAATTGACCGTGAAAACGCCGATCCGGAGCGGGTGAGGAACGAGTTGTCCAAACACGAAGTCATTCCGGAGGACTGGGGCGGCGAACAAATGTTTGTGAACGTGTCGGCCAAAACCGGTGACGGAATTGACGAGCTTCTTGACGCCATACTGTTGCAGGCTGAAGTGATGGATCTTAAAGCGGTTGCGGAAGGTCCGGCCAGAGGGGTAGTGATCGAATCGAGCCTGGAGAAGGGTCGTGGCGCCGTCGCGACGTTGTTGGTTCAGTCCGGCGGCCTCAAGCAGGGCGATATGATTATCGCCGGTGAAGAGTACGGTCGTATCAGAAATATGTTTGACGAGAGTGGTGCATCCATCAAAGAGGCCGGGCCGTCGGAGCCGGTGCTCGTCCTGGGACTATCGAAAACGCCGGCGGCAGGCGACGACTTTCTCGTTGTTACCGATGAACGAAAAGCCCGTGAAGTCACTGAGTTTCGCCGCAACAAGTCGCGTGATGCGAAGCTGGCGCAGCAACAGGCGTCGAAGCTCGAAGATATGTTCAGCAAGATGCAGGAAGGTGAGATATCGACGGTGCCGGTGATTATCAAATCGGACGTGCACGGCAGTGCCGAAGCGCTCCGCGACGCATTGCTCAAGTTGTCCAACGATGAGGTCAAGGTCAAGATTTTGGGTTCCAGCGTCGGCGGAATTACGGAGACGGATGCGAATCTTGCGGCGGCGTCGGGCGCCGTCATTATCGGCTTCAATGTTCGGGCGGATGCGGCGGCGCGTACTGCAATCAAGGAAGCGGGCGTGGAGGTTCGCTATTACAGCATCATCTACGAGGCGATAGATGATGTGAAGGCCGCTATCATCGGCTTGTTGGCTCCGGAAATTCGTGAGCGAATCGTCGGTCTGGCCGAGGTCAAAGAAGTGTTTCGCTCGCCGAAATTTGGAGATGTTGCTGGCTGTATAGTCAGTGAAGGCCTCGTGAAACGTGCAAATCCAATTCGTGTCTTACGCGACAACGTCGTGATTTTCGAAGGCGAGTTGGAGTCGTTGCGCCGCTTTAAGGACGATGTCAACGAAGTTCGTTCCGGCACCGAGTGCGGTATCGGAGTAAAGAATTACAACGACGTTAAAGTCGGTGATCAGATTGAGTGTTTCGAACGCATTGAGGTTGCACGTACGCTCGACTAGGCGTGCAGAGTAAAAGATATGCCTCGTGAATTTTCCCGCAATCAGCGTCTCGGTAATCAGGTGCTGCGCACGCTGAACGAGGTGCTGCGATTGGAGAGCAAGGATCCGAGATTGGAGCATGTGTCATTAACAGCCGTTGAGCTGTCGAAAGATCTGAGCGTAGCGCGAGTGTATTTCAGCATGCTGAATCCCGACGCGGATCCGGCGCCCGTTCTGGAGGGACTGGAACGAGCGGGCGGTTTTTTGCGCAGCCGTTTGGGCCGCGAGATCAAGATTCGGCATGTACCGGAACTGCGTTTCAAGCACGACAATACTGCGGCCGAAAGTCAGCGTATCAGCGATCTCATCGGGGCCGCGCTCGGCAAAGACGAGAAGCCGTAGGCGTCGTGGCCAGAGGAATGAAACGCTGGGCGGACGCGGTGGACGGCCTGATGTTACTGAACAAACCGTCTGGAATGACTTCGAATCGGGCATTGCAGATTGTCCGGCGGTTACTGAATGCCAGGAAAGCGGGCCATACGGGAAGTCTGGATCCGGCGGCAACGGGTATGTTGGTGTTGTGTTTCGGGGAAGCGACCAAGGTTTGTGCGTATCTGCTGCATGCCGATAAAAGCTACCGCGTAACGGCGAGGCTGGGTTCCGCTACGGATACGGGCGATGCAGACGGCCGGGAAACTGAAACGGCCGCGGTACCGGAACTCTCAGCCGCGGACTGGAACTCGATTTTGCAGGGATTTCGTGGCGAATCCATGCAGATACCGCCGATGTACTCGGCATTGAAGAAAGATGGCACACGCCTTTATGTGCTGGCTCGTAAAGGCGAAACCGTTGAGCGCGAAGCCAGGTCGATTCGAATCGATGATATCCAGCTCCTGGAATTTGCCGGTACGCGGCTGGTATTCAGGGTCTCTTGCTCGAAGGGGACGTACATCCGGGTGCTCGTTGAAGATATCGCGCGTAAGGCTGGCACAGTGGCCCATACGGCCCGATTGCACAGGGAGTCGGTGGGCGACTTCAAGAGCGATGCGATGCTCGACATGAGTGCTGTGCAGGCGCTGGCAGAACAGGGTCCGGAGCCGTTGCGGGCGAAGCTGCTGCCGGCCGACGTCGCTCTGGGCGCGATGCCGGGAGTTACGGTCAGTCCGGCGGACGCCGAGAAGTTTTGCGGCGGTCAGTCGATTCCGGTCGCGACAGAGGGACAAATGGGGCTTGCCAGGGTGTATGCGCAAGGCCAGAGTTTTTTAGGTGTGGGCGAGCTTTCCGGCGATGGTCAACTGGCGCCACGCAGAGTATTTCAGACACAGGAAAAAAACTTGTAGAGATTCGATTTTGGGGTGTTATCGGGCTCTGACAGGCGCTAGAATACCGCGCTCAAAATAAGGGCTATAGATAGAGACTTGGAGTAATAGATAAATGTCACTTTCCAGTGAAGCAAAGCAGGGCGTTATCGCCGAACATGCACGCGGCGAGGCCGATACGGGCTCCCCGGAAGTTCAGGTTGCACTGTTGTCAAAAAGAATTTCAGAACTCACCGAGCACTTCGGCGAGCACAAGAAAGATCACCACAGCCGTCAGGGTCTCTTGAAGATGGTCAACAAGCGCCGCAAGCTGCTTGACTACCTCAAGTCCAAAGATCAGGACCGCTATCGCGAGCTGATTGCCAAGCTGGGTCTGCGCCGCTAAATCATCCAATCTCAATTCGAGTATACAAAGTGAATTCGACAAGAAAGAGTTTCCAGTACGGGGAACATAAAGTAACGATTGATACGGGTGCGATTGCGCGCCAGGCTGACGGTGCCGTTATCGTCGATATGGCTGACACGACCGTTTTGGTCACGGCCGTTGGCCGTAAGGTTGCAGATCCGGGCAGAGACTTCTTCCCGTTGACCGTGAACTATCAGGAAAAGACCTATGCCGCCGGCAAGATTCCGGGCGGATTCTTCAAGCGCGAAGGTCGTCCAGGCGAGAAAGAGATCCTGACTTGCCGCCTGATAGATCGTCCGGTTCGTCCGCTTTTCCCGAAAGGATTTACCAACGAAGTTCAGATCATCGCGACGGTGATGTCCTTGAACCCGGACGTCGATCCCGACATTCCGGCGTTGATCGGCGCTTCTGCGGCGCTGGCGATTTCCGGCATGCCGTTCGCCGGTCCGATCGCTGCTGCCAAGGTTGGCTACAAGGATGGTGAGTACGTATTGAATCCAGGCCGGGCAGCGGTTGCCGAGGGTGATCTGGAACTCATCGTTGCCGGAACCAGCGATGCCGTCCTTATGGTCGAATCAGAGGCGTCTGAACTGTCTGAGGAAGTCATGCTGGGGGCCGTCATGTTCGGTCATGAACAGATGCAGGTAGCTATCAATGCGATCAACGAGCTGGCAGCCGAAGTCGGCAAGGCCGCCTGGGACTGGGCGGCTCCTGAAGTCGATGAAGGTCTGACCGTCGCGGTTGCCAAACAGGCTGAAGGCGCATTGGCCGATGCTTACCGGATCACTGACAAACAGGATCGTCAGGCGGCCGTTGGCGAAGCGAGGTCTGCGGCGGTCGAATCTCTTGCCGCTGGCGATGACGCTCAATGGTCTGCTGATGAAGTGAAAGGTGCCTTGTCCAAGCTGGAAAAAAACATTGTTCGCCAGCGCGTCATTAAGGGCGAGCCGCGCATCGATGGTCGCGACAAGACCACCGTCCGGCCGATCGATATAGCCGTAGGCATTCTGCCACGAGCGCATGGCTCCGCCATATTCACGCGTGGTGAGACACAGGCGATCGTCGTAACGACGCTTGGCACCGGACGCGATGCGCAGATAATTGACGCCATCGAAGGCGAACGCAAAGAACCGTTCATGCTGCATTACAACTTCCCTCCATTTTGTGTTGGCGAAACGGGTTTTGTCGGCTCTCCGAAGCGGCGCGAAATCGGCCACGGCAAATTGGCGCGCCGCGGAATTCAGGCGGTCATGCCGAATATGGAAGAATTTGGCTACGTGATTCGTGTGGTTTCGGAAATTACCGAGTCCAACGGTTCAAGCTCCATGGCGTCGGTTTGTGGCACGAGTCTCGCGCTCATGGACGCGGGCGTGCCAATTAAAGCGCCGGTCGCTGGGGTTGCAATGGGCCTGGTCAAAGAAGGCGACGAATTCGCAATTCTTACCGATATCCTGGGCGACGAAGATCACCTCGGCGACATGGACTTTAAGGTTGCCGGTACCAAAGACGGTATTACCGCGCTGCAAATGGACATAAAGATTCAGGGGATCACGCGCGAAATCATGAGCACTGCGCTGGCGCAGGCTCGCGACGCACGGCTGCACATCCTGGATGAGATGAACAAGGTCATTAGCGAATCCCGGGATGAAATGTCCCAGTGGGCGCCGACGATCGTGACGATCAAGATCGATCCCGAAAAGATTCGCGACGTCATTGGTAAGGGCGGTTCCGTTATTCGTGCTATTACCGAAGAGACCGGTGCGTCAGTTGACATTGAAAACGATGGTACGATTCGCATTGCTTCAGTCGATGGTGCGTCTGGTAAGGAAGCGCTGCGCCGCATTGAGCTGATCACTGCGGACGTCGAAGTGGGCCGCATTTACGATGGCAAAGTTGCCCGGCTTATGGATTTCGGCGCATTCGTCACGATTTTGCCAGGCAAAGACGGCCTCGTGCATATCTCGCAAATATCCAACGAGCGGGTCGAGAAAGTCAGTGACAAACTGGCGGAAGGGGACCTGATCAAGGTGAAAGTCCTCGAAGTCGATCGCCAGGGCCGCGTACGCTTGTCGATGAAGGAAGTCGACGCAGAGTGACGATGATCAGGGTGTTGGAATCGCCGCGTGCGGTTCCAGAAACTCGATAATTCGCCCTGGCAAGTAAAACGTCGGGCGCCAGGGTGTCCCACCGTTTACAAAGCCGACATGGCCGCCATACTTCGAGACTTCCAGGGTAACGTGGGCTGACAGCTTGTCCGCGTCCGGAATGACAGCGGGAGTCATGAACGGGTCGTCCAACGAATTGATTATCAGCGTGGGCCGTTCGATGGCCTTTAGAAAGTGCACGGAACTGCAGCGATCATAGTAATCCTGCATGCCCTTGAAGCCGTGTAGCGGGGCGGTTACAGCGTCATCAAATTCCGCAAACGTCGTCGCGTTCATGGCCCGATCCCAGTCGAAAGCGGCCGTGTGTTGATCGAATTTCCGCACAACGGACTTCTTCATCCGTTTTAATAAGTGTCTCTGGTAAGTCTTTGAAAACCCGGTATTAAGTGCTATCGAACATTCGTGTAAATCCAGTGGCGCACAAACGGCCGTCGCAGCCCTGAGCGGCGTGTCTTTGCCGGATTCCCCGAGATACTTCAGCAGGACATTTCCCCCGAGAGAATATCCTACTGCTAGCAGCGGACCCGATATTTGCAGTTCGTTCAGAAAATACCGCAAATCGTTTGTTTCGCCCGCGTGGTATCGCCGCGGGAGTCTGTTCCTGTAATCGCCGCAGTCGCGAAAATGCAATACGCACGAGCGCCAGCCGTGCTCAAGTGCCGATTCCATCAGCATGCGAGCATAGGAAGAGCCTGCCGAGCCTTCAAGACCGTGCAATATGATCAATAATGGCGCGGTGTCTGGTAGCGAATCCCCATCGACAAGCCAGTCCACTGCCGTGGCGTCGCCGTCAGGCAGCTCCAGCGTTTCACGCCTCATCGCGGGCTTCGACGGCCAGGACCAGGGCATTCCCGGGAGCATCGTCTGGGCGTGAGCATTGCGCAGCCAGCGAGGCGGCGAAAAACCGCTTTTTATGATCCTGCTTTCCGGTGTTGCCGACGTCATTGATGCGATTCTGCCATGTTTACCTGTACCGATCCCCCAGGCAAAAAAAATGGCCCCCTGCGTAAGCAGGGGGCCCGCCGTAGAGTGATTACACCTTCAGGCTTTTTGCAACAGGGGGCGGGGGAGCGTATCCCCGTTGCAAGCTTCAAGCTATGGCATTTGCAGGGTTGATGTCAAGGCGTTTTCACGATGGATCTCTGGCCGATAAGCTCTTCCGGTTGCCAGTTTTCAGTCGCCCACGACCAGATATCCGCGGGCGACCACCGCAACAGATCGGGTGGCGGCTTTTGCCCCAGTGCCAGCAGTGCCCTGCTGAGCGTCTGGCCGACGACCGCTGCCGAGATTTCCGGGGCACCGGTTAGCTTGCTGAGTTTGTCACCGTCGGGGTGTGTGATCACCGGAATGTGCAGATAGCCCGGAGTTCGATAGTTGAGCAACCGTTGCAGCCAGATCTGCCGCGGCGTTGAATCCATTAGATCGATACCTCGAACCACTTCGGTAACGCCTTGAATTTCGTCATCAACGACGACCGCGAGATGGTAGGCGATCAGTCCGTCCCGTCGGCGGATGACGAAGTCACCGGACTCACGTTCGAGGCGCTGCGAAACCGCATGCTGAAGGGTGTCGTCGAAGGAGATTTCTATATTGTTGGTGCGCAGTCGGATGGCGGACTCGCCCGGTTCGCAGCCATCTCTGCACGTCCCCGGATAGATGGTTCCCAGCAGTCCTGTCGGGGCTTCGAGCAGGTCGCGCCGCGAGCATGTGCAGCGATATGCCAGATCGCGATCAACAAGAGACTGCAGAGCGATGTTATGCGCCTCGTGGCTGCGGCTCTGGAAAATAGTCTCGCCGTCCCACTCGAAGCCGTACCGATCAAGCGCCTTGATGATGGCGTCGGCGGCCCCGGCCTGTTCGCGGGGAGGATCGATATCTTCGATGCGCAGGAGCCACTGGCCATTGTTTATCCGGGCCTGCAGATAGCTCGCTACGGCGGTAACCAGCGAGCCAAAATGCAATGGACCTGTCGGGGACGGCGCGAACCGCCCGACATAGGAAGCTGGCTCGCGGGGCTGCATCAGGGTCTGGCTTACCGGTACCGATCGTCCCGGTCGCGGAACTGCCTTCCCGCCAACTCGCGGCGTTCCTGTGCCTCCAGGCTCAGCGTCGCGACAGGTCGGGCTTCAAGCCGCTGGAGACCAATCTCTTCGCCAGTCTCATCGCAGAAGCCGTATGACCCGTCTTCAGTTCGCCCGAGAGCTGAATCGATTTTCCGCAGCAGCTTGCGCTCACGATCACGGGTTCGAAGTTCGAGTCCGAACTCGGATTCCTGGGTCGCGCGATCATTTGGATCCGGGAAGTTCGCGGATTCGTCCTGCATGTGGTGAACCGTGCGATCAACCTCGGTAATGAGTTCGTTCTTCCAGGCGCCGAGAATTTCCCGGAAATGCTGAAGTTGCAGATCACTCATGTATTCTTCGCCACGCACCGGCTTGTACGGGGAAAGACCATGAATCGGACCGGCAAGCGGATCACCGGCGATTCTGGTGCGACGAACCGGACTTTTCCTCCGGGCAATCAACTTTTTCTTCAAGGCCGGTTTCTTCTTGCTGACAGCTTTTCTGGCGACTTTTTTCTTTTTGCCGGATATTGGCTTCTTGACGGGCGCCTTTTTCTTCTTGGCGACTTTTTTCTTTTTCCCGGATATTGGCTTCTTGACGGGCGCCTTTTTCTTCCTGACGACCTTTTTGGCTGTTTTCTTCTTGACCGGTGCTTTCTTTTTGCTCACCTTCGTCTTAGCGACTTTCTTCTTAGTCACTGTCTTTTTGGCGCCGACCTTCTTGCGAGAGGTCGATACTTTCTTCGGCTTTTTGCTCGCGGCTTTCTTTGCGGGCATTTTGAACTCCTGCGGGGGCCAGAAAAGGCGGCGATTATACATGGCTTGCAGCCTTAGGGAAGCTCTATTTTTTTCGGCAATTTTCAGCAGGTGCAAAAGTGGCGGCAGACCGCGGTAATACTGGCGTTCGCGCCAGATTGTCTTTTCCAGGAGACCATCGTTTTATGACCCGATTTACATTACACTAGCCGGATTTGACGGGATATCGGCCTAAGCACCAATGCGATTAAGCAAGATAAAGCTCGCTGGCTTCAAATCCTTCGTCGATCCCACAACGATTACTTTTCCGAGCAACCTGGTCGGTGTGGTCGGACCCAATGGTTGTGGCAAGTCGAATGTGATTGATGCCGTACGCTGGGTAATGGGCGAGAGCTCAGCCAGTCGTCTTCGTGGCGATTCCATCACGGACGTCATTTTTAACGGCTCGAGTTCACGCAAACCGATCGGTGCGGCGTCGGTCGAGTTATTGTTCGACAATACCGAAACAACGCTCGAGGGGCAGTACGCGAAATACGCCGAAATTTCACTTCGGCGCGAAGTTGCCCGGGACGGAATTTCCAATTACTACCTGAATGGAACCAAGTGCCGCCGCAAAGATATTACAAGCATTTTCCTGGGTACGGGATTGGGTCCACGCAGTTACTCCATCATCGAACAGGGCATGATTTCACGTCTGATAGAAGCCAAGCCCGAGGAAATGCGGGTCTTTATTGAAGAGGCCGCCGGGATTTCAAAGTACAAGGAGCGTCGCCGGGAGACCTCCAGTCGCATCAAGCGGACGAAGGAAAATCTCGATCGCTTGCTCGACGTGGTTGATGAAGTCGAAAAGCAAATCAAGCACCTTGATCGTCAGGCCAAAACTGCAGGACGGTACAGTCGTTATAAAGGTGAAGAACGAAGAACTGTGGCGGAACTACTGGCGCTGAGAATCCGGGATCTGGATGACCGGGCGGGCGAAGCGGGCAACCAGTTATCGGGGCGCAAGACACGTTTGGAGGCTGCGGTGGCCGAACAGCGAAGTCTTGAGGCAACGGTGGAAGATGCCCGTGTGCGGCAGAGCGTGCGCACGGATGAATGCAACATTGTGCAGGGTCGCTATTACAAAGTCGGTTCTGAAATCGCACGTTTGGAACAGTCGATAGAACATGCGCACGAGCTGCGCGAACGGCAGCGAAACGATCTGGAACAAGCGATCGCCGGCGGCAAAGAAATTGTAGCGCACATCGATCAGGACGAGACGGAGATCGAGCAGTTGGAAATGACGCTCAATGAGTTGATTCCGGGCCTGGAGCAGGCTCGCCAGAGCGAGCAGGCATCCGTTGCTTCGTTGCAGCGTGCGGATGAGGCTCTGGCTGCATGGCAGGCACGGTGGGATGCCCATTCGTTGCGTCACAGCGCGACGTTACAGCAAACCAGCGTCGAAAACATTCGCTCGGAGCAGATCGAATCGCGCTTACAAAGTCTTGCCGAACGCGGCAAGAAATTGCAGCAAGCGCAGAACGTTGCGAATCCGGAGGATTGGCAGGCAAAACATGATGAACTTTCAGAACATGAGCTGCAAAAGCGTTACGTTCGGGAAGAGTATGGTCAGCATCTGACAGATCTCGCGGACAAGATTCGTAAATTGCGGGAACAGGATCAGAAATTAGGCGTTCTGGTCGATGAGCGTCATACAACGATGCAGGATTCCAGGGGTAAGTTTGCCTCGCTCGAGGCGCTGCAGAAAGCGGCGCTACGCGAGGGCGACGACAGCGTTCAGAATTGGTTGGAGGGCGCGGGGCTCAAGCACAACAAGCGTGTTGCGCAGACTCTGACCGTTGAAAGTGGCTGGGAACGGGCGGTTGAAACGGTTCTCGGAAACTATTTGCAAGCCGTGTGCGTCGCAGATATCACGCCGTTGACGAAGGCGATCGCCAGTTTGAAAGTCGGCAATCTGACCATCCTGCGAGAGCAGTCTAGAGATGGCGATGTGCAGGCTGTCGCGGATTCGCTGGCACAGAAGGCAAGCGGCGCTCCTGCGGAAATCACGCATTTGCTCTCGAACGTAATCATCGCAGAGTCCTTGGCTCAGGCGCTCAGCATTCGCGAGACTCTTGCTGAGGACGCATCCGTCATCACCGCGGACGGCGTATGGCTGGGCAAGAACTGGTTGCGCGTTGCGCGCGATAAGGGCGGCAAGGCCGGTGTGCTGGCGCGTGAACATGATATGCGACGGCTGCAATCTGAAATTCGTGAACTTCAGGCGCGATACGACAGCGCGAAGAAACTCCAGCGCGACGGACGATTGCGCCTGACGCAATTTGAAGAGCGGCGCGAAACGCTACAGCTGGACGCGTCAGTGGTCTTGAATGAGTACTCGGAGGTCAAGGCAGCGCTTGAATCCGCTCGATATAAAATGGATCAGGCGAATGCTCGGAAGGCGACGTTGGCTGAGGAAGCGAATGACCTTGATAACGAAATAAAATCCGCGGAACAGCAATTGCAAGAGTCGCAACGCGTGCACGGTGAGGCTGCGGATTCGTCGGTGAGACTGGATTCCGAAAAGATAAACCTGGAAAGACAGCGCGAGGAATTGCGTTCCGACTTAAAGCGCGTGCGCGAGCAGGCGGATCAGGATCGGGTAATCGTGCAAAACATTGCGATCCAGTTTGAGAGCCGGCGGACGAGCAAAGAATCGGCTGCCCAGAATCTTGAACGAATGAAATCGCAGTTGCTGCAATTTCGAAATCGCGAAAATGATATTCGTGACCAGTTGGAAAACAGTCAGGCGCCGCTCGCGGACAATAAGACAGGTCTTGAAAAGCATCTTGCTGCGCGCATAGACGTTGAGGGGGAGTTGGCGTCAGCGCGCCGGATGGTTGAATCGGTCGAGAGCGAACTTCGCGATCTTGACGAGTCTCGCCTGCAAACCGAGCAGTCGGTGGAAGCGTCCCGCGAAAAAGTTAGCGAGGCCGAAATGGCTGTCCAGGAGCTGCAAGTTCGCAAGGAAGGGTTTACTGATCAGCTTGGTCAGACGAATTTCGAATTGGCCCCCTTGGTTGAGGAAATGGACGAGGCGGCCGACATCGATTCGTGGGAAGAAAAGCTGGAGAAAGTTCGCGGGCGTATTGATCGGCTTGGTCCGATCAACCTCGCTGCAATCGACGAGTTCAAGGAGCAGTCTGAGCGCAAGGAGTATCTCGATTCGCAGATGGCGGATTTGAACGATGCATTGGAGACGCTGGAAGGCGCTATTCGTAAGATTGATCGTGAGACGCGCTCACGTTTTCGCGACACTTTCGACAACGTCAATGACAGATTCAAAGTCCTGTTTCCGAAGCTGTTCGGTGGCGGACATGCCTACCTCGAGCTAACGGGCGACGACCTGTTGACTGCGGGAATAACGGTCATGGCTCGCCCGCCGGGCAAGCGGAACAGCACGATACATTTGTTGTCGGGCGGCGAGAAAGCGTTGACGGCGGTGGCGCTTGTATTTGCAATTTTTGAGCTCAATCCAGCCCCATTCTGCATGCTCGATGAGGTCGATGCGTCGCTCGATGATGCGAACGTTGCCCGTTTCTGCAATATCGTTAAAGAGATGTCAGAGAAAGTACAGTTCGTATTCATTACACACAACAAGGTGACGATGGAGATGGCTCGCCAATTGACGGGCATCACCATGCAGGAGCCTGGGGTGTCGCGACTGGTGTCGGTTGATCTCGATGCGGCCGTGAAGATGGTGGCAAATTAGCCTGCATAAACGGATCTGAGAAATGGATGGTTTACGTTGGTTATTGTTGTTGTTCGGGCTACTGGTGATAGCCGGCGTTTATTTCTATAGCCGTCGGGAAAAATCCGAGTCTGGCGACAAAGTTGCGTCACTCGAACGCATGGACCCTTTCTTTGATAGAGAGGGCATCGTTCGGGACGAGCATGGCGGAGCTGTCGTTCCCGAACTGAGTGAATCCGCTGATGAAATTGAGTCGGATGTGCAGCCGCAAGAGGTCAAAGGCGACTTGCAGCAGAAAATCGTGACGGTACGTATTGTCGCGCGGGAAAATCACTCGTTCGCTGGGGATGAATTGATACTGTGTTTGCGCGGCATCGGATTGCGACACGGAAAATTTGGAATCTTTCACCGCTACGACGGCAGCGATGAATCCAGCTCCATATTTAGCGCGGCCAGTCTTGTGGAGCCGGGTAGCTTTAATCTGGAAAATATCAAGAATCAGAGTATCCCGGGCATCAGTTTGTTTCTCGTTTTGCCCGGACCGATCGATTCTGTTGAAGCATTCGAAATGATGATGACAGCCTCAAGAACCTTAGCGCGATCGCTTGGAGGCGAACTACTTGACGAAACCGGTAGCACGCTCAGTATTCAGCGCGAACGCTATTTGCGCGAAGAGATCATTCAGTTCCAACACAGCAACCTGGTTGCCTGATTTAAGATGGGTCGACGCACATGACCGTGTCTGCTGCTACGCGAAAAAAGTCAGATTCGCTGCGAGATCAGATTCGTCATCACAATTATCGCTACCACGCTCTGGATGATCCTGAAATTCCGGACGCTGAATACGATCGGCTTATGCGCGACCTGCAAGACCTGGAAAGTGAGTATCCGGAACTGGTATCTCCCGACTCACCGACTCAGCGCGTTGGCGACACGCCGATATCCGCGTTCGGGACCGTGCAGCACGAGTTGCCGATGTTGTCCCTGGGCAACGCGTTTACCGAAGCGGAACTGCATGATTTTCATCGACGAGTGCTGGATCGGCTCGATCTCAGTGCTGACGCAGACATGGTCTATGCCGCAGAGCCGAAGTTGGATGGTGCGGCGGTAAGTTTGTTGTACGAGAACGGTCTGTTAGTCCGCGGTGCAACCCGGGGCGACGGAACGACTGGCGAAGACATTACGCACAACGTGCGAACCATAGAATCGATCCCGTTAAGATTACTAGGCGCGGGCTATCCGCGTCGATTGGAGGTTCGTGGCGAGGTATTCATGCCCAAAGCGGGTTTCGATGCTTATAACAAGAAAGCGCGTAAAGCCGGCGAGAAAACGTTCGTCAACCCCCGCAATGCGGCGGCAGGAAGCTTGCGACAACTTGATCCCAAACTAACGGCACGGCGCCCGCTGGACATGTTTGCGTACTCGGTGGGGATTGCTGAGGGCGGTAAAAGCCTGCCGGATCGTCACAGCGAAATTATTGATCAGCTTCAAGAATGGGGCGTCAAGGTCTGCCCCGAACGGCGCGTGGTTCGCGGGGTCAGCGGGTGCCTGGATTTCTACGCGAGTCTCGGCGAACGTCGTGATGGTCTTGCTTATGAAATCGATGGTGTCGTGTACAAAGTTGACAGTCTTGCAATGCAAAATGAATTGGGATTCGTTTCGCGTGCGCCGCGATGGGCTATTGCACACAAATTTCCGGCACAAGAGGAACTCACCGAGGTCGAAGCGATTGAGTTTCAGGTTGGGCGCACCGGTGCGGTAACTCCAGTGGCCAGATTAAAGCCTGTGTTCGTAGGCGGCGTTACGGTCAGCAACGCGACCTTGCACAATATCGACGAGCTGCATCGAAAAGATGTGCGGGTGGGCGATACCGTGATTGTACGCAGGGCAGGGGACGTGATTCCTGAGGTAGTGCGCGTGATACCTCAGCGCAGGCCGAAGGGCGCGCGTCGTGTCGAATTGCCCGGCGAGTGCCCGGTATGTGGATCGCACGTTGAGCGCGGAGAAGGTGAAACAGTGGCGCGATGCACGGGAGGCCTGTTTTGCGCCGCTCAACGTGCGGAAGCGCTAAAGCATTTCGTTTCTCGACGGGCGCTTGATGTCGAGGGTCTCGGCGCCAAACTGATTGAGCAGTTGGTAACAACCGCCAGACTAAAAACGCCCGCAGACATATTTCGTTTGCGCAGAGAGGATCTTGAGGAATTGGAACGCATGGGCGAAAAGTCGGCAGACAATCTCATTCGATCTATCGAAGCCAGCAAAGCAACAACACTAGCGAGGTTCCTTTTCGCTTTAGGGATCAGGGAGGTCGGCGAGGCGACGGCGGGAGGTCTTGCGGCACATTACGGTCGATTGGAAAAGCTCGTCACGGCATCGGAAGATGAACTGCAGGGCATACAGGACATAGGTCCGGTCGTCGCAGCCCGGATAAGAGCCTTCTTTGATGAAGAGCACAATCTCAATGTCATAGCGCGACTAAGGGAATACGGTGTTGAATGGCCGGAATTTGATCCAACAGGGACGAAAAAGGACGGAAAATTGAGCGGAAAAACCTTCGTACTCACCGGCACCCTGCCGAATCTGACGAGAGACCAGGCGAAAGATCTGATCCAGGCTGCGGGCGGCAAGGTGACCGGTAGTGTCTCGAAAAAGACGGATTACCTCGTTGCAGGGGCCAAAGCAGGCTCAAAGTTAGCCAATGCGGAAAAATTCGATGTGGCTGTTCTTAATGAAGGTGATTTGCGGTCCCTTGTCGAAAAATAGTATGGCGATCAATTCACATTTTTCGGCTGTTTCTCGAGTATTATCTGTAGCAACCCGTATTTCCTTGTGCGAAGAGTTGGGCAAATTTTCCCAAGCGCACTGCGTTTCTGGCGATTTCATCACTTAATCAATATATTCCGCGCCTATGAAAGAAAAACAACAGAAGAAAGTATTAGACGCGTTTCAGCTGATGCTCCGGCCGATAGTTAGGGTGCTGCTGCGATACGGAATCGGATACAACGAGTTTGCAGAAACTTTAAAGACGGCATTTGTCGACGTTGGGAGCTCGGAGTTTGGCATTCGAGGCCGCCCAACTAATATATCGCGTGTGGCCGTCATGACCGGCCTCACGCGCAAGGAAGTTCGTCGCCTTAGAATTAAGATCGAAAGCGGTGTCAACGCCGTCGTTGTCAAGTCGACACCGATTACCGAAATAATGCACAGATGGCATGCGGAGGAGGAATTCTTGGGCGATTCCGGTCGGCCCGCGATTCTGCGATTTGCAGGGGCGGGGAATACGTTCTCTGAGCTTGTCAAATTATTTGGCGGAGATGTGCCACCAGGAGCAATGCGAACCGAACTGAAACGAGTCGGTGCAATTGTTGAGGAAAGAAATGGTGATCTTAGAGTCGTAAGGAGAACCATTATCCCCGATGACGATACGGAAAAACTGCTGACTGGAGTCGTCCATGGTGCGTATCCATTGCTTGCGACGATCGCGCACAATTCTGATCCTAGCAGAACAGACGAAGGGTTGGCGCAATACACGGTGTATTCATTAAATATTGATGGAAGAGACTTGACTAGACTTCGACGAATGTGCCGAGATCGACTGTCGGACAGTGCAGAGTCATTCGACGACCTATTCATGGCTTATGAGTCCATAGGCGAAGGTCGTGAAAATCGGCAGCCCGGGGAATCGATAGCCGTCGGCTTGTTCTATTTCGAAGAGCGAGACAAAAATGCAGACTACACTTGGTGACGAGATTCTTGCTTTTGCCGTGATCGCAGCGCTCAGCGAAAGCGGCTGAAAGATTGGTAATAGCTTCAATTTTCACCGAGTTGTTTTGCGCATTCACGAGGTAAAATCTCTTCGGAAGACTCATTTTTGATGTGTTTGATCGGTGCAACAGATGTTAATCAGCCATTATCATCGGCCGACAGCGCGAAATCTGTGGTTTTTAGCGTGCTATATGTAAAACCACTAGTAATCAGCATGTTACATAATAATGTTAGGCTGATTTGCCACGAATAGGCGCCAACATCTTGAACTGATTTTCCTCAACGTCATAAATTACCCGAAATACCAAGTTATATGCGGCATGCGCCGGGTTGCATTAGGCCTGCCGCCCAAGATACTTTACATATTGTTTAAAAGAAGTGGCCTTAAATGGGGCAAGAAGTAAAAGACCACCTCAGAAGTGCTCTGTCGCTGATGTTCAAGCCACTTATTCGGCTTTTGATTGCACAAGGAGTTACGCACGCGGAGTTTACGGAGACAGCAAAGGATGTGTACGTCGAAATTGCACTCAAACATTTTGAGTCGGAGGGGAGAGTAAATCGATCGAGAGTGGCGATACTTACCGGACTGACGAGAAAAGAGGTCAAGAACGTAATCGATAGGACCATCGAGTCTGGGTACAAAGAAAAAACGTTTTCCAGGCCTGAAAGAGTCTTAACTGGATGGTATTCGGATCCTCAATTTCAAGGTCCTTACGGTATTCCGCTGGAATTATCGTATGAAAGTAACGATGCAGGAGAGCGAAGCTTCGTTGAGTTGGTAAAACGGTACAGCGGGGACATGGCACCGAGGCAAATGTTGAATCAGCTGCTTGAAGCCGGCTCCGTAGTTGAGGCAGATGGAAAATACAAGGCGATAAGAAGAATCTTCAAACATTCGACGCTTTCGCCATCTCTAATAAAGCGACTCGGAGAAGTTGGGTATCGAGTTTTTTCTACCGCAGCGAAAAATATTGACAAGCAAACGGAAGGGAGCGGCTACTTTGATCGAATGGTGTTTGCTGACGATGGGTGTACGGATGAGCAGATAGAAGCGTTCAATAAATACATCAAACGACGGGGTCAAGAATTCTTAGAAGAAATTGACGTTTGGTTCTCAAGTAAGAAAGAGTCAAACGACCCGACAGCGAAAAGGAAGGACACGGGAATATATATGGTTCACTACGTAGAGGATGCAGACGATGCAGGAACTCTACGCGATCTGTTATTGGAGCGTGGAGTTGAGTAAGTAATAAGTCTGCGAAAGTGATGTAGCGATGAGTCGGAAGCTGCGTTAGAACATGGGTAACTGGTTCAGTAATTCTCGAGCAGTTTAGGGGTTGGAGAAATTAGGAAAACATAAAGGAGCGATAAAAATGCGCAACGCAATAAGCGCCAGAGTCGTGATGGCTTTGGGAGCGACGCTAGTTGCAGTGACCTGGTCGGAACTTTCACTTGCTGGAATCAGTGGCGGCGATACGGCTGGCATATCCGGTGGCGACACTGCTGGGATATCCGGTGGTGACACTGCTGGGATCTCCGGTGGCGACACGTTGGGAATTTCTGGGGGTGATGCACTCGGAATATCGGGCGGCGACACCGCTGGGATCTCGGGTGGCGACACGTTGGGAATTTCTGGGGGTGATGCACTCGGAATATCGGGCGGCGATCGTATAGTCCTCGCTGGCCCAGTCGACTCAATAGATCGCATCAACGGTGTGTTTATGTCGATGGGTCAAGTTGTCATGGCATCACAAGGCATGTTGTCCCGGATGCAGGTTGGAGACTACGTTTCAGTTGCCGGCTCGATCATCAGCTCGGGGTGGCTATACGCCGACGGCATAAACGTTTCCAGTCAGCTTTACGTTCCTGGTTCAACACAGGTATTTGTTGCAGGAATCTTGTCGTCCATCGATCGGATGAATGGCACGGCTCAAATGGGCGGTCTGACAATCGATTACACAGCGAGTCTTGGCCGCAGCAATGCGCCGTCTCAGATTTTCTGGAGTTTCCTGGGCACGCGTCCTGGAACGACTGGAGTGATGATTTCAGATCGGTCGCTGGGACTGCGATAGGGTAATTATTCGAAAGGACAACCTCGACGTCGCTCAATCCAGGTTTGTCTCTTAACGAGTCAAGGAGAAGGTCGCTACGGCGGCCTTTTTCTTTGCCTTCATTTCTTGCGGGCATAAAAAAGTCGGCGTCCCTGCCGACTTAGTTCTCGTATCAACCTGTGAAGGAGATGCGAGGGTTGGAGAAGCCGTCCCCGAGCGATTAGGAACGGCTCGCGAACAATATTAGGTTCCTTGCACCTAGCGAGGTGTGACCCGTATCACAATTCGGTTTCCACGAACGGCCGGATTTCAGGCGTTAAGTTAAGTCGACCTTATTCGCCACTGCGGGAGCGCAGGCTGCTTATATATTTGCGAAGATTTTCATTTTCGATTTTTTGTTTGATGACGTTCCGAACGCTCTCCATAGGCGGTGGCGAACCGTCTCTGGAGTCTTCGCGAAGAATGACGTGCCACCCAAATGATGTCTGTACCGGCGTCGTTGTGAACTCGCCGTCTTCAAGTTTGGCGACAGCGTCCGAAAAAGGCTTCACCATTCCTTGCGCTGTGAACCAACCTAGGTCGCCGCCAGCAGGCCCGGATGGACCGGTTGATTTCTCCTTGGCAAGTTCAATGAAATCGGCGCCGCCCTGAAGCTGCTCGACCAGCGCGACAGCCTCGCCTTGCGATTCCACCAGGATATGTCTGGCCTTGAATTCTTTCGGGGAGCTTAAAGCTATCTGCTCCTGGTAAGCATTGAAGATTTCCTGATCTGAAGCGGGATTGCTGGCCAGAAAGTCCTGGGCGAAAGCGCGGAACATAATGATTCTGCGCTGAAATTCGATTTCCGCTTTGATTCGCGGATTCTTGCTAAGTTCTATGGCGCGGGCTTGATTTGTAACCAGATAAATATCCGTCATTTCGCTCATCACGTTTTTTCGTTCTTGCGCCGTAGCTTGATTCACCGGTTTTTGTATCCGCGATTCCAAAAACAGTTCGAACACGTCTGGATCAGGGTCTTGCGCCAGAGTGGAAAAAGAAAGGAAGATCGCCACGATTGTGCTCGTTGTTGCGAGAATCTTTATTCCATTGGATTTGGAACCCGGAAAAGTTGCCATGCTTGCGTCCTAAATAGACTTTTCAATGTGAATACGTAAAGCGTGAATATCGGTCGTCATGAGGTCACCCAGGGCCTCAAACACCATCCTGTGCCCCTCAATCCGGCTGCGACCATCAAACGCTTGCGCGACGATGGTTACGTCAAAATGTCCGCGGCCATCTTTCGCGCCCGCATGGCCTGCGTGCAAATGGCTCTGGTCCTTAACCAACAAACGGTCCGGGGAAAAGGCCGCAGTGAGCAACTTCTCTATTGCAGCAATTCGGTCCATTGTCACGGCAGGATCCGGTTAAACGGTTTTACCGTCACATTGCGATAAACGCCGGCGGCGATGTAAGGATCCAGGTCGGCCCAGGCCTTCGCTTCGTCTACCGAATCAAAATCGACAATCACCAGGCTTCCAGTGAAACCAGCCGGACCAGGATCCGGTGAATCGACTGCCGGGTGGGGACCTGCAACAAGCAGCCGACCTTCGTCGCGAAGCGCCTCCAAACGTGCGACATGACCGGCGCGAGCGGCCAGACGGTCCTTGAGCGACCCTTCACGATCCTCACTGATGATTGCGTACCACACTACTCCTGTCCCTGTTCCTCGCGGTCATCGTCGCCGCCAATCAAGTTCGAAATCCAAAGTACCTGCGCGAGCATGAAAACGAAGGTGAGGGCCATCAGGCCGAAAACTTTGAATTTAACCCAGGTCGCTTGTTCGAAATTGTACGCAACATAGATATTTAATGCCCCGGCGAAAATGAAAAAGAACACCCAGACCAGATTCAGTTTCTTCCAGAGGGCGGGCGTAATCTTTTCGAAGCGCAGGCCATCGGCCATTCCAAAGAAGCGTTGCACCAGGGGCATTTTGCTGAAGAATTGGCTACCCAGAAACGCGGCGGCGGCGATCCAATAGAATACCGTCGGTTTCCAGTACAGGAAATACGGGTTTCTGAAGTACAAGGTCAACGATCCCGCAATGAGTAAAAATACCGTTGACCAGAAATACATCTTGTCCAGAGTTTTCGTACGGACGTACTTGACGGCAAGTCCGACTGGCATCGCGATCATCAGAACTACGAGGGCAAAATATATCCCTTTGTACAAGAACGCGCCGAGAAACAAAATTAACGGAAGAAACTCAAATAGCAGGGTCATCAGGTGCCCGTGACGGGTGGAAGTGGTCGCGCATGATAGCGTATTGAAGGGGTATCCGCGATGCCGTTGCTCCCTTACAATCCGCGTGTGGCCAGACTCATCGAAATTCATCCAACGGACCCGCAGTCTCGCCGCGTCGCGTCTGTGGTGCAAATTATTCGCGATGGTGGCCTCATCGCTTACCCGACGGATTCCAGTTACGCGTTCGGCTGTCACATCGGCGACAAGAGGGCTATCGACCGGATCCGGCGAATCCGGCGCACGGACATCAAACACAATTTCACGCTGGTCTGTGCTGATCTGTCTGCGATCAGTTTGTACGCGCGTGTCGACAACTGGGCTTACCGGCTGATCAAATCGCTGACTCCGGGACCGTACACTTTCATTTTGCCGGCCACACGGGAAGTTCCAAAAATGCTGCAAAATCCCAAACGCCGAACTATCGGTCTGCGCGTACCGCAGCATGCTTTAGCGCATGCCATTTTAGAGGCGTTGGGCGAACCGATCATGAGTTCGACCTTGACCTTGCCCGGCGATTCCATGCCGCTGACGGAGCCGCTGGAGATACAGGAGCGTATCGGGCATCTGATTGAGGCGATCATCGATTCGGGGCCGGCTGGTATCGAGCCGACGAGCGTTTTGGACCTCTCCAACGGGGCTGTTGAAGTTCTGCGCGTTGGCCGCGGTGACGTTAGCCAGTTCACCTGACTCCTGTGATTTGCGATAGAATGCGCCGCAATTCGTCGGAAACTGCATGAAACCAGAATTAACAGTCCTGACCCCGCAAGACGCCCCTAAGCCCGCTCAGGATGAGAAACAATCGCCGGCACAGACGGAGATGCCTTTTGCCATTGTGGACGGTGAGCCGGTAACGACGCTGCCGCAGGACCTCTACATACCACCGTACGCGTTGCAGGTATTCCTGGAGGCGTTTGAGGGGCCGCTCGATCTGCTCCTGTATCTGATCCGCCGCCAGAATATCGACATTCTGAACATACCGATTGCTGAGATCACCAAGCAGTATGTGCAGTACATCGAGCTGATGAACGAGCTGCAGCTCGAACTGGCGGGCGAGTATTTGCTTATGGCCGCGATGCTGGCCGAAATCAAATCGCGCATGCTGCTTCCCAGGCCTCCTGTCGAAGAAGACGACGAAGACGATCCTCGCGCCGAACTGATCCGGCGCTTGCAGGAATACGAACGCTTCAAAAAAGCCGCTGACGACATCAGTGAGCTGCCACGTCTGGAGCGAGACGTGTTCGTCGCCACCGCCGAAGCGCCGGAACGCAAACATGTGACCAAGTTGCCCGATGTCAGCATGAAGGAGCTGTTAATGGCTTTTCATGACGTATTGCAGCGTGCGGAAATGTTTTCCAAACTGCATTTGCAGCGAGAGCCGCTTTCTGTTCGCCAACGAATGGACGAAATTCTCGCGCGTATCAATGCGAGAAAGTTTACGGGCTTCGCCGATCTCTTTGATCCCGAAGAAGGGCGCATGGGAGTCGCTGTTACGTTCATTGCGATACTCGAATTGCTTCGGGAGGCTGTCATTGAAGTAGTGCAATCAGTACAGTACGCGCCGCTGCACGTTCGTGCGGCATCTTCCGTGCGTCTGGTGTCTGAGGAAGACGAATAATGGACGACAAGGACATAAAATATTTTCTTGAGGCGGCGTTGCTGGCGGCCGGGCGACCTCTCAATATTGATCAGCTTCAAGGTCTCTTCGATGGCCGCATGGAGCCCGAAAAAGCGGATATTCGCAAGGCTATCGCTACCCTGAACGACGAATACGAGGAGCGTGGCATCGTCATCTCGGAAGTCGCGTCGGGCTTTCGTATGCAGGTCAAATCGGCCATGGCGGATCGACTGCAGAAACTCTGGGAGGAACGCCCGCCGCGGTATTCACGAGCCATGTTCGAAACCCTGGCGCTGATCGCCTATCGCCAACCCATCACGCGGGGCGAAATCGAGGAAATTCGGGGTGTTTCGGTCAGTACGAATATCGTTCGACAGTTGCTGGAACGGGAATGGGTACGCGTGGTCGGGCATCGTGACGTGCCCGGGCGACCTGCCATGTTCGGGACGACCAAGGGATTTCTTGACTATTTCAGTCTCAAGAAGCTCGATGATCTGCCGCCGCTCGCCGATCTTTCGGACTGGGAAAGCCTGCGCGTGCAGCTAGACCTTCCTGAGGTTGAAGAGCAAGACGAAAACGATGTGCCAGTTCTCTTTCCAGAGGGAGAGCACGAGCCCGCTGCGGATGAGGAACTCGCTGTCGCGAAATGGCCCGATACGGTTGGCTGACCGCATTCACAAAGCCCTCGCAGCAGCAGGCCACGGATCGCGAAGAAAGGTGGAGACCTGGATTCGGGAAGGGCGCCTCAAGATTGACGGCAGGGTCGCCGAACTTGGGGACCGTATTGAAGGTACCGAGAAGATCACGTTTGACGGCCGTCCGTTGTCGCTCAAGAATGTCGCCCAGGCGCACCGCCACATCATCTACAACAAATCCGGCGACGAACTGACCAGTCGGGAGGACCCTGACGGTCGTAAGCTGGTATTCGATTCATTGCCCAGACTTAAAGGGTCGCGCTGGGTGGCCGTGGGCCGGCTGGATCTGGCAACGATGGGCCTGCTGATTTTTACGACTGACGGTGCCCTGGCGAACGCTCTCATGCATCCATCAAGCCAGGTGGTTCGCAAGTACGCCGTTCGCGTACATGGCAATCCCAGTCGCGCGGCACTCGATAAACTCCGCGCCGGGTTGCTCCTGGATGACGGACCCGCGCGCTTCGAGAGCGTCGAAAAAGGTGGTGGCGAGGGCGCAAACAAGTGGTTCAACGTGACGTTGAAAGAGGGCCGAAATCGCGAAGTTCGACGCCTCTGGGAAGCTGTCGGGCTTGAAGTCAGCCGGTTGATCAGGGTGGCCTATGGCCCGATTCAGCTGCCGCGGAAGCTACGCCGCGGCAGGTACGAGGCGTTGTCTCAGGCGCAAGTAAAGTTGCTGTACCAGGCCGCTGGTCTCAGGCCGCATGTTTACACCTATAAACCAACGGGGAAAAAGAAAAAAACGTTGAAAAAACGGTAAGTTATAGTCTATATGTAAAGTATAATCTACTGTGCATCAAAACTCTCGCCAGTCACTCCCTTGCCGTCGGGGCCCAGCAAATACAGGTAGGGTGCGAGAATCTGCTCTGGCGTTCTCAATTGGCTTCTGTCTTCGGCGGGATAGGCCGCCAAACGCATGTTGGTACGAGTTGCGCCAGGGTTGATGCAGTTCACGCGCATCCCCGAATGTCGGTGCTCGTCGGCCAGAACCTGTGACAATCCTTCGAGCGCGAATTTGGACACGGCGTAAGCGCCCCAGAAGGCCTTGCCTACGCGCCCAACGCCGCTGCTGGTGAAAATAATCGAGGCATCCTCAGATTGATGCAGCAACGGGAGGAGGACCTGGGTGAGGGCGAAAGCCGAGGTCACGTTTACGTGCATGACGCGTTGCCACAAGACCGCGTCGTATTGTTCTATCGAGTAGCGTTCGCCGAGAATGCCGGCATTGTGCACGAGGCCGTCCAGACGGCCGAATTCGTCCTCGATGCTTGTCGCCAGCATCGTGTAGCCTTCTGCGTCGGCCGATTCGAGATCCAGCACGGCGATGGATGGGCGCGGGATATTTTTCCTTGCGGCTATCTGGTCATAAACCTTCTCGAGTTTTGGCACGCTGCGCCCGTGTAAAATTATCCGCGCGCCAAGCTCAGCAGTTCTCAGGGCCAGCGCCTTGCCGATGCCGTCACTGGCGCCAGTGACCAAAATGATGCGATCACGCAGCAAATCTTCGCCGCACGTGTAGTGACGCGGGTCTGACGTCAAGGGTCGTTCCCTTCGATCATGGTTCTTGGCACAGGCTCAAGGGACTCAAGCTTTTCCAGGGTCTTCTTCGGATGTACGCCGAGTTCTACAAACTTGCGGGCACCCGGGAGGACGCTGCGCTCCAATGAACCAACGGCTTTATTGTAGTGTTCCACGCTGCTTGCGAGCTGCCGGCCGACTTTGTTCATGTGTGCGACAAATGTTGCGAGCCGCCCGTACAGGTCTTCTGCGAGTTCCCGAATTTCCTTGGCGTTGTCGGCCAACGCGACCTGACGCCAGCCGTAAGCGACGGCTTTCAACAGGGCGACGAAACTGGTCGGCGTTGCGAGGATAATCTGTTCGGACAGTGCGTACTCGATCAGATCCGGTTCTTCATTGAGCGCGGCGCTCAGGAACTGGTCCCCCGGGATAAACAAGATCACGAATTCCGGGCTTTCGTCGAATTGATTCCAATACGCCTTGGACGCCAACATGCGGATATGCCCGCGAACATTCTTTGCGTGTTTTTTCAGAAACAGCTGGCGCTGCGCGTCGTCTTCCGCTTCTGCGGCGGAAAGATAGGCGTCGAGTGGCGTTTTTACATCCACAACCAGTTCGCGATGATCGGGCATTCGAACCACCATATCCGGCCGGATGATCTGATCGCCCTTGGACACGTGAACCTGCTCCACGAAGTCGCAGTGCTCGACCATGCCTGCGAGTTCCACCAGGCGACGAAGGGTAATTTCGCCCCATCGACCACGCACCTCCGGACGTCGCAGCGCGTTCACG
Source organism: Pseudomonadota bacterium (assembly GCA_022563255.1). Lineage (GTDB taxonomy): Bacteria > Pseudomonadota > Gammaproteobacteria > Steroidobacterales > Woeseiaceae > UBA1847. Next base: position 39,220 of record JADFNS010000024.1, read on the forward strand.
AGGTTACGGGTTTCCTGTTGCAATGACTTCTGATTGAGCTGCATCTCCGCGAGTTGAGTCTTGATACCGCCGTAAGCTTCGCTGCGCGACTTTTCGAGATCGGCAATCTGCTTTTGCGAGGCTGTCAGGGCGTCGCGAATCGGTTTCACCAGCGCTTCGACAGCGGTTTCGCGCTCGGCGAGTTCGCGCTTG
>JADFNS010000031.1 GCA_022563255.1 Pseudomonadota bacterium
AAGAGTTTGGAATGCTCGACAGAGTTATGTTCGGGTCTGATCAGATGCGTTGGCCTCATGGTATTGAATTGTCACTCGAACAACTTGAATCCTTCGATTTTCTGACTCAGGATGAGAAACGCGACATCCTGTACAACAACGCGGCGCGATTCCTGGGGCTGTCCGACGAGCAAATTGCTGTCCACAACCAGCACTGATATGGAGCGGTTACCATGACCGCTTCTGGCCGAACGCGGCCCTTCGATTTTGCCTATTTTTGGGTACCTGAAAGTCCGCTTTCGGGAAAAGCGGACGTTTCGAACGGATGCTGCTGGTCGTCAGGCGACCAATGGAAAAGGCTCAATCTCAATCTGAATATAATTCGACAATCGCGCCCCCGCTACCAAGAAAATCGAAAGCCCGGCCACGTGCCGGGTTTTTTGTGCCCGCCATTCCGTGATTCGGTGTCCACGACACCCGAGCCAGACCCGTTTTGGGATGGTCGCAGCCGGGTGTAATGAATGTTGGGCAGCGACGGGTGGCCGCGCTAGGTGATAATTTCTCTTATGACTACCCCCAGCTAACCTTTAATCTGAATCGATGGTTGTCCGATCAAATATAGAATCCGGAGTCGCTTCCGAAAACGGCCATTAAGCTAACATTGCTAAAAGGGGCCGCTATCCGTTGGGCGTGTTTCTTGGCCAGCGTTTTCCGCTCCCTAAATTCAAAAATCCCCAATCATTTAATAGCTTTATGTAAAGTTATTAATGTTTTCTCTCGGCACTGTCTATACTGAGTCAATCGTGATGAACGGAGCTTTCCATGAACGGATTTCTCGTTAACAGTGCCAAGACGCTGCTCATCTCGTTGCTGGTATTCGGGGTCTCAACGGCCTCTGCTGATTCTGCCATACCGGCGGAGCAACGACCGGGGCAGAACGGGCTTTTCAAAGCCGCACAGATGTCCAAGGCCAGCACACCACTGGTGCGGGTTTTATCCGAATATCGCGCGCACCTAAACCAGGGCAGGAGAACGGCCTTCGAGCCAAGCGATCGGTTCCTGCTGTATTCTGCTGGCAATGTCCTGATCGACGCGCGCGCAACGACCAACGGCGCGGCATTGCTGGATGATTTGCAGCAACTGGGTTTGACGAACGGTGCTCATTATGGCGAAGTCGTCTCGGGCCTCCTTCCGGTCGCGGCGATCGACCTGGCCGTGACACTTTCAAGCCTGCGTTCGATTTCCGCCGCCATTGCGCCGATAACAAACGCTGGCTCCGTGACCAGCCAGGGGGATATCTCCCTGCGCGCTATTGCGGCACGCACTACTTATGGCGTCGATGGCACGGGCGTAACTGTGGGTGTGTTGTCTGACAGCTTCGATACGCTCGGTGGCGCCGCGGCAGACATCGTCAGTGGCGATTTGCCGGCCGCGGGTGTACAGGTTATCGGTGGCGAGCATCCCTATTGCGGCATTTACATTTTTTGCATTGACGAAGGCCGCGCCATGGCGCAGATCATTTATGACATGGCGCCGGGTACCAATTTACTTTTTCATACGGGCTACGCCAGCAAAGTCGACTACGCCAACGGGATTATGGCGTTGGCAGCGGCAGGCGCTGATGTCATCGTGGATGACTTGTTGTACCTCAATGAGCCAATGTTCCAAGATGGCATCGTCGCGCAGGCGGTTGATTCCGTAACAGCAAGCGGCGTTGGCTATTACTCGGCGGCAGGTAACGCCGGTGACGAGAGTTATGAGGCTGCCTTTGTAGACAGCGGCGTGATTTTCTGCATCGAGTTTTTCCTGCCAATCGGCGATTGCGATCCGATTTATGAACGCGTCGGCAGAATGCATGATTTCGACCCGGGGCCGGGCGTCGACCTGTATCAAAGTATCACCGTGCCGATAGAGGGTGTTCTGACGGTTGCAATGCAGTGGGATGAGCCGTTCGGTGGTGCTGGCCCGAGGAATGATCACGATATCGTGCTCGTGGACCAGTCTGGCGGCATCTTTTTCGAAATCAGTGCGAATGACAACATCGTGACCGGCGAAGGCTGGGAAGTGCTCCAGTTCTACAACGCTACCTACCTGGGCTATGGCACCTCCTTCAACCTGATCATTACCTATGACGACGTCGATTCCATCGCTGCACCGGCAACTTTGCTGAAGACGGTCATTTTTGGCAGTGGCAATACGATCAATGAGTTTCAGACCAACAGCGCGACCTTGTACGGACACGCCAATGCCGCCGGCGCAGAAGCCGTTGGTGCAGCCTTTTTTCTCGACACGCCGGAGTACGGAATCGCACCGCCTGTCCTCGAACCCTACTCGTCCAGAGGCGGCACACCGATTCTTTTTGCCAACAACGGCGCTGCGTTGGGCGGCCCCGTTATTCGCTCGAAACCTGCAATAACGGCAGTCGATGGCGTCAATACCACATTCTTTTTCAATGACAGCCATGGCAATGATGGCATCGATGATTTCTTCGGCACCTCGGCAGCCGCACCGCACGCCGCCGGCATCGCTGCTCTAATGCTGGACGCGCGACCGGGTTCAACACCGCAGCAGATAAGCGCGGCGCTCCAGAGCAGCGCCATTGACATGAATACCGCAGGCTTCGACCACGACTCCGGCTACGGCCTGATTCAAGCCGATGCTGCAATTTCAGCCTTGCTTGCCGCGGGCGATAATAATCTGCCAACGGCCGGCTTCGCTTTCAGTAACGCAGGCCTTGATATCACCTTTACGGACACGAGCACTGATTCGGATGGCAGCATCGCCGCCTGGAACTGGGATTTTGGCGATGGCAATAACACCATCGTGCAAAACCCGTCTCACACCTATGCAGCCGGTGGAACTTACACCGTGACGCTAAACGTTACCGATAACGGCGGCGGCCTGGGTTCGATCAGCCAACAAGTCAGCGTCAGTGCGGGTGGTAGCAATGCGCCACCGGTCGCGTCCTTCACCTATGTGTGCAACGCCCGGGACTGCTTGTTTGATGCTGCCGCATCGACCGATGACGTTGGCATTGTCAGCTATGCCTGGGAATTCGGGGATGGCGGCGGCTTCACCTCAACGTCACCCATTGCATCGAATACGTACCCGGCCAATGGCAACTTCGGCGTTACCCTGGTCGTAACGGATGCTGAAGGGGCCAGCGACACCGCTATCGCCGTATTCAGGGTGAAGAAAAAGGGCACTACGTCCGGCACCAGTGGTGGCGACGATGGCGGCACGGGTGGAACCGAGAAAGGCCGCAAGAAATGTACTGACGGCATCGATAACGACGGCGATGGCCTTATCGACGCTGCGGATCCGGACTGCCGGTAAGGCAAAAAACGTAGCCGGTCACGACGACGTCGTCCACACCCGGTCCGCTGGTCGAAAGTGGACCCTAATTTCACTCAAATTTCGGTGATCGGAACGTCTGCTTTCGGGAAAGGCGGACATTAAGCGACCAGCTGTTGGTTATTGCAGCAAACCGGCTACGCAAGAGTCTAAGATCCTGCGATATTATCGGCCGTCCAGGCGGCGATGAGTTCGTTGCGCTGGTGCCGGACGTTGACGCAAGTACCGCGGACAATCTGGCCAAGCGTTTGACTGTTGGGCTCGAAGAGCCTTACCAGATTGGTAGCAAGAAACTGCACTGTGCCGCGAGTATCGGGCTGGCACTCTACCCCAGAAATGCCCGTACACTGACTGGCCTGCTGCGAGAAGCCGATCAGGCCATGTATCGCGCCAAAGCGCGATGTCGCGGCGTTTCTGATATTCGCGGCGACGATCTGCTGGAAAAGGCGATATAAAATTGGTGCAACTCAAGGCCTAACGATGGTCTAATTGTCAGCTTACGTCATCTTGAGCGCTTCATTGCAGCCAGTTCCAATAGCAAATGATCCCGTTTCATCAAATGTAATCCGTCTTCGCGGTCTGCAACGGCGCTACATTATGGGTGCCGAATTTATTGATGCGTTGCGGTGCGTAGATCTTGACGTTCGTACGAACGAGTATCTGGCGATCATGGGTCAGTCAGGGTCAGGCAAATCGACTCTGATGAATATCATTGGCTGCCTGGAAAGACCAACGGCAGGAGAGTACTGGCTCAACGATGAGCGCGTTTCAGACATGAGCGATCGGGCGCTGGCGCACGTTCGTAATCAGGCGATTGGCTTCGTATTTCAGACCTTCAACTTATTGCCGCGGATGACCGCCCTCGCCAACGTTGAGGTTCCTCTGATCTACAGCGGTATGAAGCGCAGGGAACGTATGGAACAATCGCAACTGGCGCTGGAGACAGTTGGGCTCGGGGATCGAATGCAGCACCGGCCATCCGAGCTGTCCGGAGGCCAAAGACAACGAGTAGCGATCGCGAGGGCACTGGTTACCGAACCCAGCATTCTGTTGGCGGACGAGCCCACAGGAAATCTGGATTCGAGTACAGGCCGTGAAATAATGGGTCTGTTTGAACGCTTGCACGCGGATGGCAATACGCTGATTGTTGTCACACATGAACAAAGTATCGCCGATCATGCTAACAGGGTAGTCCGGCTGAGTGATGGTGATATCGTTAGCGATACGGAGCAATGAGTGTCTCAATGAAACGAAGCGTATGGATACTGGCTGTGCTTGTTCTGCTTGCATGCTCGGAAGAGGAATCGGTTGCCCCGGTTTATGATACTGCTGGCGTTGAGCGGCGCACGATTGAGGTTGCCGTTAGTTCGGCAGGAATCGTCGAACCGCTTGCAACCGTCGAAGTAAAGTCCAAGGCATCCGGTGAAATTCTCGATTTGATGGTAGCAACAGGCGACCTCGTTGAGGCGGGGACGTTGCTCGTCACTATCGATCCGCGCGCAGTGCGAAATCGGCTCGATCAGTCAAAGGCTGAATTGAAAGCTGCGCTATCCCGGCGGAGAATTGCGGCGACTCAAAACGCGCGGGCCGAGTCGCTGATCGGTTCAGGAACGCTGACACAGTTGGATCTCGATCAGGCCGTACTCGATCTTGCCAATGCAGAAGCCCAAGTCGTAACAGCGCGGGTAAGTGTTGAAAACGCCCGGATCGCCGTTGACGATACGAACATTCGGGCACCCATTGCCGGCACCATCATTTTCAAGCCCGTCGAAAAGGGGCAGGTGATTTCTTCGCCAACACAAGATTTTTCAGGCGGCACTTTGTTGCTGCAAATGGCGGACCTGAGCGCCGTACAAATTCGTTCGCTGGTTGACGAAACAGACATCGGCAAAATCAGGCCTGGAATGATGGCGAATGTGACTGTCGCGGCATATCCCAATCAACCGTTTCCCGGTACGGTTATCAAAATCGAGCCACAGGCGGTTGTTGAGCAAAATGTCACGATGTTTGCAGTCCTTATTTCAATCGATAATCCTGAAGGTTTGTTGATGCCGGGCATGAATGCCGAGGTGGACGTCTCGATCGCGAGAAGTGACAATACCCTGACGATTCCGGTAATGGCATTGAGGACAAATCGCGACGTGGCAACCACGGCCGGAATTCTGGGCCGGTCTGAAGACGATATTCGCGCCGCGCTTGCCAGCGATGGCGAAAACATGAACCCCGCAGTCGAGCAAAACAAGCGACATCGCGGTGGCCGAGGAGACGGCGGTTATCGGCGTGGCGCGCGATCAGCGCCAGCGACGGACTACCGATTTGGCGGTGATTTTTGGGTGGTACTGGATTCGCCGGAGCAGGAAATTCGCAAGGTGCGTACCGGTGTGACCGACTTGAACCGTGTTGAGATAGTCAGCGGACTCGAAGAGTCTGACCGTGTTTTGATCTTGCCGAGCAGCCATTTGGTCGAAACCCAGCAGGATCTGCAGAACTTCATCAACCGTCGGGCCAGCGGCATATTGGGGAAAAAATAGCGACCATGCTGATTTTGGAAACGATTCGGATATCGCTTGCTTCCATACGCAGCAATTTGTTTCGGGCGCTCTTGACGATGCTCGGAATTATCATCGGTGTTGCCGCCGTTATTACGATGGTCGCATTGGGTACCGGGGCACAGCGTGCCATTGACGAGCAAATGGCCGCCCTGGGCGGGGACATTCTAAGCATTCAGTCGTCGTCCTGGTTTAGCCATGGCATTGCAAGGAATCAAGCGACGATAACAACCGATGACGCAATGGCGCTGGCAACGGGTTCCGAGCATTTGTCCGCCGTTGTTCCCGAGATCACCAGTCGGTTTCAGGTCAAGTACGGCAATAAAAACCTGAACCTTACAACGGTAGGAACAACACCCAATTATCCAGCGGTGCACGGGTTCGAGATTGCCTACGGCGTAAAAAGTTCTGCAGCCGATGAAGCGGCGCGCAGACGTGTCGTCGTGTTGGGTGCCGAGATACCCGGAATGTTCGATGCGGATGCAGCCGCTTTGATCGGGCGGACAGTCCAGATTCGAGCGATATCTTTTCAAGTTATCGGTGTGTTCGCGCCCAAAGGCGGATCGGGCTGGCGAAATCCGGATACTTACATCTGGATACCTTTGTCGACGGCACAGTTTCGAGTAACCGGAAACGAGTACGTTTCGACGATTAGCGCGAAAGTCGCCGATACCTCGACTGTCTCCATGGCCATGTTGGAAATAGAGCGCGTCCTGCGTCGTGAGCACGGAATTCTTCCCGGAAAAGACAACGATTTCGCGATCATGAATCGGAAACAGTTTGCAGAGTCGCGGCAGCAGGCGACCGAGGTGTTTACCTATCTTCTGGCCGGTATCGCGGGAGTGAGCCTCGTCGTGGGAGGTATCGGCATCATGAATATCATGCTCGTGACCGTCACGGAGCGTACTCGGGAGATTGGTGTGCGCAAGGCTCTGGGGGCGACCAAGGGAAACATTCTGCTGCAGTTTCTGGTTGAATCTACGATCCTTTGCGTTCTGGGAGGCTTGCTCGGTCTGGCCCTGGGAGCCGGCGCTGCTGCGTTGCTGGCGAAATACGCGGGCTGGCAGACGGTGGTTACGACGCAGTCAGCGATGATTGCTTTCGGGTGCAGTGCAGCCATCGGACTGATCTTCGGTATCTGGCCGGCGAGGCGAGCGGCACAACTCGATCCGATAGATGCGTTGCGACACGAATAACTGAAATAACGATCCAGAGAAGCGAGTTCTCTTGCCCAGACGACCGGAGATACAACCCATGATGCAGCGTTTTGGAAAAAGCTTTGACAGTCCCGCCTTCCTGCGTGGCTCCTTTGCTGTATTGATAACCACGAGCCTCATGTGCAGCGTATCCGTGCAAGACGCTGATGCCGAGGTACCGGTTGCTGATTCCGCTGCTGCGATTCAACCCCTGCGCGCAGGGAACCGCGCGCCGGGCTTTGTTGTCGAAACGGTTACGAATCAACTCTTTGAGTTCGATCCGAAAAGACTGGAACGACCTGTGATTTTGCTGGTATTTCGGGGCGGCTGGTGCCCGTTCTGCAATTTGTAACTTGCGGAAATGCGCGACGTCATTCCCGAGATTCGCGGCATGGGAGTGGATGTTCTCTTCCTCAGCGGTGACCGGCCTGACCTGTTGTTCGCGAGCCTTAAGAGCGAAACACAGAAAGATATTGACGGGCTGGATTATACGATTCTGTCCGATGCCGACGCCCAGGCTGCAATTGCACTGGGAATAGCCTTCAAAGCATCAGACTTTACGCTCAAGCGACGCGCCGAAAAGGGTGACGAGATCGCCGGTTCTGCAATGGCGAAACACGGCGTGCTGCCGGTACCGTCGGTATTCGCCATCGACAAGCAGGGCATCATCCGGTTTGCGTAAAGGATAGGAAATTCTATCGCGTCGGTGAGGTCTGGGGTACGGAATCCGAGCGCGAACTGACGCGACGATGCAGTATTGAGCGGATAGTTCGTGCACCTGGAGGTGTCGTGGTGTGATTTTGCACACGAGCTCCCTGCGTGGCCTGGCAAATCAGTCGGTTCTCGGCGATTCGGCTATCATCGGGCCGAACGACATCCTCGGACATCGGGTCAGGCGATGTCGGGTACAGGGTGATAAGTCAGGGATAGGGTCTCGCCTTGTGGCAACGGCTTCACGTTTGAACTCCGCCGAGTATTTTCTTCTTCTTGGCATGACACTCCTCCACGGCCAGTATCGGCCTTTTCAGATGTGTCCGCGATAATGGGGGCTAACCCGCTTGCCGTCGTCGATGCGAAGGGTGGCGACTCGCCCTTGCAGGCTGTAATGAACAGATTCGGTTGTCACAAAAGCGCTTACTAGGCGATTGCTGCGTAATACGCCGTGACGATCGGGTCGTTACCGACACGTTCCTCGTGCTGCACGAGACCTGGTGCCAACTTGTCGACCAGGTCGGTCGGGACATGATCAAGGGTTCCCGCGCGCAGTGAACGAATTTGTACATACACCTTCAGGTCTGCGACGGTCAGCCTGTTGTCGGCGAAGTACTCTCCACTCCCGCGCTGCAGAATTTCTGCAAGGCCCTTGACGTAAACGCTGATCCAGCCATCGGTCAGTTTCTCGCGTGCGGCCTTGAGTTCATCGCCCTCGAGACCAAAGGTTTGCACGATCTGGTGCAGCAGGTCTTCGACGGCATCCATTGCCTCGTCGCAATACAAGGCTTGCACATCGTCCTCGGGATACAGGCCGGCCATCTTGCCGACATAGCGCAGGATCGAGTTCGATTGCGTGACGGTAACGCCGTCGATTTCGAGTACCGGCGTACAAGTGAAACGCATTTCGCCGCGTGTTCTCAGGAACTCTTCGAACGGGATTCGATGATCCTCGAAAGCAACACCAGCGGCGTGAAAGGCAATGCGGATCGGTTCCCCGCGACCGCCATTGAAGTCGAAGTAAGTCAGCTTATATTGGGACATCTGCTTTTTTCCTTGTCATAGTGAGCATCGATTGTGAGTTCGATGCACTATTCCTGCAATTGCATGGGGTCAGCAATTGAATGGGGTCAGAGCAAAATGCCCTGGTTTTTACTCTGACCCCAAAGATAGACCCCAAAGATACAAAAACCTGCCTCGCGGTGATTGAGCAATGATACCAATCAATCGTGCGTGAGATATGCGTGAATCAGCTGGGTGTCTTCCAGCTCATAACGCGTCCAGTCACCCACCAGAGAAAAGCGATCGGAAATTCCATACTTGGCTCTGGCCGCTGTGTATTTTTCGGCAGACGATGCGGAGCGCGGCTTCGCATCGCTACGCCAGGCATTCGAAATGAGCGGTCGGGAAGTGATCTTCCTCAAAGGCGCCCAGATGCTGCGTGGTGATCGTGACGATCCACGCTGCCTGGCGCTTGTTAAGCAGGTCGGCCTGTAATAGGACGTTGCTCGTTTGATGTCTGCGGAGCAAGCGCACCGCAGGAAACGGATCAACTGCCTCTTCCAATTCGGTGGGTAGACCCCAATACCGCCGCGCGATTCATTGATAGACTACGCCCATGCTCACTATCATCGGCGCCATGCTCGGCGCACTCTTCGGCGGCTTCGCCGGCCTCCTAATAGGCGGACTCTTAGGCTACGCGGCCAAATTCGCTTTGCGGCAGTTCATCTTTGGCAGCCTGCAAGTTGCGCAATCACAATTGCTCGACTCGACATTCTCCGTCATGGGGGCGCTGTGCAAGGCAGACAACGTCGTAACGCGCGATGAGATCAATGCCGTCGAAAAGATTTTTAACATGCTCAAGCTGCAGGGCGAGTCGCGCGGGCAGGCAAAAGCCGCCTTCAATCGCGGTAAACAAGCCGATTTTGACCTCGATGCCGCGGTCGATCAGTTCGCACAGATCAGTCGCGGCCGCGGTCCGCTGTTGCAATTATTCCTGCAACTGCAATGCATGGCGGTCGTCGCAGACGGGCGGATCGATCCTGCTGAACATGCGATGCTGGTACGTATCGCGCAGCGGCTGGGCTTGTCGGAGGCAGACGTCTCGCAACTCGAGGCTCTGCTGCGTGCCGCTATGGGCGGACCGTCGGCCACCGGTGGCCAGCCGCAGAAAGACCGGCTTGCCGATGCCTATACGGCGCTCGGCATCACTTCAGATACGCAACCGGCCGAAATCAAGCGCGCC
>JADFNS010000025.1 GCA_022563255.1 Pseudomonadota bacterium
TCAATGGTCTGAGGACGCTGGCGTCGGTCCCGATACTGTGATCGGCCCCTTGCGCACCCACACAGCCGCCGTAAACTTTGAGTACGGTCCTGAGGGGAACAGCCCGGGTGACATCATGTACACCGGCACTTGTTGGGTAAGGAACTGGAATAATCCTCCTCCTGGATCATCAGCAATTGTAAAGGTAAATGGATTTGTTGCAGCGAATACAGCTGGATTGCCATTCGCGGTATCTTCAGCTGATGTTAATTGAAAGGTCACAGGGCCTGGGACAGTCCATTGTGTATTATGATTCAAGGTTACTGTTTTATCTCCATTAGTCCATACTGGAGGATTATAATCACCAGCTCCAACATCATCATCAATGAAGTTGATGCAGATCAAGCGGGTACGGACGCTGCCGAATTTGTCGAGCTCTATGACGGTGGTGTTGGCAATTCAGACCTGAGTGGTCACGTATTGGTACTGGTGAACGGGAGTGATGACCTGTCGTACCGCGCGTACGATCTGGATGGTCTGTCCACGAATGGATCAGGTTATTTCGTTCTTTGTGGCAATGCAGCTACTACAGCCAATTGTGACCTCGATGTCTCTCCGAGTACCAATCTGATTCAAAATGGCGCGGATGCCGTCGCGCTGCTCATTGGTGACGCAGCGGATTATCCGAACGACACGGCGGTCGCAACGACCAACCTGATCGACGCGATCGTGTATGACACCAGCGACTCAGACGATGCCGGACTGCTGGTCTTGTTGAATGCGGGGCAACCGCAAGTCAACGAGAACGGCGGTGGCAATGGTACCAGCCATTCCAATCAGCGCTGCCCGAACGGCAGTGGCGGCGCACGCAATACCGATTCTTATGAACAGTTCGCTCCGACGCCAGGCACAGTCAATGTTTGCGTCGCACCCGCCAAGGAACTGAAGATCCACGAGGTTCAAGGTAGCGGGCCTGTCAGCCCGGAAGTTGGTAACAAAGTCGCTATCGAAGGCATTGTCATTGGCGACTTTCAGGACGGCGCAAGTGGTACGCACGGTGACTTGAATGGCTTCCATGTTCAGGAAGAAGACGCCGATGCGGACGCCGATGCGATGACATCTGAAGGCATATTTATCTTCAACGGCAGCTCACCAGCCGTTGATGTACACGTTGGTGATCTGGTCCGCGTGGTGGGCAATGTTTCCGAATTCTTTGGCATGACAGAGATAACATCCTTCACCGGCGTTACCGTACTGAGCAGCGGCAACCCGATTCCTGCCGTTTCAATTCTGTCACTACCGGTTACCAGCGTGGACGAGTTCGAAGCATACGAAGGTATGTACGTTACGTTTCCGCAGCCGCTCGTGATTTCTGATTATTTTAATTTCGATCGTTTTAACGAGATTGTGTTGACCACGAGACGGCACCTGACGCCGACGGCTGAGTTTGAGCCTGGGCCGGATGCCAACGCGGCGGCTGACGCGTTTCTGCTGAATAAGATCCTGCTCGACGACGGACGCACGAGTCAAAACCCGGATCCGGCCATTCATCCGAACGGACTCGAGTTTGATCTGACGAACCTGTTTCGGGGAGGCGATACGCTCACGGACGTGACGGGAGTGATGGACTACGCGTTCGATCTCTATCGCATTCAACCGACACGAGGCGCGAATTATGCCAATGACAATCCGCGTCCTGTAGCACCGGACGTAGTGGGCGGCAGTTTGCGGCTTGCCTCGTCCAACGTGCTGAACTACTTCACCACACTGGATTTTCCCAGCGGCGATCCACTGGATAACAAATGTGGTCCATCGGAAAACATGGGTTGCCGCGGTGCGGATAATGCAGATGAACTTTCTCGACAACGAGCAAAAATCATCGCTGCACTGACAGCTATGGATGCCGATATCGTTGGATTGGTGGAGATCGAAAACAACGTTGACGATGATGCTCTGATAGATCTTGTTGCGGGCCTGAACGATGCAACAGGCCCAGGCACCTACGACTTCGTTGCAACCGGCACGATTGGAACGGACGCCATCAAGGTTGCATTGATTTACCAGCCCGAAGCAGTTTCGCTGATTGGTGGTTACGCTGTTCTTAACTCAATTGTGGATAGTCGCTTCATCGATACAAAGAACCGTCCAACACTGGCGCAGACTTTCATAGACAACTCGACCGGTGGAGTATTCACGGTCGCTGTAAATCATCTGAAGTCGAAAGGTTCTTCTTGCAACGACGTTGGCGACCCAAATACGGGAGATGGTTCGGGCAACTGCAACCTGACCCGTAAAGCTGCCGCGGAAGCTTTGGTCGACTGGCTTGCCGGCGATCCGACCGGCAGCGGGGACGACGATTTCATCATCATTGGCGACCTCAACGCCTACGACAAGGAAGATCCGATTGACGCTATTTTAGCGGGTGGCTACATCGACCTGATCGCGGATTTCAGAGGTGAGGATGCCTATTCCTTCGTCTTCAGCGGACAAACGGGTTACCTGGACCATGCCCTGGCCAGCGATAATCTGTCCGCTCAGGTGACAGGTGCAACGGAATGGCACATCAATGCGGACGAGCCCGACCTCATTGACTATGACACGTCATTCAAGAGGCCCAATCAGGACGCAATCTATGCACCGGACCCGTATCGCTCTTCAGACCACGATCCGATCGTGGTTGGTCTCGATACCTGCGACGAGATCGCGCCCACGATTGACGAGATTTTTCTCACGCCGAATGTCCTCTGGCCTGCGAACCACAAGTATGTGGATGTCAGCGCAAGTGTCTTCGCCAGCGACAACTTCGATCCCGACGTTTCTGTGACACTTGTGTCAGTCACATCAAATGAGCCTGATAATGGTGTCGACGACGGTAATACGGTTGGCGATATTGTGACCATTAACGACCTGCAATTTAAGTTGCGCGCGGAGCGATCCGGAAGCGGCTTGGGAAGGATTTACACAATTGTCTACCAGGCAACGGACGATTGCGGAAACTTTACGACGGCCGATGCAACCGTAACCGTTCCACTTAGTATGGGTAAGAAATAACGTCGCCAGATTGCAGGCAGCCGTAGATGGCTGTCTGCAATCTGGCCGTATTTCTCACTATTCCATGCAAAGTTACCGTCCGTGTCCACCACCAAATACCCGCACCTCTTCGCCCCACTCGACCTCGGCTTCACCACACTTAAAAACCGGGTCCTCATGGGCTCCATGCACACGGGGCTTGAAGACGGCAACAAACACGACCGCCTAGCGACCTACTTTGCCGAGCGCGCCCGGGGTGATGTTGGCTTGATCGTCACAGGCGGTTACGCGCCGAATCGAGCCGGCTGGGTAAAGCCGTTCGCCGGGAAGCTAACTACCCGTGGTGAGGCTGCAAAGCATCAGCAAGTAACCAACGCCGTGCATGCCGAGGGCGGCAAGATCGCGATGCAGATTCTGCACGCCGGCCGTTATGCCTACCATCCGTTGTCGGTCGCACCATCTCGAATACGCTCGCCGATCACCCCATTTACCCCGCGCGAGCTGTCGACCTCCGGTGTGGAAAAACAAATACGCGATTTCGTGCGCTGCGCACAGCTCGCGCGTGACGCCGGCTACGATGGCGTCGAGATCATGGGCTCGGAAGGTTATTTCATCAACGAATTCCTGGTCACGCACACCAACGAGCGCACAGACCAATGGGGTGGCGACTACGCGCAACGCATGCGCTTACCCGTCGAGATTGTCGAACGAACCCGGGAAGCCGTGGGCAAGGACTTCATCATCATCTATCGCCTGTCCATGATCGACCTGATTCCCGACGGCAACACCTGGGAAGAAACCGTGGCGTTGGCAAAGGCGATTGAAAATGCTGGCGCCACGATCATCAACACGGGCATTGGTTGGCACGAAGCGCGTATCCCAACCATCGCGACGTCGGTGCCACGCGGTGCGTTCGCCTGGGTGACGAAGAAGATGAAACGCGAGGTCAAGATCCCGTTAGTGACGTCCAACCGGATTAACCTGCCGTCCACGGCGGAGCAAATCCTGGCTGATGGCTGTGGCGACATGGTTTCTATGGCGCGGCCCCTCCTCGCAGATCCGGAATTTGTTCGCAAAGCACGCGCAGGTCGCTCTGACGAGATCAATGTCTGCATCGCCTGCAACCAGGCGTGCCTCGATCACACCTTTGCCAACAAAATAAGCAGCTGCCTTGTGAATCCGCGGGCCTGCCATGAAACCGAGTTGAATTACATCAAAGCGACGGGCAGCCGCAAGTTTGCCGTCGTCGGTTCAGGGCCCGCGGGCCTCTCCGCGGCTTTGGTGCTGGCCGAGCGTGGTCATGAGGTCGACCTGTACGAGGCCGCTGCTGAAGTTGGTGGCCAACTAAATATGGCCAAGGTCATTCCCGGCAAGGAAGAATTCCACGAGATGCTGAAGTACTTCCAGCGACAGATCGAGTTGCTGGGTGTGCATGTACATCTCAATACGCGCGTCACCGCGGAAACGTTGACAGGGAAGAACTACGCCGGCGTCATCATCGCGACAGGCGTCGTACCGCGAGATCCGAAAATCGAAGGACAGGATCACCCGAAGGTACTCAGCTATATCGATGTGCTTCGCAATCGCGTTCCCGTTGGCGAGCGCGTCGCCATTGTGGGCGCCGGCGGTATCGGTTTCGATGTCGCAGAATTCCTGCTGCATGACGGGCACTCACCCACCCTGGATCTCGACGAGTGGTTAGCCGACTGGGGAGTCGTCGATCCAGCCGAAGCTCGAGGTGGCATTTCGCCGCGACGAACGCGTCCGAAGTCACCACGCCGGGAGATCACACTACTGCAACGCAAAGCCGGAAAACACGGTGCCACATTAGGCAAGACCACCGGCTGGATACACCGCGCGGTGCTGAAGATGAATAACGTGCAAATGATTGCTGATGTTAACTACGAGCGTATTGGCGACGAGGGCTTACTTATCAGCTACGGCGATAAGCGTGAAAACCCGACCTGGATCGATGTCGGCCACATAGTGATGTGTGCCGGACAAGTTCCCTTGCGCGAGTTGCAGGAACCGTTGCAAGCTGCTGGTATTGCGACGCACGTCATCGGCGGAGCTGATGTAGCGACTGAGCTCGATGCCAAGCGTGCGATTGATCAGGGCAGTCGGCTGGCTGCGGGACTCTGAAACAAGGCTGGGAACAGGGAAAACGAAGACCCGACGTAGCCACTGCAAATTATCTTCGCATGCTCAAGGCAGACCCCAAATTCGTGCAGCGAACGAACGCTTGCCGCCTGCGTGGTGCGGCATATCGAGCTATCGCAGGCGATCAGCCCCAGGCTACTCTTCGCCGGCCGCCTCAAGCCGCTGCGCATGATCAAGCTCGTAAGGTGGCGGCTCTCCGCCCGAACCCTTGAGGTAATGATCCATCCAACGCATTAGTCGTAGCGAGTAGTCGTACTGCGCGGCCGTATTGCGGTTGCCGTGGACCTCGTCGGGATAAATCACGAGTCGCACAGGCGTATCGGTACGGATCTTGACGAAACGGTACATCTCCAGCGATTGACCCGGGTGCACCCGCGGATCCTTGTCACCACCCATGATCAGCAACGGCGTCTTCGTCTTGCCGGCGTGGTAAATCGGGCTGTGTTTGAGCAGCCACATCCAGTCATCCCAGGGCCACGCCAGCGCGTGCACGTTGTACATTTCGTAGGGTATGTCG
Source organism: Pseudomonadota bacterium (assembly GCA_022563255.1). Classification (GTDB taxonomy): domain Bacteria; phylum Pseudomonadota; class Gammaproteobacteria; order Steroidobacterales; family Woeseiaceae; genus UBA1847. The sequence goes on from JADFNS010000025.1 coordinate 5,687, forward strand.
CCCGTGCCAAACTTGGATATCTGATCGGAGATGCCCACGAAGGCCACGGCGGCAGCGTACTCTTCTGTCAGGGCGCTGGCGCTCCACATACTCGCATAACCGCCGTACGAGCCCCCGGTGATACCCACACGGTCGGGGTCGACGAGTCCTATCTCGACGAGATGTCGCTTGGCATCGACGAGATCGTTGAATTCTTCCTCGGCGTAGTCGTGTTGACCGAGTTTGGAAAACTCGACACCGCGCCCGGTGCTGCCACGGTAATTCGGGTACACAACGGCGTAACCATTGGCGGCGAACACCTGCCCGGGTCGGCTGTAGTTCGTCATCCAGCCGTTTGAATAATTGGACTCGGGTCCACCGTGTGCCATCACGACGAGCGGGTTGCCACCGCGCTTGCGCTTTGCCGGATGAATCAGGATTGCTTCGAGCTCCAGGCCGTCTCGAGCCGTGTAGGTTATCACTTCCTGCTTCGCAAGCTCCCGCTCGCTGAGGAATGGATTCGAATGGGTCAGCCTAAGCGGCTCTCGGCCTTTGCGTAACAGGTAGAGTTCCGGTGGGTGTTGCGGAGTATCCGCAATTGCCGCCACAGCATCCTGACCCGGATTGCCGTTCACGGTGCGAATGATGGGTCCCGATGTCGGCGCCGGCCCGGGTGCCTGCGTCTCGTAGAGCGATGTCGTTGCCCAGTCTGTAACGACGCCGCGACTACCGAGCCAGCGGACGTTGTCGTCGTCCCCCCAGATAAAATTACGGACGTGCCCGAGATATTCGGGAACGAGTTCTCGCCGCTCACCGCCGGATGATAAAGCCACATACAGACGGCCCTCGCTCGGGTCGTTGATATCCACGCTGCCAACGTACGCAATTCGCTCCCCGTCCGGCGAAAACGCAAATGGGCCGAGTTTGCCCACCGAGCCCATCTTGCTCTGCACCTTGCCGCGCGCGGTGTCGACCACATGAATATCGCGCGACGTATAGGAGTCATCCACAAGCGGTGTAGGCGCCAAAGCAACAGCATATCGGCTGCCGTCCGACGACCAGGTAAAATCGGATGCCGAACCAGGCAGGTCGTGGACCGTCGGCTCCAGCGTCTCGAGATCGAGCATCCAGACCCTGGTTGTCAGCACCGATTCCTCATATACGACGGCCTTGAAACCCTTCTCCTTGAGTTCTTTGGACTTCTCAGGCGGCGCATCGCTTGCCGTGAACGCAAGCACGCCGCCCTCCGGGGACGGATAGACACGGCTGATGGAATTGACGTGTGTAAACAGCTGTTCCGCTTCGCCTCCAATCACGGCGATCCGGTACAGCGAATTGAATTCGGCTTCCTCGTCGCGTTGCGCGAGAAAAAATATCGACTCACCGTCGGCTGCCCATGCGATATCCGTAATGTCGATATCGCCGGTAACATAAGGCATCGAATTGCCTTGCAAGTCGGTGACGTGCAACTCACGGTATGGCTTCCCGTCATCATCGACGTAAATCTTGCGTGGCACCTGCAGCAAGTAGGCGATCCGGTCGCCAGCAGGATTCAGGCGTGCGGTCACCACCTGCTTCAAGGAGTTGACGTCCTCAAGCGTCAGCGGGGTTGCCTGCGCTGTCGTAAAACCGGATACGAAAATCAGAGAGACTGCGAGGACGCCAATGGCTGACGCCGAACGGACAAAACTTCGTCGTGAGGTTTTCATTGGTAGCGCTCGCTTTTAATTTATTGATTCAGGCTGATGCCGCCGATCGTATGCCTCACTGTACCGGATAATCTTTCCCGTCCCAAGCTTGTCGCCGTTCCTGAACTCGGATCCTCTTATGGTCACCTCGATCATCGCCTGACCGATCTGGGTCGCCCGCACGGCTGACCGGACCGGCGCGAAGAACCAGTAAAGAAGATTCTGCCCGAGATGCGCTTCTTCTTTCGTCGGCCCGATGTAATCCGGCCGGTAAGCGATTACACGTAAATTGGAACCTTCGGCAAATTCAAACAGCGAATTTTCGGCGCGGACCTTCTCGCGCGCCCACATCGCACTGGAGTCCGCCGAGATGTCGCTCGAGCTGATGTAGTGAAACGAGATGTTCGGCTTTTCGCTGACGCTGCTCCAGGCCGCAACAAACTGCATTGGGAAATCGACGTGAATCATGCCGTAGGTTTTTTCATCGACACCGAAAGTACTGGTGCCGATCGCCCAGTAAACCGCATCGACTGCGGCTATTTGCTCGGTGATAGCCGCGTAATCCAGATAGTCCGTGTGCAGCGTGAGCTTCAACTTGCCCGATGTCATGCCCGCTTCCATTCGCGCGGTCGAGCGTCGTGTGATGACATGGATTTTTTCAATATCGGGGCTGGCGAGCGCGGCTTTCAATATGCCGTCACCGGCCGTTCCGCTCGCACCGAATATTGCGATCGTAATGGGATGATCCGGTATTTCCGACAGTGGCTCAACCGTGCGGTCATCCAGCAACACGACGACGACCAGCACAACGTAAATCGCCGCGAACAAAACGAGCGGCGTAAGTAGAACTGTTTTAAGGCGAGGTAATTTCATAGTCATCCGTACTATCGCGCCACATGAGCACTTTTCGCAAGCGCGACAAAAAGCTGGCCGAGAGGTCATATGGCCGCTTTTTTTGTCTGAATGAAACTATAATTGAATAGCTAGGGTTTATTTCTCTTCGACACTAACAAAAGAGGTAGTCAGCCATGTCACACAAATATGCTGGCGGGTGCGATCATATTCACACCCATTCCGATAACGACCCGATCGACAACCACACCTGCCACTGCTCCGTCTGTAAAAGTGTTACCGGGCAAGACAGCACGCATGTCGTCTTCTTCAACTACACAGACCTGGCGGTCGATAATCTCGACGGCTTGAATCGTCAACCGTTCAATGCTCAGAATCCCGATGGTCCGCTCGAGCTGTGCGTGTGCTCGGAGTGCGACATGCCCATCATGCTCGATGACAAGGAAAAACGGATTCGAGCGATTGTGCCAAACCTCATGGGATACGATGCAGATAGCCTGCCGGCGACGTATCACGCATTCTTTGACACGTCCGCGGGTGCTCCCGCTCCAGACGATGGTCGTCCCGTCTATGAGGGCTTGCGTCCAGAATTCGTCTGGCCGGCTGCGGCGTAAGAGGTGCGCATAAACTCGGACTTTTCAGAACGAGTTGTCATCCGCCCGGAGGACTACCAATGGGTGGATTCACCCATGCCGGGCGTCGAGCGCATGATGCTCGATCGCATTGGCGATGAAGTGGCGCGCGCCACCTCGCTGGTGCGCTATGCGCCCAACAGCACGTTCTCACCGCACGTCCACAGCGGCGGTGAGGAGTTCTTCGTGCTTGAAGGTGAATTCGGTGACGAGCATGCGATGTATCCAGCCGGCACCTATGTACGCAATCCCATCGGCACCAGCCACTCGCCGCGGGTTGGCGCCGAGGGCTGCGTCATTCTCGTCAAACTGCATCAATTCGATAAACAGGACTTGACACCGGTGGCGATCGACACCCGAAATGCGGAGTGGCCAGAGCGGCACGAATCTGGCCTGGAGCTGATGCCCTTGCATCAGTTTCAGAATGAAAAAGTGATGTTGGTTCGCTGGGCGCCAAACACGCCCTTCAAGGAGCACACGCATGATGGCGGCGAGGAAGTCTTCGTCATCGAAGGCTCTTTTAGTGATGAGTTCGGCGACTACCCCGCCGGTACCTGGGTACGCTATCCGGACCAGAGCAACCATAACCCCTTCACGCGTGACGAGGGCGCGCTGTTGTACTTGAAGGCCGGACACCTCTCCAAGCTCTCCGTTTAAAGCTGAATCTCGCTGAGCTAAAACGCCGCAATGTCATTCGTGTCGGCATTGCCTACATCATCGTCGGCTGGGTCCTTACCCAAATCGCGGATTTCGCGTTCGAGACCTTCGGTGCACCCGATTGGGTACCGAAATCGCACCTGGCGGCTGGCTCAGCACGGCGCTGGTTCGGGCATTGGTAGCGAACAGCCTGCATGAAGAAGCTCTCAAGGAGATTGATGGCTGGATTGAGAGCGACATAATTGCCCTGTTATTCAAGGCACTGGTCATGGCGCACAAGGGAGATCAGTCTCGTTTCGATCAGCTTTTCGAAGCGTTCAAAGTCGAAAACACAGACGATCATTACTGGACGACCATCGTTGCTGCCTGGGGTGGCCACAGGGAAGAAGCCAATCGCCTGGTGGCGCAGATCGATCAGCATCATTTCGGCGCGGTAACGCTGACGCAGATAACCCAGTGGTGTGGTTGCGGCGCGCCTTTCGATCTCGATGCAACACCCAATTTTGCCGCCAAGCTAAAAGAAGGCAATCTGACCTGGCCACCCCAAGCGACGATGGACTTTCCGCTCAAGGACTGGTGAGCAATCCTATGCCACGAGATAAGACAGGCTTTCGGTGTCAAAACGGCGCAGCTCTCTGCCGATAATCCGGGCCAGTTCGTCCGGCTTGACGACATTCCCCTCGGCCAGCATCGTGAGCTGATCCCGGGTTACCGGAAACTTCGGCATCCAGTCCAGCAGCAAAGCCGCGAGTTTCATCATGCCAATGGGCATCGGGATAATGGTTTTTACCTTTCCTGCCGACGCCGCGATGCGCTGAATCATCTGGGACCATGACAGCGCCTCCGGCCCACCCAGGTGCACTTTCTGCCGCACTAACGCATCGTCCTGGAGCGCCTTCACAAATGCCGTCGCCACATCTTCAACATGAACCGGCGACATCATCACCTTGCCGGCAGTCGGGTTCCAACCCGTGTAAAAACCAACAGCCGGCAACACGGGCGCCACCATATCTGCGTACAGTTGCGTCGCAATTTCCATCCGTCCGCGTGGGTCGCCAAATATCACCGATGGCGCAAAAATAGTGAACTCAAGGCCGCTGTTACGGACCCGTTCTTCTGCGTGGTACTTGCTGTCCTGATAGGGCGTGCCGTGGGCACGGACGCCATTCGCGCTCATCAGAAGAAAGCGCATTGCACCGGTCTTTTTCGCCGCCGCAAGCGTGCGTTCCACTCCGAGTAACTGAGTTTCTTCAAAGGTGATTCCCTGCTGCGGAAACTCGCGCAGTATGCCGACGTTGTAGATCACGGCCTCACACCCGTCGCAGGTCTCTTGAATCGCATCCCGTGAACTCAGGCTGCCCCTGGTCATTCGCAGCTGCCTGGCACGACGCACTTTGTCCTCGCTGCCCGGCCGGACCATCACGGACACAGAGTGGCCTGCATCAAGCAGACTCTCGATCAGATAGCCCCCGACGAAACCGGTACCACCGATGATTGCTACGCGCATCTTAGTGCTCCTCGCCAGTACCACAACGTCCCCATCCGCATCAACCGACACGTTCAGATCAATGGGCCGACAACAAACCTGGCAGTCCTCAACTTATGCTTTGCTCAGGCACACAATAATTATGTCCCATATTGAGCAGGAAAAGGGGGTGTAACGTTGTTTCTGACAATTTCGGATGCTTTGGGAAGTGCGCAACTGATGCCGTGTTTTTCATGACTGACTCCAAACAGAGACAGTCTGACAGTGCCGAAAACTGACGCTGAAACAAAGACTTGAAGCGGCTGTCGCCAGGGCGCCACGACCGCCTCAAGAGTTATTGGACACCATAACAATGCCATCGGTAACATCCGCGACAGAGGTGATTTATGAAAATACTGATCTTATTGGCGGGCTTGCTTGCACAAGGTATCGCCGTCGCACAAAGCGCTCAGCAACCGCATGCTGATCTCGACTACAGCTACCTGGAACTGCGGTTCGTTGATGTTGACGCCGATAACGGAGATGGCATCCGCTTCAGCGGCTCCTACGATTTCGGTAATCACTGGCTGTTGGTTGGCGGAATTACGTCGCTCGACTTCAACGACAATGTCGATGTCACCACGGTTGAAATCGGTGCCGGTTACGTCTGGCACTACACCGACGATTTCGACTTTGTGAGCACATTGCGTTACGTCAGCACAGAGATCGATAACCCGGTCCAGAGCATAGATGACGACGGCCTCGCTTTTTCTGCGGGCGTTCGCGGACTATTGACGCCCGAGTTTGAGATTCGCGGATCGGTCAATCACATCACCGTCGGCAACAGCGATACCTACCTTGAGCTGGCCGGCGACTACTATTTCACGAAACAATTCGCGGCAGGCCTGAGCCTGGAATTTGCCGGCGACACTGACATCGTTACGATTGGCGCACGCTGGTTTTTCTGAGGAGAAAATTCCTGCCGTAATTAAGACCGCCCTCTGACAGGTCTTATTAATCCAGACCAGCCGGAGTTGCTGCGCCATCCTCATCGGCGCGTTGCTTCCCGGCGCAACACCGCATGGCCGCGGCTCGCCAAGGACAGTGGCGTCAGCGCCGCATTGATCCATGACCGCACTCGGCACCACCGGCTAAAACTAATCTGAAGGATTTCCGCCTCGCCTGCCACTAATCAATAATACTTCCACGAAGAGGCACGGTTATGACAATACCAGCGATTTCCGATGGATCACTGGAGACTCAACTTGATATGTTGCGCTCCATTACAACGATTGACTCGGCGCGACGCGTTCAGGACGGAATTAAGCTACGCGTCCGACTGCAGCGACGTCAGGTGATCGTTGCACTGACCGGGGCCGTTGTTGCCGCTATCGCGACCCTCCACTTCGTGTTGCAAGGTCATCCATTCGGCTATTTCGCGTTGACAACCGCCACCGCCGTACTCATCTTAGTTGCTTGGAGGTCGGCACATCAGGCAGCCAACCTGGCGGCCTTGAAATCCGGTGCCTCGCTCATCGCAAGCTGGCGAGCGGAATTGCGGCAACAACTTCATCACACGTTGGTCGCACAATTTCTCGCGTTGGGATTCGCGGCAATGACCGGCTGGGTTGTGTGGCAGGCTGGCACGATCGATTTCAAGGCGGCTTTCTTCCTGGCCGCAACGGCCGGAATCGTCATCTTCGCCGCCTATCAATTTCTGGTGATTCGACCGTCGTTGAAGCGCGAGATGGACATGCTTGATCAGCGTGAGTGATTCGCTATCGGAAATCTTTTCCGATCACTACCAAAGCGTGTATCGGCTCGCGCTGAGTCTGTCGGGCAACCATGCCGACGCCGAGGATATTGCTCAAGAAGTCTTTGTCGCCATCATCGGCGCATTGCCGAAATTTCGCGGCGACGCGAAGCTCAGCACATGGATTTACCGAATTGCGTTGCGCGTTGGCAACCGCTGGCTTGCCAGGCGCGGCGGCGTCGCTGAGCTACCGGTTACGCTTGCCGCCACCGACCAATCGATACCGATAGATCTTATCAATGCGCTGCGCAAGCTCCCCACCGACCTGCGAATCATTGTTCTGCTCGTTTCGATCGAGGGCTTGTCACACGAAGAGGCGGCTGAAGTGCTCGCGGTTCCCACCGGTACCGTTGCGTCGCGGCTGCACTACGCACGCAAGCGTCTCGTCAAGTTACTCGACGGGATGTAACAAACACGTCCCCCAACAGGTCTTAGTAAGCCCAATCTGCCGGAGTTGCTGCGGTGACCGCCAGGAAATTCTTCATCTCACTGTATTGTGCCGTCCTCATCGGCGCGTTGCTTCCCGGCGCAACATTGCTGGCCGCGACGAACAAAAACGGCTTTGATTACGCCGATGCGTTGGTGCCCGCCGACGAAATCCATTGGGGCGGCGTACGGCGAGACGGCATCCCCGCAATTCGGAACCCCAAATTCCTCGCCGCCGGCGACGTAAAATTCCTGCGTGGCAAAGATCGCGTTCTGGGCGTGATCCGCAACGGCATCGCCAAAGCCTACCCGATTCGGATTATCGAACGTCATGAAATCGTCAACGATCACTTCGGTGACGAGGCGGTCGTCGTAACCTATTGCCCGCTGTGCTTTTCCGGCATGGCGTTTACCCCTCGGTTTGGCGACATCGACCTGGCGTTCGGCGTATCGGGCTTGCTGTACAACTCCGATGTGCTGTTGTACGACTACCGCACCGGATCGCTGTGGTCGCAGCTCTTGTCCAAGGCGATCAGTGGTCCCTTAAAGGGCGTGGAAATTCCGGCGATACCGATGGCCAATACGACCTGGCGGGACTGGCAGCATCGCCATCCGGATACGCTGGTGCTGTCCACCGATACCGGGTTTCGCATGGGATATCGCGGCTCGCCGTACGGGGAATACCAGAGCAAGGGCCAGCTGATGTTTCCGGTTGCGCTGCGCAACAAGGCCTACCGCAACAAGGAATGGGTGCTCGGCATCAAAATCGATGACACCGAAAAAGCCTACCCATTTAAAGAGCTGCGCAAACACGGTGCAGCATCGTTCAGCGACACGGTTGGCGACACCGAGCTGACTATCGAATGGAACGAGAAGGAAAAAACCGCGCGCGCCATCGATAGAAACGGCGAGGAAATTCCTACCGTGATCGTGTACTGGTTTGCCTGGTACGCGTTTCACCCAAGGACCGAAATTTTTACGCAGTAATCGTTTTACGACCACTTATTCGCCATTTCGGCGAAGTCTTCCCGCTCTGCTGGAATAACACAAAACCGATGCCCGGTCGGCGCTTCCATCACCCACCAGGATCTTACTTGTTCTATTTTTTTTGCGCCCAATGCTTCGAGCCGCCGGACTTCCGCCTCGATGTCGTCCGTTTCTATGTCGAGATGAACGCGGCTGGCATGGTCGACGCTTTGTATAAGAATATAATTGCCTTTCGACCCGGTATCGAGTTCTCGATATCCCGCATTATTCGGGTCGTTAAGCGGCCTGGAGTCGTGGCCCAGCGCCCGTCCCCAGAAATTCGCGGCTGCATCCAGGTCGCCGTCGCAGTCCACAACCATTCCGGCCAGTTTACTTTTGTGCATCGCAAAATCCTCAGCTAAAAATCAGCATTCGGTGCAGATCTTGATATTCATAAGCGTAGCAATCGTTTCATATTACCTGATGGCCATCTTGCAAACGGTAATGCATCGGGACTTTGGCCACAGAAACCGCATTCGCAACGTGTTTCGCGCACCCTCATTAGGGCATCACGGGGTATACAACGTCAACAACCTGCAGACCGGGAAATTCATCGATCTCGAGTCGCACGCCCTGAATTACTACGGCATCCCGATCGTCGAATTCTGGATCGACAGCCTTATGGGTACGCGCAGGGAAACATAGAAAGTCAGACCCGCGCTTGCTAACATTTGTCCGTAATGGGTAGCCGCGAACAACAATACGTTACGGTGATCGGTGGCGCCAATATCGATATCCACGGCAAGTCGAGGAAAACGCTGGTTCCTAAAGACTCGAACTCGGGGACTGTGCGGATGTCGGCTGGCGGCGTTGCCCGCAATGTCGCAGAAAACCTGGCGCGGCTCGGCGTTGACTGCCGGCTGATCTCGGTCATCGGTGACGACTACCACGGACAGATGCTGCTGCGACTGTGCCGCGAGGCCGGCATGAATATGAAATTTGTGCATGAAATTTCTTCGGCGCCGACTTCCACGTACTTGTCGGTGCTCGACGACGCGGGAGATATGCAGGTAGCGATCTCCGATATGAGCATCATCGATCTTTTGAATGCGGAGCGACTGCAGCAGCATCAGGCGATGCTCGATCAAGCGTCGCTGATCATCCTCGACACCAATCTCCCCAATGACGCCCTCGCGTGGCTCACGGATACGTTTGACGAAATTACGATTTTCGCCGACACAGTTTCCACGGCCAAGGCCGTTCGCATCAAACCGTTTTTGTCGTCCATCCACACACTGAAAGCCAGCGCTCTTGAAGCCGAGGCGCTCACCGGTTGCGAAGCACGCACACCAGGCCAGTTGCGTAAGCTCGCCGACGAACTGCATGCGGAAGGCGTCGATCGGGTATTCATCACGCGCGGCAACCAGGGCGTTTTCTACAGCACGGGCGACGCGCACGGCGTACAACGACTGCAGCGCGACCAGCGCGCTGTGCACAACGCGGGCGGCGCCGGCGACGCGTTTCTCGCCGGGCTCGCTTTTGCCTGGCTCGAAGCATGGCCGTTAAAAGAGACTCTGCAATTCGCCCTGGCGGCGGCGGACATCACGCTGTCACACCCGGCGACCAGCAGCCCTGCCCTGTCACTCGCGGCGGTCAACCGTCTTCTGGAGGCCCAACGTGCTGGATAAATCCACGCTGGATATCACAACCAAAGTTGCCGCGGCGCTGGACGCCGGCAAACCCGTCGTCGCGCTGGAATCAACCATCATCAGTCACGGCATGCCATACCCGAAAAATGTCGAGACAGCGGCGGCCGTCGAGGACGCCGTTCGGGATGCCGGCGCCACGCCCGCCACGATCGCCATTTTGGGTGGCCACCTCAAGGTCGGGCTGTTGGCGGACGAGATCCAATATCTCGGGAAGAAAGGCGCGCAGGTGATCAAGTGCAGTCGCCGTGACTTGCCGTTCGTCATGGCTCGCAAACAAGACGGTGCAACGACGGTCGCCGCCACGATGATCATCGCCGCCATGGCCGGTATCCGCGTGTTCGCGACCGGCGGCATCGGTGGCGTCCATCGCGGCGCGGAGGAAACGATGGACATCTCGGCTGATCTGGAGGAACTCGCCAGCACCGACGTCGCAGTGGTTTGCGCGGGCATCAAATCGGTACTCGATATCGGCCGCACGCTCGAATACCTCGAAACCCACGGCGTGCCCGTGGCCGGCTTTCAAACAGACACGCTACCCGCCTTTTACACACGCGATAGCGGCTTTGCCGTAGACTATCGAGTCGACACTGCGGCCGAAGTGGCCGCGGTCATGAACATCAAATGGGATATGGGTCTGCGCGGCGGCATCGTGATCGCGGTACCCATCCCTGAAGAACACGCGCTTGACGAAGACGAAATTAATGGCGTGATCGATGAGGCCATCGCCGAGATGCAGGCACGGAAAATTACCGGCAAGGAGACGACACCGTTTTTACTGGCGCGCATTGCCGAGCGCACCGCAGGCCGCAGTCTGGAGGCCAATATCGAGTTAGTGAAAAACAATGCGCGCGTCGCGGGAGAGATCGCTGTGGAGTTTAGTCGCGGGCGAAGCCCGCTCTCACGGTAGCGGCTGGACTTAATGTTAAGGGGACAAAAGATGAAACCGGCCCAGCACATCTGGATGGCGGCTTTTGCTGCGCTCGCTGTCGCCATATCGGCGTGTGCGCCGCCGACCTCGTACGACCTCGTATTGCGTGGCGGCACCATTTACGACGGCAGTGGCGCGCCGCCGTACGTCGGCGACGTCGCCGTTAACGGCGACAAAATAGCGGCGCTTGGAGATCTGGGTAATGCCACGGCGCTATCGGACATCGACGTCGGAGGCCTCGCCGTCGCGCCCGGCTTCGTGAACATGATGTCCTGGGCCAACGAATCGCTGATCGAAGACGGACGTTCGCAAAGCGACATCCGCCAGGGCGTGACCCTGGAGATTATGGGTGAGGGATCGTCAATGGGCCCGCTCAACGACGCAATGAAAGCGGAAATGCGGCGGCAACAAGGCGATATCCGCTACGACATCGAATGGACGACGCTGGCTGAATATCTCGAGTTTCTGGAAAGGCGCGGCATCTCTCCGAACGTGGCATCGTTCATCGGCGCCGCCACGCCGCGACAATACGTCATCGGACACGAAGATCGTGAACCCACGGCCGCGGAGCTTGAACAGATGCGCGACCTTGTGCGCCAGGCTATGGAGGACGGCGCTCTGGGTGTGGCGTCGTCTCTGATGTATCCGCCCGGATTGTTCGCCAAAACCGACGAACTCACGGCCCTGTCCGAAGTGGCCGCCGAGTACGACGGTATGTATATCTCCCACATGCGCGACGAAGGCGCACACATGATTGCAGCGATCGAGGAATTGCTTACGATTGCGCGTGACGCCGGGGTTCGTGCCGAAATTTATCACCTCAAATCCTCCGGGCGGGCCAATTGGCCGCTATTTGACGAGGCCATCGCGATGGTCGAACAAGCCAGAGCCGAGGGATTGGAAATCACCGCCGACATCTACACGTACCCGGCGGGCGCCACCGGGCTGAACGCAACCGTTCCACCCTGGGTGCAGGAAGGCGGTTTCGCGGCCTCGATAGAACGAATGCGGGATCCCGCACTGCGCACAAAGATCGCCAAAGAAATGCTGGAACAATCGGACGAATGGGAGAACATGTTCCTGGCTCCCGGCACACCGGACAACATTCTGCTGGTGAGCTTCAAATCCGACGCCTTGAAACCGCTGACGGGCAAGACCGTTGCCGATGTCGCGAAAATGCGCGGCACGAGTCCTCAGGACACAATTATGGATCTGATTGTCGAAGACGGCAGCCGGGTGGGAGCGGTTTACTTTACGCAATCCGAAGACGTGGTTCGAAAAGCCGTCGCGCTGCCGTGGGTCAGCTTTAATTCCGACGAGGCGTCGTTGGCTCCGGAAGGCATATTCCTGGAAAGCAATCCACACCCCAGAGCCTACGGCAGTTTCGCCCGCGTACTGGCCAAGTATGTACGCGATGAAAAGGTCATTTCTCTGCAAGAGGCCATTCGCAAACTGGCTGCGTTGCCGGCGCAAAACATGAGAATCGATCGGCGCGGCGAATTAAAGGAAGGCTTCTTCGCCGACATCGTGGTTTTCGATCCCGACACGATTCAGGACCACGCGACGTTCGTCGAACCGCACCAGTACGCGACCGGCATGATTCACGTCTTCGTCAATGGCGAGCAAGTGCTCAAGAACGGCGAACATACCGGTGCTACACCCGGTCGAGTGGTGCGTGGGCCGGGATGGGTCGATACCTCGCCCTAGCCGCTTATTTGCGCAAAAATCCTGCCATTTTGTGCGCTCGGTCATATTCCATAATATCCGGGTCCGCCATACTGGCCGAATGTACGATTCGACTCTGCAGATCGGCCTGTTTCTCCTCACGACCGTCGCGCTCGGCGTTGTGATCGGGTGGCTGATACGTGGGCACCGACTCACCCGGCTGAACGACGACTGGCAGACAAAACTTGACGACGTGATCCGCGAAAGAGATCGACACACCGTGGAGATTGGCACCTTACGATCGACGATTGAAGATCAGCAAGCGCTCGTGCACAAGCACGAAACGGCTGTCGCCAATATTCGCATCTCGTTGGAGTCGGCACACGCGAAAGAAAAAATAATGTCCAAGGATATTTTCACGCTACGGGCCGAGCGAGAGGACTTCAAGAACAAGGTTCTCACCTTTCAAAATGCGCTGGTTTCCGTCAAGGATCAGTTCGCGGAGTTTCAGGCGGAATTCGTAAAAGCGCGCCAATTCTACAAAGGCGAACTCGCCAAATCATTTGAAAAACGCAAGGCGCTCGAAGAGAAAATCGAGAATGCAAAGCTGGAGCACCAGTCGTTCAGCAATCTCCTGCAAGCGACGCGCTCGGAACACGAATCTGCCAACAAAATGCTCGCGTCGGCCCGCAATCGATTGTCAGGCCTGGACGAACTGGAGCAGAAAGTCATCGAACTGGAAGCCGAAAATGCACAGCTTAACCACGATGCGAGACTCACAAGGCAGGAAGTTGAAACCCTGCAACGTGACATAGCGGAGTTCGATGAACTGAAGGTTCAAAACCAGGAACTCGCGCACTGCGTCAAGGCCATGGAAGGCAGCCGCAAGCAATACGAAGACAATGCCCAGCGGTATCGTGAAAATGCCGGCCAGTCGGAACAACGATCTGAAACGCTGCGGATCCGGCTGGACGAGGTGGAGAAAAACTTCGCCGACATGGAAAGGCAGCAACGCAAGGCGCTAAAGGAGGTGCGGAAAGCAACCATCGCGGAGAACGCACCGAACCCGCGCAAGAAAGAAGTCGACGACCTGCAAGAAATTATCGGCATCGGCAGAGTGTTCGAAATGGCCTTGCACGACCTCGGCATCTTCAGCTTCCGGCAAATTGCCGATTTCGGCGTCCCCGACATCGCGCGAGTTAATTTGGCGCTGAAAGAATTCAAGGGCCGCATGGAACAAGACGACTGGATCGGCCAGGCGAAGGATCTGCTTTACAAGAAGTACGCCGGAAAAACGGCGTGACCAGCCGTTGATCTCGCACCAAGTGCGGCTTCGTTCCTAAAAAATTCCTTCCAGACCATCAAGGTCGTTGATCACTCGCCATTCACCGCCGGTCTTTTCGACCCTGTCGCGCCACTCTTTCAGTCGATTCATGTATTCGCGCGGGTCGATGTTATCTGAGCGCAATTTGGTCACGTTCAGCGCGATTACCTGAAAACCATTAAGCTCGATATCAAAATCGCGGATGTATCCTTCCTGAAGATCTTCCTTGAGATCTGAAAAAATCAGGATCATCTTTTTGGCGGTACCCTTCTCATTGAGAAACTCCACGGCCTGCAACAAACCACCCGTGATATCGGTATACGCCGACGCTTTCGCATTCTTCACGAAGTCGCTCACTTGCTGCGCAAACAAACGCTTCTGTCGATTGACGGCACTCGGCCGGTCGTCAAACGTGACTTTGGCAATGATGTCCTTTTCGCTGAAACTGCCGGTATCAATACGGGCTACTGCGAACGTGTCCGTCGCATCCAATTTTGAAAGCGTATAGCGAATGATCTGCTCGGCCTTCTCCAGTTCCTCGGCGTAGGTGCCGGAAGTGTCCAGTAGCATGTACACGCCGGTATTGCGTGGCGTTTGATCGCCGCTGCATGAGACCAGCAGTACACACAGCGAAGCAAAGATTCCTGTTCTCATTGTCTTACCCTCTTCGGCGCTACAACGTTTGCGGATTTTTTCGCCACTCGTTCCTCAAGCCACAGCGGCACGAACAGCGGCAGGTCATAGACCTGCTTGAACAGAACACCGAGATAAAGAAACAAATTACCCAGCAGACGCAACATGAGTGATAGCGTTCGTAACAGCGAAATTGCCATCAGTCCGACCACCGTCCGCAACGAATGCACAAAAGTCTCCAGCGGTATTGCCACGAACGTCAGAGCAAACGGCAATATGAAACCCAGGCCCATTTGCGCGGCTGTCGTAATCCACAGGAATTCGCCGGTTGCCGTCGGGCCGATATCGCCGCGCAACAACGCGCTGGTTGCAAGTTCGTCTTGCAGCAGTACCTCACGCATATAGGCGAGGCCTGCCTCAACGCTTGCCAGCAGGAACAACAGGGAAAACGTAATATAGACCATGCGCACGCGGGTCTTGTCCGGCAGCGCACCGATCACGGGGAACAGCCGCGTAATACGCAACGACTCCATCAGGAACAGGCCCATCGAGATTTCAACCAGGATGATGACCAGAGCCGCAATATCCGCCATCCGAAATCCACCAATAAAATTCGTGCCGCCAACCATTTCAGCCATGGGTCGTGCAATCAGCGAAAAGTTGATTATCGCGCCACCGATAGCAATGACCAGTACGAACGCAGACACAAAAAAGTTGACGAGCGACGACGACGATAGCACGGACATCGCACGATCCTTTCCAGCAACAATATCCTCGTATTCCTGCATCAGCCGGTCGATCGTGACCGAACGGCTGAGCAAACTGTCGACGTTCTTGCCAACAGCGGCAAGCGTCTGCTGAATCTGCCGCCAGTCGGGCCGCATGTGACGCAGCAAGTGATGACGCTTCGCACTGGCCACATGATAGGCGGCCATCGCCTCTTTGTGTGCCTTGATCAACGACTTGTGAATGTCGCTGAGAATATTGCCAACATGAACGCCGGCATCCTTCGAGTCCATGGCGGCCACGGCTTGCACAGCCTTCACCCAACCGGGCGGGTCGGGTGGCACGTCGATCGCTTCCTGATGATCCTTTTCGATACGCCCGATGGACTCGCTCAAAGAACGGTGCAAGGCCGAATAATTGGCGAGATCCTTGCGTACCGTTTCATTGATACGATTGAATTCACGCTCGATAATGCGTTCTTTCGCCTCGCGACCCGCCGCCAGCAACACATCGCGATTGCGTTCGCCGAGGCGTTTCGCAGATTGCGATACCGCCTTGGACCCAATCCGGAAGCTGCGGTGCAAACCCTGCGCCGCTATCTGGATGGTCTTGTGGGCTGTGCCGCGAACGAGATAGAGCGCGGCAACGGTCAGAATAATCCAAAGTAGCGCCGACACGACTGGCCAGGGCGTAATGCCAAGCATAAAGCTCATAATGGTAACTCCGCTGTCATACTGATAACCGTAGACCGGTGGCTTTGCGTAGCATCCTTGCGGACGCCGTGCCTTTCTTCATTACACGAGCAGCATTTCACAGTGCAGATCGCATTGCTATCCGAATCTGACATAAAATGCGACCGACTCCGCACTTCGAGGGAACAATCACCTTGAACTCCAAATAGTAAGGGTGACTGTCCCTTAATTTTGCATAATACATCAGGAAAGCGCTTCTGCGGAACGAGACAAGCACATCCAGCACGGTGAAGCGTTTCAGGCGGACTTGTAGCACAGACATCCGGGCCGATATTCGGTAAAACAAGGGCTTGCCAATGACGGCGACAGGATGCCCGGATGCAAAAGAACGGCAAATTAAAAACTCGAATAACGCGTGTCGCGATTGTTCTCGCGGCGCTTAGCTTATCGGGATGTTCATTTCTGACGTCGATGTTCAAGTCCGTCGAAAACGAAGCCGTGGTGATCGTCGAAGCGCCGCCGACCAGCGTACCGACGACCACTGTCGTGGTGCCCGAACCCACGCAGCTGCCCCCCATCGCGATCGTATTGACCAGCGGACAGCCAGCCTACGCGGATGTTGCCCGAGAGCTTACTCGCCACTTCGAAAACTACAAAATCTATGACCTCAGCGAGGGCAATCGACCGCCGGTCGCCATCTTGAGGCTGATAAACGACTCCGATACTGGCGCCGTTGTCGCGATCGGCTTGCGCGCCGCCCAGTCGTCCGTCGCCATGTCGGACAGCCCCGTAGTCTTTAGCCAGGTTTTCAACTATCAAGACCATAATCTCGTGACGGAGCACAGTCGCGGTGTCGCGACGATCGCCCCACTCGACGCACAGATCGCAGCCTGGATGCAGGCCGATCCGACGATTACACGAATAGGCGCGATAATCGGTCCGGGCCATGAAGACCTGATCGCCGAAGCAGGACGCGCTGCAGAACGAAACGGCATCGAGTTGCTGATCCGGGTCGCGCGATCGGACCAGGAGACCCTGTACAACTTCAGGCGCATGATCCGGGATATCGACGGATTTTTGTTGTTTCCGGACAATCGTATCCTTAGCCGGCGGGCGCTGCTGCAAATCATGGAAGACGCGAAGCGCCAGCGTGTGCCTGTACTCGTTACCAATGAATCGATGCTGAAAATCGGCGCCAGTATCAGCGTCAGCAGCGTCGCATCGAATATCGCAAAAACGATAACGGACGTCATCCGGCAGATTCAGGCTGGAAACATCGGTCGCGTACCGTCGATTACACCGTTGTCCGAGATCCGTGTGAGAACGATCGATACCGTTCAGGTCGTTGACCGATGAGGACAGCACTCGCCGCTGCCATCAGTTGGGTTGTCCAGCTTTTCACGCGCGACAGAAAAAAGGGTCGCAAGCGCCTGCTCGTGCACGAGATATTGTCAATACAGGTTCTTAGTGCTGGCTTGATCGGTGCACTGGCAATCGCCAGTCTCTATTGGGGCGGCCAGTGGGTGCTGCAGGACAACTACGGCCGCTGGGCCCTGCAATGGACCGACGAACTTAATGAACTTGGATCTCCGCTGTACCTCGCCAGTAGCGGAGAAGACTTATTTCAACTGGAAAGCTTTGTTAGTCGCTATCCCGAGATTGACAGGGTCGCCTACTTCGACAGCACTGGCGTCGCGATGTTTTCTGTAGGCACCGAAGACGGCATTGAGAGCGTCGCCAACTTGTCGAAATCGGCATTGCAGGACGCCATCGCGGTTGTCGGTAGTGATCAGCCGTATTTGATGAGTACAGGCATCCTCGACCCGCAGCGGTTCAAGATCCTTGCCCCAGTGTGGAAAGAATCGATTCCAGAGGAAGCGCTATTCGATTTCGACCCGACTGCCGTTGAGCAAAACACGAAAACAAAGCTGCTCGGGTTCGTCAGCATCAACCTCGACTTCGTGCTTTTTCACGACCGCTTGCTGGCGAATATCAAAGGCGCCATATTCGTCCTGCTCGCGTTGCTTATCGCGTTCGCGTTTTATGGCCGACGCGCGCTACGCAACGCGCTGTCGTCAATATCCAATTTACAAAAACCTATCGAGGAGCTTGCGAAAGGCAATCTAAGCGTTAAGTTTGAGCCCGCCGAGCACCATGAGATAGCCGAAATCGTCAAGGCACTCGAGACAACCGCGTCGGCCCTCAGCGACCGGGATGCGGAACTTCTAAAACTCGCCAACCATGACAGTCTGACTGGACTGTTCAACAGGCGGCGTTTTCTCGAAGAACTCCGGCACGAAATCAAGAGCGTGAAGCAGACGCGCCACGAGAGCGCGCTGTTTTTTATCGATCTGGACCAGTTCAAGTACATCAATGATGCCTGCGGCCATCCTGCGGGCGACCGATTGATTCGCAAGGTCGCCGATGAATTGTTACGCAGCGTCGGTCCCGAGGACACCGTCGCTCGCTTTGGCGGCGATGAGTTCATAATACTCGTTCGCAGAACCGACCTTGCTGGCGCGCAAGCAGTGGCGGAAACGATTCTGACGAATATGCGCCAGATGGCGCACATTGAGGACGAGCGCGTGTTTCACGTCCATTGCAGCATCGGCATGACGATGTTATCCGGGGATGATCTACATCACGACGATCTCATCAATCAGGCCGATATCGCTTGCCGGGAGGCCAAGTCAGGAGGTCGCAATCGCCTGCACGTCTTCAAACAATCCGCGGATGCCGAGCAGCAGGCCTCGGCGGATCTCGGGTGGATGAACAGATTGCGAAAAGCCGTAGACAACGACGGATTTGAGTTGCGTTTTCAACCCATCAATTGCATTAACACGGGCAAAACGATGCACCACGAGGTTCTGATTCGGCTGCGGAATGACGATGGAAAAATTGTATTGCCGGACGCGTTTCTACCGTCTGCCGTACGCTTTGGGCTCATGTCCGAAATCGATTTCTGGGTGATTCGCAATGTCGCCCGGGCTTGGGCGCGCGAGTCAACTTCGGATAATCACCTCCGGCTGGCAATCAACCTGTCGGCGAATGCCTTCGAGAATGACAATCTGGCTACGTACATCGAAGAAACTTTCAAAACCTATGACGTGCCACCCAGCAGCATCATTATTGAACTCACTGAAAGTCTGGCTATCAGGCGACCGCTGCACGTCGATCAACAAATTACCGCGCTGCGCGCGCTCGGCTGCCAGTTCGCGCTGGATGATTTCGGCACGGGTTACAGTTCCTTCAGTTATTTGCAGAAACTGCATTTCGACTTTATCAAGATTGACGGCGCTTTCGTGCGGGATTTGCCGGACAACCCGGTTGATCAGAAAATGATCAAACTGATCGCTGAAATAGGCCGGGAGGCAGGCATGAAGACGGTCGCGGAATACGTCCGCAATGCCGAGACCATTGAATTGCTCGCCGAGCTGGGCGTGGACCTGGCGCAAGGCTTCTACGTAGGTCGTCCAGCAAAAAGGCCCAAAGATACGCCCACGCCGATCTCGTTAACGGCGCGGCGCAAAAAACTAACGCGCAGGGAACTGTCCCCTATAAGATAGCGTCCATCAGGACATCGTGAATCAAATGGGTCGCGATTTCGACGATCAGCACTTTGCCGTCAACGATGATGCGCTCGAACCCGTCTGGCAGCCTCGGCAACACGCTCTGCAGCCCCGCCGGTAGATACTGCTTGGCGATACCTGGAGGCAACGGTTTGCCACGAGCCAGGTTCTTCGCGATCCCCGGCGGCAATCCTTTCGGCTTTCCCTTGCCGTGGCCCCGTCCCGACGTCGTGCGATGCTCGCGGTACCAGTTCTGTATAATGCTGATCTCGCCGCTGGAAAAGACGATGCTCACGCCAATATCCGCAGTCGCCTGCGATGACAGGAAAAACACGGGCAATGCCAGTATTAGCGTCTTGAGAAATGTGCGATTCATGAGGATAGCTCCGCATCTGAATTGATGCGATCAATCTACCGTTTAAACATCATTCAAGACCGTTAAACAGGTCACAAATCGTCCAGGGAACCAATACATCCAGGCAGAAAATTGGCTCTGAAACCGTCAGTCTTCAGGTATTTCCTGCGTATGTAAACATTGCCCTCGAACGGCGTAAGATCCCAGCACGGTATCGAGAGCCCTGCGAATTTCTGCAGCCCAGAATGGCGCACGATACGCGGCCATGGCCTTATGGCCCGTAGTTTTCGCTGATGTGGGCGGTTTTTGGTTCACGACGTCGCGCAAGTCGAAGCGAATTTGCTGTTTCGAGTCCACGATAATAATTCCCGGGGTCCCGTAGATTTCGTAAAGTGCCGCCACATCGTCCCCATTCGGGAGGACCGTGAAATCGTATCCAGCGTCGCGAATGAAGGCCACCGGATCCTTATTCTCGCGGAAGTTGACCGCAAGAATTTCGACATCGTGACCGTATTCAAGCCGTATGCTCTGCAGATGCGGCATCAGCGCCTTGCAGTACGGGCACCACGTGGCCCAGAAAAACAGCACCACCGGTTGCTGCTGAACTTCTTCACTTAAGCGAACTTCTTCGCCTTGAGCCGATACCAGCATCCAATCCGCTGCTGTTTCCGCCCGCGCGGGCAGCGTCGTGGCGAGCGACAGGCTGACGAGGGTCAGTAAAGCAATGAGCAAACGCATTGGTTTTTTCCGGGTGCGGACAGCAGTCCAGTTACTGCACAAAGACCGGGATCTCTCCCCGCTTATTACAGCGGCGCATTACTGGCGCCTAGAAATCGGCCGTCGTCACCTGACCCTCAAAGATTTCTATCTGAATGCCCTCCTCGGGGAAGAAGTATTCTCCTTCGCAGGTAAATCCAGCCTGGTACGCACCCGGGAGCAAGAATCCTATCGTGTAACTCCAGGTAAATGTGCCATCGTTGTTCGCCTGCTCGGTGACCATGGCCGTCGCGATCGGTTCGATCCCGTCCGCAAACCCTTCTACGATCGAGTTGGGAGGAAAGACATACACAGACGGTGCACAGTGTTCCTCTGTTACGAATGAATAACTCGTCGCGAGCTCGGTAGTAACGGTACCGGTCAACGTTCCGTCCTCGCTATTGTCGACCAGACGTATGACCGGGCGTAACACTACATCTGGATCAAGTCCGGGCGGTTGTGTGAGCGACTTCGCAAGATCGAATTCAGCCGTCAATTCCAACAATCCGCCAGGTTGCACCGTGAACCCACTGACGAATTTCAGTCCGGTCTCGGCGTAGCTCGGAATGTAGAGATTGTGCATGGTGCCGTCTTTCATGATGATGTACGAACCCGTACCGTCGCAGTCCGAACCATTGGTATCACCGGCACCGCCAGACTCGCCCTCAACCGCATCGATCCCGAGGCGCAGCCATTGGTAGCGGCCGGCATCGACTTGCGTATCCGGGACGATGAGCACCGAATCAGTGCCCTGAAAGGCGAGAAGATCAATGGTCTGCGGACCGACCTGTATGACCGTCGACGTCCCCGATTTCATCAGCTCGATCTCGTCGAACTTGACGCAAACTTTCAATGCTTCGTGAATCGGACCATCGCTCACCGCCAGCGACAGAAAACCGGTCGTCGGTTCCTCCGGTGCGGAGCCTCCGCATCCAGCAAACGCCAGAGTGGTCGCCGCGAGCAGGCCCAGTGAAATTCCCTTTATTGTATTGGTCATCGTTTTCCCCGAAATGACATCTTGTTTTTTTTGAATTATAAGTATCAAAACGGTAAACAAGACGGTTTGGTTGCATAATATTTGCAAATCGGTGTATTTTCTCTTTGGCATTATGTAAAACGGACGCAACCAAACGCGTCCCGGAACGTTCCTATTAATCAGACAGCATCGGAATTTGAAATTGAGCATCCACGATCTGGCTCCGAAGAAAAAGAAATTTGAGACTTTGCTACGACCGCATTTCGATGCGCTCTATGCTGCGGCCAGGCGAATGACGCTTTCGTCCATGGATGCCGAAGACCTGGTGCAGGACGTCTGTCTGAAGGCGTTTGTTCAACTGGACGAGCTGGAAAGAATTGAGCATCGACGCGCGTGGTTATTAAAAGTGCTGTATCACAAATTCATCGATGACAGACGGGCCAGTCGACGTTCGGCTATTGATCTGGCTGAGACTGGCCTGGACTCCGCTGACCCGAACGAACTGGTTCATAGCTCATGGCAACCGGATATACAAGTTGAACAGGAAGTGCGCATCACGCGCATTTTGATGGCGATGAAACGCCTGAACCGGGACCATTGCACGCTCGTCGCGTTACGCGACATCGAGGGTCTGAGTATTGCGGAGCTTGAGCAACTGACTGGAATGCCGGCGGGGACGATCAAATCCCGACTGCATCGCACGCGGGCCAAACTCGGACGAATACTGTCTGGCGATGCGCTCATGAAACCGCACTTGAAAGCAATAGGTGACTGAAAATGAATTGTGAATCGGTTAGTAACAATATCCCGGCGATCGCTGCAAATTCGATGGACGACGGCGAACGCATGCAGAACATGGCACACATCGATATTTGCCCGGACTGCCGGATGGCGTTGCGCGGCGCCGAGGCGCTCGTGGAATTGCGACGGCGCGATGCAGGCGATCCACCTGGGCAATTGTTCGAAAAGATGCTCGATACCGCAACGACTACGTCGAATCACACAACGGGCAAGCAGCGATTCTGGTTGGGCGCGGGCTTCGGCGGCGCCATCGCTGCCTCGTTGTTTACTTTGGCGCTGGTGTTTGGCTGGGCCGACAACTCTCCGTCATTAACGCCGGCGACGGCTGAGTTCGTCGTCGCATTAAACGAACCCCGCCAGATGAACGTCGTAATCGAAACGGATCAGCCCTTGCTCGGCGCTACGATCACTATTTTGTTATCGGGCAACGTAGAACTAGTGGGCTATGGACCGCAGCGGGAGTTGACCTGGGCGGCGGATCTCGACGCCGGCGTGAATCGGCTGAGTTTGCCGATTTTTGCCAATGGCGCGTCGGGCGGACAAATGGTCGTGAGACTCAGCCATCCACAAAGTGAGCAGATATTCCTGATCAATCTGCCGATCGAATCATGATTATGTTAAAACGATGCAACCTTTTTCGCCTATCGTCGTTTTACCAAGCACTTAACCCAAATTCACACGGATTTTCGACATGAAAAGCAAAATCATACTGGCAGGATTCGCGGCTCTTTTAATGAGCGCGTGGGCGCAAGCTGACAGCCACGGGAGTGAGGCCACCATTCGCCTGATGGACCTGGCTGAGGGCGGTTTACCAGAGGCAGTAACCAATGAAATCGTATTGCCCGACGCAGTTCCGGATCACGCGGCAGCCGCCGACAAAACGGCTAACCGGCTCGCCACGGCCATCAAGAACATCTCACAACGTGACGACGGGATCGCAAAGGCCCTGGTCGCACTGGAAGACGCGCTGAAAAATCAGGAAACTCGCGGTCGATCTTCTGATAACATCCCCCCGGATCCGCAGCCTGACCGGGGACCGCCCAGCGACTAGTGACCAAAATTCGAGCGACCAAAAGCGCAGCAATCGCTGCGCTTTTTTTAGTATTTGCAAACAACGCGTTTTCTGATGCCACCGACTGGTCGGCAGGCCTGGACTCGTTTGCAAGCGACGACTACGCGTCTGCCCTGTGGCACTTTGAATCCGCGCGGAACGCTGGCCTCGACAGCGCCGCTGTGCATTACAACATCGCCGTTTGTCAGTTCAAGCTCGGCCGATACGTGCGGGCGCGCAACGAATTTCAGTTGATTGCCGAGCGCTATCCGAAAATGCGCGGGCTGGCCGAGTACAATCTTGGACTCGTGGCGCGCCGTCGAAATGACCCGACAGCGGCGACCGATCATTTTATAAAAGCGTACAGACTAAGTCCGGATAACGAGAAGCTACGCATCATGTCGTCCAATCGACTGCGTGAACTTGAACCCGAATTAAGACGTGCTTCGCGCTGGACTGGCGCAATTGGAGTGCGTGCAGGTTTTGATGACAACGTCGCTTTGCGCGATGAGACCGGCCTGCCCTCAACGCTGACAACCGAAAGTCCAATGGTCGATTTCTTCGCGTGGATAACAGGCCCGTTCAATGGCGAAAGTGGTTTTCGCGTAGACGCCGGCATTTACGCGATTCGCAATTTCGATGCGGACGAATTCGACCAGACGGAGATATTTGGCGGTGTCATGTACGACTGGCGACCCGGCGACTGGCGTCTGCAGTTTGGCACGCGACTCAGTACCGGCGCGCTCGGTGGTGACGCTTTCGATCGTAAAGCTGGCGTCAACCTGCGTGTCATTCGTTATCTTGGTAATAATGCGTCGCTCAGTCTCGGCTATCGCTACGACGACGTACAGGACGTGAACGTTGCGTTCGCCGGTATCGCCGGAACCCGACAGCAAATTCAGGTGCAGTACCAATGGTATTCAGACGTTCATCGCTTCGTGTTGCGGTACCGTCAGGAAGAGAATGAGCGCATCGATCCCGGCGTGTCTCCCAGGCGTACAGGCTTTGGCGCGGACTATCGCTATCAGCCTGAGTCAGGATGGGGCTACGAAAGCGGCATTGATTTCAGAAGCAGCGATTACAATAATCTCCTGATTCCCCGATCCGAAGATCTGTTGACCGTATATGCCGCAGTCACCCGGACATTCGCGAAGAGTTGGCGGCTCCGGTTCGGCTATCGCTACTCCAACAACGACTCTTCAGACCCGGTATTTTCCTACGACCGCAGCCAGATAATGGTTGGTGCATTGAAGATCTTTTGAGATGCTTTAGCGATTTTCATTGCAACGCTGCATCCAGCTTCTCTATCAACTCCTCGCGGGTATAAGAGTAAGCTTGGTATTCGTTTAGCTGCACCAGTTCCTCAATTGCCTTGTTGATCGTCCAACTCGCCTCTTCTTCCCTGGGCACGACCATGTAGCGGCGCACCGGGTTGTCGTCAAACATCGCGTGCATTGCGGCGTCCGCAACCTCGCCAGGATCTTTATAGTGACTGCGATCCGCGCTTTGACTCATGAACTCCTCAATTTCCGCCGCATAGAGCGTATCCGGATTGGACTGAGCATTTTCTTGAGCCCGCTGCAACGCGGTTGCCGCGATAGCAGAATCGTAGTTACCGGGCTCTATGACGCTGACCTGGACACCGAATTTAGCCATCTCAATGGCCAGCGTGTCGGTGTAGGCCTCAATCGCATGCTTACTCATGCTGTACTGACCCGAAAACTGGCCGGAAAGGATGCCCGATATGGAACCTATGGTGGCGATTCGACCTTTCGATTCAATAATCAGCGGCGCGAACGCCTGCGTGACGCGATACACGCCGTAGACATTGACGTCCATGAGCCAGTGCAGCTCGTCGACATCCACCTCGATCAATGGCCCACCGATAAAAATGCCGGCGTTATTGATCAGTCCGTGGAGTCCCCTGCCGCCGTCGCGAACGGTCTGGACCGCGGCATCGATTTCTGCCTGAATTGTCACGTCAAGTCGAATTGCCTGAATGTTTTCGATCGCATTCAGCGCATCGAGATCCTTCTGCTTGCGGGCGCCGGCATAAACGAAATGGCCGCTTGCAGCGAGGTTTTCGGCGATCTTGCGTCCTATTCCTGTGCTGGCGCCGGTCACAAGCACCGCCTTTTGCGCGCTCTTTTCCTGATCGGCAGCGAACGCAAAGGAACCTGGCAGGGACAGAATGATCATCGAAACGAAAACTGCGCATAGAACGTTTTTCATGGCGAACCCCTTGATTATTCAGCCATCGATACTATCAATAAAAGGTGCCAGGTTTATTCAATTGCCCCTTTAAATAAACCTGGCATCTTTTAAGGAGCGTAATATTGCACAGTGATGTCCATGGATACCAATAAATACGGAACCGGCGATACGTCGTTTCAGGCAGCGGGCGGCGAGTCAGGCATTCGGCGCCTCGTCGATACGTTCTTCGAGCGTATGAGCAGCGATGAACGTTTCGCCACGATTCACGCACTGCATCCCGAAGACAAGGCTGTATTGCGCGACAAACTTGCTCGTTTCCTCTGTGGCTGGCTTGGCGGCCCGAAACTCTACAACGAGAAATACGGCGCGATCGGCATTCCCCGCGTACATGCGCACCTGGCCATCGCGACGCCCGAGCGCGACCAGTGGCTCACCTGCATGACCGAGTCGGTTGCCGAGCAACCGTTCGCACCCGAGTTCAAAACCTACTTGATGGAGCAACTTTTTGTTCCGGCAGAGGCCGTCAGGCGACGTTGCGCAAAGGCTAAGGATACCGGCGAGTGAGCATTTGGGTTGATGCAGACGCCTGCCCGGTCGTGGTGAAGGAGATTCTTTTCCGTGCCGCCGAACGCACTGGCGTGCAATTGACATTGGTTGCGAACCAACCGATGCACACGCCCTCTTCGTCCAACATCAACACGTTGCAGGTGCCACAGGGTTTCGACGTCGCTGATGATGAAATCGTCAAGCGTCTGAACGCCGGCGATCTCGTCATCACTGGAGACATCCCGCTCGCCGCAGAGGTCATCGCCAAGGGAGGTCACGCGCTAAGCCCGCGCGGAGAAATGCACACTACGGAAAACATACGCGCTCGCCTGAATATGCGCGACTTCCTGGATACGATGAGATCCAGCGGTGTTGAAATGGGCGGCGGACCCGCTGCATTCAGTCAACGCGACAAGCAGGCGTTTGCCAACGCCCTTGATCGCTTTCTAACGAAGCACGCCAACCAGAACTAGGGAATAACGCCGGCTTCACTTTTACGCGCCGCGAAATCGGCCGAAAACTTCCCTATAATGCGCCGATGCGTGATCTGTTCCTCGAACTCAAGAATCGCAAAGTCATTAAGGTCGGCATTGCCTACCTGGTGGTTGCATGTCTGGTATTGCAGCTTGCCGACGTTGTGTTTCAGTCCATCGG
>JADFNS010000008.1 GCA_022563255.1 Pseudomonadota bacterium
TGGCCGTTAGCTGCCCTTCAAAATAGCAGTATTTAACCTGGCCGAACGTCCGGTATGGGTGAAAGCGGACATTCAGAAACTAGCTCCCGAACTATCAGCACGGAACGACCGTTTTACCCCCGATAGCGGACATTGACCTGATAGGATGCTCAGTGAGCGCTACTGACCCAAAGCGGACATGCAAACAAGTATTGATTTTTCGTACACTGCAGAAAACGTCAATTATTCGGGGAGATAAAAACATGACCAGTCGTCTGCTTGTGATATCTCTTATCGCGTTCGCTTTTGGTGTAACAAATTAGTCTCGCGCACAGGACGCCGTGGCTGTTAGCCCGGAGTTATATACGGTTCTCTTTGAGAACGATGACATCCGCGTCATGGAGTTGACCTACCAACCAGGAGAGGGAGACGCTCCGCACTCACATCCGAAATACATGGGTTTAGTTTTGGAGGGCGGGAGCCTTCGCGTACATCATGACAGCGGCGAATCTGAGGAACTTGTTGTTGAAGGCGGTCAGATGCTGCTGTTTGAGCCCGTTCAACAGCATTGGGCGGAAAACAATCGGGGATACCGTGTTTCGAGTAATATTGATCGAATATAAGCACTGATCGATGTATTGAATTGGATACTTCGCAAGGGCCGCTCTTGGCCGAAAGCAGCCGTTCAAAATCGTGAAATAAGCGCGGTTTGAATGACCGCTAATGACCCAAAGCAGACATTTATCGACAGCTGTTTTTGTGCACTACTATCAACAATGATGAAAGCTAAGATTCTGGCACTGGCATTAATTACTGCAGTCATAGTTGCCTGCTCAAAGCCACCATCATTACCTGACGACGGTTTTGTCGACGTGCCGGGCGGGCGTGTCGCATTTCGTGTTGTTGGCAAAGGCCCTGCCACGCCTGTGTTGTGGATTCACGGCGGACCTGGCGGCTCCAGCTGCTCTTATGTCGCAAACCTCAACGGTATCGCAGCGGAAAGACCCGTGATCTTGTACGACCAATTGGGTTCCGGCTATTCTGACAGAATTGAGAATCTGGAGCAGCTCGCCCGTTTGCCTCGGTTTGTCGAAGAAATTGATGCGATTCGAGCAGAACTTGGTTTGGTTGAGTTACACATTGTCGGGCACTCTTGGGGCGCCACGGTAGCGCTGGAATATTTGCTGACCGCAGAGCCAACCGGAATCAAATCCACTGTATTTGTTGGTCCATTTTTTGGCACGGAGCGCTGGATTGCCGATGCCAATGAACTCCTGGCCGAGTTGCCCGCCGAAACACAGGAAGCCGTTAGATTGGCTGTAGAGTCTGGGGACTTTGATTCAAGTGACTTCGAGGCAGCAAATGATCTTTTCTGGGGCACGTTCGGAATAAGAACTCCGCGTGACCAGCTAAATCTCGAGCCGTGCGAAAAGAAACCGAGTGGTAATTCGGGTTTGTATAGATACATGTGGGGGCCGTCGGAGTTTATCTCGAATGGGACTCTCAGGGACTACGATCGAATTGGGCGCCTTCCGGAATTGGAATTACCAGTTCTATTCGTGGCTGGTCAGTACGATGAAGCCCGTCCCGAAACGGTCGAGTACTACCAACAACTGGTTGATGGATCGAAAATCAAGATATTGCCGGACGCAGGTCATATGGTGCACCTCGACCAAACAGACATGTTCAACAGTGCTCTGGCGGACTTTTTTGAAGAACTGGAATCAGGACGTTAAGTCTGTCTTGTAACGTATATCCAACGTCCGCTTGTGGCCGAAAGCAGACGGTCGATTACGTGAGATTTCGGTGATCTGAATGTCCGCTATTGGGAAAAGCGGACGTTAGGCCACCAACGGGAACGGCTCTGCATATAAATGCACTTTTTCGAGTAATCCTGCCGTGGCTACAATCCTGATACACAGAATTGAGCAAGAGTATTAAACATGGGTCGATTGACAGAATGTAAAGATTGCGGTCATCAAGTGAGCAAGTCGGCTAAGGCATGTCCCAATTGCGGCAAGCGGCGGAGGTGGTTGGAAATTGGGCCGTTCACAACCAGCCTCATTCTTGGTTTGCTCGCTCTAATTTTTCTTTTGCCATAGTGTTCGTAGATCTATATGACAAGAGGGAATGGGGCTGTATATAAATGCACGCTTTTGAGTAATCGCGCCCCCGATTCCGTCTGAACGTCCGCTTTACCCCCGAAAGCGGACATTAGGGTGGTAGAGTCTTGAACGGTCGCTAATGACCCGAAGCGGACGTTCCTAACTTAGTTACACAAAATATTCGTAGCAATGAATAGCCTTGCCAGGCTTCATGAAGCGTAAAGGCCGATAATCTCAACGTTGTGAACATCGGGAAACTAATTAGCTGCTGCGTCGCGCCAACTTGTTTTGTGTGCTGTGTCGCTTTTGCGGCAGAAGCTGAGGAAGACAGCACCACGAATCGTGATTTGAGTTTTATTCCTTTCGTAGGGAATAATCCTTGCGCGGAGCCCTATTCGCAGCTGGCCGCGTCGCCTCCACTGCAGGGAACGAGCAATGGCGGCGAAGGTTTCCCATGGCGCGCCATGTACGGGCGCTGCATTTCGCAATCCGGGCGGCTAACGTTGCATCAGGACTGGGTGGTCTCTTACCTTGACGCAAACCCAATAGGTGATGCACCGGGCGGCGGCGGGGTTTCCTTTGGCACTGACTTTTCCTTCCAGTGGCGGCATAGGCAAGGTGCCTCATTTACGCCTTATTACGAATTGGGTGGCGGCATTCAATACGCGGCCGGCACTTCATTTCCGGCGCATGGCAGCCGATGGATGTTCACGATAAATGCCGGCGCTGGATTTCTGATTCCTCTGAAGCCGAATCTGCAACTCAATACGGCAATACGTTACTTGCATATTTCAAACGCCGGATTGCTGTCCGAAAACGCAGGCTATGACGCATTCCACATGGTCATCGGCGTACGCTGGTGAGCCGGAACTAGCTGACCGCTGTTAGCGCAAATACTAAATGTCAAAGTGCTTGCCTAAAGGGCCCGCTTCTGGCCGAAAGCAGCCCTTCATATTCGCGGATATTCAATGATCTGAGCGACCGCTTTGGAGAAAAGCGGACATTCAAGCTTCAAGCTGGAAATATCGTCAATCCATGATCGGGGGAACGTCGTCCGGTTTACCCCCGAAAGCAGACATTGAGCTATTATTGGTCCTAAGGGCCGCTACTGACCCAAAGCGGACGTTCACCGACCTAAAAGATGAAACTCTAGGGAATAACTTATGGCACCAATATTGAATGCAGTGGATCATCTTCACGTAAATGTAGGGAGTTGGAGCGAGGCCGAGGAGTGGTATCTGTCAGTGCTGGGCTTCAAGCGCGTCAATGCGCTAATGGGCTGGGCGGTCAAGAACGGCCCGCTGACCATTGAAAACCCGGAAGGTACGATTCACCTCGCTTTGTTCGAATCAGAGAGCCCGAAAACTACCGATGTGATTGCGTTTGGTGCGACCGGTGAAGAATTCTTGCACTGGAAGACACATCTTGAAAGCCATGGTTTGAAGCTCCGGGTTACCGATCACAAGTTAGCGTATTCGCTGTACTTCAGCGACCCTTGGCAAAACAGTCACGAAATAACCACGTATGAACGTGATTACGTGGCTGCCAAATTAGCCACCTGACAATATTCTGCGATGGCCGCTTATGGCCGAAAGCGGCCCCTGATTTCACCCAAAAATCACTGATCTGAACGGCCGCTTTTGGTGAAACCGGACATTCGGGATTGGGCCCACGAAAACGTCCTGGCGAACGTCTGCTATACGCTCGAAAGCTGCCGTTGGGCTAGAATAGAACCGAGTTGAAGGCCGCTAGACAAAGATGCTCACTGACGAAGTAGCCGTGCAAGTTGCGCTCGCATAGGCCTGCGGCTTAGAGGAGAAGACGTAGTTGTGAATGAAATCAAATGCCCACACTGTGGGAAAGCATTCAAAGTCGACGAGGCAGGGTATGCGGACATTCTGAAGCAAGTTCGCGACAGCGAGTTCGAGCAGCAGCTGCATGAGAGGCTTGAGTTGGCCGAAAAGGACAAGCTAAATGCGGTTGAACTTGCCAAGAACAAGGTTGGCAACGAAATGCAGAAGGCTGCCGCAGCCAAGGACGCAGAGATTCAGGACCTAAAGGCAAAGCTGGGCACCAACGAACTTGTACAAAAGCTTGCAATCACTGAGGCTGTCAGCGCGGTCGAGAAGGAACGCGACGGTCTGAAGAACAGCCTTAGTCAAGCGGAGCTTGAAAAGCAACTATCCGAGAAGTCACTCAAGGACAAGTACGAGACACAGATCAAGGATCGCGATGACGCGATCGAGCGCCTGCGCGATATGAAGGCCCGCCTGTCAACTAAGATGGTTGGCGAGACCCTCGAACAGCACTGCGAGACCGAGTTCAACCGCATTCGATCGACAGCGTTCCCGAGAGCCTATTTCGAGAAGGACAACGACGCAAGTACTGGAAGCAAGGGCGACTACATCTTTCGCGACTTGGACGAGGCAGGTACTGAGATCGTTTCGATCATGTTTGAAATGAAGAACGAAAGCGATACCACCGCAACAAAGAAGAAGAACGAGGACTTTTTAAAGGAACTCAACAAGGATCGCACTGAGAAGGGGTGTGAGTACGCAGTGCTAGTGTCCCTACTCGAACCCGACAGTGAGCTTTACAATTCTGGAATTGTCGACGTATTTCACCGATTCCCGAAGATGTACGTCATCCGGCCGCAGTTCTTTCTTACAATCATTACATTGCTGCGTAACGCAGCTATGAAGTCGCTTGAATACAAGACGGAACTTGCGCTCGTTAAAGCACAGAACGTCGACATCACAGAATTCGAGAATGACCTCGAAACTTTCAAGACTGCATTCGCGAAGAACTATGATCTTGCGTCCAGGCAGTTCCAAAAGGCAATCGATGAGATTGATAAGTCAATAGACCATTTGCAGAAGACGAAGGACGCACTGCTCGGAACTGATCGGAACCTTCGCCTGGCAAACAACAAGGCGCAGGATGTAACTATCAAGAAGCTGACTCGGCGTAACCCTACGATGGCGGCGAAGTTCGATGAGCTAAACAGTCAACGGTCCTCCGATGCTGAATGATGCGGTCGATTCATGCCCTAGGCGTGTCGTTACCGCGTTTCGGCTTCGTGAGGGCCGGCAGAAATCACTAGTCGGCGGCACATCATGAGTGTAGAAATGGTGCCCGACAAAGCACTTCATTGACGCTATCAACGTCTGCTTCTGGCCGGAAGCCGCCGTCCAGGTGTTAAGCTGCTGAGTGACTTCTGCTGACGCCAAGCGGG
This sequence comes from Pseudomonadota bacterium, assembly GCA_022563255.1. GTDB lineage: Bacteria > Pseudomonadota > Gammaproteobacteria > Steroidobacterales > Woeseiaceae > UBA1847. Next base: position 5,320 of record JADFNS010000008.1, read on the forward strand.
CATGAAATCCTAGCCGCCGACCTCGCTTAAACGACCGGTCTCAACGTCATAGACAAATCCGCGGATTTTGTCTTTGTGGGGCACGAACGGACTCGACTGAATGCGTCGGATCGACTGGCGAACATCATCTTCGGGATCCGAGAATGCTTCGAAAGCGAATGGCGGACGCAGTCCGGTATCTTCTTCGATCTGAGATTTCAACCCGTCGTCTTTGAAGGTCAACATGCCGCAGTCGGTATGATGGATCAGCACGATCTCCGTGGTGCCCAACAGCCGCTGCGAAATCGCCAACGAGCGTATAACATCGTCAGTAACTACACCGCCTGCATTGCGGATCACGTGAGCATCACCTTCCTCCAGTCCCAGCAAGCGACCGGTCTCGATTCGGGCATCCATACAGGCAACGACGGCTACTTTCTTTGCCGGTGGCATAGGCTGGCCACCTTTCGTGAAGTCCTTAGCGTAGCTTTGGTTGGCCGCTAGAAAATCGTTGGTCGCAGACATTGCGAATCTCCAAATATAGCGTTTAAGGGACGAGGAAGGCTACCGGGGCCGAAAGAGATAGGCAAATACCCCTTAGTTTGTCCGTTATTACCAAGCGTAATATGGCCAAACGTAGCGGATCGCAGCCGATTTCGCTCGGACTGAACGTCGGCTCTTGGCCGGAAGCCGCCGTCCAGGTGTTAAACTGACGAACGACGGCTGCTGACCCAAAGCAGACATCGCTGACCCTCCACCGATCTGCCATGCAGCTACTATACTTAGGTCACTGCCACGTCGAAGTAGGGCAAGGGCATCAGCGTCAACGTCGCCCAGCAGATCGAGGATCAGCATGTGCGACGGTGAACTCTATCGTATTAATCTGCGACCTTCTGTGGAGGTGTTGCATCTAGTCAGCAACGATTTGAAAGAGGCAAGGTCATGGGGGCGGTGCGACGACTGACTGTCATTAGCTGCGCGCTAATGACGTTTTTTTCGTTCTCGGTTCAATCGGCAGAACCGAGCATAAATCAACCCGCCGCTGAAAAAGCAGCTATTCGGTTTCTTGAGGCGTTGAGCACGGGGCCGGAGCAGGATCTGGACTCATTGTCGGAGTCGCTATTCTCTGCAAAAATGCGTGAACGCGTTGGGCCTGATCGCATGCGTAACATGCTCGATATGCTAACAGATGACTTCGCTCGCATAGATGCAACAAATGCGGTTCGCGAAGTAACTGCCAACGGCGACAAATGGGATGTACTGGTGGTGAACGATTTGGGCCAGCACTTCTTGTTCGCGCTCAATTTGTCCGGATCTACCGATCCCAAAATCTCGGGAATCATGGTTAAACCGCTGCCGCCGGTTGTCCCGAGAGTAGCGCCCGAGGACATTGCCGGGACGGCAGAAAAGTATCTTGCAAGTCGCGTTGCGAACATTGATTTTAGCGGAGCTGTACTACTTGCGAAAAATTCCGACATTATCTACGCGCACGCATTTGGCATGGCGGACCTCGATACGAAACGTCCGAACACGCTCGACACGCCACTTAATTTAGGCTCGATGAATAAAATGTTCACCAGCCTCCTGATTGGACGGCTGGTCAGCGACGGAACGCTCAGTTGGGATGACAAAGTCGGTGCGCATCTTCCAGAGTTGCCAAACAAGCGCATACGCGATGAAGTTACGCTGCACCAATTACTAACGCATACGTCCGGCGTTGGCTCTTACTGGAATCAATCGTACGAAGAGTCAAAACATGGACTGGACTCCCTGGACGGTTTCCTGGCGACGTTCATCAATGAGCCGCTCTTGTTCGATCCTGGTCAAGGGAACGCCTACAGTAACGGTGGTCCCGTCATTCTCGGTCTTATCGTCGAAAAATACATGGACATGAGTTATTACGAGGCAGTTCGGCGATTCATATATCAGCCAGCCGGCATGAAACATTCTGATCACTACCAGACAGCTGATAAGGCGGCGGGTCTGGCCGTCGGGTATTTTCAGGGGCCCGACGGACTGGTTGGCAACAGCGAGCAACTGGGCCTGATGGGATCGCCAGCGGGCGGAGGATATGCGTCAGCCAATGATCTCTTGTTGTTCAGCAATGCACTCGCCAGTGGAAAACTGCTGGACCGCGACACTCTCGAGCAGATGTGGACACCCTACGCCGAGCTGGGGCCGGATTTTGGCTACGGCTATCTCTGGGGCATTGGTTCGCTCAACGACCGCCGATGGGTGGGCCATAACGGTGGCTCTCCCGGCGTGTCAGCGGATTACCGATATTACCCGGAATCGGGTTATACGGTCATCGTACTTGCGAATCGCGATCAGATCGCGGCCCCGGTGTCGGACTGGTTGAACGAACTCATCACGCGTTCGGCCGACTAGTGGTACGCCATAACGAAAGTGTCCACTAAACCTTAGCAAGACCCCCATCCCCCCGCTGGGGGATTATTGACCGCAACGGAAAAATTTCGTGTCAGCTTACGGCCACGTCGAAGTAGGGCAAGGGCATCAGCGTCAGCTTCGCGTCTTCTACCGACAGGTGTTCGCCAGCCTTCTCGACCGGCACCACGGCCAGCAGATCATTGCCGGACGCATTCAATACTTCGCCGATGTCGCGACCGTCCAATGAAATTTTGTCGCCGACGTTCACTGGCGAGTCACTCTCAAATCTTTGCACGCGGCGTTTTGTGGCGCCTTTGTAATGGGTCCTGGCGACTATTTCCTGACCTGTGTAACAGCCTTTTTCAAAGTCGACGGCGTCCAGCAGGTCCAGGTTCAACATGTGGGGCGTGAATTTTTCGGTTTGATCCTGGCCTATCCACGGGATGCCCGCCTTGATGGATGCCGCAGCGTCAACTGTAGTGGTTTCCGTGTTGCTTGCAAATTCCACTTTGGAGCGGAAACGGAACATCGTCAGGCGTTTGATGATTTCTTCTGTGAGTTCTGCGGCCAGGCTTAGCTGGTAACCGTCATCTATGGCGGAAATATTGAACAGGCAGATGACCCGACCTTTTGGGCTGCACCAGGCGGCCAGAATTTCCTGTTTCTGCGGCAGTCGCTTGAGATCATTGGTCAGTTGGCCCTGTAGAAACTCAAAGGCATCCGCCCCGGTGACATTGATGGTTGAGGAACTGTTCATTTGTATCGGACACCTGTTGGTGGCTGCAGGGCTCTGGCATACTCCCGCCATGAATGCAGAAGAGCCGGAAAACAAGGACGAATCCGAAGAATCGAAGGCCAATGATACCCCGCCCGAGGTTCGGGAGCGGCCAAAAGAGATCGGTGGTCGCGGCGGCCTGGATCCCACGCGTTACGGCGACTGGGAAAAAGGCGGACGCTGTATCGATTTTTAAGGATAATGCGCGCATGAGCAATCACGGCAGGCCGCTGTCGCCACACATCTCGATCTATCGCTGGCCCATCAACATGACGACGTCAATTTTGCATCGTGCAACTGGCGTTGCGATCAGTGTCGGCTTTGTCGTCCTGGTCGCCTGGTTGTTTGCGGCTGCGGCCGGGTCTGAGGCTTACGCGACCTTCATGACTTACATGGACACGATGCTTGGCAAAGTCTTGTTAATCGGATGGAGCTTCGCTTTTTTCTTTCACTTCTCCAACGGATTGCGACACCTCGCGTGGGATACCGGATACGGTTTCGAAATGCGGCAGGCGAATGCGTCGGCCTGGTTGGTGATCATCTCGGCGGTCGTGATGACGGCCTTGTTCTGGTGGGTACGCGCATGAGTACGGCGAGGGACGGCACCGGGCATTTCTTGGGCCAGCGCGTATCGGCTGTTGTTCTGGCACTGCTGGGCATGTGGTTCGTGGTTGTCATGGCCACATTGCCTGAATTTTCATATACGACCGTGATCGCCTTCATTGGTAAACCCTTGAACACGGTTTTGCTTTTGGTGCTGAGTGTCACGATCGCCTATCACTCGTATCTCGGTGTACAGGTCGTTATCGACGACTATGTGCATGCGACAGGATTGAGACTTGCCTCGCTTTATGTTTCGCAAACTGCGCACGCGGTGCTCGCCGTGGCGGCGGTTTATTCGCTCTTGAAGATCGGCTTGCGGCCATGAGCGATTACGAATTCATTGATCACACGGTTGACGTCGTCGTCGTGGGCGCCGGTGGCGCCGGGTTACGGGCGACGTTCGGACTTGCGGAGGCCGGCTTCAAGACAGCCTGTGTCACCAAAGTTTTCCCGACCCGCAGTCACACCGTGGCGGCGCAGGGCGGTATCAGTGCGGCTCTCGGTAACATGGGCGAAGACGATTGGCGCTGGCACATGTACGATACGGTCAAAGGCTCCGACTGGCTTGGCGATCAGGATGCGATCGAATACATGTGCAAGGAAGCGCCGGACGCGGTCATCGAACTCGAACATTACGGCGTGCCGTTCTCGCGTACCGAGGAGGGCAAGATTTATCAGCGTTCGTTCGGTGGCATGACAACGAATTATGGTGAGGGTACCGCGCGGCGGACCTGCGCTGCCGCAGATAGAACCGGGCACGCCATGCTGCACGCGCTTTATCAGCAATCGCTCAAGCGCGACGTCGAATTTTATATCGAATATTTTGCGGTTGACCTGATCATGGAGGGCGACGCGTGCCGTGGCGTCGTCGCGATCGATCTTGCGACTGGAGGGCTGCATCGATTTCGTTCGCACCAGGTCATCCTCGCAACCGGTGGTTACGGTCGCGCGTACTTCTCCTGCACGTCGGCGCATACCTGCACTGGAGACGGCGGCGCGATGGTGCTGCGTGCCGGTCTGCCGGTGCAAGACATGGAGTTTGTGCAATTCCACCCAACCGGTATTTACGGCGCTGGCTGCCTGATCACCGAAGGCGTGCGCGGCGAGGGCGGCTACCTGACAAATTCCGATGGCGAACGCTTCATGGAGCGCTATGCGCCGAACGCGAAGGATCTGGCCTCGCGCGACGTCGTTAGTCGTGCCATGACGGTTGAAATTCGTGAAGGTCGTGGTGTGGGCGTCGAAGCCGATCACATCTATCTGCATCTGGAGCACCTGGGACCGGAAGTGATCGAAGAGCAGTTGCCCGGTATCGCCGAGTCGGCGCGCATTTTTGCAGGCGTCGATGTGACGAAGGAACCGATTCCAGTATTGCCGACCGTGCATTACAACATGGGCGGTATTCCTGCGAACTTCAACGGTCAGGTCGTCACCAGAAAAGGCGACGATCCTGAATCCGTCGTGGAGGGTTTGATGGCGGTGGGCGAGGCGGCGTGCGTTTCCGTGCACGGAGCCAATCGGCTGGGCTCAAATTCATTGCTCGACCTCGTCGTCTTTGGCCGCGCAGCGGCGCATTTCTGTGCTGAAAACATGACGCCGGGCGCGCAGCACCGGCCATTGGCGGCAGACGCCGGACAAAACAGCGTCGCGCGTATCGACAAACTGCGCAATGCCGACGGCAGTCATCCCAGCGCCGAGGTGCGGCTTGAAATGCAAAAAGTCATGCAAGAGCATGCCGCTGTCTTCCGCAGCGGCGAAACTCTGGCTGCGGGCGTGAAGCTGTTGCAAAAGACGTTTGCGAGCTTTGCCGATGTGCGAGTTACCGACCGTTCAATGATCTGGAACACCGATCTTGTCGAAACGATGGAACTTGAAAATCTGCTGCTCAATGCGAAAGCGACGATCGAATCTGCCGCCAACAGGCTGGAAAGCCGTGGCGCGCACGCACGTGAAGATTACCCGGATCGCGATGATGAAAACTGGATGAAACACACGCTCGCCTGGATCGACGCAAACGGTGTTGTGAGCTTCGACTATCGGCCGGTGCACCGACACACGTTGACGGACGACGTCGAATACATTGAACCGAAAGCTCGAGTTTATTAGGAGTATCCACTGTGGCTGAATTTACTCTTCCAAAAAACTCGCGCGTTACCAAAGGCAGGCACTTCGCTGCCCCGGAAGGCGCCAGCAATGTCAAACGGTTCGCGGTGTATCGTTACGATCCATCGAGCGGCGACAATCCGCGCATGGATACCTACGACATCGACCTCGAAAGCTGTGGTCCGATGGTCCTTGATGCGCTGATCAAGATCAAAAACGAAATCGATCCGACGCTGACATTTCGTCGCTCTTGCCGCGAAGGTATCTGCGGCTCCTGTGCCATGAATATCGATGGCGACAATACCCTGGCGTGCACACGGGCCATCGACGATGCGAAGGGCGACCTGAAGATTTATCCGCTGCCGCACATGTCCGTCGTCAAAGACCTGGTGCCGGACATGACTCATTTCTACGCGCAATACGCATCCATCAAGCCGTGGTTGCAGACTCGCACGCCGCCGCCGGCGGGCAAGGAGCGCTTGCAAAGCAAGGCAGATCAGGAACTCATCAACGAACCCGCCGCTTGCATTTTGTGCGCTTGTTGCTCGACCAGTTGTCCGAGTTACTGGTGGAACAGCGATCGCTACCTGGGACCTGCGGCCTTGCTCGCAGCGTATCGCTGGCTGGTGGATAGTCGTGACGAGGCCAGCGCCGAGCGCCTTGATGATCTGGAAGATTCCTTTCGGCTGTATCGCTGCCATACGATCATGAATTGCACGCCGGCTTGTCCGAAAGGCTTGAATCCGGCCAGGGCCATCGCCGCAACCAAGAAGATGCTGGTTGAACGCAAGTTCTGACCCTGCGGGAGCGGCCGTTGGCCGCGACCTGCCACGACTCCGCTGGCAATGCCGGCGCGGCATGCGCGAACTCGACGATCTCCTGTTGCGCTATCTCAATGCGGTTTACGTGGGCGCATCTGACGATGAAAAATCCGCGTTCCAGGCGGTTTTGGCGCTATCCGATCCCGAGCTAAACGGCTATTTGTTGCAGCAGCAAACTGCCGAATCGGAATCGATTGCCGATGTCATCACGCATATACTCAGCCTACCTCAACCCTGATCCTGGCCTGCGGCGGGTCGTTCTCGCTTCCGGGTGGCTCCTGACGGCGATCGGTTTCATGCTGATTTTCTGGCTTGAGCTCAACATTCTGGTACGCATGCTCGCCGCGTCGATGTGGGGGGCCTTATCGTATTTCGAGCTGCGTCACCTGCGGCGTGGATTCAACAGGTTTGTCGCGATCCGGGTGTTTCCGGGAGCGGTGATTTTGCTGCAAAACATCGACCAGGAATGGATATCCGCGGAGCTTTTGACGGGCAGCCTGTTGCTGCGGAAATTCGGCTGGCTGCGACTGCGGAGCGCCGACGGTTACCGGTTCGCCGAACTGCTGCGCGGCGATGCCCGCGAGAGTCATCAGTGGCGGCGTTTGCAGGTGATCTGGCGACACATTGGAGCGACCGTGTGAAGCTGCTAACATGCTGTCTTTGCAGTAAAAAATAACAAAGAAAGCCGAGCTTGCCGACACACGTGGAACGGCGTCACAGAACAAAGATGAATAAGGCAGAAATCCGAGAACTTATCGCAATGCGACCGGTCTATCCCGGTGTCGAACGGCTGTGTGGCAAAACGGCAGGGCAGCGCTGAATGTCGAATCAGGCGTCGGACAGGAAGCTGGTCGAACGGGTCCAGAAAGGCGACAAGGGCGCGTTCGATCTGCTGGTGCTCAAATATCAGCACAAGGTCGTTAATCTGGTCATGCGGTATGTACGCGATCCGGAACTGTCTCAGGACATAGCTCAGGAGGCGTTCATCAAGGCGTACAAGGCGCTACCACGGTTTCGGGGTGATAGCGCGTTTTATACGTGGTTGTACCGAATTGCAGTGAATACGGCCAAGAACCATCTTGCGGCGCAGCGCCGGCGACCGATGGATATCGAGCTGGATTTGCAGGATCCGGAGCAATACGATCTGCATGCGAAGCTCAGAGAGACGGACACTCCTGAGGGAATTGCGCTCAGCGACGAACTCAGGGAGACCGTGGAAAGGGCCATTGCAGCGCTGCCGGAGGATCTGCGCATGGCGATTGTCCTGCGGGAGTTCGAAGGTATGAGTTATGAAGAGATCGCACAAACGATGGAATGTCCGGTCGGGACCGTGCGATCGAGAATTTTCAGGGCACGCGATGCGATCAGCAAGAAGGTCGGATCGTTGATACGCTAAAGAGGCTGGTGCCTCATTTGGGTGAAATATGAATGACGCGATAAGAATGCAGTTGTCCGCCTATGTTGATGGCGAACTTCCGGAGAACGAAGCAGAGTTGTTGCTGCGCCGGATGAGCCAGAACGTCGAATTGCGGCGGGAGGTTGCCGAGTTTCTGGCGATCGGCCGAATGCTGCGCGGGGAGCCTGGAATCGCGGGCGCTGATCGCCTGGTTGAACGGGTTGCGGCCGCGATCGATGACCGGCCCGTGGACACGGAAGAAGTGCCGGATAGTCGGGCGGCTGCACGCGATATCAGGCCGCTGGTCGGATTTGCCATCGTGGCGACGGTGGCGCTCGCGGCCATCTTCGGTCTGCAACAGATCAGAGGTGTCGATGACGTCGCAACCGACGCGAATGTTTCTGCGCAGGTTGTTGCTGTTCCGAATTTCGCGTCGCAACAGGAGAAACAAAGGCAGTATTTCCTGAAGCACGCGCAGACGTCATCCGCCTTGGGCGCGAACGGGATAAATGCGCGCTTGGTATCGTTGCGATTTAGTGAAGAAGTTGCCGCGGCATCCGATGAAGTAGCCGGAAAAGAGACCCAGCCGTAATGCCGATCGGTAAACGATATTTTTCTCCCGGACTGATGCTTGCAATCGGTTCTTTGCTTGGCGCCGGGCAGGTGCACGCGGATGGACAACCGCACGACTGGCTGAATCGCATGGGAGTCGCCGTACAGTCGATCAGTTACGAGGGCACCGTCATTCGGACCCACGACGGCAAGGCGGAGGCGCTCAAGGTCATACACACGGTCAAGGACGGCGTCATATACGAAAAACTTGTTGCTCAGGAAGGGGATGGAATGGAGATCATCCGTATTGGCAACGAAGTTCAATGCATACTTCCCGACAGCAAGTCGGTTCTGGTCGAAGAGTGGAACGATAAGTCAACGCTGTTTTCAACCTTGCCGACAAGCAACATTCGATTTGGCAATGAATACGACGTCGCCATCGTGCGCAATGAACGTATCGCCGGTCGGGAAACGATATTGCTGGCGATTCGGCCGCACGACGGCTATCGCTACGGTCATCGAATCTGGCTGGACACGGAAACCGGCTTTCCGCTGCAAACGCAGTTGATCAGCGAAGAGGGGGTGGCGATAGAGCAAATCAAGTTTGCCGAGATAGTCATCAACCAGGAAATTCAGGTGAGCGCCCTGGCGTCGTCGTACAGCACCGAAAGTTTCACTTGGCTCAGGCAATCTTCCGGTCACGCCAGCACAGAAATAGAGACGCCCTGGAGCAGCGACGAGTTGCCAGCGGGTTTTCGCGCGGTTGCCACGCACGAAGAGACGATGCAGGGCAGCGAGGAGATGATCACGCACATTTTGTTCACCGATGGCCTGGCCAATGTCTCGGTTTTCGTAGCCGGCCGAAGCGGCAAAATGATCGAGGGACCGGCGCGGTTCGGTGGTTCGAATTCATACAGCATCGAACGCGGCGACTACGAAATCACGGCAATCGGCGAAGTTCCGGCAATGACTGTCGAGCTCATTGCCACGACCATGCGGCAACACTGAGCAGTCCGCAACCGCGGGACGGCGTGTCCTGTAAACTCCCTCCATGCAAAATCCACAGGGCCGAATAGTATCCGTGCACTCCGACTATGCCGTTGTTGAGGTCGACACGGAGTCGGTTTGCGAACGCTGCGCGTCGGGAAAAGGCTGCGGTGCGGGGCTGCTCGGCGCCGGCTCCGGCACCCAGCGCATTTCGGCGAGCGTGCCGGACGGCCTTGACGTCAGCGACGGCGACCTTGTCAGCATTGTCCTGCGGCCCAAAGACATCCTGCGCGCTGCCTTGATTGTCTACGGTTATCCGCTGGCGGGCGCGGTTCTTGGCGCGATCGCTGCGGCCATCGCCGGTTTCGGCGATGTGGCGGCTGCCGTGGCAGCATTGTCCGGCATCGCCGCCGGCTTCTTGTCGGCAAGCCGTCGCCTGCGGCATGTCCGATGCCTGCGCGAATTCACTCCGGCCGTCGTCGAACGCCTGGCGGCTGCGCCGGTCGCCGAGTAGGTGGCGGCGTTTCAGCTATTTGGCCGACCGGGATGTCACCTGTGCGACCGGATGTTCGAGGAACTGCAGCCATTGGTTGCGGGGCGTGTGGACATCGAGGTTCTCGACGTGGAAAGCACGCTGGAATGGCATGAGAAATACGATATTCGAATTCCGGTTCTTGAATATGAAGGTCGCGTGGTGTCCGAATTTCGACTCGATCGCGTCGCTGTAGCAGAAATTCTGGCCGAAATCGGTATACTGCGCCGCTGCTGAAAACTCCTTAGATTATGAAACATATCCGCAACTTTTCGATCATCGCCCATATCGACCACGGCAAGTCGACGCTGGCCGACCGTTTTATTCAGCTTTGCGGCGGCCTGACGGATCGCGAAATGGAAAATCAGGTGCTCGATACAATGGACATCGAACGCGAGCGCGGCATCACGATCAAGGCGCAAAGCGTGTCTCTCAATTACACGACGAAGTCCGGCGAGGAATATCAGCTCAACTTCATCGATACACCCGGCCATGTGGATTTTGCTTACGAAGTTTCCCGATCCCTGGCGGCGTGTGAGGGGGCGCTGCTCGTCGTCGACGCAGCGCAGGGCGTCGAGGCGCAAAGTGTCGCAAATTGTGTCACAGCGATCGATCAGGGACTGGAAGTGCTTCCGGTGCTGAACAAAATTGATTTGCCGGCGGCAGATCCGGAAAAGGTCATTGCCGAAATCGAGGACATCATCGGTATCGATGCTCAGGACGCTATTCATGTCAGCGCAAAAACCGGCTTCGGTGTGCCCGAGCTGCTGGAACAGATTGTCGACGTGATCCCGGCGCCGAAGGGCGATCCTGACGGTCCGTTGCAAGCGTTGATCATCGATTCATGGTTCGACAACTACGTCGGCGTTGTGTCGTTGGTGCGCGTCGTTAACGGCAGCCTGCCCAAGCGCAGCAAGATCACCGTAATGTCGACGGGCGCCAGCCACGGTACGGACCGGGTGGGTGTGTTCACGCCAAAGATGGAAGACCGGACTGTGTTGCGGGCCGGCGAGGTTGGCTTCGTAATCGCCGGTATCAAGGATATCTACGGCGCCCCGGTGGGGGACACGCTGACCGCGACACACCGGCCTTGCGACAAACCGTTGCCGGGATTCAAACAGGTTCAGCCGCGTGTATTCGCGGGATTGTTTCCCATCAGTTCCGATGACTATGAGAGTTTTCGCGAGGCATTGCAGAAATTGCGACTCAATGATGCGGCATTGCATTTCGAGCCCGAATCGTCGGCGGCGCTGGGTTTTGGATTTCGCTGTGGCTTTCTGGGCATGCTGCACATGGAAATCGTGCAGGAGCGTATTGAGCGCGAATACAATATCGATCTGATCACGACGGCGCCGACCGTGATTTACGAGGTTGTGGATTCGACTGGCAAAATATTGCACGTTGATAATCCGGCCAAATTGCCGCCCGTCAACAAGATAGCCGAGCTGCGCGAACCCATCATTTCCGCGAACATACTGGTGCCGGACAAATACGTCGGCGCCGTCATTAAACTGTGTATTTTAAAGCGCGGCGTGCAAAAGGAGATGCGTTATCTCGGTGGGCAAGTGTCGCTGGTCTACGAAATTCCGCTGGCGGAGGTCGTGCTCGATTTCTTCGACAGGCTTAAATCGGTGAGCCGCGGCTTTGCGTCATTCGATTATCATTTCGAACGCTTCGAACCTGCGCAACTTGTCAGGCTCGATATTTTGATTAACAAGGAGCGCGTGGACGAATTGTCCATCATTATACATCGCGAGAACGTCAAGACTCGCGGTCGGGAGCTGGTCGAAAAGATGCGCGAACTGATTCCACGACAAATGTTCGATGTGTCGATTCAGGCGGCCATTGGCAGCCAGGTTATCGCGCGCAGCAACGTGAAGGCGTTGCGCAAAAACGTGACAGCGAAGTGTTACGGTGGCGATATTTCAAGAAAGCGAAAATTGCTTGAGAAGCAGAAGGCGGGCAAAAAACGCATGAAACAGGTGGGTTCCGTGGAGATTCCGCAGGAAGCGTTCCTTGCTGTATTACGTGTTGAAAAGTGAGTATGAGAATTGATTATTAATCTTGCACTGATTCTGACATTGCTGACGCTGTTCTCCGGCGCAGTTGTCCTGATGGATAAACTGGTATGGAAAACGGCGCGACAGGACGGTCGTGGCAAGTCGCGCGCGCTTACCGTACTGGTCGAGTATGCACGCTCGTTTTTCCCGGTATTGATCTTCGTGCTGGTCATTCGGTCGTTTATATTCGAGCCGTTCAGGATTCCGTCGGGCTCCATGAAGCCAACGCTGTATGAGGGCGACTTCATTTTCGTCAAGAAATACAGCTACGGATTGCGTCTGCCGGTTCTGGAAACAAAGATTATTGAGACGGGCAGTCCGAAGCGCGGGGACGTCATCGTTTTCCGGTTGCCGTCAAATCCGAGCATCAACTACATCAAGCGAGTCATCGGTCTGCCGGGAGATGAGGTGGAATACGAGCGCCAGCGACTGAAGATCAACGGCGTGGTCATGGACCTTGTCGCGAACGGTGAGATTGTCGATCATGCGCCGGTTTACATCGAGAACCTCGATGGCCGCCGTCACGAAGTCCTGATTTACGACCCCGGCCATTCAAAAGTAGACGGCATCTATCTGATTCCCGAAGGTCATTACTTCGTGATGGGCGATAATAGAGACCGCAGCAAGGACAGTCGCTATATTGGAACCGTTCCGGAGGAATACCTCGTGGGCGAGGCGATACGCGTCTGGATGCATTTCGTACCCGGAAAAATGCCGCTTTGGGAGAGAATCGGCAAGAAAATCGAATAAATGGGGTGTCAGTCACTGATTTCACGGATAAAATCAGGCTACGCTGTCGAATGAAACGGTTGTTTTTAGCGCTTTTCACTGGAGAAATCGGTATGTACGCCAAGTCCCCTAATAGGCCGCTTGTGATGCGACGTCAGGCCGGCATGACCGCGGTCGGAGTCTTGATCCTGGTGTTGTTGGTTGGGATCTTCGCATTTGCCGGGCTTCGCTTGGTGCCGGTCTATCTCAATTACATGAAAGTGTCCGGCGTCATTTCGGGTGTCTTGTCCGAATTCGATGGCACCGGAGCGACGCGTGCAGCCATACGCAGTTCCATATCACGTCGTTTTGATATCGATAGCGTCGCGGAAATCACCGCGAGAGACGTCAAAGTGACCAAGAAAGACGGCGGCTATGAGATCGCCGCCACGTATTCGCACAAGGCGCCGTTTATCGGCAATATTTCCTTTGTCATTGATTTTGACAAGCGAGAGTTTGTGCGCAGGTAAAAATCGCCGGGTGAGCGATCCCGGCAAACAAAAGAGCGAATCCATTGAACAAGGCCGAAAGCTGGCTCGAAAAGATGCTGCAATATCGGTTTCAGAACGCTGAGCTGTTCCAGCAGGCGTTAACTCACAGAAGTGCGACCGGCCAAAATAACGAGCGACTCGAGTTTCTCGGCGATGCGGTACTCGATTTTGTGATTTCTGAAGCAGTCTACAGGCTGAACCCCACGAAGCCTGAGGGGGATCTCACGCGGTTGCGCGCGTCACTCGTCAAAGAAGAGACACTCGCTGAGCTGGCTCTCGATATGCAGCTGGGTGAGCAGCTGATATTCGGCAGTGGCGAACAAAAGACGGGCGCGCATCGCCGTGAGTCCATTCTCGCAGATGCGCTTGAGGCGATTTTCGGCGCCGTCTTTCTCGATCAGGGATTCATTGCCGCCAAAGCCGTCATCGAAAGGATTTACGCACAACGACTACGCGACCTTCCGGATGTGGCGGAGCGCGATCCGAAGACACGGCTGCAAGAGTGGTTGCAGGCGCGCAAGATGGGGCTACCCGACTATGAAGTCGTCGCGGTTTCGGGCAAGCAGCACCAACAGAGAATTGCAGTGACCTGCACGGTGCAGGAGAAGTCGGCGACCACGAACGGAGAATCGACGACGCGGCGCAAAGCCGAGCAGAAAGCCGCGCGCAAGATGTTCGCGCTCGTGACCGAAGGGAAGCAGTGAACGTCGCCGCTGATTATCGATGTGGCTTCGTCGCTGTTATCGGCAGGCCAAATGTTGGCAAGTCGACTCTGATCAATGCCGTCATGGGTCGCAAGGTGAGCATCGTGACGGCAAAGCCGCAGACGACCCGGCATCGCATTCTGGCCGTGCATACGACGAATCAGCAACAGATCGTATTCGTTGACACGCCCGGACTGCATCGCAAGGCAGGCAGAGCGATGAATAGGATCATGAATCGCACCGCCGCAAGCGCCCTCGCTGATGCCGACCTCGTGCTGTTTGTCAGCGACGCGACTCGCTGGACCGACGAAGACGACGATGTTATCGAGCGACTGAAGAATTGCCACTCGACGGTCATTGCGCTGCTCAACAAGGTGGACAAAGTGCGCCCGAAAGCGAAGCTCCTCGAAGGGATCGCGTCGCTGTCTGCGCGCCTGGATTTCGCGGAAATAGTGCCGATATCGGCCCTCAAGAACGACAATCTTGATCATCTGATGAAGATGATTCCGGCTTTTTTGCCCAAGTCGCCACCGTTGTTTCCCGCAGACATGTACACGGATCGCAGCGAGGAATTTCACATTGCAGAAATCGTCCGCGAAAAACTGACGCTGATGCTGCATCAGGAGCTGCCTTACGGTCTGACGGTCATGGTTGAACGTCTGGTCCGGGAAAAGTCGGGTATGGCCATTAACGCCATTATCTGGGTCGAGCGCGACAGCCAGAAAGGGATGGTTGTTGGCAAGAACGGTAATGTGCTGAAAAAGGTCGGCAGAGCGGCGCGTCTGGAAATTTCAGAGCAGCACGGGCAACCCGTGCATCTGGAGTTGTGGGTAAAGGTGAAATCCAACTGGGCGGACAACGAGCAAGATTTGATGAACCTGGGCTACGACACGCCGTAGCGCGTGCTATGGAAATGAGTTTTCAGCAGCGTATCCAGCAACAGCCTGGCTTTATTCTGCATCACCGCCCGTTTCGGGAGTCCAGCCAGATTCTCGATATTGTGACGCGTGATCATGGCAAGATCGCCGTTGTGGCGCGCGGCAGCCGCGGTTCGAAATCACGCCTTGCGGGGGTGTTGCGTCCGTTCTTGCCGTTGCGGGTGTCGTGGGTTGCAAAAACCGATCTGGGGACGCTGACGGGCGCTGAGGCGGCGGGTCCACCCGCCGGAATGACGGGAGACGCCCTGTTGTCGGCCTACTACGTCAATGAATTATTGCTGCACTTTCTGCATCGCTTTGATCCCCAACCCGAGATCTTTGCGCTGTACGAGGAAATTATCAATGCGCTTGCGCGGACGAGCAATGTTGCCGCGAGTTTGCGTTCGTTTGAACTTCGCTTTCTCAGTTTGCTTGGGTACGCCGTGAATCTCGCGCAGGTTTCCGGCAGTGATCAGCCACTCGATCCCCAGGGCAATTACGAATACCGCATGGAGCATGGCCCGGTGGCGGTTGAGCGAGCCGAGGGTGCACTCGTCTTTCCCGGCAGCGTATTGCTGGCGATCGCAGAACAGCGTTTTGAGGAGCCTGAAGTATTGCCGGCAGCGAATCGCTTGTTGCGCGAGATCATCGCATTTCATCTCGGGGGAAAAGAACTCAAGAGTCGCAAGGTGCTGATGGAGGTCCGTCGCGGTAGAATCGCGCCATTGAACGGACGGACGACGGACAGTGACTAAGGCCAATCCGGGGACTTTGTGCCTCGGTGTCAATATCGACCATATTGCGACGCTGCGACAGGCACGCGGTACCAGCTATCCGCGGCCGGCGGATGCCGTCGTTATGGCGGAGCAGGCCGGCGCGGACAGCATTACGGTGCATTTGCGGGAAGACCGGCGCCACATTCAGGATGCCGACCTGACGTCGATCATCGAGGTCATGCAAACGCACATGAACTTCGAGATGGCCGTCACGGATGAAATGCTGAATATTGCGTCGCGGTTAAAGCCATCGGACGTTTGCCTGGTGCCCGAGAAACGCGAAGAACTCACGACCGAAGGCGGTCTGGACGTCAAAGCGCAGCCAGGCAAGCTAAAAACGGCTTGCGAGCGGTTGGCAGAGGAAGGCATTCGCGTGTCGTTGTTTATCGATCCCGAGGACGAGCAGCTGGATGCTGCGCTCGCAGCCGGCGCACCCGTCGTTGAGCTTCACACCGGCGCCTACGCGTATGCGGAAGGCGACGAACAAGCAGGTCAGTTGCGTCGAATCGCGGCGGCGGCCAGCTACGGGCAGAGTCTCGGGCTCGTAGTCAACGCGGGCCATGGACTGCATTATGAGAATGTTGCCGCCATCGCGGCAATTCCGGAAATCGTTGAGCTCAATATCGGCCACTCGATTATTTCCAGGGCCGTTTTCGACGGCCTGGCGATGGCCGTCAGTGACATGAAGCGCATCATGCTCGCTGCCCGGGAATGTTGAGCGCGCGATGATATACGGCGTTGGCACGGACATGGTTGAAATATCCCGGATAGCGGAAACCTGGGAGCGATTTGGCGAGCGCTTCGCGCGCCGGATTCTCATGGACGAGGAAATGCGGCTGTTCGCTCGCAGCAAGCAGCCGGTGAGATTTCTTGCGATGCGTTTTGCCGGTAAAGAAGCCGCGGTCAAAGCGATGGGAACGGGATTTGCGCACGGTGTCTGGATGCGGGATGTGGGTATCACGAACAACAACTGGGGCAGACCACTGATTATCTGGTCGGAACGGGGCCGGCGCGTCTGCGACCGTCTGGGAATCGGCGCAGGTCACGTCAGCCTGACGGACGATGGCGGATTTGTTCTGGCATTCGCGGTCGTCGAAACCGCAAACAACCAATAGGCAACATGGACCGTTAGCTATGCACTGTTTTTCCTTTGATATCGAGACCGTGCCCGACGTTGAATTCGGGCGGCGATTTTGGAACCTTGATGGACTGCCCGATGAGGAAGTTGCGGCGGCGATGATGTTCAAGCGCCAGCAGCAGACCGGAGCGGAGTTTTTGCCGCTGCACCTGCAGCGCATCGTTGCGATTTCGGTAACATTTCGCACGGCGGATACGTTCAGGTTGTGGAGCCTCGGCGACGAAGATTCCAGTGAGGCCGAGATCGTGCGGCGTTTTTTCGATGGTATCGAACGCTACACACCCGATCTGGTTTCCTGGAACGGCGGTGGGTTCGATCTTCCGGTGCTGAATTATCGGGCTCTGCGCCACAAAATTCAGGCGCCGCGGTACTGGGAGACGGGCGACAACGATCGCGACTTCAAATGGAACAATTACATGAGTCGCTTCCACTGGCGCCACGTCGATTTGATGGACGTACTGGCCGGGTTTCAACCCCGCGGTCGCGCCAGCCTCGACCAGATGGCCGTATTGCTGGGCTTCCCGGGCAAACTGGGCATGAGCGGCGACAAGGTGTGGGACACGTATCTCGAAGGCGGTATTCGGGAGATACGCGACTATTGCGAGACCGACGTCCTCAATACGTGGCTGATCTACCTGCGTTTCGAATTCATGCGCGGCCATCTCGATCAGTCCGATCTGGACCGCGAATTTGCGCTGGTTCGATCGACGCTGGAAAGCATGGAGCAACCGCATCTGCAGGAATTCCTTGCGGCCTGGGCCGGGTAGGGCGCCGCGATGGCCAGAAAACGCCGTGAACCGGAAACGGCAGTTATAGAGTCGTCGACGCACGACGGTCGCGGGATCGCTGCGGTTAACGGTAAGAAGGTATTCGTGGCCGGCGCGTTGCCGGGCGAGACGGTTGAGTTCATCCGCCGCAAGTCGCGTCGCAACTTCGACGAGGCACAGTTACTCGAAGTTATAGAGGCGTCGGAGGACCGCATCACGGCAAAGTGCGAGGCGTTCGGCCGCTGCGGCGGATGCTCGTTGCAACACGTGACCGAGGATTACCAGCGCGACATCAAATCGCAGGCGCTCAAGGACAACCTTGAGCGTATCGGCAAAGTCGAACCTGACACCTGGTTGCCGCCGATGATCGGTCCGGCGTGGAACTATCGCCGGCGTGCCAGAATAGCCGTCAAGGACGTGCGCGCAAAAGGGCGCGTGTTGGTGGGCTTCAGGGAGCGTCACGCGCCGTTCATCACTGACATGCATCGTTGCGAAGTGCTGACGAAGCCGATCGATGGTTTGCTCGACGAACTGAGCGAGATGATCGGTAATTTATCGATACGTGCGCGGTTGCCGCAGATTGAAATTGCCGCTGCCGAAAACGCCACGGCGATGGTTTTTCGTGTGCTGGACGCGCCGACCGACGCGGACAAGGAGTTGTTGATCGCCTTCGGCGCGAGCCATGACATCCGCATCTACTTGCAGCCGGGCGGTCTGGATTCGCTGCAACTTATTCAGCCCGAGAGTTTCGATGAGCCGCTTTACTACACGTTGCCGGACTTCGATATTCGCATCGATTTCGAGCCGATTGATTTTGTGCAGGTCAACGGCGAGATCAATCGTCGCATGGTGAATTTCGCCGTCGAGCATTTGCGTCCGGGTCCGGACGACCGGGTCCTCGATCTCTATTGCGGGATAGGTAATTTTTCGTTGCCGCTGGCCCGAAAATCCGGCGCCGTTCTCGGCGTCGAGGGCGAGCAAGGCCTGGTCGCGAGGGCGGCCGGAAATGCGCAGAAGAACGGTCTCGAAAACCTCGAGTTCCGCGTTGCCGATCTCAGCAAGATCGATGGCAGCGAGGCATGGGTCAAAGCCGGCTGCGATCGGCTGTTGCTGGATCCGGCGCGCAGCGGCGCGGCTGAGATCGTCGCGTGCATCGATGTTCTTGCTCCGGAGCGTATCGTGTACGTTTCCTGTCATCCGGGTACTTTGGCGCGGGACGCGGGGTTGCTGGTTCACGAGCACGGATATCGGCTCGAGTCTGCGGGTATCATCGATATGTTCCCGCACACAGCCCATGTAGAATCGATCGCGGTATTTACCCAAGCGTGACCACGACGCCAGAGGTGCAACGGATGTCATTAGGACCCGTTATGCTCGATATCGAAGGACTCGCGCTGAGTCCGGCCGACCGCGATCTTCTGCGGGAGCCCGCTGTGGGTGGCGTCATCCTTTTTGCGCGCAACTTTGAGTCTGTTGAGCAGGTTACTGATCTGGTTGCGGAGATTCGCGCGTTGCGCAGCCCGCCTTTGATCATCGCCGTCGATCACGAAGGTGGTCGGGTACAGCGGTTTCGCGACGGTTTTACGCCAGTACCGCCGATGCGGCACATCGGACTCGAGTTCGACCGGGATCGTGATTCCGGATTGCAGATTGCCCGTCAGGCGGGCTGGATCATCGCGGCCGAACTGCGGTCCGCCGGCATTGATTTGTGCTTTGCGCCGTGCGTCGACCTCGATTGGGGCGTCAGCGAAATTATTGGCGATCGTTCGTTTCATCGCGATCCCGACGCCGTTAGCGATTTGGCCGGAGCGTTTGCGCGCGGTTTGCGCAGCAAAGGAATGGCCACCGTGGCAAAGCATTTTCCAGGGCACGGCGCCGTCGTCGCGGATTCGCATTTGAAATTGCCTGTCGACCGGCGCGATTATGGCTCGATTCTCGACGATATGCGTCCGTACGAACGCATGATGAGCACCGGCGTCGTTGCCGGCGTCATGCTTGCGCATATCGTGTATCAGTCGATCGACAATTTGCCCGCCGGTTTTTCCGAATACTGGATACAGCGCGAGCTGCGCACGCGCCTCGGCTTCGGCGGCGCGGTTTTCTGTGACGACCTGAGCATGAAAGCGACGCGCGAGTACGGATCGATGGCAAAGCGCGCGCGCCGGTCACTTGATGCAGGATGCGACATGATACTGGTTTGCAACGATCGGAACGCGGCGCAGCAGGCCGTTAACGAACTGAACGACTATTCCAATCCGTTGTCGCTCGTGCGCCTTGCGCGATTGCACGGCACGGGCCAGATGTCGAGAAAGGCGTTGCTCGCCAGCGAAGAATGGCAGGAGGCGAACGCTTTATTTGCGAAGTGGAGCGAGCGACCGGAGTTGCAGCTGCACGCGTGATCATGGCGACCATCAATCGAAAAATTCTGGAACAAGTCATCGCGGCGACCTCCGAGCCGCTGGTCGTTGTGCGTGTCGACCGGCCAGACTGGCCCGTGGTGTTGACGAATCCGGCTTTCAAGGCCATTACCGAAGAACGCGTCCTGAAGCAGCCGTTCGCAGACGTTATTGAAGAACTTGCCGGGCGCGAGCTCGCTCTTGAAGTCAGCGAGACCGTGCGCGCGCAGCAGGAAACGAGCTTGCCAGTCGAGTTAAACGGGCGCGAGTACCTGCTGGTATTGAAGGCGCTGATAATACCGGGCGAGGAGACCGCCCGGTATTATGCGGCGTATTGGCGCGCTGGTGCCGGTTCCGGTGCCGCCTCGGGCACGGAGTTGCACTACGAATTGCTTAAGGCCAAGCGCCGCGTCCGGGATTTGTCGCGTGACGATCCCGTTACGGGCTTGTTAAACGGCCGGGCATTCGCCGATGTTTTCGAACACGACTGGGCAGTCGCTGCGCGCGAGAAAGGCAAGTTGTCGCTGGTGATGTTTCGCCTGCGGGAATTCGATGAATACCGCGACGTATTCGGGCGGCACGCCGCCGATTCCTGTCTGCGCCGGGTGGGACAGGCGATCCGGCGCTGCCTGCGCCGTGCGAGCGACGTTGCTGCGCATCTGGACGGCGAGCGTTTCGTTGTATTGTCACACGCGTCCGATGAGGATGGCGTTCGGGATTTCGCTGCAAAAATCTCCACTGCCGTGCGCGAACTGGGCTTGCATCATCCGCGTTCGAGTTCGTCAAAGTTCGTGACGGTCTCGTATCACGTGTCAGTCGCGGATATCAGTGTGGAGCAGCGCGATGCGCGAGAGTTCCTGACTGAGTTACTGGCCGTCAAAACCAGCTAATCCCGTTTCGCCCAGAAATTCCTCCTCCGGCTCCTCTTCTTCCACGCGAGTGATTTTCGCCAGCACGCCGAATTTTGGATGATCGTAATAGCGCAGGTCGCCATTGCGAAAAATGCGGTCTTCGTCTATTCGATAACGTACCGGATAAGTCACGACGGTCTCATCGCTTGGTGGCGGGATCGAGTGCGGCGCGTCCAGTTGCAGGTTGACGACGAGGTGCAGGTAGCGGCTCAGATACAGGGTCAGATCTCCTTGCAGGCCAGCAGGTGGCGTCACAAAAGAACTTAAGGGACGTGCTTCGGTATCTTCCTTGGGATAGGTCGGCTGCGTCCAGCCGAAGTGCAGCAACGGCTCGTATATCTCAAGTTTTTCCATGCGCTCATAGATTTCGTCCAGCGAAAAATCCTGATCGGATAACGCGACGGTCTCTTCTTGAAAGTCGTCGACCGGAAGTTTGACGCTCAGGAAATCGTCGCTCGGCACATCGTCGATCAGCAGATCGCCGGCCAGGAATTCCTCAACCGGTGGTTCGTCGGCCAGGAATATCTCCGTGCCCGTCGATACGTCCTGCGCGTACGAGAAAACGATCAGTTCAACCGTGTAGCGGCGAACTTCGACTTGCTCTTCTTCGGGCGTGTCTTCCGCGAGAGCGCTCGTAGCCATTAACGGCAGCAGCAGTAGGGAGACTCGTTTTTTCATTCGACCTTTGATCCTGTTAAGCGTTTTTGACCACCAGATGCTGCAGGAGATTTTCGATAGCCGCGAAACGTTTCTCCAGATCAGGCAGCTCGTACGTGATCTGCAGGCGGTGCGAGCCCTGCAGACGATAGCGACGACCGTCATTTTGCACTAATTGCACGAGAGCGACAGGGTCAATATGGCTCTTGGCGGCAAAAACGATATAACCGCCGGCATCCGCAGCGTCGATTTTTTCGATTCCCAGCGTCGCCGCGGATCTCTTGATCGCGGCTATGCGGATGAGGTTCCTGGTGGCGTCGGGCAACAGACCGAAGCGATCGATGAGCTCAACCTGCAACTCGCGCAGCTCCACAGCCGTGGTTGCCGCAGAAATGCGCTTGTACAGCGTCAGCCGCAGGTGGACGTCGGGTACATAGTCGTCAGGCAGCAGCGCGGCGACGTGGAAGTTGATTTCCACTCCTGTGTTGAACGGCGCCAGGAGATCGGTTTTCTTTCCTGTGCGCAGCGAATCTACCGCTCGTCCGAGGAGTTCGGTGTACAGCGCAAATCCAATTTCCTGTATCTGCCCGCTTTGCGTGTCACCGAGCAACTCTCCGGCGCCGCGGATCTCAAGATCGTGCGTCGCCAGGGTAAATCCGGCACCCAGTTCGTTGAGCGAGTCGATAGCCTCCAGGCGTTTCACGGCATCGGCAGTCAGGGCAGTCTTGGGCGGTGCGAAAAGGAAGGCATAGGCGCGGTGATGCGAGCGGCCGACGCGACCGCGCAGCTGATGCAGCTGCGCGAGTCCGAAACGATCCGCGCGATTAATGATGATCGTATTCGCCGTGGGTATATCGAGGCCGCTCTCGACAATGGTTGTGCACAACAATATGTTGAAACGCCGGTGATAGAAGTCGAGCATCACTTGCTCCAGTTCCCGCTCGCGCATCTGTCCGTGACCGATACGGATGTCGGCCTCGGGGATCAGTTTTTGCAGCTGTTGTTTAATACGGCCGATGTCTGCAACACGGTTGTGGATAAAATACACCTGGCCGCCACGTTTGATCTCACGCAAGCAAGCCTCGCGGATCACGACGTCGTTCCATTCGGAGACGAACGTCTTGATGGCGAGGCGGCCGGCGGGGGGCGTCGCAATCAACGACATTTCGCGGATGCCTCCCAGGGCCATGTTCAGTGTTCTCGGTATCGGCGTTGCCGTCAGCGTCAATACGTCGATTTCGCTGCGCAGCGACTTGATCGCCTCTTTGTGCCGGACACCAAAGCGATGTTCTTCGTCGATAATGACGAGCCCAACGTCGCGAAAGTCCTTTGTATGACCCAATAGTCGATGCGTGCCGATGGCGATATCCACGGAACCGCTTCGCAGCCCCGCGACGATGTCTCTGACTTCCTTCGCAGACTGGAAGCGCGACAATACTTCGACACGGACCGGCCAGTCTGCGAAGCGGTCGCGAAACGTCCGGCCATGTTGCTGTGCGAGCAATGTGGTCGGCACGAGCACGGCGACCTGCTTGCCGCCGTACACGGCGGCGAAGCTTGCCCGCAACGCGACTTCCGTCTTGCCAAAGCCGACGTCGCCGCACACGATTCTGTCCATCGGCCGATCGGACCGCAGGTCTTCGAGGACGTCATCGATCGTCTGTGCCTGATCCTCGGTCAGTTCGAAGGGAAATCCGGCCTCGAACGCCTGGTATTCGTCCTCCGGCCACTGGAAACGGTGTCCGTGCCGTGCCGCGCGGCGCGCGTAGATGTCGAGAAGTTCGGCGGCGATGTCGCGAATCTTGCTGATTGCGCGCTTGCGGGCTTTTTCCCACTGATCGCTGCCGAGGCGATGCAGTGGTGCGTTGTCGGGTGACGCGCCGGTATAGCGCGAGATCAACTCCAGCGCGTGCACCGGTACGTACAACTTGTCGCCAGCGGCGTATTCAAGATGCAGAAATTCGGCCTCTATGCCACCGGTCGTCAGTGTCATCAAACCCAGATAACGTCCGACTCCATACTCTGCGTGCACGACCGGAGAGCCCGCAGAGAGATCGTTGAGTTGGCGGATAATCGTTTCCGGATCACGATCGTGGCGGCGCTTGCGGCGACGTGACCCGGTGCGCTCGCCGAACAACTGTTGTTCGCTGACAATTGCGATCTGTGCGTCGGGCAGAAGTACGCCGTCGTCAAGGGGCGCGATGGTGATGCAGATGCGGTGATCGTTGTCGCGAAAGTCATGCCACCCTTCGACACGAACCAGGTCGAGCCCACGTCCGGACAGGAGGTCGTGCAATTGTTCGCGGCGACCCGGCGAATCTGTGCTGAAAAGCACCCGCCCGTTAAATGTCTGTAGAAATTGCATCAGGGAGGCGGCTGCGTCTTCGTAGCGTACCTCAATCTTCATCGCCGGTGGCAGCCGGGTGTCATGATTGACAGCCACTCCTGAAAGCGATTGCGCCGAGTAGCGGATGCGAGCGAAACCGGCCAGACGTTGCGAGATCGTCTCCGGCGTCAGGAAGGTTTCTGCAGTCGTCAGTATCGGTCGTTCGGGGTCCAGACTGCACATGTCAAAACGCTCAAGCGCTTCGGCCCAGAATTGAGCCAGCAGCGAGTCCAGAGAGTCAGGCAGAAGAACAACGCAGTTTTTCGGAAGGTAGTCGAGCAGTGATGCGCTGTCGGCAAAGAACAGCGGCAGGTAATACTCGATTCCGCCGTGCGCAATACCGTCCGAGATTTCGCGGTACACGCGTGACTTGCCGGGTTGGCCTGCAAAGCGTTCGCGATAGTTATGACGAAACAGACTGATGGCGTCGGCATCCAACGGGATTTCCCTCGCCGGCAGGATGCGTATTGCATCGACTTTTTCACCTGAGAGCTGGCTGTCGGGCGAGAAGTGGCGCAAGGATTCGATGTCGTCGCCGAAGAAATCGACGCGGACCGGGTCGTGATCGCCCATCGGAAATATGTCGATCAGAGATCCGCGGACGGCGAAGTCGCCGTGCTCGACGACCTGGGGCACTCGCGAGTACCCGGCCGCAATCAGCGATTGGGTGAACGCCTCGCGTGGCAGTTCCTGGCCGCGGTGCAGCGACAGTGAACGGGCGGCGACGTAGTCGAGTGGCGGTAATCGCTGGTGCAGCACCCCGGCGGTCGCGATGATTATGCCGCTGCGCATTGCTGGCAGCGCGGCGAGTACGCTGAGGCGTTGCGAAATGATGTCCTGATGTGGCGAAAAACTATCCCAGGGCAGCGTTTCCCACTCGACGAAATGCTCAACGGGTATCGCGTCGCCCGCGAAGAAACGAATTTCAGCCTCAAGTTGATCGGCGTGCCGCGGGTCCTCAGCCAAAACCAGCAACGCTCGCGGTTGATCGCCAGCGAGATGTTGCGCGACTTCTGCAGCGGCCAGTGCGCCGCTGGCGCCGATCAGGCGGCCCCATCGGGATTCCTTGCCAGGCGCGGGAATTCGAGGCTTGGCGGATATGAGTATGGCTTCGGTCAAGGTGTTGATATCGTCGTGCTCGGCGGGACGCGATTATTACACAGACATAAAAAAGCCCGGGACGTATTCAGCCCGGGCTGTTTATCCTGGGTCGAACTTCTAGCGCTTCAGTACGGCGTGAATAACCTTGTCGTACTCGAAAAACACGACAAAACCCTGGTATTCCCAGCGCGTGATCGGCGGCTCGCCAACCGGCGCATTGACCGACTTTGGCTGGCCGTATTTCGATTCAACGGTCGTCTGCGTCATACCGCGAGTTGGACGTCCGTCTTCGAAGCCTGCGCTCACGCCGGCCATGGTCAAGGTCTCAGCATTCGCGATTCCGCCGCCAGCGAAAAGCAAAGCGAGAATGGTTGCGATTCGCACTTTCGTCATCGGACCTACTCCCTTTGTGATGCTGGAACTATAGCACTGCTGGCCGCCCTGCAAACTGCGAACTGCGTCACAAGTTGCAGGCGCCATTTCGCACCCAGAGAAGTCGATGAATGTGGTTTAATGCCAGCCGATGTTAAATCCTGTTGAACTCTTTGTTGGGCTGCGCTATCTCAGAGCCAGGCGGCGCACGCGCTTCGTGTCTTTTATCACGCTGATTTCCCTGCTTGGGATATCGCTTGGCGTCGCTGCATTGATTGTAATCCTGTCCGTAATGAACGGTTTTGAAGGCGAGTTGCGCAGTCGTTTGCTCAGTATGACGGCGCATGGGTCGGTTGCCGGGCACAATGGAGTGACCCGGGACTGGGAAGCGCTGGTCGATGAGGTTCGGGCAGAACCCGGCGTCAAGGCGGCGGCGCCGTTCATTCAGATGGAGGGGATGATTCGGTCGGGCAGGGAACTGTTTGCCGTCGTGGTGCACGGTGTCGATCCGGCTTACGAGCGCGAACTGTCCGGCGAAATGATCAACATGATCGAGGGCAGTCTCGAAGTTTTGCAACCGGGCGAGCGCAGCATCATCCTGGGCCGCATGCTGGCCTTTGATCTGGGCGCAAGGATTGGCGACAGCGTGGTGTTGCTCGTGCCGAGGCCCGTCGGTGACGGCACGCTGGAAGCGGTGCTGGAACGTTTCGTATTGCGAGGCGTTTTCGAGGCTGGCGTGCAGGATCACGACAGCGTGCTGGCGCTGGCCCATGCCGACGACGTGGCGGTAATACTGGATCGAGGGGATGCGGTGAGCTCGGTTCGTTTTCGCGCCGAGGATGTTATGGCTGCTCCAATGATCGCTCGCGCACTGCAGGCGCGGCTGGGCGACGAATTCGTGACGAGCGACTGGACGATCGAGAACGGCAGCTACTTCCGGGCGATCAGGCTCGAAAAAATGATGATGTCGCTGATTCTGTCGCTCATCATCGGTGTTGCCGCATTCAATATAGTCGCCAGCCTGGTGATGGTCGTGACCGACAAGACGACGGACATCGCGGTGCTGCGCACGCTGGGCATGGCTCCGCAGGGGGTCGTTAAAATTTTCTTCGTGCAAGGAGCGATCATCGGTTGGGCAGGTGTCGCCATTGGCGTTGCGCTCGGCGTTATTCTCGCCATCAATGTTCCGACGATCGTGCCCATATTGGAACAGACTCTCGGCTTCCAGATTATGCCCGGCGACGTTTATTACGTGACTCAAATTCCGTCGGAGCTCGAGTTGCGGGATGTGTTGGTCATCGCGATCGCTGCTTTCGTCCTGACCTCACTGGCCACGCTCTATCCGGCGCGGCGAGCCGCGCTCGTCAATCCGGCCGCCGCGTTGCGTTACGAGTAGCTCGAGATGGGTTGGAATTTCGAATTCTGGGTTGGTAGCCGCTACGTGCGTTCGCGCAGCGACAATAGTTTTGTGTCCCTGATATCGGCTATTTCCATGCTGGGTATTGCGATAGCCGTCACTGTGTTGATCGTCGTCATGTCGGTCGTGAACGGTTTCGAGAGGGAACTCAAAGACCGGTTGTTGGCGATGACGGCGCACGCAACCATCGAAGATGTGAGCGGCGAGCTTCTGGAGGCCGAAGCACTGATCGATACGGCGCTCCGGAATCCGCGGGTCCTCGCGGCGGCGCCCTATATCGACGGTCAGGCGCTGCTCGTCTTCGAAATGCAAATCAGCGGCGTTGAGCTGCGCGGCATCGACCCACAGCTGGAAAATGAAGTCTCCGGTATCGCTAGCGTCATGCAGGAAGGAGCGCTGACCGATCTGGCTGCGGGGGAGTTCAATATTGTGCTTGGACAGGAGCTGGCGAAAACCCTGCAGGTCGGAATTTCAGACAAGGTAACCGTGACGCTGGCACAAGGCAGGGTTACGCCGGCCGGCGTTTTGCCCAGGATGAAGCGTTTTACTGTCAGCGGAATTTACCGCGTCGGCATGTATGAATTTGATCGGCGCCTGGCGTTTATCAATATCGGTGATGCCCAGAAACTGTATCGCAAAGCCGGCTCGGTTACCGGAGTACGTCTTGCAGTCAGCGATATCTACAAAGCGTCTGAAATCGTCCGCGAAGTTGCACTGGAGAACGGAAAACTGGTGCTGGTCGATGACTGGACGCGCCGCCATGTCAATTTCTTTCGCTCGATCCAGATTACGAAGTCGATATTGTTCGTCATTCTCCTGATGGTCATCGGGGTCGCGGCGTTCAACATTGTTTCCACGCTGGTTATGGTCGTTAAGGACAAGCAGTCCGATATTGCGATTTTGAGAACCGTGGGCGCGCGACCGATGAGCATCCTCAAAATATTCATCGTGCAGGGGAGCATTGTCGGCATCATCGGAACGCTGTCGGGCGTGGCGCTGGGAATGTTGCTGGCGTTAAACCTCGAAGCGATCATTGGATTTTTCGAGTCGGCATTCGGTATCAAGTTCCTCGCCGCCGACGTTTATTTCATCAGCGATCTACCCTCCGATCTGCACTACGGCGATGTATTGCGCATCGCCGGTATCGCATTGTTGCTCGCTTTGGTTTCCACTGTTTATCCTGCCTGGATTGCCGCAAAAACGGCGCCGGCTGAGGCCCTGAGATATGACTGATCCCGTTCTTGAATGCCGTGGCGTCGTAAGACGATTCAACGAAGGCGCATCGACGCTGGAGGTTTTGCACGGTATTGACCTCGCAGTGCAGCGCGCCGAGCGCGTCGCGATCATTGGCACGTCCGGATCGGGCAAGACGACGTTGCTGCAAATCATGGGCGGTCTTGATAGTCCGGACGAGGGTGAGGTTTTCATCAACGGCACGGCTATGCACGGCGCGGATGAGTCGGTGAAGGGCGACCTGCGAAATCGGTACATTGGCTTTGTTTACCAGTTTCATCATCTGCTGCCTGAATTCACGGCCGAAGAGAATGTCGCGCTGCCACTGATGATCCGGCGTGAATCACGAACTGTGGCGATCGATGCTGCGCGCGAATTGCTCAAACGTGTCGGACTGGGCGAGCGCCTGCATCACAAGCCCGGCGAATTATCGGGTGGTGAGCGTCAGCGTGCCGCTGTCGCCAGGGCGTTGATTACCCGCCCGCCGCTCGTGCTTGCCGATGAGCCCACTGGCAATCTTGACTCAGGCAATGGCGCGCACGTACTGGATCTGATGCTTGAACTGAACGAGGAGCTGCAGACGAGCCTGGTTATCGTGACTCACGACCAGTGTGTTGCGTCGCGCATGGACCGCATACTCGTTCTCGAAGATGGCGCCTTACGACCGCAGGATTAGTCCTGCCGGTCGCGGCGCTGGTTGCGCTTGCGGGTCTTGTAGTCGGAAATCGATCCACGCCAGAGCAGATCGAGGACCACATAACCGACCAGCGCGACGACGGCGCCGACGATGACGCAGCCGAGCAGCATCGGTTGCCAGATAGTGACAAATGTGTGCGTGACCCATTCCCATGACAGCTCCAGCTCAAACTCCCGCAGCGGTGTGTCCAGCAGACTGCGCCCCAGACGATACGCGAAGTAGTACGTCGGTCCCATCGTCAACGGGTTGTTAGCCCAGGTTGCCAGCGCGGCTACCGGAATATTCACTCGAAATGCCAGCGCCAGCAGCGCGCTCATCAGCATGTGACCGGGGAAAGGCAAAATAGAGATAAACAGGCCCAGCGCGAAAGCCGGGACGACGGTGCGCCGTCGGATTCCCCACAAGCGGTGATCGTGCAGCATATGCCGGAACGGCGCCATGAACCAAAGTTCGCTGAGATGCTGGCGTTTGAACGCAAACTTCCTGAAAAAGCGCCTTGGCATTGTGCTGCAGTCCGGTTTACATGATGGGTGCCGACGTGCTGTCGATCATGTTTCGTGCCAGCGTACTAGTGCTCGCGGGCGGTCTCGCGGCGCAGCATAGCAGGGTTCCGTTAAGCCCGGAGCAGAGCTTGCTGCTCTTCGCTGTGCTTGCGTGTTTACTGTTAATTCGCCGCGTTCGCGGCGTCGGATTCGTGTTGCTCGGGTTCGCGCTTTTCATGCAAGCGGGGACCGTCATCGTCGACGCCCGGCTGGCGCCGAAGTTTGCGGGTGACAGCATGCTCACCCGGGTGCGAATCGTCGATTTTCCCAGGTTCGGCGGCGTTTCGGTCACGATGATCGTTACGCCGATCGACGATGCGCGCATGCCGGCCCGGTCGCGCGTGAGTTGGTATGAGCCGCCCAAAATGCCCGTTATCGGCGATGTGTGGGAGCTGGAGCTGCGGCTGCGACGGCCCCGGGGCTATAGCAATCCGGGCGCATTCGATCTGGAAGCGTGGATGTTTCGCGAGAAGATTCACGCTGCCGGTTACGTCGTCAACGGCAAGCGTAATCGTCTGCTCGAATCTGGAGTGCTGTCCGGGAGGGATGAATTTCGCCTCGATTTCGTGTCGCGGGCACAAAATGCCAGTCGCAATCGTGACGCAGCGGCGGTGCTTGCGGCGATAGGGGTCGGTGCCCGGCATTTATTGACCCGCGACCAATGGAAGCGGTACGCGGCGACCGGGACCAGCCACCTGATGGCGATCTCAGGCCTGCATATTGGCCTCGCGGCAGCGGCGGCGTTCGCGTTTACGGCGTTTTTGTCGGGTGGCCTGCGCCTGCCCGGAAATCATCTCGACCACGCCATCGTCGGTGGCGTCGTGCTGGCCGTAATGTACGCGTTTGTCTCCGGATTTGGCGTGCCTGCCCGGCGTGCAACGATCATGCTCGGCATCGCGGCGCTGGCGTTTCTTTGCCGTCGGCGGGCCGATCCGGTGCGCATAGTGGCGCAGGCCGCCTTGGGTGTTTTCCTGTTTGATCCGGTCGCGATCATGGCGCCGGGTTTCAATTTGTCGTTCGCGGCGGTCATCGTGCTGTTGTGGCTGGCGCGCCGATATTGGCGACCGCTCGCAGGCCAGCGCTGCTTTGCGAAGCTGGTCGGCGTTGGTCGCCAGTTGTGCGTGATGCAGGGCATGTTATTGCTGGGACTCATGCCGTTGACGATCATGAATTTTCAACGCATCGCTTTTCTTGCGCCGGTCGTCAATCTGCTCACGGTGCCGATATTCAGTTTAATTACTGTGCCAACGGTGTTGGCGAGCATACTGTCGCGCGATATTCTCACAACAGCAAGCGCTGCCATGTTGCGCTTTTCTGCGCTGAGCGTCAGCGGTATCGAGGCCATCATTCGTGCGTTCGCGGCGCTGCCGATGGCGGATGTCACGATCGCCGAGATCAGTGCTACGGGATGGTGCGTTGTGTTCCTTCCGGCGCTCTGGGTCGTGTTGCCGCGTGGCTGGCCCGGACGCTGGGTCGCGGTATTGGCGGTATTCGCGATCGTGCTGCACAGACCAGCGACACCCATGCGATCGTGCTTCGATGCGCACATACTCGATGTCGGTCAGGGGCTGGCGGTCGTCGTGCAGACAGCCGGGCATACGCTGGTCTTCGATACTGGCGCCTCCTATCGCGGCGGCGGCAGTGTTGCGGAACAGGTCGTGCTGCCGTTTCTTCGCCACAAGGGCATCGATACTATCGACTGGCTTGTGGTTTCGCACGCGGACAACGATCATGCTGGCGGCGTTTCTGCGCTTGCGAGCCAGCTGCGTATCGGCCGCACATTTGCGGGGGAGCCGATACCGGGCACGGAACTGGAAATCACAGACTGCGCTGCCGGACAGTCGTGGCGTGCCGACGCTGTCGAGTTTCGTTTCTTGCATCCGCCGCCCGATGTCCGTGGCCGCGGCAATAACGCATCCTGTGTGCTCGCGGTCATTGCCGGTGAGCACCGCCTGCTCCTGACGGGCGACATCGAAGCAAGAGCGGAGCGACGACTCCTTGTGGACGGCAGGTTGCAGCCAGCGGACGTCGTGCTCATCCCGCATCACGGCAGTTTGACTTCGTCCACCCGGGCCTTTGTCGACCGGCTGCGGCCAGGGCTGGCGATCGCGGCGGCGGGCTACGGCAATCGCTGGGGATTCCCGAAAGAGCGGGTCACGAAGCGCTGGGAGGATGCCGGAGCGCAGGTTCTCAATACCGCGACATCCGGGGCGATCAGTCTGCGAGTGTGCGCTGCGCAGGGGGTTAGCCAGCTGCGTGAGCAGCGCAGGCGGGCGTATCGATTCTGGCGGGATCCGGCGGATCTGTAAACACGAAAAAGCACGGCTTTCGGCGAGAATTCTAAAGCCCTACACTGTATATTTCCATTTTCCTCTACGTTCAGGTTGTTATGGTTGAGATCGTAAAATCCGGCGGCTGGCTAATGTTGCCCATCATCCTGTGTGCGATCATCGCGATGGGAGTTATTCTCGAGCGATATTGGACGCTGCAACAGACCCGGGTACTGCCGGAAGACCTGACCAGCAAGGTCTGGGGATGGGTCAAGAAAGACCAGCTCGATCAAAAGCAGATCCAGACCCTGCACCAGGGGTCGGCGCTTGGGCAGATTCTTGCCGCTGGTCTGGTCAACAGGGATCGTGAACGGGTTGTCCTGAAAGACGCGATCGAAGACACGGGCCGTCATGTGGTGCACGAACTCGAACGCTATCTTGAGATGCTGGGCACGGTCGCCGCGATTTCGCCGCTACTCGGGCTCCTGGGTACCGTCATCGGCATGGTCAAGGTATTTGCGGCGATTACGACCCACGGTGTGGGCAATCCGACGGTGCTCGCCGGAGGCATAGCGGAAGCGCTGATCACGACGGCCGCAGGACTGACGGTCGCGATTCCGGCGCTGATTGGCTATCGCTATTTCCGCACGCGCGTGGATACGCTGGTTATCGAGATGGAAAAAGAGGCCATCAAGCTGGTCGAAGCGCTGCACCGGCGCAGCGAGAAAGGCTAGGCCGATGAAGTTAAGCCTGCGACCGAGGACGGAGCCGGAAGTGAACATGACTTCGTTGATCGACGTCGTTTTTCTGTTGCTGATTTTTTTCATGGTATCGACGACTTTTGTCAAGCAGTCACAGATTAATATCCGTTTGCCGCAGGCAGACAGTTCCAGGGTTGTTCCTGAGTTGCCGGACCAGATCGATATCATGATCACGGAAAAAGGGACGTTTCTGGTCAACGGCCGGGAACTCATCAACAATCGCCCGGAAACGATTCGCAACGCACTGCAACAAGTGGCGGCGGGTCGCAGCAAACTACCTCTGACGATCAGTGCGGACGCGAACGCGAAACATCAGCATGTTGTCACGGCGATGGACGTCGCCGGACGTCTGGGGTTTACGCAGATCAGTATCGCGACGGTCAATGATCCAGCCGAGTAATCTAAGAAATGTTGCTAACGTGAAAGAGCGCATCGACCTCGAAATTCGAGTCGTCTACGGTCGCCTGTGGCACTACGTAACGCCGCACAAACTGATCGGTTGCATTGCCGTTATTGGGATGGCGGCAACCGCCTTCATTGAGGCCGGGTTGGTTTTCCTGCTGCAGCCGTTGATGGACGATGCGCTGGTTGCACAGAATTTGCAGACCGCGAGATGGATTCCTTTCGCATTCATGGCCATATTCGTGTTGCGCGGCATCTCCGGTTTCGCCACCGAAGCGTCCCTGGGCTGGATCGGCAGGCGCGTTATCAGTGACCTGCGAATCGAGGTATTCGGCAAGTTTTTGACCTTGCCGGTCGGGTTTTTCGCCGCTCATGCGGCGGGGCCGTTACTTTCCCGCATGACGTACAACGTCGAAATGGTCGCGGAGTCGGTCACGAGTGTCGTCACGATCGCAGTGCGCGACACATTAACCGTTATTGCGGCTTTCGCCGTGATGCTTTATCAGAGTCCGATGCTGACGATTTTTGTCGCAGTGCTGTTTCCGATAGTTGCTCTGATCGTTCGACTGTTGGGCATCGCATTTCGTCGTTACAGCGCGCGCATTCAGGATTCCATTGGCGAGGTGACGCAGGTCACCGATGAAATTATTCGCGGCAACTGGGTGGTGAAGGCTTTTGGTGGTTACAAGTACGAGCGCGATCGTCTCGCGGAAGTTGACGACAGGAATCGCCGGCAAAATCTCAAATTGATTCGTGTCCGCTCGTTTGGAGTGGCGGTGACTCAAGTCGTGTTCGGCATCGGCATCGCACTCGTGATCTATATGGCAAGTCGACAGTCGATCGAAGGCGTACTTTCGCCCGGTCAGTTCATCTCGTTTTTTTCCGCAATGATGCTCATGCTGCAGCCGGTCAGGCGCATCACCAACGTCAATGCAACCTTGCAACGCGGCGTGGCAGCGGCGGACAGTTTGTTCATGATCATTGATGAAGACGACGAAGACGATTGCGGCAGCGTTGAGATCGACAAAGTCAAGGGCGACGTCCGTTTCGAGAACGTCACGTTTTCCTATGACAAGGAAAATGCGCCGGTCATCGACGGAGTCAGCATCACGCTGGAAGCGGGCACGACGCTTGCGATCGTCGGGCAGTCAGGCAGCGGTAAATCGACGTTGGTCAGTTTATTGCCTAGATTCTATGAAATCGATGCGGGCGAGATCAGTATCGACGGCGTTTCGATTCGCGACTTTACGTTGGCAAGTCTGCGCAACAATATCAGTCTTGTCAGTCAGGATGTCGTCTTGTTCAACGACACCATTCGGAATAATCTCGCCTACGGCCAGTTGCGTTCGCATTCTGAGGAAGAGTTGATGCGCGCGGCCGAAGCTGCGCACGTACTGGATTTCGTGAACGATCTGCCGAACGGTCTTGAAACCATGGTTGGCGACAGGGGGGTGCTGCTGTCAGGCGGACAGCGGCAACGAATCGCGATAGGCCGAGCGCTGTTAAAGAACGCGCCGGTGTTGATACTCGACGAAGCGACGTCTGCGCTGGATACGCGGTCGGAGCGTCGCATCCAGGATGCGTTGAACGTGCTCATGAAAGACAGGACGACCCTGGTAATTGCTCATCGGCTGTCAACGGTTGAAAATGCGGATCGCATTATTGTTCTGGACGCAGGCCGGATCGTTGAGTCTGGTACACACGCCGAGTTGCTGGATCAGGACGGCCATTACGCGGCGCTGTACCGCATGCAGTTCACGGCGGAGTGACGCAGTGAGTGCAGCCTACCGATGGATACACCGCGTGTGGTACGAAGATGCGCCTTTCGGATGGGTGCTGTTTCCGCCGAGCCTCCTGTATCGGGCGCTAATGACACTGCGCTCGTTTTTGTACCGCTGCAAATTGATAAGAACGCACAAAGCCGCCGTTCCGGTCATCGTCGTTGGCAATATCACGGCGGGTGGGACCGGCAAGACGCCGGTTGTGATCTGGCTCGTGAACGAACTGCGTGCCAAAGGGTTCGTGCCCGGGATTGTCAGTCGAGGCTATGGCGGCAGCAAATCGAGCGCAGCAATGCGCGTCGACGTCGACAGTGATGCGGCCGTGGTTGGCGATGAGCCGGTGCTGCTTGCGAGGCGCGGGCAATGTCCCGTTGCGGTGGGTTCGGACAGGGTCAAGGCGGCGGCGATGCTCGTCTACGACGGTGTTGACGTCATCGTTGCCGATGATGGATTGCAGCACCTGCGCCTGCAGCGCGACTACGAGATCTGCGTCATCGACGGCGCGCGAGGACTTGGCAACCGGCTATTGCTGCCGGCCGGACCGCTGCGTGAGCTGCCGTCGCGACTTGAGGAAGTGGATCAGGTGCTCGTGAACGGGTCGATTGAGAATGCCGGTCCCGATGTGACGACGGCGGAACAGAACGCGATGAGTTTCGAACTGCGCGCGAGCGATGCGGTCCGACTGAACGGGTCGTTGGCGCGCCCACTGGAAAGATTTTCGGATACGACTGTGCATGCCGTCGCTGGAATCGGGAACCCGCAGCGCTTCTTCGATTTGTTACGCAGCTACGGCATCCAGGTGATAGAGCACAGTTTTTCCGATCACGCACCGATACCAAAAGCGGAGCTGGAATATCGAGACGACTTTGAAGTCTTCATGACGGAGAAGGATGCGGTCAAACTGGGCCGTAAACTGGCCGATAAATTTTGGTATATCCCGGTAGATCTCTCTATGGATTCCGTAAATTCAGCGCCATTGATCGAGCAAATAGAATCCCGATTGCGCGATTGTCGAGATCGGCGATGACGGAATTTGTGATTGTTATTCCCGCGCGCTACGCGTCGGTGCGACTGCCGGGCAAGGTGTTGCTGGAAATTGCCGGCAAGCCGATGTTGCAACACGTTTATGAGCGCGGCAAGGAAAGCAGTGCGGCCCAGGTTGTTATCGCGACGGACGATCGGCGCATTGCGGACGCGGCCAAAGAATTCGGGGCGACCGTGTGCATGACCGGGAAACACCACCAATCGGGCACCGAACGAATCGCGGAGGTCGCGGACTTGCTGGATTGGGACGATGCACAGATCGTTGTGAACCTGCAGGGCGATGAACCGTCGATGCCGGCCGCATTGATCGATCAATGCGCTGCATTGCTGGACGACGAGAACTCCGACATCGCGACCCTGGCTTCGCCTTTCCTGAACCGTGACGATTTCGAAAATCCCAATTATGTCAAGGTGATCTGTGATGACGTCGGTCACGCAATTTATTTCAGTCGGGCGGCCATTCCCTACGCTCGCGATGCGCAGCGCCTTGATCTCGCTATGGATGCTGCGCTACATCACCACGGAATGTACGCTTACCGCTGCGGTATTCTAAGACGACTGGTGGCGGCTAAACCGTCGTCTGCAGAAGTTAGCGAGCAACTCGAACAATTGCGCGCACTGTCGCTGGGCATGAGCATTGCGGTTGGCATACCGTCGCGCAGGCCGGGTATCGGCGTTGATACTGAAGACGATTTGCGACGAGTCGCCGCAGAACTGAATTCGCCCGACTAATGCCTGGCGTTTGCGGGCAGCGAGAAAAACTGCAGGTCGCCGAGTTCGCCTTCCAGTGTTTCCAGCGGCTCGGGAGGATTATTTCCGAGCTTCTCGACCCATCGATTCGCCTCGGTCATGTAGTGATCGTAAAGTTGTTTGCGCAGCGCTACGGTTAGCGCAGCAGGCTTGTCATCGTCGCCACTCAGGGCGGCATCCAGCGAAAAAGATTGCAGCGTTGACGCAGCGTGCTTGTGTGTCCAGGTGCCGCTGCACAAGTCGAAATCGTACAGGGCGAGAAACAGATGGCCATGACGAGCGACGAAGAGTACGGCGTCTATCACGTAATCGGCTTCCGCGTCATCCATGACCCAATGCAATCCCACGCGGCACCAGCCGGGCTTGATGCCGCAGTAGCCGTGCTGCACGACGTCGCGATAACGTTCGGACGTATCGTGGTCGATGTTCAGCAACCGGTGGCCGTAGGGCCCGGCGCAAGAACAGCCGGCGCGGGACTGGATGCCAAAAAGGTCGTTGAGCAGGGCGGTGACGAACTTGTGGTGGAGATAGCTGCCGGTCGCGTTCTTGATATTAAAAGAGACGATGCCTACGCGTTGTGCGGGGTCCGGGTTACCCAGTATTTCGATGCCGTCTTCCGCGTTCCATTTGTCGAACGCGCGCGCGGTCAATTCGTGCTCTCGTGCAGCAATATATTTCACGCCGACCCGGTCCTTGATTTGAAACACCAGTCCGGCTTTGAGTGTTTGTAACACTCCCGGCGTACCGGCTTTTTCGCGTTCTTCGATGTCGCTGATGAAGTCCTGACCTTGCAATCCGACGTAGTCGACGGTACCGCCCGCGCTGACGCTCGGCGGCAAGTCCCGATGGTAAATTCGTTCGTTGAAAATCAGCACTCCGCTGGAGCCGGGGCCGCCGAGGAACTTGTGCGGTGATACGAAGATGGCGTCGATCGACGGGTCTTCAGCGCCAACGGGTTCGGGATTCATGTCGATCTCGACGTACGGTGCGCTGGCGGCGAAATCGAAGCAGGCAATCGCGTCGTGCGCATGCAAAAGACTGGCGATGCGCCGCACGTCCGATCGCATGCCCGTTACGTTCGACGCGGCTGAAAACGATCCAATGCGAATCCGGTTTTGAAAGGTGGGATCCTGCAGCAGCGTTTCCAGGTGCGCCAGATCGATGTTACCGCTCGCATCCATGCGCACTTCGATGGTCGTCGCGAGCGATTCGCGCCAGGATATTTCATTCGAGTGGTGTTCGTACGGGCCGATAAAGACCACGGGCTGCGACTTCGCGAAAACGTCTTCAATATCCTTGCAGCATACCTTCGAATCGCTTGCCGAGAGCATGTCGCAGATGTTCTTGCGTGTGACCGGTGGCAGCGCGACGCCGAGAAGCTGCTGCAGTTTATCAATGGCGCCGGTGGCGCCGGTTCCGCAGGCGATAATGCGTCCGCTCGGGCCAGCGTTGACAGAACGCTTGATGCTTTCCTCGGCTTCATGCAACAGTTGGCTCATGCTGCGGCCGGTGATGTCGTCTTCGGTGTGCGTGTTGGCATAAACACGTTGTAAGCTTTGCAAATACGCTTCGACGAACTTCAGGCAACGGCCCGAGGCTGTGTAGTCGCAATAGGACATCAACCGCTCACCAAAGGGCGTTTCGAAAGTTGAGTCCACCCCAACGATTTGTTGGCGAAGATAGGTTGGATCCAGCGGTTTGTTCGTCATGCTGGCTATAGTATGCAGTATTCTTAACGTATGCGAACCGGGAAAAATCAAACCGCGAAGCTTCTCAGGGAATATACGGCGTTGGCGTCCACATACGATCGGCGGTGGTCGGCTTATATCGCCGCGTGATATCTGCCGACGCAAACATTCAGCGGCATTGAACTGGAACAAAGCCTGGTTCTGGGGTCTGATGACGGTCCACGCCACGCCGGCTTAAAAATTGGGGCCGAAATCCTGCTAACATTTACTGATGGCTGATAAGCGAACGACAAGCGTACTATTTGTCTGCATGGGCAATATTTGCCGGTCCCCAACCGCGGAAGGCGTATTTCGACATTACGTTAACGAGGCGGGACTTGCCGAGCAAATCCACATCGACTCCGCGGGCACTCATGCGTATCACATTGGTGAGTCGCCGGATCGCCGCGCGAACGCGGCAGCAGAGCGGCGTGGCATTTCACTCGCTGACATTCGCGCTCGCCGCGTCACGAACGATGATTTTGCAACATTCGATTACATCATCGCGATGGACGAAGACAATCAGGAGCGCCTGCTCGAAAGGGCGCCCGACGAGCACCGTTCGAAGGTGCAGCTGTTTCTGAGCTACGCGTCAGTCGGCGAGACAGAAGTGCCCGATCCGTACTACGGCGGCGCCGCAGGTTTTGATCGGGTTCTGGACCTGGTCGAAGCAGCGTCCCGAGGCTTGCTCGAGACGCTGTCCAATCACTAGGGGACCGTCAGTCTTCTGCATCCCACGGCAGCAATCGACTGGCAGGTTTTCCCACCTTCGTGGATACATCCACCGGTTTCGGTTTCGGTTCCGGTTCCGGTTTCGGTTCCGGTTTCGGTTCCGGTTTCGGCTCCGATTTCGGTTCCGGTTTCGGTTCCGGTTTCGGTTCCGGTTTCGGCTCCGGTTTCGGTTCCGGTTTCGGTTGCTCGAGCGATGGAATTTTTTGCGAAGCTGTGTCGTCCAGATTCTGAGCATCAATTGCGCGCTCGGCATCCGTTCTCACTTTTGGCGGACCGTCCGCTTGCGGCTTTTCTGCCGGCTTGGGCTTATCCACTGCGGCGGGTTTTTCATCCTGCCTGGGTTGGTCCTGCCTCGGTTTGGATTCCTTAGGTCGGTCGGGTTCCTCTGGCGCTGCGGGCGGCTGATTATCCGTTACCTGCTCGGGTTTGTCCGCGGATGTTGAACTCTCGCCACCGCGGCGACGACGACGACCACCGCGACTGCGGCGGCTTCGCGACCGCTTCTGTTCGGTCGTCGCTTCATCCGATTGCTGGTTTTCCGCGGCCTGAGCGGTTTGTTGACCTGATTTCTGTTGCGCGTTATCTGGCTTCTTGCTTTGTTGCTTTGCTGGCGACTTCTTCTTCGACGGCTTGCGTTGCTCGTTTCGTTTTTCGGTACGTCGACGAGACTGTTGCTGCGGCCGCCGACCGCGATTGCTCTTGCTTCTGTTGCCCCGGTGTTGCTGTGAACGCTTGCTTTTCTTAGCAGAGCTGCCGCCGGTGAAAAATCCGATAATCGTCGCCCAAAAGCCCTTGCCGGCCGGTTTTTTGGGTTTCGGGGCCGGTGTCGACGGCGTCAACGTCCCAACGGCCGCCAATTCTGCGCCTTTGCGCTCAAGGATGGCTTGTGGCGATTCCGGCTCGACCGGCACATCGACCAGAGTAAAGCTCGAACCCGAATTCTCAGCCAGTTCCGCCTGATCGTCGCGTATGCGGCGCACGTCGTAATGCGGCGTTTCAAGACGCGAGTTTGCGACCAGGACGACTTGTGTGTCGTTGCGATCTTCCAGACTTTGCACCCATTCACGTTTTTCGTTCAAAAGGTAGGTGGCCACTTCAACCGGCAGTTGCGCGATCACTTTGGCAGTGCGTTCTTTGCGGGCTTCTTCGCCGATGATGCGCAGGATGGCAAGCGCCAGTGATTCAGTGCCTCGAATCGTGCCGAAGCCCGTGCATCGAGGGCAGGTCTTGTACGCCGATTCGCCAATCGACGGGCGCAGCCGCTGCCGCGACATTTCCAGCAGACCGAAGCGGCTGATTTTGCCGATTTGCACGCGGGCTCGATCCTGACGCACGGCCTCGCGCAGTCGATTCTCGACCTCACGTTGATTCTTCTGCGGGCCCATGTCGATAAAGTCGATAACAATGAGGCCGCCCAGATCGCGAATTCGCAACTGGCGGGCGATCTCTTCGGCTGCTTCGAGATTGGTATGCAAAGCCGTCGCTTCTATGTCGCTGCCTTTCGTCGCGCGCGCTGAGTTGATGTCTATGGAGATCAGCGCTTCTGTGTGGTCAACGACGATGCTGCCGCCCGACGGCAAGGTTACGTTGTGCGCGAACGCGGTTTCAATCTGCGATTCGATCTGGAAGCGCGTGAATAACGGTACCGGGTCCGTGTAATGTTTCAGTTTGCGCAGATTGTGCGGCATCGTCTGCTTGACGTGTTCGACAGCGTCCTTGTAAGTCGCGTCGTCGTCGATCAGGATTTCGCCGATGTCGTTGGTCAGGTAGTCGCGCAGAGCCCGGACGACCGAATCGCTTTCGCGATAGAGCAGGAAGGGAGAAGGGTGCTCAAGTACGACATTGAGAATCGCGGTCCAGACGGTCTGCAGATTCTCCAGGTCCCAGGTCAGTTCTTCGGTAGTACGGTCGATGCCGGCCGTGCGCAGTATGACGCTCATGCCGTCGGGAATGACCATCGCGTGCAGCGCATCGCGTGCGATATCCCTGTCCGCGCCTGTGATACGCCGTGAAACGCCTCCGGAACCGGATTTGTTGGGTTTGAGGACGATAAATCGGCCAGCGAGGCTTACGAACGTCGTCAGCGCAGCGCCCTTGTTACCGCGCTCTTCCTTGTCCACCTGGACAACGATGTCCTGGCCTTCCTTGAGTACATCGCGGATGTTGGGTTTGGTGCCCGGTTTGGCTTCCTTGACGTAGTACTCGCTGGAAATCTCTTTCATCGGCAAAAAACCGTGCCGATCCGCGCCGTATTCTACAAACGCGGCTTCGAGGCTGGGTTCGAGGCGCGTGATCGTACCTTTGTAGATATTGGCTTTTTTGCGTTCGCTAGCCGGTGCTTCGATATTGAGGTCGTAAAGACGCTGGCCATCGACCATCGCCATGCGCAACTCTTCTTCCTGAGTTGCATTGATTAGCATTCTTTTCATGTTGCCCTACTTGAATGGTGAAGAGCAGCAGATCGGGGTGTGGCGCCAGGCTGGCGCAGGGGATGTCACGCGAAGGAACCCGGCGCCGGATTGCGCCGTCGATAAATCGAGTCAGTTCAGTTTGGGTCCGACGTAATTCGGTCAGTACCCATATCAAAATCAGCATGATTTCCCTGCGGCTTTGCCGCTGCGGCGCACACCGGATTCCGGTCTTGCTGCCATCTGAAATCAGGTCTCGCAGGCTGCGAGACCAAAAAAAAAGTCGTATGGATCGTTCACGCAGGGTTGCCAGAACGCCACAGGGCGGTAATATAGCACACCGTCTCGCGACTTCAAGTGATTGATCATGCAAGAAAAGCCACCAAACGGTGCGAACTCGGAGGTCGAGGACGGAACCCGGTTGACGCGAGTTCGCAAAGTGACGGTAGACGGCGAGCGGGCCGGTCAGCGGATCGACAATTTTCTGCGTAGTGAACTGCCTGGAGTGCCGAAAAGCCGCGTGTACCGGCTTTTGCGGCGTGGCGAAGTGCGTGTCAATGGTGGCCGTGTCCGGGCCGAATACAAGCTTTCCGATGGCGATGTGGTCAGGATCCCGCCAGCGCGGATCCGTGTCGAAGGAGCGCCACCCTCGGACAAAATGGCCAGCAACATTCTCGATCACGTGCTTTACGAGGACAAGCGCCTGCTGGTACTGAACAAGCCGACCGGAATTGCGGTCCACGGCGGCAGCGGCATCAGTCACGGCGTGATCGAACTCTTGCGCCACGCACGACCGGATATCAAGGACCTGGCGCTGGTGCATCGTATCGACCGGGAAACGTCGGGTTGCCTGGTGCTGACCAAGCGTCGCAGCGCGCTGCGGGAATTGCACGAGCGGTTTCGCGAAGGGAAAGTCGAGAAAAACTATCTGGCACTGGTGATCGGCGACTGGCAATTCGGTGAACAGTTAATCGATGCGCCACTGCAGGTGCAGCACCGCAAGCAAGGCGAGCGTCACGTGGTCGTGAGCGAGC
This sequence comes from Pseudomonadota bacterium, assembly GCA_022563255.1. GTDB lineage: Bacteria > Pseudomonadota > Gammaproteobacteria > Steroidobacterales > Woeseiaceae > UBA1847. The sequence continues at coordinate 47,698 of JADFNS010000008.1, forward strand.
ACGGCAAGTCGGCGCAGACCCTCGTCAATTTGTCTCGAACCTATGGAATCTACAGTTTGTTGCAGTGTGCGCCGGCGACTGGCCGCACGCATCAGATCCGCGTGCACCTGGCGCATGCGGGTCATCCCATTGCTGGCGATGATCGTTACGGCGATGCCGACGCGAATGTTGACGCGAAGAAATTCGGATTGCCGCGTTTGTTCCTGCATGCACAGTCGATCGCATTTATGGACGACGGCGGCAACGACCTGCATTTCACAGCGCCGCTGCCCGACGACCTCGAGCGCTTCCTGTCGGTCGGCATCATCGCCGAGCGGCGTGCCCGAAAAACGTGAACGTTACGGTAGAAGGTAGCCCAGCTGCAAGAGTCTATCGGCCACCCAGATCATCGGCAGGCCGATCAGCGCCGTCGGATCGTCGGTCTGCACTGAATCGAACAAGACGAATCCGGCCCCTTCGAGTTTGAAGCTGCCGGCGCAATCATAGGGTTTGTCGTGGCGCAAATAAGCCTCCGCCAGGCGCCGGTCAAACTGCCGGAAGCGAACGGATGTTTTGTCTATGTGCTCGAATCGCGTTCGGCCGATGGGGTCCAGGATGCAGACGGCCGTCAAAAATGTAACCGCCTTGCCGGTTGCCGCGAGCAATTGTTCTATGGCTTTCTGGTGGCTGCCGGGTTTGCCGAGCACCTGATTATCGAGCACGGCCAATTGATCGGCGCCAATGATCAGCGCCTGCCGGGCATTGATGGCGATAGCCTCGGCCTTCTTGCGAGCTAAATGACGGGCCAGTTCTTCCGGTGCCAGTCCTTGTTTGTTGGATTCGTCGATATTGGGCGAGATCGCCTCGTAATGATCGAGGAAGCGGTCCAGGAGGCCGCGACGGTAGGGCGAGGAGGAGGCCAGAATTATCGCGGGCGCTGATGGATTTTGCATAGATAAATCATAGTGTTAAGAGATTACCCGACGAGTCTACCCGGTTTGTCGTCCAGGGCGGGTATTTTTACGCCGCGTGGGGCGATGATGTTTTGACACGGGGCGCTGAGGTCCTTATTATGCGCGCGCTATGAGCAATCTGCTGCGAGATCGTCGTACCGCCGCCGAATGGGCGTCGGTCGGTCAAGTTATTGACATTGCAGAGAAAATTAGTTCATTTGAACATCTTGCAGGCATCGTCGAGGCGGACCTTGCTGTGCTCGATCCTGATAAGCTGCCAAGCGCATGGCGCGATGGCGTCGTCGCGGGCCAGCTACGATTCGGTTTCGCGGATGGGAATGTTCGCGTTGCGACGGTGACGGGGCATGCGACAGCGGCGGTGAGTGCGGTCTGCCAGAGATGTCTGGAGCCGTTTCAGCTGACGTTGAATGTCGCACCGCAGCTATTGCTTCTGGACGAGCAGGAAACGCCCGACGGGTACGAAGATTTTGAGGCCTGGGAACTTACGGAGGAAATGTTACGACCGCAGGATATTATTGAAGAGTTGCTGATCATGGCGTTGCCATTTTCGGCGACGCACGACGATATGGCGGATTGCAAGGCGTTTTCAACGGAGCAAGAAAGCACCGGGAAAATAGTACGACCGTTTGCAGCACTGCGCTCGCAAATGCAACGCATTGAAATGGATCCGGATGAGTAACGGATCTTACTGGAGAAAATTATGGCAGTTCAAAAAAGTCGCAGAACGCCGTCAACTCGCGGCATGCGTCGTTCACACGACAAGCTCAAGAGTGCAGCGCTGTCGGTAGACCCGACTTCGGGTGAAACACACTTGCGGCATCGCATCACGCCGGACGGTTTTTACCGTGGCGTTCAGGTTGTAAAGCAGCCTGAGATCGAAGAAGAAGAAGAGTAAGAATTCCCTGGCAAGGCCGGTGACAGTAGCCGGCCCGACTGTTTGTGGGATCACACTCAATCCTGTCCCTTGATGCAATGAGCGGCGACCTCGGCGCCGAAGTTGTCGTGTGCGCTGCCGCCGCGACGCTGAACAAGTATGAGAATATCGAAATGGCGCTGGTCGGCGACAGGGCCGAACTTGACGGCCTCGTCGATCGCATTGTCGGTGAAAGTTCGCGATTGCGGATCGTCCACGCCTCCGAAGTTGTCGCAATGTCCGAGCCACCGGTCGAGTCTCTGCGCAGGAAAAAAGATTCTTCCCTGCGAGTCGCGATCAATCTCGTCAAAGAAGGTGAGGCGGACGCCTGCGTGAGTTCGGGCAATACCGGCGCCCTGATGGCGACGGCAAAATTTGTGCTGAAGATGTTGCCGGGTATCGACCGGCCCGCGATCATCGCCAAGTTGCCTGCCAAAGGTGGCTCATTGCACATGCTGGATGTGGGGGCGAACACACAGGCCACGGCTGATCAGCTGTTTCAGTATGCTGTTATGGGCGCCGTCGTAACGTCGGACATCACCTGCATCGAAAGTCCACGCGTGGCATTACTCAACATTGGCAGGGAAGACAGCAAGGGGCACGACACGGTCAAAGAGGCCGCAGCGATGCTCAGTGCGAGCGCACTGAACTACATCGGGTTCATCGAAGGCAACGATTTGTTTGCGGGAAAGGCTGATGTCGTAGTGACGGACGGGTTTACCGGAAATGTTGCTCTCAAGACGATGGAAGGGACTATCGAACTTGCGACACATTATCTGCAGCGTGGTTTCACACGTAACTGGCTCACGAAATTACAGGCCGTCATGGCGCACAATGTGTTGAAATCCCTGGCTGTGGAGATGGATTCGCGCTACTACAATGGTGCGACTCTGGTGGGCCTAAATGGTATCGTTATAAAAAGTCATGGCAGCGCAGACGCCTTTGCGTTTCAACATGCAATAGACACTGCGATCGTGGAAGTCAGAAACCAGTTGCCCCGACAAATTGGCAATATGCTGCAAAAGGAAAACGCATGACGTATTCGCGAATCGTTGGCACCGGACGTTACCTACCGGAGCGTGTCATGACGAATTTCGATCTGGAAAAGATCGTTGATACGACCGACGAGTGGATACGGACGCGCACCGGTGTTGAACGTCGCCACGTCTGTGCCGAGGACCAGACGACGTCGGACATGTGCATAGAAGCAGCCAAGATCGCGATAGAAGATGCGGGCGTCGATGTTTCCGATATCGATCTGATCATCACCGGCACAACAACGCCGGACCTGATATTCCCGAATATTTCGACGCTCATTCAACACCAGCTTGGAATACCGGTGTGTCCGGCCTTTAGTCTGGAGGCCGCTTGCACGGGGTTCATCTACGCGTTGACGACGGCGGACAAGTTCATCAAGGCGGGCGAGACAAAATGCGCCCTGGTCATAGGCGCTGAGTGTATTACCAAACTCGTCGACTGGAGTGACCGGAATACCTGCGTGTTATTTGGCGATGGGGCTGGCGCGGTCATTCTCAAATCTTCCGAGGAGCAGGGCATTATCTCTTGTCATCTGGGTGCGGATGGCCAGTACAAGGATTTGCTGTATTACCCGGTCGGCGCATCGAAAAATCTCGCCGTGGCTGGTACGGACGCGGCTGCGATCATGATGAGCGGCAACGAGGTGTTCAAGGTGGCGGTGAAGACGCTCGGAAGAATCGCGGCAGAGACTCTCGAAAAAGCCGGTGTGACCAAAGAAGAACTGGATTGGCTGGTTCCGCATCAAGCAAACATCCGTATCATTCAGGCGATGGCCAAGCGTCTCAACATGCCGATGGAGAAGGTCATTCTCACCGTGCAGGATCACGGCAATACGTCGGCGGCGTCGGTGCCGATGGCGCTCGATGTCGGTATTCGCGATGGGCGCATCAAGCCCGGTCACCTGGTTCTTATGGAAGCCTTTGGTGGTGGATTTACCTGGGGCTCGGTGTTGATGCGTCTCTGAGTTCAGCCGGATGGTACGATGACAATCAAGCTCATTATCGGCAACAAGAATTACTCCTCATGGTCGCTGCGCGCGTGGCTGTTGCTCAAAGAGGCGGGCATCGAATTTGACGAGCACCGCATCGTTCTCGATACGCCGGAGTCTGCGCGCGAGATCGGCGCTTTCTCGCCGGCTGGACGCGTACCGATTCTCCAGATTGACGACATGACCGTCTGGGACACGATGGCAATCGCCGAGACGCTCGCCGAACGCTGGCCGGATAAAAATTTGTGGCCGGCTGACGCTGCGACACGTGCGCATGCGCGAGCGATCTGTGCGGAGATGCATGCAGAGTTCGCCGAGTTGCGCTCGCGCATGCCAATGAACTGCCGGGCCATGGGTCGTACCGTCTTGTTGCCCGACGGGTTGACGAACGACATTGATCGCATTATCGAAATTTGGACACAATGCCATCGCCGATACGGCGATGACGGGGACTGGTTATTTGGCGATTTCACGATTGCCGACGCGATGTTCGCGCCTGTGGTCTTGCGCTTGAGGACTTATGGGATCAATCTTCCCGAGTCTGCCAGCTGTTATCCGCGGCGCTTGCTCGACAGTGAGGCGATGCAGGAGTGGCTTGCGGCAGCGGAGTCAGAAACCGAAATTATCGAAGGAGATGAAGCAGGCCAGTGATGCGACGCTTCCTGATCATTGCCCTATTACTCGTGGCGACGGCGCCGCTGTCTGCGGCGGTCTACGATTTGCCGGCAGAGGGCCACGACGTTGTGGGTGCGGTCGCAACGATTATCGCGGCCTACGACGACACGCTGGTCGATATTGCGCGACGTCACGGTCTGGGCTACCAGGACATCGTGCGCGCCAACCCGGGCGTGAACGTCTGGTTGCCGGGGGAGGGCACCGAAATCGTGTTGCCGAATCGATTCGTGTTACCGCCCGGGCCACGCGTTGGACTGATCCTCAATCTTGCCGAATTCCGTATGTATTACTTTCCTGAAGCGAAAGCCGGGGAGGTGGCGAAGGTACACACCTATCCCATGAGCATTGGCCGCATGGATTGGGAAACGCCGCTGGGAAACACCAGCATAGTCGCGATGGCAAAAAACCCGACCTGGTATCCGCCGCAATCGGTACGCGATGAACATGCTGCCGACGGCGATCCGTTGCCGCGTGTCGTGCCGCCGGGTCCTGATAATCCGCTGGGTACGCGCGCACTGCGACTGGGCATTCCGGGTTACCTGATTCATGGCACCAATCGACCCGCGGGCGTTGGCATGCGTGTATCACACGGTTGTGTGCGCATGTTTCCCGAGGACGTCGAGTTCTTGTTTGATCGTATTCGGGTCAAGACGGCGGTACGAATTATCAACGTGCCCGTCAAAATAGGCTGGGACGGCGAGATGCTGGTGGCTGAAGTACACCCGTTACTGGAAGTGCCGCAACGATTGCCGGACGAAACCGTGGAGAAGATTGAGCAGCTGGATGCTGACGTGGAACTGCCGGATATCGAGTCGCTCAGCAAAGAGCCACTGACCTACGCGATCGAGCAGTTCATTATTGCAACGGCCGAGCGCGCCGGTCGGATGGACTGGGATCGCATCGAGGCCCTGATTCAGCGCGCGGACGGTATTCCCGGGGCTGTGGGTGGGGTCCAGCCAGGAACTGGTTGGACCACCACCAGCATAAAAAACGCCGCGACAAGCGCGGCGTTCGAATAGATGTTTGTGGGTAGCTTGGGGCTACTTGGACATCGATTTCTTGAACATACGTTCCATGCTTTCGCGATTTGCGTCGCAGCAAGCCTGTGCTTCCGTAGCAGCAGACAGTGCTTGATCAGCCGTGCTTTGAGCGGCAGAAGCAGCCTGAGCAGCACGATCAGCAGAAGCACGAGCAGCTTCAGCAGCTGAAACAGCAGCAGCGGCATCAGCAGCGGCACGATCAGCCGTAGCCTTTACATCGCCCAAACCTGTGGTGGCACAGCCAGCGGCCATTACGACGAAGAGCACGAGTGCGCTTGCTCTGAGTGCGGTCTTTTTCATTTTGGGTGGTCCCTTCAATAGTTGGATAAAACAGCAGACGCATTATTTCTCAATCTGCCCGGTACTGCAACGTTGTGCCTGTTTTTATTATCTTTTGTCGGCTTAGGGCGACAGCACTTGCACTGCTCACAGTACTGTATATAATCCCATATACTGTGAATTCATACAGGAACTGTTGAAATGCGCGAACTAACCCCCCGACAAAGGGAAATTCTCGAGATGATTCAAGCCTTTATCTCTGAAACCGGCATGCCGCCAACGCGTGCAGAGATTGCCGCCAAACTTGGTTTTAAATCGGCCAATGCCGCCGAGGAACATCTGCGGGCGTTGCAGCGCAAGGGGGTACTCGAATTACTGCCGGGTGCCGCGCGCGGTATCCAACTCAAGGATTCTTTGCGGGACCAGATCGGCCTGCCGTTAGTAGGCCGGGTTGCGGCCGGCAGTCCGATTCTTGCGGAGGAACATATCGAGACGCGCTACCTGATCGATTCGCAACTGTTTAATCCCAAGCCGCACTATCTGTTGCGTGTCGAGGGCATGAGCATGAAGAACGCCGGTATTCTCGATGGCGATCTCGTTGCAGTGCATCGCACACCCGAAGTACGCAGCCGGCAAATCATTGTTGCGCGACTGGATGATGAGGTGACGGTCAAGCGGTATCTGCAAAATGGTTCGGTGGTTACCTTGTTGCCGGAGAACGAAGACTTCGAACCCATCATCGTCGACCTGAAGAAACAGGAGCTCATCATCGAAGGTGTTGTCGTTGGCGTCATCCGTGATGGTCTGCCACTGCACTGATGAGTCTGGAGAAGCTACTGGAGAATCCGCGCATCTGGCGAGGCAGCAGTCAGATCGATGCCCGGGCCGGGCTTGCCAGTGGTTATCCAAAACTTGATCGTTGTTTGCCCGGAGGTGGCTGGCCACTGGCGGCACTGACTGAAATCCTGATTGAACAATACGGTATCGGCGAGTTGCGTTTGTTAATGCCGGCGCTGGCGCAACTCAGCGTTGAGAAAACACAAGCTGAGTACACGGAGCCGGGCTGGATCGCCTGGATAGCACCGCCATTTCAGCCCTATGCACCGGCGTTACAGCAATACGGTATCGATTTGTCACGCATGCTCATCGTGCGGCCCAAAGATGACAGCGAGTTGTTGTGGTCCGCTGAACAGGCACTGTCGTCGGGCACTTGTGCAGCCGTATTATTGTGGCCGGACACGCTTGATGATCGGGCCAGCCGGCGTTTGCAGCTGGCGGCCGAGAAAGGTCACAGCTGGGCGATTGCTTTTCGCCCATTGACCGCACGTCAGCAACCCTCAGCGGCGGCTTTGCGCATCGAGTTGCAGTCTACCGGGCAGGGTACCCGGGTCCATATCCTCAAGAGTCGTGGTGGACGCCCGGCTGTTCTGAACAACCTGTTGTAATCGTGTCCCGGGCATGGAAATCGCCTGTCGCGATACGGGCTGCCACCCCGACCCTCGCCGCCAAACAGCAGGTATTGCCATTTGCAGAGCCGGCACCGGTCAGCCAGCCGGCAGTCGTTACGCCGACGCCGGTTCGGCGGCTGTGGTTTTGTATCTACTTGCCGGACCTGCCATTGGAGGCCTGTCGCAGGTCTGATGAGGCGCTGGCCATCGTCGAGGAGCAGCACGGCGTACACCGGGTATTGCAGGCTGACAGCACAGCCACGGCAGCAGGCATCCTGCCGGGCCAATCGTCTAACGCAGCGCTGGCATTGCTACCGACGCTCATTCTTGAAGAACGCAGCCGGATACGGGAACAACAGACGCTGGAGCGACTGGCAACCTGGCTGGAACGTTTTTCATCGTTTGTGAGTATTGCGGACAAGGGTGTGTTGTTGCTGGAGATAGCCGGCAGCCTGCGCTTGTTCGGGGGACTGCCCAGTTTGCGGCAGGAAATATCGCAAGGCCTGCGGGCACAGGGTTTTTCGGCGGCTTTGGCAATCGCCCCGACACCGTTGGCTGCGACCTGGCTGGCAAGAGCCGGTCGGCGGGTCTGTATTCGTGCGACAGAAAACTTGAACTCCGCACTGCGCAAGCTGCCGCTTACTTGTCTTGACTGGCCGGCCGGTCAGCGTGCAGCGCTCGCCGGCATGGGTGTTACCAGCGTGGGTGATTGTTTGCGTTTACCACGCGAGGGTTTTACCCGGCGCTTTGGTGCGGAGCGTTTGCTCGAACTCGATCGGGCGCTCGGACATTTGCCGGATCCACGTGATTCATGGCGTGCGCCCGAGCGCTTTTGCGCCGATTACGAGCTGACCGAGGAGCAAACTGACCGCGAGTTGTTGCTGAACATTTGCCGCGAGCTGTTGCAGTCTCATGAACAATTTTTATTGATGCGTCAGCTTGGCACACAGCGCGTGTGTTTCAGCTTTTTTCATCTCAAAGGGGTTGCAACAGAGTTGCGACTGGGTGCGGCTTTGGCTGACCGCTCTGCCGCACGCTGGTTTGATCTTCTGCGTATTCGCTTTGAGCAAATGCGCTTGCCTGAGCCGGTCATTGCGGTGCGTTTGCGCAGTGGTTTATCACAGGCATTACAGGCCGAAACCGAACGGCTTTGTTTCCACAACAAACCGGAAAAACAGAGACGGCGTTACTCGATTGCGCAACTGGCGGAACGTCTTGTTGCACGCATTGGTCGTCAGTCAGTGAACGCAGTGACGATGGTCGCCGAACATCGCCCGGAATATGCCTGGCGTGCACAGGATCTTTTGTCGGATGGGCCGAGCAGCACGCTGTCGAGTCATTGCATCAAGCGGCCGTTATGGATGTTAGCGGAGCCTGCCTTGTTATCGGCCGACAACGGCTATCCGCTGCACAGGGGATGCCGGTTAACGCTATTGAATGGGCCCGAACGACTTGAAACTGGCTGGTGGGACGAACACGGCATCTCGCGTGACTACTACACGGCGGTTAACGGAGCGGGCATACGTTTGTGGGTGTTTCGTAACCGGCAGCGAACGCCGGATTGGTATCTGCATGGCATCTTCGGGTGAGCGTCCGCTACGCGGAACTGCACGCGCTGAGCAACTTTACGTTTCTGCGTGGCGCCTCCCATCCTGAAGAACTGGTTGAGACGGCAGCGGCACTGGGTTACGAAGCACTCGCAATCACTGACGAATGTACGATGTCGGGCATCGTGCGGGCGCACGTCGCTGCGCAGGAATTCGGACTCAAGAAGCTGATCCTGGGCTCTGAGCTGCGCCTGCAAAGTGGTCGCAAGCTCGTCGTGCTGGCGCAGAACCGCAACGGTTATGCCGCGCTTTGCCAGCTTATTTCCAATGCACGTCGCGCGGCACAGAAGGGCAGCTATGCGCTGACACGGGCAGATTTTGAAGATGGTTTGCCCGATTGCCTCGCGTTGTGGGTTCCGGATGCAGACTTGGCGCTCGACGTAGAAGACCACTGGATACGCGAAACTTTTCGTGATCGTCTCTGGATCGCCGTCGAGTTGCTGGCCGATGGGCGGCAGCACGAACACCTCGACCGGCTGCGCGAAGAAGGGCGTCGCCTGAAACTGCCGCTGGTGGCAAGCGGTGACGTGCATATGCATATTCGTGCGCGTCGCATACTGCAGGACGCCGTGACTGCGATTCGTATTGGCGTGACCGTTGATAAGGCCGGGTTTGCGTTATACGCCAATGGTGAGCGCCATCTGCGGTCACTGCAGGTGCTGCAACGGATTTACCCGGCGGAATTGCTGGCAGAGTCCGTGCGTATTGCCGAAGCCATCAGTTTCTCGCTGGACGAATTGCGTTACGAGTATCCGCATGAACTGGTGCCGGATGGAGAGACAGCCGGTACGTATTTGCGCAAGCTGACCGAGGAAGGAATGCAGCGGCGCTGGCCTGATGGCGCTCCGAACAAGGTAAGCACGCTGGTCGAGCGCGAATTGCAATTGATCGCCGACCTGCAATACGAATCGTATTTTTTGACGGTGCAGGACATCGTTGCCTTCGCGCGTTCAAAAAATATTCTTTGTCAGGGACGAGGGTCGGCGGCGAACTCGGCCGTATGCTTTTGTCTGGGGATCACGGAAGTCGACCCCGGACGCATGGAAGTGCTGATGGAGCGTTTTATATCGAAAGAACGCAACGAACCGCCGGATATCGACGTTGATTTCGAACACGAGCGTCGCGAAGAAGTGATCCAGTACATCTATGCCAAGTACGGTCGGGAACGTGCGGCGCTGACCGCAACAGTGATTACCTATCGCCCGCGCAGCGCGTTGCGCGATGTCGGCAAGGTGCTGGGCTTAAACGCCTTGCAGATCAGCCGCCTGTCGCGTTCGATGCAGTGGTGGGATGGAGAGAAGGTGGATGACAGCCGCATTCTTGAGGCCGGGCTGGATCCCGGTAGCCCGGTCATCAGGCGCCTGCTGTACCTGGTGCGCGAAATCATGGGTTTTCCCCGGCATCTTTCGCAACATGTCGGCGGCTTCGTTATTTCCGATGCGCCGCTGTACCAACTCGTGCCGGTCGAGAATGCGGCCATGCCGGAGCGCACGATCATCCAATGGGAGAAGAATGACCTCGATGATCTTGGAATACTGAAAGTCGACGTGCTGGGTCTGGGGATATTGACGGCGATTCGGCGGTGTTTTGATTTGATTCGCGATTTCGATGGGCGTGAATACACGCTGGCGACGGTGCCGGCAGAAGACCCACGTGTATACGACATGATTTGCGAAGGGGACACGATGGGCGTGTTTCAGATTGAGTCACGTGCACAGATGGCCATGTTGCCGAGGCTTAAACCACGTTGTTACTACGATCTTGTTGTTGAAGTTGCGATTATTCGGCCCGGTCCGATTCAGGGCGACATGGTGCATCCTTATTTGCGCCGCAGAAACGGCGAGGAAGCGGTCGATTACCCCAGCGAGGAGGTGCGCAGTGTGTTGCAGCGTACGCTGGGCGTACCGATATTTCAGGAGCAGGTCATGCAACTCGCGGTTGTTGCGGCTGGCTTTACACCCGGCGAGGCCGATCGCTTGCGGCGGGCAATGGCGGCCTGGAAACGTCGGGGTGGTTTGGGCCCGTTTGAAGAACAGTTGATTTCCGGCATGCTCGAACGTGGCTATGACGAGGGTTTTGCACGCCAGATATTTCATCAAATCAAAGGCTTCGGCGAATACGGTTTTCCCGAGTCGCACTCGGCAAGCTTTGCCTTGCTCGTCTATGTAACGTGCTGGTTGAAGTGCCACACACCTGCAGCCTATACCTGTGCGTTGTTGAACAGCCAGCCGATGGGTTTTTACTCGGCTTCACAGCTCGTACAGGACGTGCGACGCCACGGTGTCGAGGTATGTGCCCTGGACATCAATTGCAGTGACTGGGACTGCTCTCTCGAAGTTGCAGCGGGCGGGGCGGCAGTTCTGAGGCTTGGTTTGCGTATGGTCAAGGGGCTTTCAGAGGACGCCGGGCAAAGGATCGTCGCTGCACGCAATAACGGCCTGTATGGAAAAGTGCAGAGTTTGCTCGAGCGAGCGAGTCTCAACCGGCGCGAGCTGGGTGTGCTGGCCTCTGCGGGCGCACTGCGTGCGTTATCGGGCGACCGGCATCGGGCACGCTGGGCGGTCGCCGGAGTGGAGCAGCCGCTGCCGTTGTTTAAGTCCATGGACCGTTATGAGCCGGCGCCGCTGTTAAAGAAGCCAACCGAGGGACAGGACATAGTGGCGGACTACCAGAGCACTGGTCTGACGCTGGAGCGACATCCACTGTGCCTGTTGCGCCGTAATCTGCAGCGCTACGATTATGTGACTGCGCGACAGTTATCGGAACTGCGCAATACCCAGCAGATTAATGTGGCAGGGTTGGTGATCACCAAACAGCGGCCGGGAACAGCCAGTGGGGTTACGTTCGTGACGCTTGAGGACGAAACGGGGCAGATTAATCTCATCGTCTGGAAAAAGGTGGCAGAACAGTATCGCGCGGCGCTGTTGAATGCGCGTTTACTCGGCATTGTCGGGGAGTTACAGATTGAGGGGAAAGTTATTCACGTTATTGCGCAGCAGTTGTTTGATCACACACAGATGCTCGGTGAACTCAGCGTGCGTTCCCGTGATTTCCGCTAACTACAATTCGTCGTCGAGATTGAAGTTGTAGGTGCCGTCGAGGTCATCGTCTTGTTGCGCGCGAATTCGATCCAGCTTTTTGCGAATTTTTCGTTCGTGTTCGGAATCGTCGCTCTCAACCGATTCAACTTCGGCAACCAGTTCGCTGACGTCAATTTCTACCGACATGCCGCCGACGTTATCGGAATCATCATTATCACCAGTCATTGCGCACCTCGCCCCGGGAGATAAAGTTAACGAATCAGATTGTTGATCTCGAAAATCGGCAACAGCATTGCCAGAACAATGGTCAGAACAATGCCGCCCATCAACACGATCACCAACGGTTGCAATATACCAAGTAACGTGGCGATAAGCCCATTGACTTCACGTTCCTGACCGGTCGCCGCCCGCGACAGCATTTCTTCCAGTTTGCCGCCAGCTTCACCGCTGGATATCAGGTGGATCATCATCGGCGGAAACAACTTGCTCGCCGCCAATGACTTACTGATAGGCGCGCCCTCCTTGACCCGGACGGTCGCTTCCACGACGGCGTCACGCATCGGCAGATTTTCAATAACCTCCGCGGAAATCTTAAGCGCCTCAAGGATGGGCACGCCGCTGCCAGCGAGAATACTCAGGGTTCGCGTAAATCGTGCCGTGTTGATGCCTCGCGTCAGCTTGCTGGATATTGGCATCGTCAACAAGAAGCGATGGTAGCTGCGACGCGGTCCTTCGTGCTGCAATAGGCGCCATATGCCGTACGCAATCGCCGCGATGCCAATGAGCAGGGACAACCAGTGGTTTTGCAGAAAATCGCTGGTCGCGATCAGGCCGCGCGTCAGGCCCGGCAGTTCAGCGGCCCTGCTTTCGAAAACTCCGACAATCTTCGGTACGACCGTCGCGAGCATGAACGCGATGATGCCAATGGCCATAACGATGAGCGCAATTGGATAGACCATCGCGTTGGTGATATTTTGTCGTAGCACCTGCCGTGATTCGGTGTAGTCGGCGAGTCGCTCAAGAACGATATCAAGATGACCGGATTGTTCCCCGGCGCCAACAGTCGCTCTGTACAGTTCGGGAAAAGCCTGCGGGAACTCACTGAGTCCGTCCGCGAGCGTGTAACCTTCCATGACCTTTGATCGCACGCCGAGCAGGATGCTTTTAGTGCGCGGTTTTTCGTTCTGTTGCGAAACCGCAAGCAGCGATTCCTCCAACGGCATGCCCGATTGTGACAATGACGCCAGCTGCCTTGTGATCAGCGCCAGTTCTGCCGAGGAGATGCCCTTGCGCAGCGAAAAACTCCGCTGTCGGCGGGCTTCTTTTTGTGCGACTTCCGTAACGCTGAGCGGTATCAGGTCGCGATCGCGCAGCAATTGCCGGATGTGCTTCGGCGTATCGCCTTCAAGCAAGCCCTTGGCCTGCTTGCCGGCCTGGTCCATTGCGACGTATTCAAATGCTCCCATCAGTGTTTGATCACGGCATTAGTCTTCGCGAGTTACGCGCAGGACTTCGTCGAGCGTCGTGCGGCCGAGCAGTACCTGCCGTCGTCCGTCGGCACGAATACCTGGACTAATAGTGCGCGCGTAACGTTCGAATTCTTGTTCGCTGATGTTTTCATGAATCATTTCCCGCATGCGGTCGTCGAGAGTAATCAATTCATAAATGCCGGTACGCCCGGCGAACCCGCGATTGCCGCCGCTTCCAGGTTTGTACAGCGTGGGAGGCTGCGCGGGATCCACGCCAAGTATTCCACACTCATACTCCGTTGCCGTGTAGGGAATTTTAGTTTCCGCGTCGAGTACGCGCACCAGGCGTTGCGCCAGTACGCCTATCAGGCTGGATGACAACAAATAGGGTGCGACGCCCATGTCGCGCAGTCGGGTAACGGCGCCGCTGGCCGTATTGGTGTGCAAGGTCGACAGCACCAGGTGGCCTGTCAGGCTTGCCTGGACTGCAATTTCCGCCGTCTCAATGTCGCGAATTTCACCGACCATGACGACATCCGGGTCCTGACGCAATATGGCCCGCAGACCCCGTGCGAACGTCATTTTGACTTTGGTATTCACCTGCGTCTGGCCGATTCCGTCGATCAGGTATTCGATGGGGTCTTCGACCGTCATGATGTTGCGGGTATTGTCATTGATGCGAGCGAGCGCCGCATACAATGTTGTCGTCTTGCCGGAACCGGTTGGGCCGGTGACGAGAATAATGCCGTGCGGTTTGTGAATGAGTGCGTCGGTGGACTTCATGGCAATCTCATCCATGCCGAGCGACTTGAGGTCGAGTCGTCCTGCCTGCTTGTCGAGCAAGCGCAGCACCACTCTTTCGCCGTGGCCCGACGGAATTGTCGACACACGAACGTCGACAGCGCGTCCGGCAATCTTCAGTGAAATACGGCCGTCCTGGGGCAAGCGTTTCTCTGCGATATCCAGCCGGGACATTACCTTGATACGGGATACCACGAGCGGGGCCAGGGCGCGACGTGTATGCAGGATCTCTCGCAGCACGCCATCGACGCGAAAACGAACATTGAGACGGTTTTCAAAAGTCTCGATATGAACGTCCGAGGCATTTTCCTTGATCGCCGCAGTGAGTACAGCATTGATGAAACGAATGATCGGCGCGTCGTCGTCGCTTTCCAACAGGTCGGACGGTTCCAGATGTTGCGCAACCTGATTGAGGTCAAAATCGTCATCGAGTCCATCAACCATCTGCGCCGCGTCGGTGTCACTTTGCTCGTAAGTTTCCTGTAAAAGACCGTCAAAAATATCTTCCGACACGCGCGATAATTTCAATGGCACGCCCGCGAAGCGTCGCGCCTCTGCGAGGCTCAGCGGCGATGCGCCGCTGCGGTAAACCGCCTCTCCGCGTTTGTTGTCCAACTCGTGAATCAGAACGCCGTGGCGTTTGGCAAACGAAAAGGGCAGCGTTCGACGCGCCGTTCCGGCTGTCTCGTCGCCGGCATCTACCGCGGGTTTGTTATTCGCCGCCATCGTCCGAGCCATCATCAAGCGGCGGAATCATCGGGCGCGGCGTGCCGGGCATGAGTGGTATCGATTCCCCCTGCTGACCCAATTGCACGTCGCGAATAAAGTTGTATTTGGCATTGGTTTCAAATGCCGTTGTTGCGGCATCGCGTAATATCGTGGCGCGAATGAAAATCATTAAATTGGTTTTGACCATCTCGGTCTTGCGAACCCGGAAAAAATTGCCGATGAACGGTATTTTGCCGAGTATCGGTATGCGTTGATCGCTCTCACGTAGCACGTCTTCCAGCAGACCTCCGAGTACGAGAATTTCGCCATCGTCGACGATGACCGTGGTTTTGATAAGGCGCTGATTCGTAATCAGATCGACTGCTCCGGCAGCGGACTGGGCGATGCTTGAGACCTCCTGAAAAATATCCAGAACGAGCGCGTCGCCCTCGTTGATGTGCGGCGTAATTGTCAGCTTCACCCCGATCTGCTGGCGGTTAATGGTCTGGAACGGATTGACGGAACCGTCGGTGCCGCCTGTATTGGTGAAGGAGCCGGTCACGAACGGCACTTCCTGACCGACGTTGAGGGTGGCCTCTTCGTTGTCGGTTGTTACGATCGAGGGCGTGGAAATGATGTTGGTGTTTGCTTCGCCTTCCAGTGCCCGCAGGATCGCGGCAAAGCTCAGGCCGGTATCGGAAATTCGACCGATGCCGATCGTTATGCCTTCCCCGATGACTGCCGATGGATCGGTGCCGCCGCCAATGGCCGTGCCGAGTTGCAGGACACCGCCCAAGAAGTCTGGAAAATTGGTCAGGGCGACAGGAGCATTGGAGCCGCTGGACGCGACGCCCCAGGAAATACCGAATTCATTTTTTCGATCTGAGATGACTTCGACGATAATCGCCTCAACAAGAACTTGTGCACGACGAATATCGAGTTTGTCCACTATCTGCATCAGCGAGCGCATCATCTTGGGAGGTGCGTTGACGACGATGGCATTTGTCTGGGGATCAGCCCAAACACTGATATTGTCGGGTCGGCCGGTACCTGCCGGCTGCCCGGCAGCCGTCGCTGCCTGACTGGTGAAGTGGGTCTGAAGTTTTGCAGCAAGTTCCTCGGCATCTGCATAACGCAGATAACGAACTTGCGTGTCGCCACCGTTTTCCAGCGGCGTGTCGAGATGGGCTATCAGGGCGCGTAGACGCAGTCGATCCGATTTGTCGCCGCCAATCAGCACGCTGTTGGTACGAGAATCGGCGACCAGGTTGATGGTCAGGGGCGCACCATCGGCACGTTTGGTTTGCGTTAACGAGGTCATAATGCGGACGATTTCAGTGGCCGACGCATTTTGCAGAACCACGACTTCTATTTCATCATCGCTCGCCAGATCAATACGGCGAATTATGCTGATCATGCGCTGCAGGTTTGCTGCTCGGTCGGAGATGATCAACATGTTCGACCCCGCATGGGCGACCATGTGCCCGTACTGCGGAATCAACGGGCGCAGTATCGGCACAAGCTGCGCTGCGTTGATGTTCCTGACGTGGATGACCTGTGTGACCATGTCATCCGGACCTGCCGCGCTGCGCGTGTTAATAGGGCCCGCAAATTGCCTCGCGGTTGCGTCGGGTAAAATCTTGATGATGTCGCCGCTCGTGATCGCGACATAGCCATGCACCTGCAGTATCGACAGAAATGCCTCGTAAAACGCCTCTCGCGACATCGGGGCCGAGGACAGCAAAGTGACTTTGCCAGTGACGCGCGGGTCAATTATGAAGTTCTTGCCCGTCAATTCGCTGACCGCTTCAATGACTTTGCGAATATCGGCGTCTTTCCAGTTCAGCGTGATTTCGGCATCCTGAGCATAGGCAGCAGCTGCGATGGTCAGGGCAAGAGTCGCCAGTAATAACCGAAAATTATTGCGTTTGAATTTCGTGGCCTGGATCATTTCGTTTGCTTGCCCTTCAGATCGAGTTGACTGGTTTTCAGGACAAGAGTTTGCGTTTGTCCGTTACGCTCAACGGTGACCGTAACCTGTTCCGCTGTCCCCAGCGATTGGAATATCTGCATAGCCTGAGTCGGGTCGAGCAGCGACTGCCCGTCAATATCCATGATGATGTCACCGGGGCGCAGCCCAAGTGCCGCGAATTGTTTGCGATCACGACCGGGATAAACGCGGTATCCGGCCGGTCGTCCGTTGCGCATATACGGTGTCGGGCGAATCACATCGGTAAGCTTCGTCAGATTTTGCGAGACGATAGCCTGAATACTCTGCGAGTTGCCTCCGAACTGTCGATTCAGGCCGGTGACTCTGCGCGTGCTGCTGACCGGGTAGGTCTTGAACTCGCGTGGCAACTTCAAGTTCGTTAGCACGCCTTTCTCATTCAGCACGACTCGGTCGGCATACACGGCGTGCAAAGAAGCGCCGGAGCTGATGATATCGCCAATGGAGTAGACCGTTTGATCGCCGCCGCCTACCGAGATTATGGCGACGGAGAAATCCGGCAGATCCGACGCCACCGTTCCATTCAATGTCAGGTCAGACAGCTGCGTATCCGCGAGTCCATCGTTCGCTTCCACCGCGGGCTTCGGACCGGCCGACATTGCGTCCGCGACGCCAAACAGGTGCGATTTCGCGATTGCGTGGACATCCGCCGATACGCCCGATGACAGGATTATGTCAGGTAGTGACGCGGGCAAAGGCACGGCGACTCCGGCCGCGTTGCCCGGCACCAGCACCCAGATCATCCGGGCCAGCTGCCAACCGATCAGAACGACCAGCAACAGGCTGACCAGGGGCGGCAACAAGTCGTTTGCGGCGCTAATGGCTTTGCCGCTATCGACATTCCTGAGATTCGACCAATAGGCTCTTGAAATCATGGCTAGTGGAGCTATTTAGTGTAGCTGACTTCCTATTAACGTAGCGACCCGATCATACGGGTTGAACTGCAACACGAACAAGCAGATTATTGACTTTTAAGAAAAATATCCCTTCGAAGCCCAGATTATGAGTGAGCGTCCCACCGACATAGAGCGTCATGAAAGCTTCGATCTGGCCGTCGAGGAGGAACGACCGAAGCTAAAACCGCCGTCGCTGTATCGTGTCGTCCTGATCAACGACGATTTCACGCCCATGGAATTCGTTGTCGACATTCTGGAGTCTATTTTTGCTATGGAGCGTACGCGTGCAACGCAGGTGATGCTGGAGGTGCATACGAAGGGCAAGGGCATTTGCGGTTTGTTCAGTTACGAAATCGCGGAGACGAAGGTGGCGCAGGTCATAAGCATGGCAGACCAGCATCAACACCCGTTGCTGTGTACCATGGAAGAGTCCTAAAGAGGATGACGAGGCACGAATCATGTTGAGCAGTGAGCTCGAATTTTGCCTGAATGAGGCGTTTCAGAGAGCGAAGGATTACCGTCATGAATTCATGACGGTGGAGCACCTGCTGCTGGCGTTGCTGGATATACCGAGCGTGCACAAGATTCTGCGGGCCTGTGATTCCAATATCCCCGAGCTGCGCCGGCAACTCGTCGAATGCATCGATGAGCAAACGCCGTTGCTCGCGGACGATAATGATGCCGAAGTGCAGCCGACGCTGGGTTTTCAGCGTGTCCTGCAACGTGCTGTTTATCACGTGCAATCAAGTGGCAAGAAAGAGGTTACGAGCAGCAACGTCTTCGTCGCGATATTTTCCGAGAAACAATCTCAAGCCGTTTACTATCTCGGCCTGCAGGACATCTCCAGACTTGATGTTGTGAATTATATTTCCCACGGTCTGCCGCAAGTGTCCAGTGAGGGCAGTAGCGAGGAAGGAGAGCCCCAGCTCGAATCCGAGCAAGAGCGCGAGTTGTCGTCGCTGCAAAAATTCGCCACGAATCTCAATGAACGCGCGCGGCAGGGCAAGATTGATCCATTGATTGGCCGCGAGTTGGAAATCGAACGCACGGTTCAGATTCTTTGCCGCCGCCGCAAGAACAATCCGCTATATGTCGGTGAGGCGGGTGTTGGCAAGACCGCCCTGGCGGAGGGTCTGGCGCGACTGATTACCGAAGGGAAGGTGCCTGAGGTGCTGTCGGACAGCACGATCTATGCGCTGGATATGGGCGCGCTGATAGCGGGCACCAAATATCGTGGCGACTTCGAGAAACGACTGAAAGGCGTCATCGCGGAGATTCGGGAAGACCCGGGGGCGATCCTTTTTATTGATGAAATTCACACGATTATCGGAGCGGGGGCCGCATCCGGCGGCGTCATGGATGCGAGCAATTTGATCAAGCCGGCGCTTGCAAACGGCGAAATGCGCTGCATCGGGTCGACGACCTACGCCGAATATCGCGGCGTTTTCGAGAAGGACCACGCGTTGGCGCGGCGCTTCCAGAAAATCGACGTTCCAGAGCCCAGCATCGAAGAAACAGGCGCCATTTTGCGAGGGTTGAGGTCTCGCTTCGAGGAACATCACGGCATCAAGTACGATGATGCAGCGCTTGATGCGGCGGTGGCGCTGTCGGCCAAGCACATCAACGACCGTTTCCTTCCGGACAAGGCCATCGACGTCATGGACGAAGCCGGCGCCAACCTGCGTCTCAAACCGGCGGCCGAACGCAGCACGCGTGTGACCGTTGAACTGGTTGAAAATATCGTTGCCAAGATGGCGCGCATCCCGACCAAGAGCGTATCGACTTCGGATCGTGACGCGCTGCGCACGCTGGAACGCGATCTCAAACTGACAATCTTTGGTCAGGACAAGGCCATTGAGGCGCTGAGCGGGGCGATCAAGATGGCCCGTTCCGGATTGCGCGAAGACGACAGGCCGATCGGCGCTTTTCTCTTTGCGGGTCCCACGGGCGTTGGCAAGACCGAAGTGACCAAGCAACTGGCGATGATCATGGGTGTGGAGCTTATCCGCTTCGACATGTCCGAATACATGGAGCGCCATACCGTGTCGCGGCTCATCGGCGCGCCGCCGGGGTATGTTGGCTTCGATCAGGGCGGATTGTTGACGGAGGCCGTCAACAAAAATCCGCATGCCGTCGTATTGCTCGACGAAATCGAGAAAGCGCACCCGGACGTTTTCAATCTTTTGTTGCAGGTGATGGATCACGGTACGTTGACTGACAACAACGGTCGCAAAGCCGATTTTCGCAATATCATACTGGTCATGACCACCAATGCCGGCGCTCAGGAAATGAGCCGTGCATCCGTAGGTTTCACGCAGCAGGACCACAGCTCGGACGGCATGACGATCATCAAAAAATTGTTTTCGCCGGAATTCCGCAACCGGCTCGACGTGATCATTCAGTTTGCTTCACTGGACCCGATATCCGTCAAGCGCGTCGTTGACAAGCTGGTTGTCGAACTCGAAGCCAAGCTGGGAAATAACAATGTCACGCTGGAACTGGATGACGAGGCGCGCGACTGGATTGCCGAGCGCGGTTACGACCCGAAGATGGGCGCCAGACCGATGGCAAGAATTATTCAGGAGCAGATTAAACGGCCGCTGGCGGAGGAACTGCTGTTCGGCAGCCTTGCTGACGGCGGCCATGTGAAAATCACAGTTGGAGCGGACGGCGAACTGGCTCTGATTTCGGAACCGGTGCTCAAAGAGCTCGAACACCTGCCGGAAGGCTGATCAGAGCGTCCCTAGTTAACGCCCGCGATAAATGATCCGGCCTTTACTCAGATCGTAAGGCGTCAATTCGACTGTGACATTGTCGCCAGTAAGGATACGAATGTAGTTCTTGCGCATTTTTCCTGAGATATGCGCAATCACAACGTGCCCGTTCTCGAGTTCAACTCGAAAAGTCGTGTTGGGCAGCGTCTCGGTTACGACGCCCTCCATCTGAATGGCTTCTTCTTTCGCCACGGGCTTCATTTCTCTGTTAGTGCTGAAAGGCTGGCGAATTGTGCAGAAACGGAATGGGTATTGCAATGCGCAAACGCTTTAATCTGATAATAATTGGGAGCACGACATCGCGCGAGCCGGCCAGTTTTCAAATCGCAGGGCCGGGTGACACGCCGAATTGAGCCTTTGCGCGAAATCGCCGCGGGAAATACACCGCGCGCCGAGGCTCCTCAGGTGGCTGGACACAACCTGACAATCGAGCAACTCGAAGGCAGCGGAATCGAGCTGCCGAGCCAGTAGCAACAGTGCAATTTTCGATGCATTCGACGTCAGGCTGAACATGGATTCGCCGAAGAAGACCTTGCCAATGGCAAGGCCGTAAAGGCCCCCGCTGAGCTTTCCGGATTGCCAGACTTCGATGGAATGGGCCCATCCCAGTTTGTGCAACTGCTGGTAGGCCCGCATCATGTCCTGCGTGATCCATGTGCCTTGCTGTGAGCGCCGCGGACCGGCACAGGCGCGTACGACCTCGGCGAATGCCGTATTGACGCGAATTTCGGCTGTTGACCGCCGCAGTTCTCGCAGCGTGCGTCTGGATATATGCAAGTCGCCAGGCAGGAACACGCAGCGCGGGTTGGGTGACCACCACAAGAGGGGCTGGCCCTCTTCGTACCACGGAAAAATGCCTTTGCGATATGCGTACAAAAGGCGATCTGTGTTGAGGTCGCCGCCGGCGGCCAGCAAGCCCTCCGGCTCGCGCAGCGCGGCGGCTAGCGGCGGGAAGTTCTCAGGTGGATCGTCCGGACTGAGCCAAAAGACGCGGTGGCTGGTCACGGCTGTTCGCCGGGATTCTTGTAGGGGCTGCGCGAGCCGACCGCATCGATATATTTGTCGACGTCTTTCCCCTCTGCGTTCAGATATTGCTCGATAGCGCTGGCGAACTGCGGGTGCGCGAGCCAATGCGCCGACCACGTGGAGACAGGTGAAAAGCCGCGGCTTATCTTGTGCTCGCCTTGTGTCCCGGGCTCGAAGATCTGCTTGCCCGTCTCTATGCAGTAGTCGATGCCCTGGTAGTAGCAGGTCTCAAAATGCAGCGCGTCGAAATGACCGTCGCTGCCCCAATATCGGCCATACAGAATTTCCTCGCTTTCAAAGAACACAGCCGCGGCCACTGGCAACGCATCCAATTCCGCAAGTATGACCAGTATTCCCTCGGGCATCTGTTCGCTAAGACCTCGAAAAAACGCTTCATTATAATAAGGCAAGGAGCCGCGCATCATGAACGTGCGACTGATCAATCGATACACAACCGACCACGTTTGCTCATCAATCTCCGCACCCTTAATGCGGCGAAACCGAATGCCGCTTTCCCGGACCTTGCGGCGGTCGCGGCGGGCTTTTTTGCGCTTGACGGAGGTGAACGTATCCAGAAATTCGTCGAAATTACGGTAGTCGTGGTTGTGCCAGTGAAATTGGCAGTCTTTGCGGATGAGCAGGCCTGCTTTTTGCAGCAGCGGAAGTTCCGCCTCTGACGGGAACTGCACATGCACGGACGAACAGCCGGTCTCCTTTGCCAATGCAATGGCGGCCCGCAGCAGGGCGCTGGCCGCCTCGGTATCCGCTGCATCGGCCAACAGCAACCGTCGACCTGGGGCTGGCGTAAACGGCGCTGCGGACACGAGTTTCGGGTAATAGCTGAGCCCGGCTTGCTCGTAGGCGTTGGCCCATGCCCAGTCGAATACGAATTCGCCCCAGGAGTGGCTCTTTTCATACAGTGGCATCGCGGCGCGCAGCCGGCCGCCTGCGGTGATCGTCAGATGGCGTGGCGACCAGCCGCGCTCGGGAGAGACGCAACCGGTTGCTTCCGCCAGGCACAGGAACTCGTGGCGTAAGAAAGGGCAGTCGGTGCCCAAGAGGTCATTCCAGTCATCGCGTGAAATTTCGGCGATACCGTGATGCACACAAACATCCATCAGGATATGGCTACCCTAGGTAGTCGTACCTTCCGTGGCGATCGGTTTTTCGAGCGCGTCGACATATTTTTCTGCATCCAGTGCGGCCATGCAGCCAGCTCCCGCCGACGTGATCGCCTGGCGGTACACCTGGTCTGCGACATCGCCAGCGGCGAATACACCGGGAACGCTGGTTGCCGTTGCGCCACCCGTGAGGCCGGTCTTCACAATGATATAACCGTTTTTCATGTCCAGCTGGCCAGCAAACAGATCGGTGTTGGGTTTGTGTCCGATCGCGATAAATACGCCATCGACGTCGAGATCCTGGATCGTCGCGGCGTCCTTCGTACTGCGGATACGCAAACCGGTGACACCTGTGTCATCGCCCAGAACTTCTTCCACAACATTGTCCCACTCGATCACGATTTTGCCTTCGCGTTCTTTTTCGAACAGGTGGTCCTGCAGTATTTTCTCGGCGCGGAGCGCGTCGCGGCGATGCACAAGGGTGACCCTGGAGGCAATATTGCTCAAATACAGCGCTTCCTCGACCGCGGTGTTGCCGCCGCCGACGACCGCAACCGGCTTGTCGCGGAAAAAGAAGCCGTCGCAGGTCGCGCACGCCGATACGCCGCGGCCCTTGAAGGCCTCTTCGGAGGGCAGCCCCAGATATATGGCAGTAGCCCCCGTGGAAATAATCAATGCGTCGCAAGTATAGCCAGCGTAGTCGCCGTCGAGCCGGAACGGACGCTGTGACAGATCTACGTTGTGGACATGGTCATTCACAACCTCGGTGTTGAAGCGTTCGGCGTGACGCAGCATGCGGTCCATCAGCTCGGGTCCCTGCAGTCCCTCGACGTCGCCCGGCCAGTTGTCGACGCCCGTCGTCGTCATGAGCTGACCGCCTTGTTCCATGCCCGCAACGAGCACCGGATTGAGATTGGCGCGCGCAGCGTAGACCGCTGCGGCATAGCCAGCGGGGCCCGATCCTAAAATCAGAACCCGGCAATGTTTCAGGTCACTCATGTATAATTTGTCCGTAAGAAAATAACAGCTTAAGAATTACCCGCGTGATGCGGATTGGCTCGTCGTTGGTCTAGTGTAGGGAAGTTGGAATCTTTATGGCAAGAGTCTCCAAAGTGAAACAACCGGAAGCGCGCCTGTCGTCTCAGGTGCATCAGTCGCTGCGCGAAGGTGCATTGTACTTATTTGGCGTGCTCGCGCTGATTCTCTGGTATGCGCTGTTCACCTACAGTCCAGCCGACCCGGGCTTCAGCCAGGCCACAACCAGCGCCGTCGTACAAAATGGTGCCGGCCGCATCGGCGCGCTGATCGCAGATTTGCTGTTCAACTCTTTCGGCCGACCGGCCTACCTCTTCAGTGTCATGGTTTTCTACATTGGGTGGATGTTGTATCGCGAGCAAAAGACGCAGATTGCACTGACCAAACTGGATTTTGGTCTGCGCTTTGCGGGTTTTGTCGCCACTCTGGTGACGAGTAGCGCGCTGTCGACATTGCATTTCTCGCCGGTCGATTTCAATGAAACGGCCGGTGGCATCGTCGGGCAGGAGGTCGGGCTGCGACTTGCGGCGGTCATGAAGATACTGAGCGCAAGCACATTGCTGTTTTGTATTTGGGTCGCCTCGCTGTCGCTGTTTCTCGGTATCTCGTGGATCAGCGCAATGGATCGAATTGGTCATTGGGCGTTGCTCGGCTTTGAGAGGGGCAAGTACAAGCTCGGCGAGCTGCGTGATAAAGCGGAGGGCCGTCGCCAGGCGGCCGCGCGGCAGGATTCCGTCAAAGTCGAGAAAAAACTACAGGCCAATCGCGTTAAACCTCGCATTGAGCCCGTATTGGCGGCGCTCGAACCCAGTGTTCGCGCCGAGAAAGAGCGACAGGTGCCGATGTTCGATCCGCCCGCCGCGGGTGAATTGCCGCCGCTGTCTTTGTTGGATGATCCGCCGAAACAGCAACCCGGGTTTTCGAACGACGCGCTGGAAGCGATGTCCCGGCTAGTTGAGCTAAAGCTCAGGGACTTTGGTATTGACGTGGAAGTGCGCTCGGTCTATCCGGGCCCGGTTATCACACGCTTTGAACTGGACCCGGCGCCCGGCGTCAAGGTCAGCCAGATCTCGAGTCTGTCCAAGGATCTGGCCAGGTCCTTATCTGTTGTGAGCGTGCGCATCGTCGAGGTTATTCCAGGCAAGTCATTCGTTGGCCTGGAAATCCCGAACGAGAATCGTCAGCTCGTGACTTTGGGTGAAATCATAAAGTCGCGCGCCTACGACGAACTGGCTTCGCCTCTCGCGCTGGCGCTGGGCAAGGATATTGGCGGCCACCCGGTCGTCGCCGATCTGGCGCGCATGCCGCACTTGTTGATTGCAGGTACGACGGGTTCCGGCAAGTCAGTCGGCATTAATGCGATGGTGCTGAGCATTCTCTTCAAGACGCAGCCCGAGCACGTGCGATTGATCATGATTGATCCGAAGATGCTCGAGCTGTCTGTTTATGAGGGCATTCCTCATCTGTTGGCGCCGGTGGTCACGGACATGAAAGAGGCGGCCAATTCGCTGCGCTGGTGCGTCGCCGAGATGGATCGGCGTTACCGTGTGATGTCGGCGCTCGGAGTGCGCAACATCGGCGGCTATAACCGCAAGGTGCGCGAGGCGATCAACGCTGGCGACCCGATCAAGGATCCAAGCTTCCGGCCGCCGGAATTGTTCGATGAAGATAAGCCGATTGAGCACCCGACGCTGACCAGCTTGCCCTTCATCGTGGTCGTCATTGATGAGCTTGCCGACCTGATGATGATCGTCGGCAAGAAGGTGGAGCAGTTGATAGCGCGTCTCGCCCAGAAGGCTCGCGCGTCCGGCATACACATGATCCTGGCCACGCAACGCCCATCGGTGGACGTTATAACGGGTCTGATCAAGGCCAACGTTCCTACCCGTATCGCGTTTCAGGTTTCGGCCAGAGTGGATTCCCGCACGATTTTAGATCAGCAGGGTGCTGAAAATCTATTGGGCCATGGCGATATGCTTTATTTGCCGCCCGGAACGTCGTTGCCGGTACGTGTGCACGGCGCTTTCGTCTCGGACAACGAAGTGCATGCCGTGGTTCGGTATCTGAAGAAGAGCGGCACTCCTCGATATCTCGACGAAGTTCTGATCGGTCCGTTGAGCCCGACTCCCAGTCTGACCGATATTGACGGGGCGCCGACTGGCGTGGCCGAGGCCGAGGAGGACCCGCTCTATGATCAGGCCGTGCAGATCGTCATGGATACGCGCAAGGCCTCGATATCCGGCGTACAACGCCGTCTCAAGATCGGTTACAACCGCGCCGCGCGGATAGTGGAAGCGATGGAGGCGGTCGGACTCGTGGGTCCGCTGGAGTCGAACGGGTCCCGAGAAATTCTGGTACCGGCCCCGGCGAAAGAGGGTCGCTAGTGATCAGGAAAATCATCATTCCGACGATCGTCGTATTGCTCGCAGTCAGCGTTCGCGCGCAGAGCGCGATAGACGAAGTCGGCGAGAAATTGGTCAGAAATTTTCTGACCGACGTCATCACGATGGAAAGTCGTTTCGAACAGTCGCTAATGGACGCAGATGGCATCGTGATCGAATCAAGCGTCGGCACGCTGGAGATCGAGCGGCCCACCCGTTTTCGCTGGTCTTACACGGAGCCCTATGAGCAATGGTTGATCGCGGACGGCCGCAACGTGTGGAGCTACGACCTGGACCTGCAGCAAGTGACTGTGAAGCCGCAGCGGAGAGCGCTCGCCAATACCCCGGCACTGTTGCTGGGCGGCTCCGAAAATGCGCTGGAGGAGTTCGATTTCGGGGGCACGACGATAACAGGCCCAACGACCTGGGTGCGGCTCGTGCCTAAAGACAAAAATGGCGGATTTAGTCGCATTGAGCTTGGTTTCATCGACCAGCAGTTGCGACGCATGGTGTTCCACGACAACCTGGAGCAGACGACGCTTGTCGTCCTTTATGATGTAAAGATCAACGAGCCGATCGATGCGAGCAGATTCGAGTTCATCGTGCCCGACGACGTCGATGTCGTGGGTGTGCCCGCTTTGGCCGAAGTTAAAGAACCCTGATGCTCGAATTGCGCCACGCCAACCGTTGGCGGTTGGCCAGTATTCTTATCCTGTTCTTCGTTTTGTTTGCGGCCCTGATGCCGGTGGTGTGGTTCTGGGACGACAAAGTCAGGGCATTGTCCTGGTTCGAGAGTGTGGACAAGTGGCTCCATGGCATGACGTTTCTGATTTTGTCGTTGTGGTTCGCCGGCCTGTATCCGGTGAAATCGTATTGGCGCATCGCCCTGGGGCTGCTGGTGTTCGGGCTCTTCATCGAGATTTGTCAGTTCAAGATCAGCTACCGCACTTCGGACTGGATCGATGTGGCGGCGGATACGGCAGGAATTATTTCGGGTCTTGCGATTGGGTTCGCGGGCGCCGCAGAGTGGTGTCTGCGTTTCGAGGCGCGGTTCCTGAGGCGCAAGGCTGGCGCCAGCCTTGACTGACTTATTCGTAAACGATACCCGCAATGACGCGGAGCGGCCGCTCGCGGATCGCATGCGACCGGCATCTCTTGATGAGTTTTACGGCCAACGGCATTTGTTGGGAAAGGACAAGCCGTTGTCACGTGCCATTGAACGAGGGCGCGCACATTCGATGGTTTTGTGGGGACCGCCCGGCAGCGGCAAGACGACTCTTGCGCGCATGCTCGCGGCAACCACGGAATCGCACTTCATCGGTCTGTCGGCGGTCATGGCCGGTGTGAAGGACATACGCGCGGCTGTCGCCCAGGCCCGACAGCACCGCGACATGAGCAATCGCGGGACCGTCTTGTTTCTGGACGAAGTGCACCGCTTCAATAAGGCCCAACAAGACGCATTCTTGCCTTTTGTCGAGGACGGCACCCTGACTTTCATCGGCGCGACGACCGAGAATCCGTCGTTCGAACTGAACAATGCCTTGTTATCCCGGGCGCGAGTGTACGTTCTGAAGGTGCTCGATACGGCAGATCTTGTTGCTATTGTGGGGCGTGCGCTTGCTGATGAGGAACGCGGGCTCGGTGGGCGAGTCACTATTAGCGACGAGTCCGTCAGTCTGATTGCAGCGTCGGCGGACGGCGATGCGAGACGGGCGCTCAACCTGTTGGAACTCTCCGCGGACCTTGCCGACGGTGGCGCGGTCACGGACGCGATCGTCAGGGATGTCGCGTCGGGTAGCCGGCGCCGCTTCGACAAACAGGGCGAGTATTTCTACGATCAGATTTCGGCGCTGCACAAGTCGATTCGGGGCACGGATCCGGATGCTGCCCTGTACTGGCTCATGCGGATGCTCGATGGCGGCTGTGAACCGTTGTATATCGCGCGGCGTTTGGTGCGGATTGCGTCGGAGGACATTGGCAACGCCGACCCGCGCAGTCTGCAGCTGACGCTCAACGCCTGGGAGGCGCAGGAACGCCTCGGCAGTCCTGAGGGTGAACTGGCCATCGCACAAGCGGTCGTTTATCTCGCCTGCGCGCCGAAGAGCAACGCCGTTTATGTGGCCTCCAAGGCTGCGATGGAGGACGCACGCGGGCGTGGATCGCTCGAAGTGCCGATGCACCTGCGCAACGCACCAACTCGGTTAATGAAGGAGCTTGGATACGGCGAAAAATACCGTTATGCGCACGACGAGGAAGACGCTCTGGCAGTTGGTGAGAAGTACTTTCCCGACGACATGAGTGCGGTTAAGTATTATCATCCCGTGCCTCGCGGACTCGAGATCAAAATTCGCGAAAAGCTCGATGAAATAGAGCGTCGCAGCAAAGAGAAATAAACAAGACTGTACAAATGATAGATCCCAAATTACTTCGTCATTCTACGGCCGATGTTGCCGCCAATCTTGCCCGACGTGGCCACCAGTTCGATACGGACGAATACCTGGAGCTGGAAGGGCGTCGCAAGGCATTGCAGGTCGAGACAGAGCAGTGGCAGAGCGAGCGCAATGCCAGTGCCAGGAGCATTGGCAAGGCCAAGGCGGAGGGAACTGATATTGCGCCATTGCTGGCGGCCGTAAAAGATCTCGGCGACAAACTCGATAGCAGTGAAGCGGCATTGGTGTCGGTGCAGGCCGGGCTGCGAGACATCGAACTGCGCCTGCCGAATCTATTGGATGACAGTGTGCCCGACGGCAAAGACGAAAGTGACAATGCCGAAGTGAGGCGTTGGGGCGAGCCGACAAAATTCGATTTCGAAGTGCGGGATCATATCGAATTGGGCGAAAACCTTGGCATGATCGATTTCGAAGCGGCGAGTCGAATCTCGGGCTCCCGATTTACCGTACTCAGTGGTCCGCTGGCGCGGCTGCAGCGCGCTTTGATCCAGTACATGCTGGACACACATACGGAGCAGCACGGGTATGAGGAAATCTACGTTCCGTACCTGGTGCTCGCCGACGCATTGATCGGCACCGGCAATCTTCCGAAATTCGAAGACGACTTGTTTCGCACCCACACCGAGACGCCGTATTACCTTATTCCAACAGCCGAAGTGCCGGTGACCAATCTGGCCCGGGACGCAATTTTCGAAGCTGATCAGTTGCCGAAACACTACGTAGCGCACACGCCGTGTTTTCGTTCAGAGGTTGGTTCCTACGGCCAGGACACGCGCGGCATGATTCGCCAGCACCAGTTCGAAAAAGTCGAGCTCGTGCATTTTGTTGTGGCCAAAGATTCCATGGCCGCGCTCGAATCGCTCACGGGCCACGCGGAAGTGATCCTGCAGAAACTGGAGTTGCCGTATCGAGTCGTCGCTCTGTGTGCAGGTGACGTCGGATTCGGGGCGACAAAAACCTACGATATCGAAGTCTGGTTACCGGGGCAGCAGAAGTACCGTGAGATATCCTCGTGCAGTAACTACAACGATTTCCAGGCGCGCCGCATGCAGGCACGTTGGCGAAACCCGGATACCGGTAGGCCGGAGTTGATCCATACACTGAATGGTTCAGGAGTTGCCGCGGGCAGGGCGTTGATTGCCGTCATGGAAAATTATCAGAATGACGACGGCAGCATTCGCGTGCCGGAGGTGCTGCAGCCTTATATGGGCGGCGTCGAGCTCATAAAGGCGGACTGAAGCTTACTTGCGCAACACATCTGACTTCAGTTCGGCCAATGCATTCCGCCAGCGATCTACAGAAAGCCGGTAGTATTCTTCCCAGTCTTCACTTCCGGGAATTCCCGCCACGGTCACGGTCAGCGTCGTGACGCCGTCTTTTTCGCGGATGACGTGCCCTATGGTGATTGGGCCCGTGGGCAAGGCTTCTTCCTGCTCGGCTGGCGCTATGACCATGCGCATACGGCGTTGCGGCATGAATATATCCAGCCGGCCACTCATCGAATAACCGTCGCGCAAATCCATTTCGAAAGGTCCGCCAATGTAAGGGGCGAAGGACCCGTCCCGAGCGAGCCAGCGCTTCAATATCTCGATATCCGTAATCGCCGCCCAGATCTCGGACCTGTCGCATGACGTATCGAGCTGCTCTACATGGCTGCGGGTTATGTCCTCCACGGGTACCGCCGGTTCAGTCTCCGGGGCCGGCTGCACGGGTTTTGGCGCCGGTTTTTGCTGTTCCGGATAAGAAACTATATGCAGATCGCGTTGCGGGAACGGGATCGTGATACCGGCTTTGCGGAATTCTTTGTCAATTTCGAAGTTCAAGTCGCTTGTTACCGAGAATCTGCGTTCGATACGTTGGATACGCACGCGCAACTCAAAGTCGAGTGAACTGTCGCCGAAACGCATGAACAAAGCGCTCGGCGCCGGTGCACGTCCATCTGTGATGACTTCGGGATGCTCCCGACCGACGTTCTCAAGAATATCGCGGACTTTCTCGACATCTGAACCGTAGGCGACGCCAATCCGCAATTGCAGGCGGCCGTGCGTATCGCGGAGCACCCAGTTCGTTACTTGTCCCGACACCAGTTCGGAATTCGGTACCAATACGTTCTGGTTGTCGAGAGTCTCGATCTCCGTCGCGCGAAGGCGGATGCTGCGCACGAAGCCCTCCACCTTGCCGACTGTAACGAAGTCCCCCGCACGAATCGGGCGCTCAAACAGCAGGATCAGGCCGGACACGAAGTTGTTGGCGATTTCCTGCATGCCAAATCCGAGGCCCAATGCCAGGGCGCCGGAGACAATGGCAAGGCCAGTCAGGTCGACGCTCGCAGCCTTCAGTGATATCAGTATCGCCACAATGAATGCGACGTATCCGAACAGAGTCAAAATCGCGTCCCGGGCGCCTCGCTCGATAACAATGCGTTGCAACCACCGGCGGTCTACCCAGCGCTTGATCCATCCAATCATGACCACCAATACTACGAACAGGAGAACACCACCAACGACGTCCTTTGGCACCAGGGAGAAGCTGCCGAATTCCCAGCGCTCGACGATCGACAGCCGGAGCTTGCCAAGCGTGGAGCCAGTGTTGTCCCAGACATAAATAAGGTACACGATGGCACTGATCCAAAGCACGAGGTCGGCGACCAGCTGCATGAAACCGATGCCGGTTCCCGAGCCCTTGTCGCTGATGCCGAGAGTCGTTCGAACTTGCGTCGCTGTCGGCGTTTTTTGCTCGAGCAGGTAATTGAAACCGACGTAGAACAGCCACAGGAATATCCAGAGCACGAACAGGGCCAGTCCGGTACTCGCGATACCCTCGACCAGATAGCCCGAGAGGTTTTGATAGCCCATGAACAACGCGAAAATCGCAAAGACGGTTATTGCGGCGGCAGCGAACCGCAGAGTCCTGTAGCGCTGTTGCAGGCCCGGAATGCGACCGAGATAGGTCAGAACTACCAGCAGGGCCACTGCAACGATGAATATCATCGATGCGCGACCGGCCACATGCGCCTGGGTTGCACGAACAGCCAGCCATTCGCCGCCCAGGAATACATAGCTTAGAGCGATTGCGCCGGCTAAGAACCGCAGTCGCACACGCAATGGCCGGACATGGTCCGGAATCAGACCCTTCACATCGGCAGCGGGTGATAGCGGACCGGTCGCCCAATTGACGACGACACAAGAAAGTCCAACGGCGAAAATCGCGATGGCAACGCGAACAACCAGCATATCGCTGGAGGCATTGGGTATGGCGATTGACAGGATCAGAAACAGGGCAGCGCCTTCCAGCCACAGGGGCGAAAATTCCGCCAGCGGTTTCGGCAACAGGTACTTCATCTTGTATGGCGCTTCGTCACCGCCCGCAGACGCGTACCAGATCAAAAATCTCTTGCGGATGAAGAGTCCGGTAAACGCTGCGATGGATCCTGCGATGATCAGCAACCAGAGCAACCTGATCGGTGTAAGACCGTCAACAAGTTGCAAATCGAAATTTTCGCGAAATTTCGTTGGCCAGTCCGCGATTCGTCCGGGGAGACCTTTCGCCAGAGCGATGACGGAGTCAGTGCGGCTGGACAGAAACTGCTGGGACAACTCGTTTTGCCGCGTCGATATTTTTGACGCCATTCCCCGCGCCTGGTCCACGAGGCCGTCGCATCTTGCCTGCCGGGCGATCGCCTCATCCAGCAAATTACGGATACTCTGGCGCTGCGCGAGGGATTCTGTACTTGCATCTGCGGGATCGAGGTCCCTGAGGGGCTCGAATCGCTCCTCCAGCCGGATGCGTGCGGTGCCGTTCACGTCCGCGCATGCGATTGCCGCGAGCTCTATTGTGTTGGCTCTGCTGCGTGCGTCGTTTAGCGCCTCTGCATCAATGTCATCGTTCGCCAGGAGCGATGTCATGTTCTGCAGGTCATCCCCCGCTTCAATGTCATTAAAAGCATTTTCATCCTGCGCCAACGCAGGAAATGCAAGCAATAGCAACAGCAGGGTGGTCGTTACACCCGTCAGGGTCTTTGTCTTGCGGGCGTTCAGTTGCGACTCATCAGTAGCCGCAAGATGTACCAGAACATCATCGCAATGGACGCAAACAAGGCCATTGAAGCCGCAACATACTTGTCCTGCGGGTAGTGATGCATGATGTTCGATGTGTCATAGAGGATCGCAACGCCGGCGAATCCAATCATGCCAACAGAGAACCAGGTGCCAAGATTCCACCCGAACAGGAATGAGGCGCCGATAAGCCCCATGACAATGAAGAAGCCCCAGACCAGGACACTGCGCAGGAAGGAAAAGTCCTTGCGCGTAATCATAACTGTCGCTATCAGGGCGACACAGCCGAAGACCGTCATTCCAGCAGCGCTCTCGATCATGCTGCCGCTGGTATCCATCGTCAGCGCCATGGCCAGCATCGGCACAAACATCAATGCCCAGACAACGACGAAACCGGCAAAGGCCGCATATTGCGCCGTTTTCGATTGCAGGCGATGGGCGAAATGACTGGCAGCCCAACTCAATGCGATAAAAGCGATCAGCACGGTACCGGGGCTGTTGATCATCGGCTGCGCGATGGCCCAGGCAACTCCGGATTTGAACAAGTAAGTTTCAATCGCGACGAGCGACAAAATAGCTCCAACGACATGCGCATAGCACTTCCAGATAAACTCGGACCGGTCTGAGACCGCAAGGCTTGAAACTGGCGCCATTGAGTTCATGTTGTCTTGCATCTGTACGACTCCCACAAATTTAAATTGAGTAAATTCTACCACCAAACAGGCGCAGGCCCCACGGAGGGGCCTGCATTCTTATGGCGGAGAGGGTGTCCGCGACCTGTAATTCCAAACAGTTCCGATAAAGTTCGAAAACCCCTTAATTTCCACCACTTCCGGCACAATCCTTGTCTTGTACGTTCCGAGTGTTTCTGGCACAATCCGAACCTAATCTGTAGGTGGAAATGTAGGTGATTACATGGCCGAAAAGCTTTCTGCTACGTTCGTGAAAAAGACGAAGCGACCAGGCAAACACGGAGACGGCCATAATCTATACCTGCAGGTTTACGAATCCGCTCGCAAAGACGGCTCAGTCGTCATCACGAAGTCTTGGCTATTCCGATACTCCAGATTTGGAAAGGATACATGGCTCGGGCTTGGCCCATTTCCAGACGTTTCTCTGTCCGAAGCCCGCGATCTGGCGACCGCTGAACGAAAGAAAAGGCGACAAGGCATCGATCCATTGACAGACAAGCAGACTCGTCGCCGTGCGATGCGCCTCGCACATGACAACATGATGACTTTCACCGAGTGCGCAAGAAAATACGTTGACTCACAAGAAGCTGGCTGGAGCAATCCAAAACATATCGCACAATGGCGAAGTACCTTGAACAACATCGCCGGACCCGTTTTCGGTCACCTCGCGGTCGATCAAATTGACACATCGTTGGTTCTGCGTTGCCTCGAGCCAATATGGATAACGAAAACTGAAACAGCCAATCGCCTGCGCGGTCGGATCGAAGCCGTATTGGACTGGGCCACGGTCCGTGGGTATCGAAAGGGTGACAATCCGGCTCGCTGGCGCGGACACCTGGATAAATTGCTACCCAAACCGAGCAAGGTCACGAAGGTTGAGCACCACCCGGCACTGCCCTATCAAGAGATCGGTACCTTCATGAAGAAGCTGCGTGCGGCTGACGGTGTTGCTGTGCGTGCTCTCGAGGTAACAATACTTACAGCCACGCGGACCAACGAGGCTATACAAGCGCAATGGACTGAGATTGACCTTGATTCCGGATTGTGGGTTATTCCCGCAGGGCGCATGAAAGCGAACCGCGAACATCGTGTGCCGTTATCTCAAGCGGTCGTACGAACTCTCAATTCTTTAGCAGGTCACGACAAGACATACGTATTTCCCGGGCACAAGCGTGATACGCATTTAAGCAACGCCGCGATGCTCGCCGTATTGAAGCGAATGAATCGGAGCGACATCACAGTGCATGGGTTTCGATCGACGTTTCGGGATTGGGCTGCAGAGCATACGAACTATCCTCGTGAAGTTTGCGAGTCGGCGTTAGCGCATACTCTGCGCGATAAAACCGAAGCGGCCTATCGTCGCGGTGATTTGTACGATAAGCGTCTGCGGTTAATGAACGACTGGGCGAAGTACTGTGCGAGGGAATCGAGTAAGGCGAGCGTTACGCCAATGAGGGGCCGTCGTCGTGGCTAAGAACAGGTTCGAAGAATTTCTATTTGGAATGGATGTTCGTCGTAGCAAATTCACAAAAGCCGAAATAATGACATTCCTCAATCAAGTTCGCACGCACGTGGAAAACGACGCCGACTTCGAACGGCACGACGAAGCAAGCGCGCTAATGTACGCACTGAATACATGCCAATTACGTGCGACCACAGATAGTGAGGCAAATGCCATACGCAGAGCAGAGGATACTTTCTTGGCCTCTGTGTAGTTGCATATGATGGTCGCATCATCTACGAAGCCGTCCAATCAGAGATCCAAGCCGAAGGAATCAAGACGCGGGCAAATAATATGTTGATTCGAAATAAGGATCTTGTCGCTGATTACCACAAATTCGAGGTCGAGCTGGGGTGTTTACAGGCTCGCCGCAAACTCAGGGAAGATTACAAATTAACGCTAACTCGCATAAATCAAGTATTGAAAGAGCATGGCATCGCCATTAATCGAAAGCAATAGTTCAGATTTTCGCTTATCGCGCATCGACACACTAATTCTGCTGTCCAAAATCGAAAATCTGATCCTACGTTTTTAGTTCCAAGCTCGATTACTGTGGCATGACCGACGAAGTCAATATAGTGCTGGACACTGCTTACGAAATCTGGAGTGTTCAACGTGACGGTTATTTGATTGCTTCGTCGGCCAGAGGTCGAAAGTTGCACCGGGCTCTCTCGGGCACGAATCTACGAATCGATGGACGCCGGCAGGTTTCCACGCCCTGTAAAGATTGGCCCACGAGCGGTCGCTTGGGTCGAGTCCGAGATTGACGATTGGCTGCGCCAACGAATTGCAGATCGCGACAACGACAGTCAGTTCAATAACGACAAAGACGAAATGCCTGCGCCGGTTGCCCAGCAGTGACCGGTGAACCGACCATGAAAAGCCAAAACGACGATCTGTGCGAATACGTCGAGGTGGTCTACTGGGATCGCTACCAGTATTCTGACCGACGAAAAAACGCCAATCCGCCGTGGCCTTGGTTTCGTTTGCAGGCCCGTTTTCTGCGCTCGCCGGAGTGGATGGGCATGAGCAAGCCGATGAGAGCGGACTTTATCGCGGCGCTGAACGCCGCGAACGCCACAGGAAACATGATTCCAGTGTGCAAAAGTTGGTTAAAAGGATTCGACCTTTCTCCAAATATTTTGCAAAAACTAAGTAAAACTGGACTAACTCGAAGTTTTTTCTTACCTTCAAATGACAGACGAATCAAAGACTTAAGGCTAATTTACTCCGGAGGATTACGTCCACCAGAGGCAGAGGCAGAGGCAGAAACAGATAAAAAGGGGAAACTGTCACCCTTTACGAGCGGTGGTGGTGACCCAAGCGATTCGACAAATAAGTCTGCCAAGAAGGTCTTTGATAAACGGATCGCTGACCTTCCTCAAAGTCTTAACGGTATAGGTCGAGGCCGGCGCGACATGGTCAACGTAGTGACCCGATCGGACGAACGATTGAATTGCAAGAATCCGCGACACAAAGATCCGCGATCCTTCGACAAACTAAAGAAAGCAATACTGCCTATCGCTAAGAAGTTCGACACTCTAGATCCCGACAAAATTCTTCGGATTGGTAAACAATCGCTAAAGATATCGCCGAAGCAATGTGCAGTAGCAGTACAGCAACTAATTGAGGATGGAGAATTGTGAGCTTACGAAACACAAAATCGATTGACCGAGAGAAAATTGAGGCAGACATCCTCTATATGGACGAAGACGAACTCGATGAATATATGCAGAACTTCGATCCCAATACGTTGAGCGCTGATGATAATGTGTGGTTTGCTCAGACATTCGGCCTAATGGCTAAGAGATACGAGGAACAGGCACGACGGCTTTCACGTGTGCTCAGCATTCGAAAGTCGGCGAAATCACGTTGAACTGGGTGGCTAGGCAAGACATGTTAGAGCTCTTGAGGCGCGGCGACGGTGGCCAAGCTTAGCTGGCGGCGTACCTGCTTGAAAAGTGAAGAATTGCACGGGTCCTTTCTAGCTGCTGATCCGTATGGAGCTGCGAATCTCGGTTTTCGCGTGTGTTTCAGTTTCCAAACTGCCATTTCCGTTTCCGCGCCTAGCTGATCCCCGCACAGGATCACACTTTTCATATCTGTTATGGCTAGATCAGATCTGGAGCCAGAAGTTTGATGCTGTCCCCCGCAATTGTCCGCAGAATCTCAATAACCTCTTGTTTCAGTAGTGCCGGCCGATGCCTTAATAGGACAGGGCTCTCGGACCCGCATGAGAGAGCTGAAAGCTTGACTCAGCGCACGCGATCCAAGACAAAAGGACTGAAAATCCGCGTGTCGGTGGCTCGATTCTGCCCCTGGCCAGCACATGGCTTTTGCCCAGTCATTCAATGGGTTGTGCGTATTCTTCGCGCGGCCTCTTGGGCGGCAACTTCC
>JADFNS010000026.1 GCA_022563255.1 Pseudomonadota bacterium
ATTTCATCCCACCCAAAGAGGCCTATCTGCAAGTGTTATATGACGATCCGGGTTTTGCTCCCATCCGCGCAAGCCAAGAAGCCCGTCAGAGGCGTGAAAGAGACAGGTTCCTCGACATTGTTTGCACTGACAATCCCTACGCAACTGATTGGCAACCGGAAGAAGGGACCTGCGAACAGTTTGCGGCGACCATTGGAAACTGACCCATCGCAATGTCCGCTTCTGGCCGAAAGCGGCCTCTCAATCTCATCAATATCGGGTGGTCTGAACGACCGCTTTCGGGAAAAGCAGACATTGAGCTACACTTGGTCTTAACGTCCGTTAGTGACCCAAAGCGGACGTCCAAGTTCTTCGACGGCGTAGTAGACGATGAAGACACGATTTCTAGATACGCGAAACTGCCACGCGCTCATGCCCAAGGGCCACGGACTATCACTCGTCCAACGGCTCGAGGTGTGTCTTGCTCAGATCAACGACAGTGATGGCCCGCTACGAGGATCAATAGATCATCTAATCAAGCGCAATGAGAATACGCGAAGCCAATCTGGCGGCTCAAACAGGCTGGTCGCGTCGCCGGTTGCGGTCGGGCAATTCTCAGATGTCGAAAGTGGATGGATCAATACGAAGGCAGTAACAACTCCATTCCCAGGTCCAGCATACCTTCATACAATTCAAGCGTACGGCGAGGGTCTAGCTTGGAAGACCATCATCCCGCTGCAGTTCCTCCTGAAGGGATGGGGAGACGCGAATAGCGGCCATCAATGCTACCTCCACACGATCGCCCACAATCTGAGTCAGATGAAGACCTTGGAAGATTGGCGTTCACGGATGGAGGCCGACTCGGACGAGTACTACTACGTTGGCATTACCGGCAGAAACTGGCTGCTCAGATTAGGCGAGCACATCGGGGAAATGCATCGTGGTAGCAGAAAGCAATTCCATGCGGCTTGGCGTGAAAGTTTGGGTTTGAGTGACGTCCTGTTCGTGTCTTCTTTGTTGGATGTCAATCTGACTTTCGAGGATGCGATGGATTGGGAAGAGCACCACGTCGACAAGTTCGCCTATGGGCCTAACGGATTGAACATGATTCCGGGCGGGTTTGAGGGGCTAAGACAATTGCATAAGCTCGGCGTCATCGCTCGCCAGGATATCTCGCTCGAAGAAAGGGACAGGGCAATCGCGGAGTACCTTCGACAGAATCCGAGGAAAGGCATCCCGAATCCGTTTATGGCCGAGCTTTGGAAGGACGACAACCACTACCTCAAGGTTAACGCGGCCATTCCAAAGAGGCTTTCAGCGCCGCAGGTTCGACGGATTCGCGAACTGGCCGCGGAAGGGAGTTCCGTCGAGGATATTACTAAGGCGGTCGATGCTCTGAATGAGACGCAGGTGAAGAATGTGATCTCAGGCAGATCCTACGGTCGGATTAACTGACCGCTCCTGGCCGTAAGCAGCCGTTGAAAACCGTTCGATCCGAGCAACTTGAATGACCGCTATTGATGAAAGCGGACGTTCAAGGTGAAATCTCGTCTGATACCGCGTTCGATTCGATCCCGTCGTGCCTCGCAGCCGGCAAGTTCGTTGAGTTGAAATTGCGGATCTCGAGCTTGGAAACTAAGGGCGAGCCCGAGCCTGACCCGAACGCCGAGAACGGCCGCAAAATGGCCGCTTTTGAGTCGGAGAATGGGCATGAAATGGGTACAAAGGCTCTTGGCGAGCTGAGAAACCCTGTAAGCGATTGATTAAATGGCGCGCCCGACAGGATTCGAACCTGTGACCCCTGCCTTCGGAGGGCAGTACTCTATCCAGCTGAGCTACGGGCGCTATGTTTGATGGTGCTTGGTGGGGCGCTATTCTACAATCTATGACGCAACTTCGAAACGAAATTGCGCCCGAAGCTGCTAACCTGTGCCTGATACCTCTGCGCGGGCGGTTCGATGGCAAAGAAACTAAAAAATGAGAAAGGGCTGCTCAAAGAGGCGCTCAGCATGATTTTGGACGATGCCGTCAAGCGCGGCGTCGTCAAATTCGAGGCCACCGATTCGCATGACTTGAAGATCACCTACGCCTATCGGCTGCTGGTACACGACAAGGCGATTACGCCTTTGCCCCAAGGTCAGGAGAACCTGCCGAAGATAAGACACCGCCTGGCCATGTGGGTAACCCACGAATTGCCGGCCGATCACGAACTCTTAAGGTAAGTCGCCAACTCAGGTCAGGTGATCGTCCATCGCCTCTTCGATGGATGAGCGGATGGTGCCCTCAAACATCTTGAGCGCGAAACCGAGTTGCAATTCCACGTCGACGGAATGGTCGGACACGACGATACGACCCTGCACGCCGCTGCCGTCGATCTTGAGGTCGTCACCCTGCCACGCTGACCGCAACTTGAACTTGCTGTTTAGCCTGGCCGCAATCTCATCCACCCGCTTGCGAGCTTCGTCTTTGCCCAAGCGGTGCTCGCGTTTTATTTTCATGGCCGGTTCATGATCGGCGCGTCTTGCCGCCGCAGGACCAGCGGCTGCTCAATGGCGTCAACAGCCCGCCGCTGGAATTCCGCGAAGTCGCGATAATCTTCCGGTTTGAAACGCGCCCTGGACGCCACGTAGTCGAATTTTATTTCCCAGGCGCCTTCCTCCCGATGCACCTCACGACTCCAGTTGCCGAACCGGGATTCGCCAGCGGCCGGTTTGCTCGTCAGCATGTCCAGCTTGTGGCCCGGTGGAATCTTTACGGACGTTGTAGCGCTCACGCGCAGAGGATAGAAAAACTCGAACGGGAAGCGGCGATCAGCAACGCGATCGAACTCCAGATAGTAAGCCTCGAGGAAACCCGGGATATCGAAACTGCCGTCAACTTCCATCGGCAATAAGTATTGAATTTCCACGATCAGGTCGTATCCGGCGTCGAAAATGTTTTCGACGAAGTAATCCGTTAACTCAGCGTCTGAATACCGGGTGGCGACCCAGCGCTGCAGCGACGCCTGCATCTCCGACGTTTCAATGGTTCGCAATTGGCCCCGCAACTCGGCGGCCTGATAGCCGCTGAAGCGGGCAGTTTCGGTTACGTTGATGTAGCCGTCTTCGCCCGGCTCGACGACGCGCTCCACCTTCATCCCTGTCGATTGCCACTCGTACTCCGGAATCTGCACGAGCTCAGGTTTGGCGCCCAAAACCAACGCATGGTTGCCCGCCATTGAACGCGGCGACAATTGTCCGAGACGCATATCCTTGTCGGTCGCGTCGATAAACACACGACCGTTTTCTGTGTCCACCGACACGATCATGTGATTGAACTGGTCGGTGTTGGGCAGTCCGGGCGTAACCTTTTGCTGCAGATTGACCAGTGCAAGCGACGCTTTGATGCCCACTGACTTGAGCATTGAATACAAGAGGACAGAGTGATCTTTGCAGTCGCCGTATCGATCGCGCAGGGTTTCCCTGGCGGTCTTCGGAATAATGGCACGGCGGCCAAACTCTATGGCCTCGTAGTGAATCTCATCCTGAACATAAGCGCTCAGGACTTCAATTTGTCGTGACTGACTGTCGATACCTTCAATCAACCGGGCAGCGCGCTCGGAGACCTTGCTGATATCCAGCTTGTCCTCGATCTTTTGCAGATACTCCACGCCGACTGACCGCCAGTCTTCGCCGACAGTCCCCAACTTTACCCAGGGAAGAAGCTGATCAAAATAAGGCTGCAACGGTTCCCAGCGAAAAGACACGGGCGTTTGCAGTTCCCAGATCAATGTGCCGCCGCGTTTTCGCGGCTCGGGAACGCCGTTTGCCTGATACCGGATCAGATCGTTGTGACCGGCAACAAACAAGGCGCTGTAACCGATCGGCCGCTCGCTGGCCAGGTAGACCGTCTCCAACGGAAATGAGTTTTCCTCCACCGACGTCAGTTTGCTGACGACGACCTCGATGATGACTCCAGGCGCCAGGCTCGGCACCGGCAAGTGCACGGTCTTTTCGGTGCTGGCCTCGTAGCCATCTTCATTGTTGGTGATGTAATAGGTATTAAGATCACCTTCGGCAAGTACTTTGCCGCTGGCATCGCGAACCAGCAACGAATTAACGTACAAATGTTCGTAGCTCGGATCGAAATCGAACTCCAGCGTGCTGTACTGCGATATGCCGTTGTCATCGATAATTCGAATCTTGCGGAACTTGGTTTCTGTCAGCGTGTTTCCACCATTGAACTCATAGCCGGTGATGCGACTCAGAAATTCGGCGCCGTAACCAGACTCTCCGGTACCGGCACCGTTAGCTGCAAAAATCCGTCGCATGTCCCGCGGCAGGGGAACCGCGTCAATTGCTGTACTGATAGTCGAAATATCACCCTGACCCAGCTTCAGATCAATCGCGTCCAGATATTCCCTGATCGTCGTATTGCCCGGCGAGAAGGTCAGCGCCTCTTCGAACGACTCGCGCGCTGCGCGGAAGGAGCGCAGCTGAAACTCGGCGTCGCCTTTGTAATAGTA
This sequence comes from Pseudomonadota bacterium, assembly GCA_022563255.1. Lineage (GTDB taxonomy): Bacteria > Pseudomonadota > Gammaproteobacteria > Steroidobacterales > Woeseiaceae > UBA1847. The sequence goes on from JADFNS010000026.1 coordinate 4,484, forward strand.
ACTTTGTAAGGAACGGTAGCCTTTGTCTATCAGGGAATTGGCCAGATTCAAAACCTCCGACGAACGTCCCAGGTCGTCGAGGATGGACATGCGCTCGTACACGAAGTCGGTGCTAAACGGGCGACCTGCCATTATTTCCTCGAGCGACGCCAACGCAGCATCGTGCTGTCCACGACGACTCAGTAATTGCACTTGCAGTAACCTTGTCTTGTCGTTGACTCCACCCGCCGTATAAGCCACGTACGCGCTATCGAGTTCCTCCCACTGCTCGGCGTCTGCGAGCATGGTTATAAAAATCGAAAAATCTTCGTCGTCTCGATATTCCGCCGCGAACAGATCCCGATAGATTCGAACAGCTTTCTCCGTGTCGTTCGTTTGGTACGCAAGCCAGGCGTCCCAACTTTGAATGACCTGATTATCGGCGAACGGCGCAATTCTCGGCTGCAGCCAATCTTTCGCTTCGTTGTATGCATCGATCTCCGCCAGCGCTCGCAGTGAATTCATCAAATATACTTCGTCGTCAGGACCGAGCTCGCTGGCATGCGAGAAAAACCGGAATGCTTCGCGAAAACTGCGCGCATCGAAATAATGCCGGCCCAGCGCGTTCAGCAAATACGCGTTAACCCGCCGTTCATCCTCACCGGTATATTGCCCGGCGAGCGCTGTGGGACTTCCCTCTATGCGAAAATCAGACCACAATTTATTGAGGTCCCGCGCGACATTTTTCTGTGCCGTCGGGCCCCAGGCTGCCAGCGTGTACGCACAATGGTTGTTAACGACGATCCACTGGTGGTACAGAAACTCCTCGCCATCGGAGTCTTCGTAACCGATCAGCAGCTTTCCGCTTGCATCGCCCTTTTTTACGTTGCGCTCACTGGTAATGAAGCCGGACGGATAATCCTCGCCGAACTGCTGCATGATGATGCGAAAGACTGCATCGTCAGTGGGCGGCGCACCATTCCAGCACACCGGCATGACGACTGCGCCATATCCCTTGGAGGACAATGCCCCGACGTCGGCGCCATCATTCGTATCTTTTAGATCCGTCCAGTCGAACCACATGCTGGCGCGCGCCCTGAATCGGTAGCCGAACGCTGCTGACCGATGGTCGCGACTGGACTTCGCAACGCTTGCAACACGGTTGTCAGCGGTTCGGTCAATAATCGAAAAGCTGGACAACAGGGTGCCTGCTTCTTGCTGCACGGACGCATCCGTCGCATTTGTCGAGAATGTCAGTAATTGGTACGCGCGGTCGCCATCAACGAGCGCCGAAATGACATACGTCACTGACATCGAGCCGACCTTTGCGTAGACCACTTTCTGAAAAACCTGCATGCCACGCTCATCGATCAGACCCAGATCCTTATGGCCCTGGTACTCGGTATCTTCCCGGCCAGCCATCCGCTCTATCATCGCCGACTGCACCATATCGGCGTACTGCTCGGCATTCGGACCTGCACCCAAAGTTTCAACGACCACCAGCGAGAACGCATTCGGTTGAAAACGAATAGCGGCAAAACTTGCGTCCGGCAACTGCTCGGTAAAATCGACATACGTGTACTCTTCGTCCGCAAGGTCCAATCGGTAGTTGAGATCCTTGTTCTCAAATACCGTTACCCGTTCGCCGACTTTGTCGAGGTAGGCCGGGCCAGTCTCCGCGAGTATGGCGGTTGGTGTAGCTGCCCACAGGATCAGGCCCGACAGCAAAATGTTTAGAATTTTCATGCCTGCTAATTCTACCGGTGATTGCACGAAATTGTGTGCGCCAATCGTCACGCCGCAAGGCCACTACGATTTTCTATCGCTCATTGCTGCCCTTGCGATCACCCGCGCGAGCGTCTCGGATACTTTGAGCGCTTCGGCATATGTCATCTATACCGTCGCTGCTCTGTTCCTCGTCGGTTGATGATATATAATCGCCCGCCACTGTCCGGCGCGTCGTCGAGCGAATCAGATTGCAAATCATCGGGAGCAATTAGTTGAGTCGGGACCAGAAATTTTTTGACATGTACTCCCTCGTCATCGGCATTCTTGCCGCCGTCTCACTCGCAATTTACTTGCTGGCAACGAAAGTGTCCGATCTGACGGAGGGCGTTTACTTACGTGATGCCGACGAGTACAAGGCGGCCATTGTCGAGCGTATTCGCCCAGTTGGCGGCGTCTACCTGCCCGGCGAGGAACATGCGGCTTCTGCACCCACCGTGGAAACGCCGGCGGGTCCCGAACCAGTCGCAACCATGATGTCCGGCCCGCAGGTCTACAACACGGCATGCCTGGCGTGCCACGGTGCCGGCATTGGCGGCGCGCCAGTACTGGGCGATGCGACGCAGTGGGCGGAACGCATTGCTCAGGGCGCCAGCGTACTCAAGAAACACGCGCTACAGGGTTACTCCGGATCCGGCAGCAGTTTCATGCCGCCAAAGGGTGGTCGGCTGGACCTCTCCGACGCCGAGGTCGAAGGTGCCGTTGACTACATGATCAGCGAGTCGCAATAAACCTCTCACGTCTGCCCATCCAGACAACGAAGTGACAACGCCTCCGCAATGTGCGGCGGCGTTATTTTTTTATCCCCGCAAAGGTCTGCGATCGTTCTCGCAACCCGCAGCACGCGCTGATGAGCACGCGCCGACAGATTGAAGCGCTCCGCGGCGCTTTCCAGCAGGGCCCAGCAAGCGTCATTTGCGCCGCATACGAACTCAAGTTCTTCGCCGTGCAGACGCGCGTTATTCACGCCGCTACGTTGCAGCTGCACAGACCATGCCTTTTCCACTCGCCCGCGGACAGTCTTGCTCGCTTCGGCGCCGGCCTCACCTGTGCGCAGAAGTTCAGTCGACGGACGCAGCACTTCGACATGCAGGTCGATACGATCCAGCAATGGCCCCGAGATCTTGCGCCGATACGCCGCAACCCGGTCACCGCTGCAGCGACAGTCGGCGAAACGGTCCCCCAGGTAGCCGCAGGGACACGGATTCATTGCCGCGATCAATTGAAACTTCGCCGGAAACTCCGCCTGTCCACCCACTCTGGAAATACTGATGACGCCGGTCTCAAGCGGTTCGCGCAGCACCTCGAGAGCTCGGCGGTTGAACTCAGGCAATTCGTCGAGAAACAGGACGCCGTTGTGCGCTCTGGAAATCTCGCCCGGTCGGGGTCCTGGTCCACCGCCGACCAGCGCTGCCGCAGACGTCGTGTGATGTGGACTTCTGAATGGCCGCTGCCGCCAGCCGTTCAGCGCAATCGGCATGCCCAGGATCGAATCGATCGCCGCGGTCTCCAACGCCTCGGCGTTGGTCATCGGCGGCAAAATTCCCGGAAGCCGCCGCGCGAGCATGCTCTTGCCGGTTCCAGGCGGTCCGACAAACAATAAGTTGTGACCGCCCGCGGCGGCGATTTCGAGGGCGCGTTTTGCGCGTTGCTGGCCACGTACGTCGAGCAAATCATTGGACGTTGGGTCCACGCTGACCAGGTCTGTCTGCGCCGCGATCTCGAGCAGTTGATGCCCGGCGAGATGCGCGGTGATTTCAGCCAGCGACGTGGCCGCGTAGACTTCTGCACAAGCAAGCGTAGCCTCGATTTCGTTGCCCTTGGGCACGATAACCTTACGCCCTGCCGCCGCCGCTTTTAGTACCGCGGGCAAAATGCCAGGCACCGGCCGCAGCGCGCCGCTGAGGGAGAGTTCGCCGTAGACCTCTACGTTGTCCAGCGCGTCTTGCGGAAACTGTTTTTTCGCAGCAAGTATGCCCAGGGCAATCGCCAGATCGTAACGCCCGCCCGATTTTTTCATCTCGGCGGGACCCAGGCTGATCGTAATGCGTTGCTGTGGAAACTCGAATCCCGAACTCAGCAGCGCTCCGCGCACGCGATCTTTGCTCTCGCGTACCGCGGTTTCGGCCATGCCGACAATGGTGAACGCCGGTAAGCCGCCGGACAGAAACACTTCGATCGTGACCGGTGGTGCATCGGCGCCAAACTGGGCGCGGCAGTTGAGTATTGCGAGACTCACTGTTGGCCCTCCATGGCCTGGTAATTTGCGCGCAAGGCGCGTGCGTGCCTTTTAGGCGCTCCTACGCGTCCTTCTCGAGTTCCTCCAGTTTGCTGGCGAGGGCTTCAAGTTTTTCCCGAGTTCGGGTCAGGACAGCTTCCTGCACCTCGAACTCTTCGCGCGTCACAAGATCAAGCTTGCTGATCCCTTTTCGCAATACCGATCGAAAATTGTTCTCGAGATCTTCGCGAACCGAGCGCAGTCTCTGCGGCACGGATTCGGCAAGCTTTTTTGCCAGCTTTTCAATTGAGTCATCGGCCATAGGCGATTGTTACCCGACCGTCAGCCAAAACACCAGCGGAAAATACACCTGGTCCGGAAAGAAACACCGCTTGTTCTTCACAACAGCCGAGTAGTCATAATACAAAAGCGCCAAAATGCCCGGATTCACGCGAAACGTCCACTTGGCAGGCCACACAGCCCATTTTTGCCTTGTTCGACAGATAAAACACGCCTTTTTGACTGTGACCTGCGTCACAAAAAGCCGACTGGCTTCATGGTCTAATGCCGGTATGAAGACCGGATATTTTTTCGCTGGGCTCACTGCCATCGCCATCGCTTTCAGCGGTGGCGCGGTCGCGGATGATATCTACAAGTGGATCGACGACGATGGCGGCGTGCATTACGAAGATCGGCCATCCGGTTCGCCAACAGAAGAAATCATTCAAATGTCCTACAACCGTACGAACCGAAACGCTGTTCAACGGCGCGTTGAATCGCGGCGCGTCACGCAGATCGCCTTGCACGATGCCAGAACTCAGGTCGGGGAAGACAAACAGACAGCTGCCGAACGACGCGCGGAAACCAAAGATCGTCAGGAACTGTGCAAAACCTATCGCGCCAAGCTGCAATCGATGCTGCAGTCCCGCCGCTTGTACCGCGAAAACGATGCGGGCGAACGTATCTATCTTGACGATAACGCGAAAATCAAAGCCCGTCAGCGCGCGGGAGAGCTGATCAAAGAAAACTGCGACGGCTGATCAGCATAATCCAGTGAACCCCACATTCCGGCCATTGCTGGCGCTACAATACGCTTCTGAGCACGAGGAGCGCACACTTGACCGCAGCAACGGACCCCAGCGATAAAGAAGACAGCCAGGCCTATCTTCCGGATTTCTGTGCAGCCAGCGCGCTGTTTATCATCGTCCTTGTCGCCGAGCTGGTCGCCATTACGCTGACGCTCGCGGCGCACAATGCGCCAGGAATGTTCCTGATCGAGCTCTCCAAGACCTCCTTCTTCATCCTTTGGATAGCTTTACTGGGCACGGCTTTGATGTGCCAGCTCAGGGGCCGTCTGGAGAACGCCGGCAAGACCCGTGCCTTTGTCATCAGCTTCATTATTCTTGAACTCATGTGTCTCGTGGTCGCCGAGGCGTCATGGCAGCTCACGCGCATTTTTGGGCAATCTCTGATCATTGACGATGCGCATACACCGTTTATTCTGCGCACCTTCGCGATCAGTGCGATCGTCATCGCGCTCGCGATGCGTTATCTGTACATCTCCAGCGAATGGCGCCGCAGTATCGTGCTGGAGGCACAATCCCGAATCAGCGCACTGCAGGCGGTCATCCGGCCACACTTCCTGTTCAACAGCATGAACACCATCGCGTCCCTGACGCGGACCAATCCCCGGCAGGCCGAGGAAGCCGTCGAGGATCTTTCCGATCTGCTGCGAGCAAATCTCGGTGGTTCCGGCAATCGCTCAACCCTCAAACAGGAATTCGAGACGGCCGCAATCTACCAACGAATCGAAAAATTGCGCCTGGGCGATCGGTTGACGGTGCGCTGGGATATCGGCGACCTGCCAATGCGAGCCCGCATCCCGAGCCTGACCATTCAGCCGTTACTCGAAAACGCGATCTACCACGGCATTGAATTGCTGCCCGAAGGTGGCGAAGTCACCGTATTGGGCAAATCGATCGGCGACACACTCGAGATTTCGATTTCCAACCCCGTCGCGATCGGCAAGGAACGCGACAAGGAAGGCAACAAAATGGCCATGTCGAATATTCGCCAGCGGTTCGAACTCGCCTTTGGCAGCAAAGCATCGGTTTCCGTTGACGATCGCGACGATCGATTTACCGTGTCCTTGCGCTTCCCGGCCGACGAAAGCAAACAGTGAAAATTCTGATCGTCGATGACGAAAAACCAGCGCGCGATCGTCTGCGGCAAATACTCGACGACGAAGTCGATTACGACGTTGTCGGCGAAGCGGGCAATGGAAAGGAAGCGCTCTTTCTCTGCGTCGAATTACGTCCCGACGTTATCCTGCTCGACATACGCATGCCCGGACTGGATGGTCTGGAAACAGCGCAGCACCTGAACACACTTGAGTACGCTCCCGCCGTCGTATTTACGACCGCATATGACGAGTACGCGGTCGCCGCATTCGACGCCCGCGCCGTTGGCTATGTTCTGAAGCCGGTGCGCCGGGCCAAATTGACGGCCGCATTAAAAAACGCGTCGCGCCTGACAATGCGTACTCTGGCTGACGTTGCTTCACAATCGAAACTGGACATCAAGCGCAGGCATGTCTGCGTGAGCGCCCACGGCGGGATCAAACTGATTCCGGTCGAAAGCATTGTCTGTTTTCACGCCGATCAAAAGTACGTCACAGTCGATCACGATGACGGTCAGGACCTGATTGATGAATCACTGAAATCGCTCGCTGACGAATTCCACGGTGACTTCGTCCGCATTCACCGCGGCACACTGATCGCCGTGCAACGCATCGATCGAATCGAAAAGACCGTGGATGGAAAGAACCGGATCGTGCTGCGCGGCGATTCGCAAGTCGATGACCAGGATCTGATCATCAGCCGCCGCCACGTAGCCGACGTTCGCCGGCGTTTGAAGGGAGCTTAGTTCGTCTTGAAAGTCCGCATCGCAACTCGCAAGAGCGCGCTCGCGCTTTGGCAGGCCAACCACGTCGCTGCGATTCTTCAGGCGCTGCCTGAGATCTCCAGTACCGAACTCGTCCCGATGTCGACCAAGGGAGATGAAATACTGGATCGCAGCCTGCAGAAAATCGGCGGCAAGGGTCTTTTCATAAAAGAACTTGAGATGGCCATGCAAAATGGCGTCGCGGATCTCGCCGTACATTCAATGAAAGACGTCCCGGCCGAAATTCCCGCGGGTTTCTTTCTCGCGGCAATGATGAAACGTGCAAATTGCAGGGATGCCCTGATCACTCGTAGCGGTGAAAAACTCAATGATCTGCCCCAGGGAGCCAGCATAGGAACTTCCAGCTTGCGACGTCAGGCCCAGCTCAAAATGCTGCGCCCCGATGTACGTGTCACGCCGCTTCGTGGCAACGTCAATACACGCCTTGAAAAACTCGAAAACGGCGACTACGACGCGATCGTCCTTGCCGCGGCCGGGCTCGAGCGGCTCGGGCTCGAGCACCATATTGCGCAGCAGTTCTCGGTGTCGGAAATGCTGCCGGCGGCAGCGCAGGGCGTACTCGGAATCGAGTGCCTCGAAAACAACCCGGCGCTGCGCGAGTTGCTGGCACAACTCACCGATATCAGTACGGCACGAACAACGGACGCAGAGCGGGCCATTGCCCGCGTTCTTCAGGCCTCTTGCCAGTCGCCGGTCGCCGCGTACGCCACGATCGATAACGAAACGCTTACCTTAACTGCCCTGGTCGCGCATCCCGACGGCACCAGCTCTGTGAAAGACGTCATATCCGGAGACGCCCGCGATGCGGCGTCTCTGGGAGAAGCGCTTGCTGCACGCCTGCTGGATAACGGCGCACGCGAATTGCTCGATTCCATCGAGGCCTTGCATGACTGAAGCCCCACTTCAGGGCGTTGGCGTTCTCGTCACTCGTCCTCGTGCTCAGGCCGCCGGACTCGCCACCGCGATAGAAAATCGAGGCGGCAAGGCATTTCGTTTTCCGGTCATTGAGATCGTGCCTCGCCCCGAGAGCCGGGTGGCCGCAGAAGTGGCCGCGTTGCCCCTTCCCGACATCGTCATCTTCGTCAGCCCCAACGCGGTAGAATACGGCCTTCGCTACGCCAAAGATTCGACGATCGGCGCTATAGGACCGGCGACGGAGGCCGCAATCAAGGCCAGCGGACGGGTCGTCGATATCAGCCCGCAAATTGGTTACGACAGTGAGAGCCTGCTTGCGGAGCCGGCATTGAGCGCCGTGGCCGGCAAGCATGTGCTGATTGTTCGCGGCAACAATGGCCTGGAACATCTTGCAGAATCGCTGCGCAATCGCGGCGCCAAGGTGAGTTACCTGTCCGTTTACAACCGTAATTTGCCAAAAATCGACCCGCAGTTGCTCGCCGAAATCGAAGCAGCGTGGCGCAGCGGGGAGATCGGCGTCGTGACCGTAATGAGCGTGCAGTCGCTCAAAAACCTGGCGACAGTTCTGCCAGACTGGTGCGCGTCACGACTCGGAGCCGTGGTGCTGGTGACGCCCGCTGCTCGTGTGATAAAAGAGGCTCTGCAGCGTTACCCGTCGTCGAAACCCGTATTGGCGTCCGGGCCGCAGGCCGCCGAAATGGTTGCGGCGATCATCGATATTTACAGGACCGATCTGGAAAAGCAGCATGAGTGACGATGAAATCGAGCTGGAAAACGAGCGTTCGCCAACGGACAAACGTAGCGTCGGCAACCGGGTCGCGTGGCTGGCTGTAGTTTTGTCGGCGATCGCAGCAACTGCGGTCGGCTACTCGGTCTTCCAGAACTGGCGCGCGGCTAACGATTCCAGCGAATTGGACAATCGGACCAGCATCGAGAACCTCGAGCGCCGCGTCGGCCAGTCGGAGGATGCGTTGCTCGCGTTTGCAACCAAACTCGAACAGATCCCCCACCCGGACTACGGCGACGACATAGAAGCCGTGCGTCGTGACGTCGAGGAGCAACTTGAGCTACTCGAATCATTGCCCTCCCGCATGGCAGCGCTGGAAAGCTCCGTGGCTTCGCTTGCCGGTATTTCGGCCAGCGCAAAAGAGGTCTTCCTGCTCGCTGAGGCTGAATATTACCTGCAGATTGCGAACGCACAATTGCAGCTCGCAAATAACCCGCACCTGGCGTCACTTGCTCTGGGCATGGCGGACGAGCGCATGACGCGGCTGTCCAATCCGGCGCTCACGGCTGTGCGCCGTGAGATCTCCAACGAGCTCGCCGCGCTCAATGCCGTGCACAAGCCTGACATTGAAGGCGTCGCGTTGACGCTCGGGAGTCTTGCCCGGGCGGTGGGATCGTTGCCGCTGGCCAGTGCCGCCTTGCGAGATGATGATGCGACTGCGGAAGTCGACCCCGAGCAGAGCGGTGCCAGCCGCGCCTGGGAATCCGTGAAGAACGCGATGTCGGGCCTCATTAAGGTGACCCCGCCGGAACAGGCGAAACTTGCACTGATATCCCCGGATGCCGAGTACTTCCTGCGTAACAACATTGCGCTGCAGTTACAGGCGGCAAGACTGGCACTGCTGCGTGGCGAGCAGGCGATTTTCGAGCAAACCCTCGACGACGTCAGCGCGATGCTCAACGACTATTTTGACACTGGCAGTCCACAGGTCGTAAGCGCCCGGCAAACGATCGCTGACATTCGCGAGAATGTGTTTGCCGTCACAATGCCGGATATCTCCCGGTCCCTGCGTTTGCTGCGACAATTCCGCACCCTGGGCGAGACGGCAAAATGAAATTCGGCGTTATCGTTGTGCTGCTGTTATTTGTGAGCGCGTTCGCAGCGCACTTCCTGTTGTCCGATCCGGGCTATGTTTTCATCAATTTCCGCGGCTACCTGATCGAGATGTCCGTCCCCGTGCTCGTGCTTCTTACCGCCGTGCTGTTCTTCACTGTTTGGCTCATTCGCAAAATTATTCTCGCGCCACGCCGCATTGGCGAGGCGGCCGGGCGCTATCGTTCCGTTCGCTCGGGCCAGAAGATGACGCGTGGCATGATCGAGGTCGCCGAAGGCAATTTTGCGCGCGGCGAAAGAATACTGGCTCGCTCGGTGAGCACCAGCGACTCGCCATTGTTCAATTATCTGCAAGCCGCACGCGCCGCCCATTTGCAACGTCGCGACGAACGTCGCGACGAGTGGCTACGGCTCGCCTACATGAATATTCCGGAGGCGGCCAATGCCGTGCTACTGACCCAGGCCGAATTTCAGCTTGAGAGAGGCGAGCACGAGCAAGCGCTCGCAACGCTGCGGCGTCTGGTTGAAAATTCGAAAAACCACGGCCATGCGCTCGCGCTGATGGGGAAGCTGTATTTCGAACTGGAAGACTGGTCGGCACTGCGTGAAATACTGCCACGCGTGAGGAAACATTCCCAGGTTGAGCCCGCCGCGCTGGCCGCCTGGACCAATCGCGTGCACCACGAGTCGCTGCGTCTTGCTGCAGACGCACAGGCAATTGCGCTCGCGTGGAAAGACGTGCCGCGAGCGCTCAAGTCCGAGATCTCTCTTCTCGAAGCCTATTATGAGGGCCTCTTGCGAGCAGGATTGCATGATAAAGCCGAAAAGGCGCTGGTCGCCGCACTCAAGTCGAACTGGCGTGGCCCACTCGTACGCCTGTTCGGACTCGTCGAGAGCGCGGACGCAAGCAAGCAATTAAGCCGCGCCGAACGCTGGCTCGCGAATCACGGCGAGGACCCGGACCTGTTGTTGACGACCGCAAGGTTGTGTCTTCGCAATGAATTGTGGGGTAAGGCCAGGAGTTATCTCGAGGCCGTGATCAGTCTGCGCCCAACGCCTGAGGCATATCAGGAATACGGCGCTTTGCTCAATCAGCTGGGAGAAGCGGATGCCGCCGCCGACGCGTATCGCGACGGTCTGGGCATGCTGACGGCGGGGTCGTTGCCAGCGATTACGCATGTGGAGTCGGACTGATCTTAAGCGACCTTGCGGCCGCCGCTGCGCTTCGCGGCCAAAGGCCGCTCCTACAGTGTTGGTTGGCTGCGTTTGCTTTTTAGCCAGGAAAGCAGCGGTTCCCATTCGTCCCAGTCGGGCCACGCAAGATATTCGGGCAGTTCGAAAATTCCAAGTCCACGCGTGTAAGCGCGCACGTAATTTTGCGCATCGCGCAAAGCGGCGATGTACGGTACCCGGAGCCGGGTCAGGAATTCGTCCAGGTCATCGTAGATCAGAGTATTTTCACGCACACGATTGGCAACCGTCGCAATTTTCGCTTGCTGGCTGGCGATCTTGCCCACACGTTTGAGTTCATCGATAAACGTCGTCGTCGCCTGCATGTCGATGGTTGACGGCAACACCGGAATCACGATCGTTTCGGCATGTCTGACCAGATCGGTGAGTTCTTTGCCGTGCGAACGCGCGGGTGCATCTATGACGATGATGTCGGCGCCGCGCGGCGCACGTCTGAGACCGTCCTCATACGCTGCGACAGCTGCGATGGCCGGCCGGTTTTCGGGGCGCCGGGCCAACCAGTCGAGACAGGAGCGCTGCGGATCGTAATCGGCCAGCGCGACCGCTGCGCCTTCGTTGGCATAGTATGAAGCTATATTTGTCGCGAGCGTGCTTTTGCCGCAACCGCCTTTTGCGTTCAGTACCATGATGTGCCGCATGATGCTCTCCAGGGGCGCTTTGTTAGTTCGGTTCGCAGTTTATGTAAACTACAGAGGCCAACATCAAAAGTCCATTCAGCGAAAAAGCGAGTCAACGAAATTATCGCATGCAAGTTCCTTACAATAAAATGCACTGCGCCGGTAACCTGATTTTGCTTGTCGACCAGCGCGAGAGGAACCTGCCGCCGCCGACCCGCAGAAAAATTCGCGAACTCGGAAACGCGAAAACCGGGCCCGGTTTCGACCAGATGCTATGGCTCGGCCCGCCCGACGAGTCACTCAGCGTCACGTCCTACCGTATCTTTAACGCGGACGGTACCGAAGTCGAGCAGTGCGGCAATGGAGCGCTTTGCGCTGCCAGCTATCTCGCCGGAAATCACGGCACACGGGCATGCAGGCAACAACACGATCCGTGTCGGCGACAAAAATATCGAAGTCAGCGTCGTTTCTCTCGGCAATCCCCACTGTGTTTTGCTGGTCGATGATGTCGACGTCGCACCGGTCGATGAACTGGGGCCGCAGATCGAGCACCACGAGCGTTTTCCACAAGGGACCAATGTCGGGTTCATGCACATCAACGACCGGCAGAACATCAGCCTTCGGGTACACGAACGTGGCGTCGGCGAAACGGCAGCTTGCGGCACCGGCGCTTGCGCTGCGGTCGCGTCGGGACAGTGCCTGGGCTTACTGGATGAAGCCGTTCGTGTGCATCTGCCAGGCGGCCAAGTCGTGGTAAGCTGGCGCGGCGGTGATAACCCTGTCTGGCTCTCCGGCGACGCCGGGTTGATCAGCGAAGGAATGATGGATTTATAGGAATTGGCGATAATATGAGCACGCGACCTAAAGTCGATTACGTCGAGGAAGAATTGTCGGAGCAGGCGATCCATGATTTTCTGGCCGTACATCCTGATTTTTTCGAGAGCCACACAACACTGCTGAGTTCTCTAAACCTGCCACACGCGGCCGGCGGCACTGTCTCCCTGGTTGAACGTCAGATATCCGTTCTGCGGCAAAAAGATCTGCAACTTAAGAAACAACTAAAGGACCTGATTGAAGTTGCGCGGGCCAACGATCTGCTGACCGCCAAAATGCACGAACTCACCCTGCAATTACTCGCTGCGCCCGATTTGAAAGCGACGATCGGCGCTCTCGAAGAGGGCATGCGCAGCGGCTTTGGCGCCCATTATGCGGTTCTGGTTGTGTTCGGCAATCCCGATGCTTTCGAGGGCCTGGACACAGGTCGGTTTCTCCGTGTGCTCGAAAAAACGTCTGCCTTGCTCAGTCCTTTCAAGACTTTCCTCAACAGCGGCGCCGCGCGCTGCGGACAAATTCGTGATGCACAACTCGACTTCCTGTTTCATAAGGACGCCAGCGACATTGGCTCCGCGGCGCTGGTCCCCTTAAAGGCTGGTACACAGATTGGATTTCTCGCGATCGGCAGCGCCGATGCCGACCGTTTTCACCCCGGCATGAGCACCGACTTCCTGACACGTCTGGGCGATCTCGTCGCGGGTGCCCTCAGTCGCTACTGAAGCGGAGACGAACCCCAGTGGAGCATGCCGTCTGGATCGACCAATTTATTCGGCACCTGGAATTTGAGCGCCGGCTGTCGCCCCAGACTGCCAAAAGTTATCGGCACGATCTCGTCGCCCTGCTGGCGTTCCGCGAACAATCCGGCATCGGTTCCTGGGGCGAGATGGATAGCGGACATTTTCGTGCGTTTTCTGCGTCCTGCTACCGCAAGGGTCTGAGCGCCAGAAGCATTCAGCGCAGGCTGTCAGCATGCCGCACATTTTTTCGTTACCTGATTCGCGAAAAGCACGTCACCAGGAATCCGGTCGTCGACGTCTCGGCACCCAGGGGCAAGAAACGATTGCCAGGAAACCTTGACGCCGATCGTATGGCGCGTCTTTTGGACATTCGGGGCGACGGCGCCATCGTCGATCGTGATCGCGCAATTCTCGAACTTTTGTATTCCTCAGGCCTGCGGCTTTCGGAACTCACCGACTTGGACTGCGGCGACGTGGATATGCACGATGCAACCGTTCGCGTAAGCGGCAAAGGAAACAAGGACCGCGTCATCCCGGTCGGTCGCAAGGCGCTGGCGGCGCTGCAACGATGGAACCAGGTGCGCGTTGAACTCGCCGCAAGCGGCGAAGCGGCGCTGTTCGTCAGCAACAGAGGCACACGCATCAGTCCGCGGTCCGTGCAAGCCAGGGTCACTCACTGGGCGAAACGACAAGGCATTGATACCAAGGTCTCCCCGCATTTGTTCCGTCACTCGTTCGCGACTCATCTGCTCGAGTCCAGCCACGATCTGCGTGCCGTCCAGGAACTTCTGGGCCACACCAACATCTCAACAACGCAGGTCTACACGCACCTTGATTTCCAGCATCTGGCCCAGATATACGACCAGACACACCCCAGGGCTCGCAAGAAAAGCGACTAACGATAATCAACGACGCCGCTACAGGAAAAACGCCATGAAACAATTTCGCGGCACGACCATTGTCTCCGTCCGCCGCAATGGAGAGGTCGCGATCGCCGGCGACGGTCAGGTCAGCATGGGCAATACGATCATGAAGGGCAATGCCCGGAAAGTCCGCCGACTTGCCGACGGGCGTGTGATCGCCGGATTTGCCGGCGGCACTGCGGATGCTTTCACGCTGTTCGAACTTTTCGAAAGCAAGCTGGAACAATACGGAAACCTGACCCGGGCGGCGATCGAGCTTGCCAAGGACTGGCGCATGGATCGCCGCCTGCGTCGTCTTGAAGCGCTGATTTGCGTCGCGGATAAAGAGAGTTCGTTTATTATATCGGGCAACGGCGACGTGATTGAGCCGGAGGACGATCTCATGGCGATCGGATCGGGCGGACCGTACGCACAAGCTGCCGCCATGGCCCTGCTGCGCAACACGGATCTTGAGGCCGTCGAAATAGTAGAGAAAGCGCTGCTGATCGCCGGCGACATTTGCGTCTTCACGAACCAGAACATCATCGTAGAAAAACTGTAGGCGCGAGCGCTGCTCGTGGGAACTTATTAAATGTCGCAAATGACCCCCAGAGAAATCGTCCAGGAACTGGACAATCACATCATCGGCCAGGACGAAGCCAAACGTGCCGTGGCGATCGCTCTGCGCAACCGCTGGCGCCGTGTGCAAGTAGGTGAGCCGCTGCGCAGCGAGATCACGCCGAAGAACATCCTCATGATTGGCCCCACCGGCGTCGGCAAGACCGAGATCTCACGGCGCTTAGCGCGACTGGCCCGGGCCCCGTTTATCAAAGTGGAAGCCACCAAATTCACCGAGGTCGGTTACGTCGGTCGCGAGGTCGACAGTATTATTCGCGACTTGATGGATATATCCGTCAAACTGGTGCGGGAAAACGCGATGTCAAAAGTACGCCATCGCGCCGAGGACGCCGCCGAAGAACGCATTCTGGACGCTTTGTTGCCGCCGGCAGCCCGCAGCGTCGGCCTCACCACCGACATCAAACCGGACAACAGCGACACGCGTCAGAAATTTCGCAAGATGCTGCGCGAAGGCAAGCTGGACGACAAGGACATCGAAATCGAAATCCAGGTCGTGCCCATTGGCGTTGAAATCATGGCGCCTCCGGGCATGGAGGAAATGACCAGCCAGTTGCAGGGCATGTTCCAGAATCTCGGCGGCAACCACAGCAGAACCCGCAAACTCAAGGTCAAGGAGGCGTTTCGCCATCTGACGGACGAGGAAGCGGCGAAGATGATTGACGAAGAAGAGCTCAAGGCGCAGGCGCTGGAGGCCGTAGAACAGCACGGCATCGTATTCCTCGACGAAATCGACAAGGTGGTTGGCCGCTCAACGGCCCAAGGGGCTGACGTATCGCGCGAAGGAGTGCAGCGAGACTTGCTGCCATTGGTCGAGGGCTCGACCATCAACACCAAGTACGGCATGGTGAAAACGGACCACATTTTGTTCATCGCGTCAGGCGCCTTTACTGCTTCGAAACCGTCGGACCTGATTCCCGAATTGCAGGGCCGTTTCCCGATCCGCGTAGAACTCAAGTCACTCACGACGGAGGACTTCGTGCGCATCCTGACTGAACCGGATGCGTCACTGACGACACAGTACGGCGCATTGCTGAAAACGGAGGACGTGGATCTCGAATTTACTAAGGGCGGCGTGCGGCGTATTGCCGAGGTCGCGTTTCAGGTCAACGAAAACACCGAGAATATCGGCGCGCGCCGGCTGCACACAGTCATGGAACGACTGCTGGAAACGGTCTCCTTTGAAGCGTCGGACAAAAGCGGCTTGAAATTACGCATCGATGCACAATACGTAAATGACCACCTGGCCGAACTGGCGCAGGATGAGGACCTGAGCCGCTACATTTTGTAACACACGGTCGACCGGCTGCGGGTTGCAGGGTATCCTCGCTGCAGATGTCCAAACAACAACACACGAATAGCGATACGACCCACTTCGGATACACGACCGTTGCGACCGGCGACAAAGCTGGCCTGGTACGCGACGTCTTCGATTCCGTAGCCAGTCGGTACGACGTCATGAACGATCTGATGTCGGCCGGATTGCACCGGCTTTGGAAGCGCCACACCATCGATCAGGCCGCCGTCAAACCCGGCAATGTCGTATTGGATCTGGCCGGTGGAACCGGCGATCTCGCACGCGAATTCGCGCGCAGGGTCGGCAACGATGGACACGTCGTCCTCGCGGATATCAATGCGGCGATGCTCAGGCAAGGCCGTCGCCGACTGATCGACGCCGGCATTGTCGGCAACCTCTCTATCGCGCAGGTCGACGCACAGAGCCTGCCGTTCGACGACCGCACGTTCGACTGCATCGCCATGGCATTTGGCCTGCGAAACGTTACCGACAAGGATGCCGCGCTGGCGTCGATGTACCGCGTACTCAAGCCCGGCGGCAAAGCGATGATTCTGGAATTCTCTGAGCCTGCCGAGGCGATCAGACCCGCCTATAAGCTGTATTCATTCAAGGTACTGCCGATATTGGGCAAGCTGGTCGCAAATGACTCCGAAAGCTACAAATATCTGGCGGAATCCATACGCATGCACCCTGATCAGGAAACACTTAAGTCCATGATGGAGGCGGCCGGATTTGAACGCTGCCGCTACCAAAATCTGGCAGCGGGAATTGTCGCCCTGCACATTGGCTATCGAATCTAGCTGGAACACTGATCATGGATGCTCTGCAGACAATACTTCGCCCCATCGTGCGACTGTTGAATCGCAACATTCAGGCGACCACGCCTGCTAGAGAATTATGCGCGGAGCTGGCAGAAACCGTCGTTGCCGTGCGCGTACGCGATACGGCACTGGTCGCGTATTTCATTGTGCTTGACGACACGCTCGATCTCGTCGCTGAGACCGAGCGCGAACCCAACGTTGTGATCACTGGATCGCTGATTACATTGGCCCGCATGACCGGCCAATCCGGCGAAGCGGCGATCCGCGATGGTTCGCTGGATCTCACTGGCGACGCTGAAATCGCCCAGCAGTTCCAACGCCTGCTCACGTTCGCGAAACCGGATATCGAGGAAGAGCTGTCGAGAATCGTGGGCGACGTCGCCGCACACGGGTTGGGCGAAATGGCTCGCGGAATCGGTCGCTGGGGGCGCGCAGCACGTTCGACGATGGGCGCCAACGTCCGCGAATACCTGCAGGAGGAAAGCCGTGACGTTCCGAGCCGCTACGAGGTTGACAAGTTTGCGGCCAGCGTCAGCACCCTGCGCGACGACGTGGATCGTCTGGAGGCTCGCCTGAATCAGTTGCGGGGCGACGACTGATATGGGCCGCCGGCGCACAATATTTCGCTTGATCGCAATTCAGCGCGTACTGGTCAAGTACGGTCTCGACGACATCATCAAACAAACGCATTTATTCCGGCCACTGAGATTTCTTTTCTATCTTGCGCCGCGCCGACGGGACAGTTCAGCGCCTCTGGGTGAACGAATTCGCCTCGCACTTGAGGAGCTCGGCCCTATCTTCGTGAAATTTGGCCAGGCCGTTTCGACCCGCCGCGACTTGTTGCCAAGGGAGATCGCCGACGAGCTTGCGAAACTGCAGGATAAGGTGCCGCCGTTCCCCGCCGAGCAGGCGATCGCGATTTTGGACGAGGTCTATGGAAAATCCGTCGACGAGGTTTTCGAGCGCTTCGACAAGGAACCGTTTGCAGCCGCGTCGATTGCACAAGTGCACACGGCAAAACTCAAAGACGGTCCGGAAGTCATCGTCAAATTGCTACGCCCGGGAGTTCTGGAACAAATCGAACGTGACCTCGGCGTGCTGCGTTTGCTCGCTGGCCTGGCTGATCGCTACTGGGAGCACGGCAAGCGACTGAGACCACTTGAGATCGTCGACGAATACGAACACACGATCATCGATGAACTCGACCTGATGCGTGAAGCGGCAAACACGGTCCAGCTAAAGCGGAATTTTGCAGACTCGGACATGCTGTATGTGCCGGATATATTCTGGGACTACTGCCGTCCTGAGGTCCTGGTCCAGGAACGTATCTACGGCACGCCGATCAGCGATATGGAGACTCTGCGCAAGGCGGGAACCAATTTTCAGGTGCTTGCCGAGAATGGCGTTGAAATTTTCTTCACACAGGTTTTTCGTCACAACTTCTTTCACGCGGATATGCATCCCGGAAACATATTCGTCGATACGACGGATCCGGAACGGCCGAAATATGCGGCCGTCGACTTCGGCATCATTGGCACGCTGAGCCCGGAAGATCAGCGCTACCTGGCTGAAAATTTCCTCGCGTTCTTCGAGCGCGATTATCACCGCATCGCGAAGCTGCACCTCGACAGTGGCTGGGTACCTGCCGACACGCGCGTCGATCAACTTGAAACGGCGATTCGAACGGTCTGCGAACCCATTTTCAACAAGCCGCTGGCGGAAATTTCGTTCGCGCAGGTTTTGCTACGGCTATTCCGGGTTGCACAGCGATTTGACGTCAAAATTCAACCGCAGATGATTTTACTGCACAAGACTTTGTTCAATATCGAGGGTCTTGGCCGTCAACTGTATCCGCAGCTCGATTTGTGGAAAACAGCGCATCCGGTGCTCAAGCGCTGGATGGACGAACAGATCGGCGGCCGTGCGCTGCTCAAGGACTTGCGCGAGAATCTCCCGCAGCTGCGAGATGCCATGCGCGAACTGCCAGTGATCATTCGGCGGCTTGGAGAGCAAGCCGAGGCGGGGAGTTTTAACTTCAATATGCAGTCACGCGAACTCAGCCAGATTCGCGATCAACTCAGCGCGCAGCACCGGCAACGATACTGGCTGACTGCAGCGACGGTGAGCATTCTTGCCGGTACGCTGGTGCTGACGCTTGCTGCGTTACCGATTCTGGGATGGTCGTTGCTGGCCGCCGGCGCAGGTTCACTGTGGGTCGGTCGCCCCTGAAAGTACGAACCCGACTTCGCGGCCGGTTTTGGAAACACTGAAAATTCTGTAGCCCAGGCGCTTCAGTTTCCGAATGCTGGCGGCCGTACGTGCCTTGCCGATGCCCGGGAATCGATGGTATACGCCGGCGAATCCATGAAGTCGTCTGCATCTCCAGCATTTCTGTCGGCCGTCCACATAACGTGTGCCCGTTTGCCGCGACTGTTCACCCGCCGATAAAGGCGCAGGCTGCCATCCTCTCCTGCTACAGCCCAGGGGTGAAACTCGAACTGCTCCGGAAGGTTTTGTCGCTGCACCCATTCCATTGCGTAGGGCGTCGGATCGAATGCGTGCACTGCCAGCCCGGTCTTTGCAATGACATCCAGGTCGAATTCAATCGAATCCCCGACGCCCAGAGAATAAACGATGGAATCGCTTCTCAGCCTGTCGGCGATGTAATTCCAGTCGGCGCTTGCCACGCTTGCAACATCGACTTGTGTTCTCAACCACAACTCACGACCGCCGACTCGCTTGAAGAATAATTTCACTGGCCAGAACCAAGGCTGTCGCTTCATCCACCCTGACGTTCTCATCGTTCGAACCTACTACAGTTGACGGTTCCCCGCCGCGGCGCAACGCATTACACTCGTTGCTCTGATGTTGGCCGGGACGAACGCTGCATGATCCGTGCGCTCGCACGCTTTATTCTTTTCATTGCCGGCTGGACCGCGGTCGGCGGCGCGCCCAGCGTGCCGAAGGCGGTCTATATCGCCGCGCCCCACACGTCGAACTGGGACGGGATCTGGGCCCTGACTTTCAAGGTTGCCGTGGGCATCGACGTCAAGTTTTTCGCCAAGGATTCTTTGTTCTGGTTTCCGTTGGATATATTGCTGCGCGCGCTCGGCGGCATTCCGCTAAATCGATCCCGGGCCAATTCGGCGGTGAGTCGCGCGGTGGAAATGTTTGCAACGCATGACAGCTTTTACTTTGGGCTCGCGCCGGAAGGAACACGAAGTCTTCGGGACGGTTGGAAAACGGGTTTCTACCGCATAGCGATAGAAGCCAACGTTCCAATCTATCTGGGCTTTCTGGATTACCCCAGTAAACGGGTAGGCGTTGGCGCTCGACTGGACCCGACCGGCGACATGGAAGCAGATTTAAAAGTCTGCGCAGACTTTTACGCCGGAATCGAAGCTCGCTGGCCTGAGAAAGCGAGCCCGGTTCGTTTTTCTCAGGCAAAAAAAACCGCCCCGAAAGGCGGCTTTCCTGATGAGACGGATTCGTCTGATCGCTAGTAGCGGTAATTTATCTCCAGACCAATAACCCGGCCTTTCTGCATCGGACCGGCAGTGAACAGCCCGGCGATTGACGTCAGATTACCCCAGTTGGCCTGGTTCTCGAGGTTCTTGCCGTACAGCGATACCTGCCATTTGTCTCCGGGCACGAACCAGTTGATACTCGCGTTGGTACGCTTCTGGTCATCGAAGAACTCGGTGTTGGAGTCGTTGTAAGGATGGCCTTCACGAAAGCTGTAACTGGCTGCAAGGTTGACAGTGCCAGCCGCGACCGAGGCTCGTGCTTGTACGGCGTCCAGCACCTTGTAGTATTAGAGACCATGCAAATCAGCCAAAATAACGGTCGTCGCCGCGCAATCCGGAGCTTTGTGCGACGCAACGGACGGCTCACGCCGTCGCAGCAGCGGGCGCTGGTCGAGTTGATGCCGGATTTCGGCCTGGAATTCCATCCCGAGCCGCTGGATTTCGACGAGATTTTCGAATCCTTGCATCCGACGACTCTGGAAATCGGTTTTGGCAATGGCGATACGCTCATCGAACAGGCCGGCCGGAATCCAGGCATGAATTTTCTGGGTATTGACGTTCATGAACCCGGCGTGGGCCGCTGTCTCCTGCAGGCCAGAGACGCGAATCTGAAAAATCTGCGGCTGATCGTCCACGATGCTATCGAAGTGCTTGAGCATCAAATTCCCCGGCAATCGCTGGCGCGGGTGAACCTGTACTTTCCAGACCCGTGGCCGAAGAAACGTCACCGCAAGCGACGGATTGTGCAGTCGGCGTTTGTTGACCTGATTGCGAATCGTCTGGTCGCTGGTGGCACGTTCAATATTGCTACCGACTGGGAAAATTACGCCGAGCATATTGACGAAGTCATGTCCCGGTCGAATCTTTTCGAGTGCACGGACCGGCGAGAACACGACGGTGATCGGCCGCTGGACAGATCGCGCACCAGGTTTGAGCAGCGTGGCGTGCAGAAAGGACACCGTATTTACGACTGGTGTTTCAGAAAGGCGCCTAATAGCTAAATGTGCTTGCGCTTCCTCGAGTTTCATCTATAACTATAGATAGAGGTTTATCTTTAATCACGGTAGCGCAACGATGGCTGTTCAATATCCCGTAATTGGTCACTGGTTTAGCAGACCGAACGGCGCTTTGTTCGAAGTGGTTGCCGTGGATGAAGAAGACGGCACGATAGAGATTCAGCAATTCGACGGCACAATCGGCGAAGTCGAAATCGAGAACTGGCCCGACTTGCTGTTGGTCGAAGTGAGTGCGCCGGAAGACTGGTCGGGATCGGTCGACATGGACCCTGAGGATTACGTTGGCGCTAAAGTAGGGGATATGCCGAAGGGCTTCCACGATCCGCTGGCGTTTCTGGATAAGCTGTAAAAGCCTGCTCCTACGGCGGCGGCCCATCCGGACCAGTAACGTACACCACCCCGTCGCGAACAGACGCTGCGACTTTATGCAGCGTTTTCCCGGCGTCCGGACCGGCAAAACAATCACCTGACTCAATGGCGTAAGTCGCACCGTGTGACGCACAAATGATCGCTGACTTGTCTTTGGTCAGGAACTTGTTCGGTGCCCAGTTCAATGGGTGCCCGAGGTGCACGCAAACATTCTGATACGCATAGACTTTCTCACCCAGGCGCACGACAAAACCTCGAAACGGCCAGTCGCCCCCGCCAATGGCGAATTCGCGACAGCCGGGGTCTTCCAGTTCGTTGAGCCGCCCAACGGCGATTTCCGTATCACCCATGCGTCGGTTCATTCCATGGTGCAACTTTGAAGAGCAACAACATACCGGGAATCGCGAGCATCGTGCAGAGCAGAAAAAAGTTTGTCCAGCCCATGCTCTCAACGATCAACCCGGTCACCGAGTTGGCTACGATCCTGGGAACGGAGGTAAGCGCGGTGAAGAGCGCGAACTGCGTAGCAGCGAATACGGGATTGGTCATGCGGGCGATGAACGCGATGAACGCTGCCGTGCCCAGGCCAACGCCCAGATACTCGAAAGCAACAACGAAGCCCAGGACCCAGGGATCGGCCCCGACCTCAGCCAGCAACGCGAATCCCAGGATGCTTACAATCTGGACGACGCCAAAGAGCCACAGCGCACGATTGATGCTCAACTTGATCATAACGACGCCGCCGATGAGTCCGCCGACGATCGCGGCAATCAATGATGCAAGCTTCGCAATGGAACCAATCTGGGTCAGGCTGAAACCAATGTCCAGATAAAAGGGCGTCGACAAAGCCGTGGCCATGCTGTCGCCAAGCTTGTACAGAAACAGGAAGGCCAGTATCAACGCGGCTGCTCTCAAACCCTTGCGTTGCGCGAACTCGCGGAACGGCTCGACCACGGCTTCGCGCATCGTCCTGGGCGGGCTCGGATCGGCGATAGCCTCCTGAATGACCAGCGTTAAAACCAGGCCGACGCCCATGAACGCCGCGACAACCACGAACACGATATGCCAGGGCAGGTGGTCGGCGAGAATCAGCGCCAGGGCACCGGGTACCAGTCCCGCCAGGCGGTAAGTCTGCACATGAATGACGTTGCCAAGACCCAGCTCGATATCGGGCAGTAATTCTCGTCGATACGCGTCCAGCACGATGTCCTGACTGGCGCTGAAGAAGGCGACCGCAGCCGCGAGATAGGCCACGGTCCAGATTGACAGGTCGGGCTTGATGAAGCCCATGGCCGCGATCGAAACCAGCAGAGCCAGTTGCGTCACCAACATCCAGCCGCGGCGGCGTCCCAGAACAGGGACGGCAAAGCGATCCATTATCGGCGACCACATAAACTTCCATGTGTACGGAAAACCGATCAAGGCGAAGAAACCTATTTCCGCCAGACCGATGCCTTCGACGCGCAGCCAGGCGGGAATCAACTGAATGAGGATGTAAAGTGGCAGACCGGAAGTAAAGCCGGTGAAAGCGCAGATCAGCATGCGCCTGTTCAGAATCGTGTCTTTGAAGGATGGCCGGTTCATCGACGATTGCGCCACATCAGCCATCATGGACCCAATCGTAATCGATGGTTAACGGCGCGTGGTCGGAGAATCTCTGGTCCCGGTAAATGGCGGTGCACCGCACCTTGTCTTTGAGACCGGGAGTGATTACCTGGTAGTCGAGGCGCCAACCAACGTTTTTATCCCAGGCCCGACCGCGGTTTGACCACCAGGTGTATTGGTCAGGCTCCTGCTCCAGAGTGCGGAAGGCGTCGATGTATCGATACTCGCCGAACACCTTGTCCATCCAGGCTCGCTCTTCAGGCAAAAAGCCCGAATTTTTCTGGTTGCTCTTCCAGTTCTTCAGATCAATTTCCTTGTGCGCGATATTCCAGTCGCCACAGATGATGTATTCCGATCTGCGTCGCTGCAATTTCTTCAGGTGTTCCGTAAACGAATCCATGCATCGGTACTTGGCCTTTTGACGTTCGTCACCCGACGACCCCGAAGGCAGATACAGAGAAACGATGCTGATGCCGCCGAGCTGCACCTCAAGATAGCGTCCTTCGTTATCGAACTCCGCGTCGCCGTACCCGCGTACGACCTTTTTCGGTTTGTGGCGCGTGTAGATTGCGGTTCCGCTGTAGCCCTTCTTCTGCGCATCCTCGTAATAGCTGTGATAACCGGCCGGGGAGAACATCTCGTCGGTCAACTGATGAATCTGCGCCCTGGTCTCCTGGATGCAGACGACGTCAGGATTCTGTGCGTCCATCCACTCAAAAAAACGCTTGCGCGATGCCGCCCGAATACCGTTGGCGTTGAGACTTATAACGCGAAACAAACCACCACTCCTGTGTCATACTCCGGTCCGAAAATAAGCCGGCCGCGGCCATCATACAGAAGCCATCAGGAAGACGAGGCGCATGCGCGGGTATAAGAGAGAGTTCATCGAACTTGCGCTGGAACTCGGCGTCCTGCAATTCGGCGAATTCACGCTCAAGTCGGGTCGCGTCAGTCCGTATTTTTTTAGTGCCGGCCTCTTCAACACCGGATATGCCGCTGCAAAACTCGGTCGTTTTTACGCCGCGGCTATCATTGAGTCAGAAATTCGTTTCGACATGCTTTTCGGGCCCGCTTACAAAGGCATCCCCCTTGCAACGCTCGCGGCGTCGTCGCTCGCAGAACAACACGACATTGACGTACCTTACTCATTCAACCGCAAGGAAGTGAAAGCACACGGCGAAGGCGGCAGCATCGTTGGTGCGCCGCTGTCCGGCAGAGTACTCGTCATCGATGACGTCATTACTGCCGGAACGGCGGTCCGCGAGGCCCACCGGATTATATCGGCCGCCGGGGCCGAGACCGCCGGGCTGGTCATTTTGCTCGACCGGCAGGAACGCGGCTACGGACCTGATTCTGCCGTCCAGGAACTCAAAAAATCGCTGGATATTCCGGTCGTAAGCATTATCCAATTGGATGATTTGATCAACATTCTTGAGGAATCAAGCGAGTACGAGCAGTTCCTAGAGCCAGTACTGAGCTATCGCAAGCAATACGGTGTAATCGCTTAACTACTTGATATTTGGTGGCTTGATCGCAGTTTACAATATCCGAAGCGACTATTAAGCTGCCATAACGAGAACCAGTCCCGGTTCGCGGCAGGAAATTGGTGGCATATTCAAGTTCTATGCAAAAACTGACTCTTACATTTGCACTGGCGCTTCTTATCCCGCTTGTGGCCAGCGCCGAAGAGACGCGCGTCTACCGGTGGGTAGATGATGCAGGCCAGGTGCATTACGGGGACAGTATTCCCGCAATGTACTCAGAACTTCCGAAGCAAATTCTCAATCAGCGCGGCATAACGATTGGCCTGCTTGCGGGCAAGAAATCCGAAGAACAAATAGAAGCCGACCGGATCGAAGAAAAACGACGTGTCGTGGTAGCTCTGCAGCAGCGCGCCGATCAGGCTTTGCTCGCAACCTATCTTACGGTCGAAGAAATTTTGATGCACCGGGACAGACGTGTGGAGCTCTTCCAGGCACAATCACGTGTCACGGAATTATACCTTAGCAATCTCACCCGCCGCCTTGAAAATCTCCGCGGCGAGGCATCCAATTTTCTACCGTACAGCGAAAATCCGGATGCGCCGATGATCGCCCTGGATCTGGCCGACGATCTGCGCGTGACCAAGGAAACGATCGCACGCCACGAACGCAATTTGAGAAGGTTCCAGGCTGATGAGCAACAAATCGTCGCTCGATTCGATGGCGACATTTCGCGATTCAAGCTTCTTAAGGGAATCGAGTAAGAACGGCCCTATTCTTTGCCCGAATGACCGAATCCGCCGGTGCCCCTGTCGCTCCCAGCAAACTCTTCCACCACTTTGAATTCAACCTGTTCAACAGGAATGAAGACCATTTGCGCTATGCGCTCTGCGGGCTGCACTTCGTAACTGGTCGAACTGCGATTCCAGCAAGATATGTAAATCTGCCCCTGATAATCTGAATCGATCAGCCCGGTCAGATTGCCCAGCACCAGACCGTGCTTGTGACCCAGACCCGAACGCGGCAAGAGCACGGCTGCCAGCCCCGGATCGGCCACATGAATTGCCAGTCCGGTCGGGATCAATACCGTCTCGCCGGGCGCGACGGTAATCGCGTCGTCTATGCATGCCCGCATATCCAGTCCCGCCGAACCTGCCGTTGCGTATTGCGGCAAGGGGATGGAGTCCCCAACCCGCGGGTCGAGTATCTTCAGTTCAATTGATCGCAAGAGCCGATGTCCTTCAGTCGCTGTTCGAAATAATCGTCAATCTCGGTTGGGTTCCGGAACCGCGCACAGCATAGAAGCGTTCGGCGGTGAGCTCAATCAAATCGCGGGCGAGACACGCTTTTGAGGCGATGGGAAAGGTCTTTTCCCCGTTATTCCAGAGGACGGTTGCCGCGTTGTCGTCCCGATTGAATCCGCAATCACTGCCGACTCGGTTCGCGACAATCATATCGAGATTCTTCTTTTGGAGCTTGCCACGCGCGTATTCGATAACGCGTTCCGTTTCCGCCGCGAACCCAACCGTGAACGGCGGCGATTCCAGACTCGTGACGGAGGCAAGAATATCGGGGCAACGCTCAAGCTCAAGATTCATCGTCGCGCTTTTTTTCTTGATTTTTTGATCCGCAACCGTGACCGGACGGTAATCGGCAACTGCGGCGGTGGCGATAAAAATATCGGCGTCTCCAATAAACTTGTGCGTCGCCGCGTACATTTCTTTCGCTGACTCGACCTGGACGACCTCAACGCCAGGCGGATCGGCCAGCCTGACCGGACCACTGACCAGTATGACGTTCGCGCCCTGCGCGGCCGCGGCGGAGGCCATCGCAAAACCCATTTTGCCGGAACTGTGATTTGTGATATAGCGAACCGGATCGATGGGTTCATGTGTTGGACCGGCCGTCACGACAAGCTTGAGACCCTTGAGCAAGCCCTCACCCCGGCTGCCTGTGAGGCTGAGTACGGCCGCTGCGATGGTTTCAGGGTCCAGCATGCGGCCCGCGCCGGTCTCTCCACAGGCCTGCGACCCAACTCCGGGGCCGAGGATTTGAATGCCGCGCTCCTCCAACAGTTCGCGGTTCGCCTGTGTTGCCGGGTTGTTCCACATCACGTGATTCATTGCCGGCGCCAACGCTATCGGCGCCTCGGTTGCCAGACAAATTGTCGTCAGGAGATCGGGCGCCGCACCGCTAACGATGCGGGCCATGACTTCGGCCGTCGCCGGCGCGATCAAAACCACATCAGCCCAGCGAGCGAGTTCGATATGACTCATGGCCGCCTCAGCTTCCTTGTCCCAGAGATTGGACCGTATCGGCCGGCCCGAAACGGCTTGCAATGCGGTACCGGTGACAAACTCCTCAGCCGACGCCGTCATGACTATCTGCACTTCGGCCCCACCCTCGCGCAGCCGCCTGACCAGGTCTGGGGTTTTGTAGGCGGCAATGCCGCCGGTGATTCCAAGGACTACGTTCACTGCAATTGTCTCGCTGAATGGCATCTTTAGAGCTTAGCCCGTGAGGTTCTCAACATTCCAGTGAATCCGGTCATATGCGGTAGATTGATTGATTGTATGCAAATACCAATCGGTTCCAACATGGCTGCGTGGAGAACGTCACCAACAAGGAAAGTAACGACGTTGAATTGCTGGCTTCGCTCGTCGGCGCGGGCAGCAGCGCATCAGGTCGGGAAATGGCCACGCGGTTAATGCGCCGATTCGGCGGTCTGCGAGCGCTGCTGCACGCCAGCGATGCCGACATTCTCGCTTGTCGCGGTATCGGCCGGGCAAGGCTCGCGGCTCTCAGGGCGCTACCGAAACTCGCGCGGCGCTATTTTGAAGAATCACTGCCGGTGGGCGAATTGATCCGCAGCCCTGCCGATACCGAGGCCTTTCTTCAGGCCCGCATGCAACACCTGGATCACGAACTGTTCTGCTGTCTGTACCTCGACAACCGCCATCGGGTCCTGCGCTTCGATGAGTTGTTTCGTGGCACGATCGATGGCACCTCGGTCTATCCTCGTGAGGTCGTGAAGGAAGCGCTGGGCGTGAACGCGCCGGCAATCACAAAGTTGAGCTTTTGGCCCCCAGGAACTGGGACAGATCGGTCTTCTCCTGTGTCCTCCGTCTTCTTCACGCCATCCGGCGTCAGCTCAAACGCCCAAGCAAGAATGAGAGCA
>JADFNS010000027.1 GCA_022563255.1 Pseudomonadota bacterium
TAATACAGGCCAAGCGTGCGAAGCCGTTCTCGCTCCGTCATGCTGTCCAGAGTGGCGAGCGCCTTATCCCACAAGTCGGCCGCCTCCCCGGTCTTGCCTAACGCATTTGCGCTCAGCGCCAAACCCGAATATGCGCGACCGAATTGCGGATCGTAGTCTAGCGCCTGACGATAAAACTTCATCGCTTCGCTGTACTTACCGTTGTACTGCAAAGACTGGGCCTGTGAGTATGCGTGGGCCGCCTCGAGGGAATTCGCTGTAAACGTCTCT
This sequence comes from Pseudomonadota bacterium, assembly GCA_022563255.1. Classification (GTDB taxonomy): domain Bacteria; phylum Pseudomonadota; class Gammaproteobacteria; order Steroidobacterales; family Woeseiaceae; genus UBA1847. The sequence goes on from JADFNS010000027.1 coordinate 271, forward strand.
AACGTAATCAGCTTTTCGCGATCCAGTGATTCGTCGCCAAGTTCCTCGCGAAGATCACCAGCAAGACTGCCGATCGCAGTCAAAACGTCAAGCTTGTCTTTCGCATCAACCTTGACCGAAATGAGCACGTCTCCACCCCTTGGGTCGATCGCCCTGACGTGAAGAGTGTAGCGTCCTGCGTCCTCTTCGATAGATCCCGCCATGACAAGCTTTATGCCTTCACGAACGGCTATCAGGCGCGCAGTTTCTTCATCCAAGACCGTTGAAGGCGATGGCATCGTTCCGGCCAGCCGTAACGCAGCGTCGCGGCGATACCCCGTTATAAACGAGGCGCTTTCTATGCCGATTTGCAGCGCCTGTTCCAGTGTTCCCGTGAAGAGCTCGTCGCCGGTCTGGTTGTCAAAATCCGCGATCAACACGGATATTGGCTCGATAGCCTCGATGACTCCGCCGCGATTGCCCGCGAAATTCAAATAAACCGACAGGATGAGCGCAGTCGCCAATACGCCTATGACTGCGAAATCGAGTTTTCGATCACCGAACGGGAGAATGACAGTGTCTGTCGGATCCGCCTGTACGTCGATTCCCGACTCGGTGACGTCGTAGACCCAGGCAAGAACAATGGTAACGGGCAGACCGATAACGGCAACGATTATGAGACCGCGGAGAACCCAGTCCGGCAAATCGAATGCCGTCAGGAAAATGCTTGCGCCTTCAATCAGTATCCAGACGACGCCGACGTACAGGCCGACCGTGCGGAACACCTCCCGACGTCGCAATTCTTTGATCAGACGCAACATTATTCTGTTTTTGGTTCCTGACAAAGCGCCCGCTTCCGGCAAGGAGGAATTCTAACATGACATTAGGACGACCAGCATCGAGCGAATTCCCTATAATGCGCCGATGCGTAATTTCCTCCTCGAACTCAAGAATCGCAAAGTCATTAAGGTCGGCATTGCCTACCTGTTGGGTGCATGGCTGGTATTGCAGCTTGCCGACGTGGTGTTTCCGGCCATCGGATTATCGGATAAAGCCGTAACACTCGTGTTCGGAATCCTCGCCGTCGGCTTTCCGCTGGCGCTCATCCTGAGCTGGGTATTCGACGTTACATCCGCGGGCATAAAACGCAGCGAAGATATTGAAGAAACCGGTGAACGTTCCGACCGCAGCCCGTCGATCGCGGTGATTCCCTTCCCGGACGTGAGCGCCGAACAGGATCAGGAACACTTTTGCGACGGCCTGACAGAAGAACTGCTCAACGTCCTGACCTGCATTCCCGGCCTGCGCGTTGCATCGCGAACATCCACGTTTTCATTGAAGGGAAAACAAGTCGACCTCAAAGAGGTCGCGAAAAAATTCGACGTTGAACACATACTCGAGGGCAGCGTGCGGAAATCCGGCAACCGCATTCGCGTAACGGCGCAACTGATCGAGGCGGCGACAGACTCCCACGTCTGGTCTGAGAACTACGACCGCGAGCTCGACGACATCTTTGCGATTCAAGATGACATTGCCGCCTGCATACTTGAAAAGTTAAAACTCGAGCTTGGCCCTGCCCGGGCCGCGGACGCGAGTACCAAAAACGCCAAGGCATACGAATATTTTCTGCGCGGACGCGGCTATGCGCTCGCGAGGGGCGATCACGATGTCGATCTCGCGGCCACTATGTTCGAAAAGGCAGTTGCGATCGATCCCGACTTCGTGTCGTCCTGGATTTTGCTTGCAGAAATGTGCGCCGTGTACGCCATGTTTTACGAGCGTGGTGACTCTCGCCAGCGTAATAACGAATGGCAAGACAGGTCGCGCCAGGCCAGCGACGCACTGTCGCGCCTCTTGCCGGAAAAGGCCGAGAGTTTTCTTGCCAGCGGTTACTCGCACCTGACATGCGACGATTTCGATGCCGCCGCAAGAGATTTCGAAAAGACGATCCAGCTGGATCCGACGATCGCCACGGCCCACAACCACCTTGGCCGGGCATTATTGCATTTGGGAAAGCTGGAGGCTGCAGCACGTTCTTTCGCTCAGGCCACCGCGCTGGACGAAGAAGATTTCGAAAGTCCCTTTCTTGCCACTAGCATCTATGAAGGTCTGGGCGATGACGACAACGCCAAACGCCACGCGCGGATAGGCCTGGAAAGAGCGGAGCGTACGCTTGCAGACTATCCCGATAATCAGCGCGCCTACTACCTGGGTTCCGGCGGACTCGCCACGCTTGGCGAAAAAGCGCGCGCTAACGAGTGGATAGAACGCGCCCTCGAAATGAATCCCGATGATCTCGGCACCCGGTACAACGCGGCGTGTTTTTACGCGATGCAGGGCGATATCGAGAAAGCGCTCGATTGTCTGGAAAACTCCATTACGTCTCGCGCCTGGATTGAGAACGACGCCGACCTCAATGCGCTTCATGGTCATCCGCGCTACCAGGCAGTGCTGGACGCGTTACCGGACTTACCGGCTACGTAACTGCTAGCTGGCTCTGCGCTGCCTGCCACCTGAACGTCTTGTGCGCCCTTGAGGACGTTTGCCGCGTCCTGTCGCGCGCGGCGGACGAGAACGGCGGGGGCTACCTTTGCTAATTGGCTCAGCCTTGATGCGCCTGTCGACTTCGTAACCCGGAATGTATTCCTTCGGAATCTCCTGCCTGAGCAGCTTTTCGATATCTGAGAGCAACTTGAGTTCGTCGACGCACACCAGTGATACGGCATGGCCATCCTGGCCCGCGCGAGCCGTGCGCCCGATGCGATGTATGTAGTCTTCCGACACGTGCGGCAATTCGTAATTAACAACGTAGGGAAGCTTGTCGATATCCAGACCTCGAGCGGCAATGTCCGTGGCAACCAAAACGCGAACCTTACCCGCCTTGAAATCGCGCAGCGCTTTTGTGCGTGCGCCCTGACCCTTGCCGCCGTGAATGGCAGCAGCCTCGATGCCGTCTGTGCACAACTGCGTTGTCAGACGATTCGCCCCGTGTTTGGTGCGCGTAAATACGAGCACTTGCCGCCAGTTACCGCGGCCAATCTGTTCGGACAACAACTCACGCTTGCGGTCTTTGTCGACCGGATAGACCACTTGCTTGACGCGCTCCACGGTTGAGTTGCGCTGTGCCACCTGAATTTCGCCAGGATTGTTCAGCAACTTGTTCGCCAGTTCACGAATCTCTTTCGAGAACGTCGCCGAGAACAGCAGGTTTTGACGCTGCGTGGGCAGCACCTTGATGATCTGGCGTATGTCGCGAATAAAGCCCATATCGAGCATGCGATCGCCTTCGTCGAGAATAAAAAACTCGACGGCAGACAGATCGATGTTGCCCTGTCGTATGTGGTCGAGTAATCGACCAGGCGTTGCGACGACGACATCGACGCCACGCCGGATTTTCGTAATCTGCGGCCGCGGACTGACGCCGCCGTAGATTTCCATGCTGCGAATGGGTAAATACTTGCCGTAGGTGTGCACGCTTTCGTTGACCTGCGCCGCGAGCTCACGGGTTGGCGTCAGGATCAAAGCACGAATGCGCCGCGAGCCTTCCGGTTTCACTTGCAGCTTTTGCAGCAACGGCAACGTGAAGCCCGCTGTCTTGCCGGTACCCGTTTGGGCACCTGCCAGCAGATCATGGCCGGCGAGAATATGGGGGATAGCCTTGCACTGAATCGGGGTGGCTTCTGTATAGCCCTGATCCTCGACAGCACGCAGCAATTCGGCCGACAGGCCGAGTTGGTTAAATAACATTGATGGTTCTCCGGGTCGCCTGATCCGACGCGTCAAAAGACGGGCGGTTCGGTCCAGACTGGAATTTGTGATGTGACTCCAAACCTGCCGATTTGCAGGGTCTGGAGTGCGTGGCGCAGACCGATGTGCGCCAGGACGGAGCGGACTCTAACAGAAAACCAAGCGATTGAAAGGACTAAATCGCCAAATCGAACTGAACCCGTTTATACTTGGTGCACCCACTCAATAGCGTTGCAGGTACCTGACTCTGTGAGTCTTTTTGCCGAATTAAAAAGAAGAAACGTATTCCGCGTCACGATTGCCTACGGCATTATCGTCTGGGTTCTCGCACAGGTGTCCGATCTGGCGAACACAGAGCGGCCGCCCTGTTGCTGGCGGGTAAAAAACAACCCGCGCTGAGCGCGCTTCGGACTGCGGTCGCTGCCGGGGGTGGCGAATGGATTGGCGGTACGTGTTTGATCACAACCCGCTGTTTGAATCGCTGCACGACGAGCCTGAATTTCAGGAGATGCGAGCCGAGATCGCAGCAGAAATGGCCGAGCAGTTAAAGAACGTCCGCCGGGTAGAGCCGGATACCCATTCTGTCGACCAGGGCGATGAAGCGCGGATCATCACGCAAGCGGTCGAGAAAGAAGTCACCGAGAACTAGCTGCATGCCCGGGTCGCGATTTCGGTAAGCGTTTTCCAACGCAGCGATCGCCTCGTCGATTTCTCCTCGATGGGCGTGAACGATGGCAAACTGATAATCCCAGCCATCAATTTCGACCGCGTACATGGATGCCAGAGCCGCATCAGACTCGGCCTGATGTCCCGCCGAATAATGCGCCAGCGCCAGTCCCGTGTGTTTGAAGCCATCGAGTTTCTCGTTCTCGATAACTTCAAGAGCCTCCTCAAAATTGCCGGCCTGCACCAACGCATTGCTAAGATAGTAGCTGGCGCCGATCGAATTAGGGCTGATCTCAAGCAGCTTCTGGTAAGATTCCACGGCGAGTTCGGGCTGGTCCAGAAACAAAAGAGCGTACCCCAAGGCCGAGTAAGCTGACGTATACAGCGGGTCGCTGGTCGCGGCCAGCGTCGCCAGGCGTAGCCCTTCTGCGTAATTGCCGGTCACGTATTCGAGTACGCTAGCCTGTTGAATCGTTCGGACTTCGTTCGGGGCGAGCGACAGAGCAATGTCCATTTCGCGCTTGGCTTCCCCGTAGTCCTGTCCGAATGCCGCCAGGATTCTGGCCAACATTGCATGCGCAGGTCCAAAATTCGGATCAATCTGCAACGCCTTGTTAGCTGCAGCGCTCGCCAGCGGCAACACATCAACCGGGTACTTTAAGCCGACAGTTGCCTGCGATCCATAAATAGATCCCAGCAATACCCAGGCCGGCACGTACTCCGGATCAATGGTAAGAGCCCTCTTTATCAGTATTTCGCCTCGCCCAAGTGACTCAAACGTACGTTGATACAACGCGTGGCGAGCCCGCAAGTACAAGGAATAACTTTCGGCGTCGGTCGCGATCGCTTGCGGCAGTTCACCCAGCAACCGGACTTTCAATTCTTTCACAACCGCCGCGGCGATTTCGTCCTGTATGGCAAACACATCATCCAGGTTTCTGTCCCAGGTGTTCGACCAGATATGTGCGTCATTCTCGACTTTAATGAGCTGAACCGTGATGCGGACCTTGTTGCCCGACTTGCGAACGCTGCCTTCAAGCACGTGCGTGACATTGAGTTCGCGGCCAACATCGGAGATTTTGAAAGCCTTGCCTTTGAAGGAGAACGCTGAAGACCGTGACGTTACCCGAAGTTGCGGAATCTTCGCGAGCAGGTTCAACAATTCCTCTGACAGGCCATCGGAAAAATATTCCTGCTCCGCGTCCGAACTCATGTTGACGAACGGCAACACCGCGATTGAATGCTGGTCGCTTTCCACGGTCGATTCTTCGACCGAGCTGGACGAAAGCTGTGAATCCCAAAGAAAGTATCCAAGTGCCACGACCAGCAGCGCAATGATGGAACGGTCCAGCACTCTGCCGGTTGTAGGCGTAATCGAGACGTCGCGATCGACGTTCTTCTCGAGCTTCAGCCCATCAGGGGTCATCTCGAACGCCCACGCAAAAAACATTGCCAACGGAAAACCAAGAATGATGAAAAATGCCAGCAGCGAATTGGCCCAGTCTGGCAAATGCAGCGCCGGCGCCATGGTGTCGCCGACCTGAAGAAGTATCCACGCCAACACGATGTAGGCAATGGCAACCCGGAATACGTTGCGACGTTTGAGCTCTGCGAATAAGGACATTCGTTTTTTTCGCCGGCCGATTGAGACATCAAGATTACACCAAATGACCCCCTCAAATGTGTCAAAATCTGACTCGATAACCGGAGGAACCACATGTCCAGTCAGTCTGCTCTTCGACGCATTTCGCTAATCATCGCAGGGCTATTCCTGCTTGGCGCCTGTGACAGCGAAGAAGCGGTCACAAACCGCAGCATCGAGACAATTGCCGACGAATACCTCGCCGCGCTGCTCGAGCGCCGCCCTTCCATGGCAACTTACTACGGCATCGACGGCGCGCGTCACGACCGGCTGTTCGACAATTCACTTGCTGCACTTGGCGCGTGGCAAACACGTGAAGACGCATGGCTGGCCGAACTCAATGCGATTGGAGAGCCCACAGATGTTGGTGGCCGCGACTGGGTCACCTACGGTTTCATTCACGAGCGACTTGCGGCCGGCCACGCGGCGCGGATTTGTCGCAAGGAGCTTTGGCAAACGAGCACGACAACCGCGTGGTATACCCGGCTGCCGTTTATTTTTGATGTTCAGCCACTGACGACGGACGACCTGAAACAACAGGCACTGGCGCGTCTTGGCGCAGTGGACCGGTTCGTCGACACGGAAATCGCGAACCTGCGCGAAGGCCTTGAATTGGGCTACAGCTCACCTCGACTGACGGTTGAGAACGTACCTGGGGAGGTTCGCGCGCTCCGCTCAGACGACTCGCCGTTCCTGGGTATAGGCGTGCGCGCCGAAGACGACGAGTTCGCCGCAGCGACACGCAAGATATTTGACGAGGAAATCGTTCCTGCAATCAACCGCTTTGCGGACTTTATCGAGGATGAATACCTCGATCAGGCCCGCGAGGAAATTGCACTGAGCTACAACCCGAACGGCGCGGAGTGTTACCCCACCCTGGTACGCTCATTTGCGACCATTCAGCCGAGCGCAGATGAAATCCACGCACTGGGTCTGCGGCAAATAGCCAGGATTCGGGCCGAGATGCAGGCCATTCTCGCAGAGCACTACAACGATGAAACCGTCGAGTCCTTTGTTCGCCGCATCAATAGCGATGCTGAATTCACGTTTCGCTCAGAAGAAGAGGTACTGCAGTATTCCATCGATGCTCTTGACGCCGCCAAGGAAAGAATGCCTGACGTATTCAACTTGTTACCCAGGGCCGACGTCATCATCAAACCGTATCCGGCATTCAGGGCCAGCGGCGTCGGTGAATATCACTCATCTTCCGAAGACGGCACCCGCCCGGGCATTTTCTACATCGCGGTCCGCGACCCGGAAGACCGCACGCGCGCGACACAGCAATCGACCTTGTATCACGAGACCTATCCCGGACATCACCTTCAAGGAGCGATCTCGCTGGAACTCGGTGACAAGGTGCACGCGCTCGCTCGCTACCTGGGCAATTCCGGTTACAACGAAGGCTGGGCCTTGTATTCAGAACGAGTCGCACAGGAACTCAATCTTTACAATGGCCCGCTGGACCTGATGGGCCTGTTGTCGGATCAGGCCGCGCGCGCTGCGCGCCTCGTTATCGACACGGGTATCCACACCAAGGGGTGGACTCGTCAGCAATCGGTCGACTACATGATGAACAATACGGGTTGGCCGGCAACCGATATTCAGAATGACATCAACCGCTACATATCCTGGCCAGGGCAAGCGAACGCCTACATGCTCGGCATGCTGGAAATTCGTCGCTTGCGCACACAGGCCGAAGAACGACTGGGTGACGCGTTCGACCTGCGCGAATTTCACGACCGTATCCTGGAAAACGGCAGCGTGACATTGTCGATGATGGAGAAATCGGTGCTCGCGTGGATAGAGAGAGAATCGACCGGAGAATGAACATGAATCCTTGCAAGCCTCTTGTACTTTTTGCGCTACTGTTCGTGGCGCCGGCATTCGCCGACACAATCGCGATCATTGGCACCGGGGATGTCGCTAAAGCATTGGGGCCCGAGTTCGCAGCCCAGGGCCACACGATCATCTACGGTTCGCGAAATCCTGGCGGCGACAAAGCCCAGGACCTGGTGAAGATTTCCGGCAAAGACGCCTCGGCAGTCTCTCCGCAGGAGGCAGTTATCGACGCCGATATCGTCGTGCTTGCCGTGCCCGGTCTGTTGGTCGGCGAAATCGTCAAAGGCCTCGGAGACTTATCGGACAAAATCATCATCGACCCGACCAATCCGCTGGAACGCAGGATTCTCACGTTTCACCACGCCGTCGAAACATCAAATGCGCAGATCATCCAGGCCATAGCGCCCGACGCCTACGTTGTGAAAGCGTTCAACACGCTGAACTGGAGAACAATGATCGACCCGGATGCTACGGGCGGTCCCATTTCCATCCCGTTGGCCGGCGACAGTCGCCGCGCGAAAAAAGTCGTTGCAAAACTGGTCGAAGGGATGGGGCTCGAAGCGATCGACGTCGGCGGCATCGAAAACGCGCACTGGGTTGAGGGCATGCTGATGTTGTGGATCAACAACCGATTCAGCTTGCGTGAATCGTTTGACTTTCATTTGCGCAAGGTGGAGTAGGGAACCTCTGATCAATTACTTCGCGGCTGCGCCGGGCACAGTCCGATCAACAACATGACGAAAACGAAGAATCCGGTCCATTCGGGCACCGGCAGGATCGACGACAGAACATCCGTGAGCTGCAGTAACAGCCAGGACGATATCAGGTACAAAATACCGACGCGGAAAACGTTGCGGCGCTTGAGTTAGCGAAATAAGGACATTCGCCTATTGTAAAAGAATATGGTGCCGGATAGGTGATTCGAACACCTGACCCCAGCTTTACGAAAGCTGTGCTCTACCAACTGAGCTAATCCGGCACGATGCGGCGGCGCGCAGTATAGCCTTGTAGCCCGAGTCGGAAAAGGGTTTTACGCTACAAAAGCTGGCGGTTTCGGATCTTAACCAGGATCTCTACGCTATGGCGTTCTGTACCCTGGGGCAGCTCGGGTAAATGGCAAAGATAAAGCTGCTCGTCTTCTATATCAGAGAGTTCGCCAGTATCGATATTGTAAAAGTGATGATGGGCGTGCGTAGAGGAGTCATAGAAACGACGCTTCGAGTCGACCGCAAGCTCTTTGACCAAACCTCGCTCGCCAAATAATTTCAAGCTGTTATAGACCGTCGCCTTGCTGACCGAGCTACCGGATGCGCGCAAACGGCTGATAATCTGCTCGGCCGACAGATGCTGCGGTTTTTCCAGCAATATCCCGGCAATCTCCAATCGTTGTGGCGTTGTCTTGATTGCGTGACTTTCGAACTTGGCCAAAATATCCGAGCGCGACATGCTCAATTTCCCTGTTACCGATGTTTTTGGACTGAATCAAACCATATCACGCCTCGATTCGCGTATCTGCCCTCTTCGCCCCGATATTGGCGCAGCTATGACCCGTATCACGATCCACAATAAGCCCGGACAAGGAGGTCCAAATGCAACGGCCATCGCAAGGATTCACCCTTTTTGAACTGCTGATTACGATCCTGCTGGTCTCGCTGCTGGCCGGCATCGCAATTCCGTCATTTTCAGCCAGCATTGCCAGGCAACGCCAGCACACAGAGATCGATGCCCTTTTTCACGCGATCCATCTGGCCCGTAAAGAGTCGATCATGCGCCGCAAAGTCGTGTCGCTGTGCCCCAGTCTCGATGGCCACAGCTGTGCCGACTCCCGTGACTGGTCGAGCGGCTGGCTGATGTTCGAAAACAAAGACCGCGACTCCCCACCCCGGATCGACGCCGGAGAGCCTATTCTCACCCGCCATAAAGTCGGTGAAAACATCATCATTTCCGCCAATCGCAAGGGGTTCACGCTGCGGGCGACCTTTTTGCGCGCGACCAATGGCACGTTCGTCTTTTGCGACCCGCAAAACCGCATATCCCCCATGGCGCTGGTCGTGAGCTATACCGGCCGCCCACGTGTCGCACGTCGCAAGACCAACCGTAATCTGTATTCGTGTGCGGATTAAGTCAAATCGCATATCCTGAAACCGACCGCTCGTCGGACCCCGCAGGCCACTCGTCGGGTCTTCGTACGAGAGCCCGGGCCGCGCTATATAGTGTTGTGCATGGAGCGCGGAACACAAAGCGGATTTACGCTGTACGAGCTGATGATCGTATTGTTGATCGTCGGCGTCGTCCTGTCTTATGGCATCCCGAATATGACCGAGTTTCGGCAGAACAGTCGCATGACGAGCACAGCCAACGACCTTCACTCGAGCTTCCATCTGGCGAGAAGCGAGGCGGCGCGGGCGAAGACCAATATCACAGTCTGCGCCAGCGCGAACTCGATGGCAGACACGCCGACCTGTGGCGGTGAATTTGAGGCCGGCTGGATCGTGTTTGAGGATGACGACGGCGACATTGCCGTGGACGGCGGCGAAGCCGTATTGCACCGATTCCCGCCCACGCACGACAGCATCATTATCAAGACAAACGGTCCCGACGACTATTTTTCGTTCGCACCAACCGGGCTCGGTCGCGGCAATATTACCGGCACAGAACCGGTTTCGAGCATCGTGATTTGTGATGTTCGCGGCAACGTCACGGCGGCGGGTGGCAGCTCAGCGGCGCGCGTCCTCGTCGTGACTCCACTTGGCAGGGCGACTGTTTTGCGCGAAACGGAACAGGTCACGTTTCACGGTGGGTGCTAAGACATGAACAATCGTCAAAGAGGATTTTCGCTGGTCGAAGTACTCATAACCCTGGTCATCATGTCCGTGGGCATGCTTGGCATCGCCGGGCTTTATGTCCAGAGCATGCAGGCCGGCCGGACGTCCATGTTCCGGCACAATGCGGTGACGCTTGCGGGTGACGTGGCGGACCGAATTCGGGCCAATCCTGGCGCTGGCATCGCCTATGCGGCGCCCAACGGCGCCAACAACAACTGCGTAAACGGTGGCGTGGATTGCAGCCCGGCGCAGATGGCTGCCCACGATATTCTGCAGTGGAAAAATCAGGCGATCGACACTCTACCGGCAGGCGACGTCCTGATCGTTTTCGATAATTCGGTCATACCGCCGACCTACCAGATAACCATTAGCTGGGACGAACCAGGCGAAAACCTGAGCTATGTCGTTACGATTCCGGTTCTCAATTTCTAGGACAATAATGATGCATTTCATGCGAAAAACATGTCGTCATCAAACAGGACTCACGCTTGTCGAGTTGATGGTCGCATTGGCGATAGGCTCGTTCCTGATGATTGGCGCGTTGCAAATCTACAACCAGAGCCGCCATGCCTTCGTCATCAACGAGTCGATTGCCCGGGTGCAGGAAACGGCGCAATTCGCCATGGATACGATTGAGGCCGACTTGCGCATGGCCAGCAACTGGGGTCGCAACAGTCGCAGTTTGGCCGTTGAAGGCCGTTCGATCCTGGGAGACCCGAATCCCAACGGGCTGCCCGCGCCAACGGACTGCGGCGCCGACTGGGCGCTTAACCTGGCGCTGCCTATCGACGGCGACAATAATATTTATGCGCTGCCGTGTGCACCGACTGGCGACGCACAATTAAACTCGGATGTGGTAACCGTGCGCCGAGCCAGCGTGGCACCGGTCCCTCTTGAGGCGGGCCGGTTGCAAATTCAAACGACTCGTGTGCAGGGACAACTGTTCAGCAACGGCCTTATCCCCAGCTCATTCTCAGCAACCGATTCGGCAACGCATAACCTGATAGTCAACAGCTATTATGTTTCGCAAACATCGGACCTCATCCCGAACACGCCGACCTTGCGTCGCAAGACACTGACGATGGTCGCCGGCGTACCTGTCATACAAGATCTGGAAATTGCGCCGGGCGTGGAGAACATTCAGTTGCAATTTGGAATTGACGTCAATAACGACAATGCGGTTGACCGCTACGTCAATCCCGGGGATCCGATTTACAATCCGGCTGCCGCCGGGTATATCCCGGGCGCACGGGTACTGACAGCCCGAGTCTGGCTGCTTGTGCGTGGCATCAACATTGAACCGGGCATACAGGACAGCCGCAACTACCAACCGGGCGACGTAGTCCTCGGTATTCAAAACGACAACTACAGGCGCATGCAGGTTTCGAAAACGATACTGCTGCGCAATGCAAGAACATGATTTCGAGAAGCGCTATGAAAATATCTAAAAACCAACAGGGTGCGGTACTCGTCGTTGGCTTGATGTTGCTGGTGATAATTACGATCCTCGCCATTTCCGGAATGAATACGGCGACGACTGAACTCGCCATGGCACGCAATGATCAGAACTACGAGAACGCTTTTCAAGCCGCGGAGGCGGGCCTGGAACAGGCCTTGGCGCAAGGTCCGTATAACACCGTAGGCAACAACGAGATAACGCTGATAATTTCAGACCACGAATCGGTATCTACTTCCGTTCTGTTCGAAGACACCACCCTGGTGCCAGACAAAGCCTTCAGCCTGGGCGCCGGTAGCGGCATCGCCGCGTATCACTTTTTGGTAACGGCGAGAGCCGAGTCTCGACGCGCGCCTGGCTCTACCACGGATCGCGATTCGACTGCCGTGCACACACAAGCCTTCTACATCGTTGGGCCAGGATCGCCGACGCTATGATTCGAACAGACAGACAAAACCGTTTATTTGGAGTGGATTCAATGCACATTCGACTCTTCGTTATCTCCTTGCTGGCGACCCTTAGTTTCGCGGCGTCGGCAGAAAACCACATTATTAGCCAGGCGTATGAGGTTGCGGTGAGTGACCTGCGGCTACCAGGCAACTTGGTTGGCAGTGTTTCTTTTAAGGAATGCGATAGTTGCCTGAAGCAAACCGTTCGCGTGACGACCGAGACTCAGTATCTGCTGAATAATCGCACCGTATCGCTCAAAGAATTAAAGATCGCGGTCAGTTCGATCGCCGATAAACAAAACAATATCACCACTGTTATTCATCATTTGCAATCGGACGCGATCGTCGCCGTGCACGTATTCAAAAAAGGGATTTGAGGATCATGACTATCAAGCGAAAAATAGCTTGTCTCAACGCATCGCTGGCGCTAACGATTTTCGTCGCCGCGCCGGCGTTGGCCGACGACACGGAATTGTTGCTGTTCAGCGCACAATCGGATAGTAAACCGAACGTCCTTTTCCTCCTCGATACCTCGGGCAGCATGAACACGCTCGAACACACGATCGCATTTTACGAAAGCACGATTACTTATGTAGGTAGCTGTAATCCTGATTACTTCTATTGGAGCGACACAGGCACACCACCGTCTTGCAGCGACAGGCGGGCCATCGCCAAGACAAGCTTCGTGTGCGCATCTGCCGCAGGTCAGGTCAACGCGATCGGCAGCTACACGGGCGTCATGGCTCAACACCGGGAAAAGGGCCCCAAATGGCAAACCATTAAAGACAGAAAATTGCTGAACACCGTCGAATGTGCTGACGATTCGGGCATTCACGGCAATGGAACCACCGGAGAGCTGTACGCAAAGGCTGGCAAGAGCGGCTTCGAATTCACGAGCAATGCAGCCGAAGAAATTGACTGGGAAAGCTTTCCGACGAACCTGACCTACACGCTGTACGCCGGCAACTATCTCAACTGGCGCGAAAACCCGCCTCTGGATGACATTAAACGAATAGACGTCGTGAAGACGGTCCTCAAGAAGGTGCTCAGCGCCTACGACGATGTCAATCTTGCCCTGGTACGGTTCAACAATACAGACGGCGGTGCCATCATTCATGCGATGCAGGATCTGGAAACCAGCCGCGCGAGTCTGTACGGCAAGGTGGATGCGATCACCGCATTCGGCAATACGCCATTGTCCGAAACCTTGTACGAGGCCGCTTTGTACTGGCAGGGCATGCTCGCTCACTATGGCGAGCTTGTAGACGACCACCCGACCGATCCGGATGCACTGTCCGTACTCAGCCCGGAGATTTACAAGGCGCCGCCCACTGCAGCGGGAAGTTGTCCGCGAAATTTCAATGTAATTCTGACGGATGGACTGCCGAAAAATGACGCCGATACCGAGTTTCTTGCGCCGACATTGCCGGGATGGGAGGAAACGCTGGGAAGAACGGTCTGCGACGACTATGTCAACGAGGGCGATTGCCTCGACGATATCGCTGAGTATCTTTTCAAGCATGACATCAACCCGAACGTGGTCGGCACTCAATTCGTGAAAACTTATGCCGCCGGATTCCTTATGCCCGCGGACGAGACAGCGTTGATGGTGGAGACGACGGAAATTACCGGCGGGCAGTTCTTCTCCGCGTCAGATCCTGAAAGCCTCGCCGTATCACTGCTGAATATATTCGACGAGATTACGGAGCAATCGCTCACATTTGTCGCGCCGACTGTGGCCGTGAACGCGTTCAACCGCACGCAAAATCTGAACGATCTTTATATGTCTGTATTCCAGTCGTCGATTGGGACGCATTGGCCCGGCAACCTGAAGAAATACCGCATCGTCGACGGCACTATTACCGATGCGAATGGACTCCCGGCGGTTGACCCGCAAACCGGATTCTTCGATAACGGCGCGAAGAGTTACTGGACCGTCGGCCCCGCCGACGGCAGCGACGTGTCGTTGGGCGGCGCCGCCAACATGTTTCCGGATCCGACTATTCGCAACCTGTACACCAACAATGGCGGCGGCTCTAACTTGACGACCGGCGTCAATGTGCTGACTGCCTCCAATGACACCGCTTTCATCGTGGACGATTTTGGATTGACCGGCGCCAAGGACGAGCCATCAATCGCTGAAATAATTCGCTGGGCGAAAGGTGAAGACATTGCTGACGAAGATAACGATAAGAGCACGAAGGTCCGCCACGTTATGGGCGACCCTCTGCATGCACAGCCAGCGGCAATTGACTACGGGACTGGCGGCGTAAGCGATGTCGTGGTCTACAGCGCCACCAATGACGGCTACCTGCATGCGATAGACGGTGAAACAGGCGTCGAATTGTGGTCGTTTGTACCCAAAGAGTTGCTGGTCAATTTCGCGAAACTCTATAGCAATCCGACAGGACAATACAAACAATACGGTATCGACGGCGACATCAAACCGATCGTTTTTGACTTGAACGGCAATGGTGAAATCGACAGCCCCGACGATTTCGTTTACATCGTTTTCGGAATGCGGCGCGGTGGTGACCGTTACTATGCGCTTGACGTCAGCGACCGGAATACACCTCGGCTGCTGTGGAATATTACCTACCCGGAATTTGGCCAAAGCTGGTCAGCGCCGGTTATCACGCGAGTGGATAGCAGCGAGCCGGGCCTGAATTCAAATCAGGCCGTTGTGATCATCGGCGCTGGCTACGACACGGCTCACGACTCGCAATCCGAACCCACCCTTGACGATAGCGAAGGAGCGGGCATCTTCATGCTGGATCTCGAGACTGGCGCCACTATCTGGCGAGCCGGGAGAGACAGCCAGGCCGATCTGCAGCTCGCAGACATGGCGCGATCGTTTCCGACGCAGATCAAGGTAATCGACGTCAATGGCGACGGTTTTTCTGATCGGATGTACGCTGCGGATGTGGGCGGGCAGCTGTGGCGATTCGATATTTTTTCGGGTGAACCAGCAGCGTCGCTGGTGACTGGCGGCGTTATCGCACGATTTGGATTTCACGGTACTGCCACGCCAGCCACTGAAGGCCCGCGCAGGATTTACAATTCCCCCGACGTTGCAGTATTTACAGATACGCTGCAAAACCGTCGTTTTATATCCGTCAGCGTCGGGACCGGGTATAGGGCGCACCCGCTGAACACCAGCGCCGTGGACGGCTTTTATTCCCTGCGTGACCCGGATGTGTTCAATCAATTGTCGCAGGCCGAATACGACGCCTACATTGTAGCGACGGATGCCGATATGATAGAAGTCAGTGGACAGATCGGGACGGTCATCGGCCCCGGGGACCGGGGCTGGAAATTTACCATGCCGGCGGACCAAATGGTCCTGTCCAACTCGACCACGTTCAACAATTCCCTTTTCTTCGTCGGGTTCTCACCGGCAGCGACAGCAACCATCGATTGCGACCCGACGTTGGGCAGGAACTTCCTGTATCAGGTAAATATTGTCAATGGGGATCCGGTCGTCAGCAATCTCAGTGCGTTGGCGCCTGGAGACAGCGACGCAGCGCGGATGAAGACACTGGCTCAGGGCGGTATCGCGCCGTCACCGACGATATTGTTCCCCAGTTCCGATGATCCCAACTGCAACGGTCCTTACTGCGCACCACCCCCGCTAGGGTGTGTCGGCGTTGAGTGTTTCGATCCGGGCTTCGAGAACAATCCTGTGCGCACGCTTTGGACACAGGATGGCATTGAGTGAATATTCGCAAGTACATGCGAGGTGTGACTCTGCTGGAATTGATGATCGTCGTCGTCATCGTCGGCATTCTTGCCGCTATCGCGTATCCCAGTTACCGGGAGTTCATGGCACGCGCCAAACGCACTGAAGCCAAAGCGGCGTTGTTGAAAATTGCGACGAATCAGGAACGATTTTATTTGCAGAACAATGTTTTCACGACGGACCTGACTCAGCTTGGCTTCACCGCCAGTCCGTATACGACGGACACCGGCACTTATCTAGTCACCGTAGGTGCCGCGGACGCCAGTAACTACACGGCCACGGCGCTTTATCAGAATGCAGACGCTGAAGCGGACAAATGCTTGACGTTCGGAATTGATGGACGTGGCATCAAGTCTTCCACTCCGCACACCGATTGCTGGACTCGCACGCGGTAAAAAAACTTTTGCAGCCTGACGGCTGCCGCTGCGCTTCGCGCGTGCATGCCCAAACGGGTGCGAGGCGCGGACCCTCACACCAATTGTCGCAATGGCCGTCCACCGACGGCCTGTGAGTTGGCGTGCTGAGCTAATCGCGCGCTGGGGCGCGCCTACGGCTTTTCTTGTTTGCCCGAGAAAAACAACGCGTCGATGATCAGCAACGCGGCGCCGACGGAAATTCCAGCGTCCGCGATATTGAACGACGGGAAAGCCCATGTTCCGAACCACACCTGAATGAAATCGGTAACATGGCCCAGTACAATTCGGTCGATCAGATTACCGACGGCCCCACCCAGAACCAACGCAAGGCCACTCAGGAGTACCGTCTGTCCCGTGCTCCGTATACGCCACATCCAGACAGCAATGAAGACGCTCACTCCCCCGGAGAGCGCTACAAAGAACCAGCGCTGCCATCCGCCGGCATTGGCCAGAAAACTGAACGCGGCGCCGGAATTTTTCTGGTGGGTGAGATTGATAAACGAGTTAAGCGGAATCCTGTCGTACAAAGGCACCCATTCGATAATGGCCCACTTCGTTACCTGATCGGCAACCAGGACGACGATCGCGATGACGACCCACATCGCGAATCGCGCGTTGGTCGTGCTGTCCTTAGTAGAATCACTCAAAATACTACCCCGTCACGCCGCTGTCGCGGCAAGTATCGAACGTGCATTTTCGGCGTCCTGATCGATTTGCGCAACCAGTTCGTCAACGGATTCGTATTTTTCCTCCTCGCGTAGAAACGCAACGAAATCCACATGGATATATTCGCCGTAAATATCACGATCAAAATCGAACAGGTGCACCTCCAGTACCGGCTTCGTCAGATCGAATGTCGGTCTCGTTCCGACGCTGGCGACGCCCGCTAAACTGCCTTCGGAAAGACCCGCAACCCGCACAGCGAAAATTCCCTGTACGGCGCTCCGCCGCCGCCTGATATCGACATTGGCCGTCGGATAGCCCAGGGCTTTTCCGACCTGCCTGCCCTTGACAATCCTGCCGGACATTCTGTACGGACGCCCAAGCAGGAGACTCGCACGAGACAGATCGCCGTCTTCCAACGATTGCCGGATCGCGGTGCTGCTCACTCGCACGCCGTCCTTGATGATGCTTTGCACCTGATCCACTTTGAATTCCAGCGCTTTGCTGCAACGATTCAGATCCTCGATACTGCCTTCACGCTTGCGTGCGAAATGAAAATCGTCGCCAACGACGATGTGACGAGCGTTCATTCCGTGCACCAGAACCTGGCGAATAAATGCGCCGGAACGAATACTGCGCATTTCAGAACTGAATCGCGGACAATAGAAAATATCGACGCCAAGCTTTTCCAGCATCTCAAACTTTTCGCGGAAACGCATGAGTCGCGCCGGTGGATCGGCGGCGGCAAAGAACTCTTTTGGGGTTGGCTCAAAGCTCATCACGATCGATGGCACGTTGTTTGCCCGCGCTGCCTTTATGACACGATCAAGCAGTTGCCGGTGCCCCAAATGAAGACCGTCGAAACTGCCAATCGTCACTACACTCCCGCGTGACAACTGCCGATACGGCATGTCGGCCAGGTGCCGGACGAGCCTCACTGTGGCGCCTTTAGTCTGAACTGCGACAAACGCGCCCCCAACACCGCCAATGCGACGAAATACGTGCTCGCACCGGCTGCAACCGAAATTGCAAGCCACAACAGGCGTTCCGCAAAGGCTGCGGCGATCCACCACTGTAGCGGGTGCTGGAGCTGGTACAACACCGCGCCCATCAGCATGGTCGCCAATGCGATTCTCAGGACCAGAATTGGCCAGCCATTTGAATGCACCAACACCCGATCTTTATGCAAGCCACGATAGAGCAGCACGGCGTTCACGATGGCGGCGACGGATGTGGCAGCCGCAAGGCCCACATGCGGGCCTGCAAAACCGCTCTGCGACAAATACCCGGCCAGGGCGATGCTGAGGACGAGATTCGTGGCCAGCGCGATCAGGGCGATGCGCACCGGTGTCCGTGTGTCCTCACGAGCAAAATACGCAGGCGCGAGTATTTTGACGAACGAAAAACCAATGAGTCCAAGCGCATACGCGCGCAAGGCCAGTGCGGTCATGTTGACCGCGTTTGCATCGAAAATGCCACCGAAGAAAAGTGCGGTAACCAGAGCTTCTGCCAGCACGAACAAACCAACCGCCGCCGGCACCGCGATCAACATTGCGAGTTTCAGTGACCAGTCCAGCGTCTGCGAGAACCTCGTCTTGTCATCGTTCGCCCACAGCCTCGAAAGATACGGCAATGTGACCGTTCCCAGTGCGATGCCAAAGATACCCAGGGGAAATTCCATCAACCGGTCTGAAAAGTACAAATAACTGATGCTGCCGACCGGCAGCAGCGATGCGATGATACCGCCAAGCAATACGTTGATCTGCGCGGCCGATGACCCGAAAATCGCCGGGATCATCAGTTTTAAAACACGCTTGACGCCGGAATGGCGCGGCGCCCACTTCGGGCGCGGCAAGATTCGAATCTGCGCGAGGAACGGGAGCTGAAATAATAATTGGCAAATCCCGGCTGCGAGCACGGCGTAGGCCAACGCCATTACCGGTTGCTCCAGCATCGGGGAAAGCCAGACCGCAGCGGCTATCAGAACAATATTCAGAAGAACCGGCGTAAACGCCGGCACGCCGAAGCGGCCGTAGGTATTCAGGATTCCGCCCGCGAACGCGGTCAGGGACACGAAAAACAAATAGGGAAACGTAAAGCGCAGCATCATCGCCGCGAGATCGAGGTCGCCGCCCTCTCCCACGAATCCGGGCGCAACGATCAATACGAGCAAAGGCGCTGCGATGACGCCCGCCAGTGTCACCACGAACAGAATGACTCCCAACGTCCCCGACACCGCGCCGACGAACTCGCGAGCCTCCTCGTGATCGTGTTGCTCTCGGTACCGTGCCATGACCGGCACGAACCCGGCCGAAAAGGCGCCCTCAGCAAAAAAACGCCGCAGCATATTTGGGATGCGATTTGCGACCAGGAACGCATCCATCACCAGTTGCGCCCCGAAGTATCGGGCAAAAACTACGTCGCGCAGAAGACCGAGGATACGAGAAATCAGGGTCATACCCCCGACTACGGATGTCTTGCGCGCCAACCCCGATCCCGAGGTGGGTTCCGCAGGTTTTGCGGGGTCCTTGTGCGAGTCGGTCATTGTGCGGTTTTCGGTGCTCATGGCTGCGGGGAGTTTAGCCCAAAAAAGTCATAAAATCAGTCGTTTAGGTCGTAGCAGGCAAGTGGTTTTCAAGCCCCGACCCTGGCGGTTGACAATCCTCTTCAAGCCACGAATAATACGCGGCTCTTTGCAAGCCAAGACACGGAAAAAGCAGTGGCAAACATCAAATCAGCCAAGAAGCGCGCACGTCAGATGGAGAAAACCCGCAAGCACAATATGGGCATGCGTTCCATGATGCGCACCAAAATCAAGAACGTCGTCAAAGCGTGCGATGCGGGCGACAAGGAAGCGGCAGCGGCAGCCTACAAGGAAGCTGGTCCGGTCATCGACGCCATGATCAACAAGGGTATTGTTACCAAGAACAAGGCCGCGCGTCACAAGAGCCGCCTGAACAAGCGAATCAAACTACTCGCCGTCTGAATCTTCTTTGATGCGTTCGAGTTCCTGCATTATTGCCTGCCCGAGCTGCTGAGTTCCCGCGCCAGTCGCGGCACTGACCTCAAACACCACACCATCCCACTGCAACTGATCCAGCAGTGATTTTCTCGCGGCGGCGAGGTCGTCGGCAGTTAGCAAGTCCGTCTTGTTAATAACCAGCCAACGCGTCTTGCGCGAGAGTTCAGCGGAGAAATTGACCAATTCCTGAGCGAGAGCCTGCACTTCTTCGGCAGGCTTGACTTCCGGATCGACGGGCGCGATATCGACCAGGTGCAACAGCAATCCCGTGCGTTGCAAGTGTTTCAAGAACTGGATACCCAGTCCTGCACCCTCGGATGCCCCCTTTATCAGGCCCGGGATGTCGGCCATCACAAAACTTTGCAGCTGACCGACGCGAACGACACCCAGGTTCGGGTGCAATGTAGTAAACGGATAATCCGCAATCCGAGGTCTTGCTTGCGACATCGCGGTAATGAGAGTCGACTTGCCAGCATTCGGCATGCCAAGAAGTCCGACATCCGCGATGACTTTAAGCTCAAGACTCAGGTGGCGACCTTCGCCCTGGGTGCCTTTCGTGAATTTGCGCGGCGCTCGATTAACGCTGCTTTTGAAGCGCGTGTTGCCCTGACCGCCCCTGCCGCCCTCGGCGACTTTGTGCCGCTGACCGGGACTCGTCAGGTCGCAAATGATTTCGCCAGTATCGACGTCGTTTACAACAGTCCCGATGGGAACCATGACATCAAGATCATCGCCCGAGCGCCCGGTCTTGTTGCGACCTGCCCCGCCACCACCGCCCGCGGCTTTGAATCTCCGCGCGACACGAAAATCCGCCAGTGTATTCAGTGACTTGTGGGCGACCAGGTAGACGCTGCCGCCGTGACCGCCATCGCCGCCGTCAGGACCGCCTCGCTCAACGTATTTCTCACGACGAAAACTAAGACAGCCGTGTCCCCCGTTTCCTGCCCGAACACGAATGCTTGCCTCGTCAACGAATTTCATTGCTTGCCACGGGAGCGCGCCTGGCACCCATTCGGGTCTGCGCGCGCGATTCTTTACGCGTCAACGATACTGACGAACTGCCGGTTTTTCGGGCCTTTCCTTTCGAACTTCACGTGTCCGTCTTTCTTGGCAAACAAGGTGTGATCGCGGCCGAGGCCGACATTGGCGCCCGCGTGGAAACGAGTGCCGCGCTGACGAACGATAATGTTTCCGGCAATCACCTTCTGGCCGCCATAGATTTTAACGCCTAAGCGTTTACTTTCTGAATCGCGACCGTTCTTAGTACTACCGCCTGCTTTCTTATGTGCCACTGTACCGTACCTGTATGTTTCGTTAGTCAATAAGCGCGTTGTTTACTGCGCTTTTTTCTTTGCCGCCGATTTTTTCGCAACTTTCTTCCTGGTGGCCGCTTTCTTTGTCGCTGCTTTCTTCGTCACTGCTTTCTTCGTCACTGCTTTCTTGGTCGCCTTTTTCCTGGCGGCAGGTTTATCTGCTGATTTAGGCTTATCGGTCGCAGCGGGTTTCTTCGTCACGCCACTGATAGCAGTAATCTCGACTTCGGTGAAGAACTGCCGGTGCGTGCCCTGACGGAGGTAATTCTGACGACGCTTGAACTTAACGACGGCCACTTTCTTGCTCTTGCCCTGGCGCAAAACTTTGGCGCTGACGGAACTGCCGGATAACATAGGCGTGCCGACCTTGATATTGACGCCTTCGCCGATCAGCAGGACATCCTCAAATTTCACTGTTGTGCCCTCGTCTACGTCGATTTTCTCGAGACGCAGGATGTCACCTATTACCGCGCGGTACTGTTTGCCGCCGCTGCGAAAAACCGCATACATTATGTTTGCTCCAATGAGTGAGTTGCAAATTCTGCAACTTACTGAGAATTAAGACGTTTCTGTGGATGTGTCGAAATACCGCGCAGCCGTCCCGCTGGCTGAAGCCACAAAAGAGCGGGAATTCTATAGATTCCAGTGCCTCGGGTCAACGTCCCAGGGCCTGATTTTAACCCTTATTTCAATGGCTTGCATTCTGGCAAACCAGGGCGATAAAGACCTTCGCCTGTCGCCAATAGCCCCACTTTCAGGCATTATCACGCAACTCATGCAAGTGGTTCAAAAAACGCCCGATACTGTCACCTTTGACGACGTCGCGGCGCTCGCCAAGGACGATATGCTGGCCGTTGATCGGCTGATATCGGCCAGCCTGGAGAGCGACGTCGCGCTGGTATCGCAGATTTCCGAATACATCGTTATGAGCGGAGGCAAACGCCTGAGACCGCTTATCGTGCTCGTTGCCGCGCGGGCATTGGGTTACGAGGGCAAACAGCATGTTCGCGCCGCCACGATCATCGAGTTCATCCATACCGCTACCCTGTTGCACGACGATGTCGTGGATTCGTCCGCGCGGCGCCGCGGTCAGGACTCGGCCAACGCGGTCTTTGGCAATCAGGCAAGCATACTGGTCGGCGACTTCCTGTATTCGCGCGCTTTTCAGATGATGGTCCATCTTAATGATATGCGGGTCATGCAGATATTGGCAGATGCGACCAATACCATCGCCGCTGGCGAAGTCATGCAACTTATGAATGTCCATGATCCCGATACAACGGAAGACGATTATCGACAGGTCATTTACCGAAAAACGGCACGTCTGTTTGAGGCGGGCGCGCAAATTGCCGCAGTACTGAGCGCTCAGGATGCCGACACGGAGGCCTCAATGGCCGAGTACGGGCGTCACCTGGGTACCGCATATCAACTTATCGACGACGCGCTCGACTTCGCGGCGTCGCCCGAAGAACTGGGCAAGAACATCGGCGATGATCTCGCTGAAGGCAAAGCGACTCTGCCCTTGATCTATGCCATGAAGAACGGGTCCAGGCAGGAACGCGAAGTCATCCGTGCCGCAATACTCGAAGGCGGACTGGGTAAACTCGAGCAGATCACGGCCATCATTGAATCGACCGGGGCGCTGCGATACACGACCGAGAAGGCGAGAGACGCGGCAGATCTCGCCATCGCATCGCTGTCGGGCGTGCCCGATTCAGAATTCAAACAGGCGCTGATCGACATCGCTTACTTGTCAGTCCAGCGTCGTTCCTGACATGGACCGCTTCAATACGCCGTGGCGGGTAACTGCGGCCGCAATCTACACCACACCGACAGACTCGCGTGTGTACGGCACGCTCGACATCGACGTCACGGACGCCAAGCGATTTCTCGATAAAAAACGCAACGAAGGCGTCAAGATCACGATGACTCATCTTGCGACGGCCGTGCTGGCGCGAGCGGTCGCGTTCGACGTACCGGAGATGAATTGCTTTATCCGCCGCGGTGCCATAGTCGGGCGAGAACGCATTGACGTCATGGTGCCCGTCGCAATCGGCGGTGGTGAAGGCGTGTCGGCGATTGTTGTCAAAGATGCGCATGCACGCACCGTCAGCTCCATCGCGGAAGAAATACGGACCAGCGCCATCGATAACAGAGCCGGCACCGAATCAAAAGCGGCACAGAACAAATACCTGTTGAATCGTATTCCGTGGCCACTGCGACGGCCTGTCTTTCGCTTGCTGAAGTGGATCACGATCGACATGGGCGTCGAGATCAAGGCCCTGGGTCTATCTGCGCACAGCTTCGGGTCCTTCGTTGTCTCCGATATCGGCAGTTTCGGATTAAAGACCGGCATGACCTCCCTGATGCCCGCAGCCAAGGTGCCCTGCGTGATCGTGCTGGGAAAAATCGAGGAGAAGCCCGTTGTGCGCCGCGGCAAAATCGTGATCCGGACGATGTTGCCGCTAACCGGCACATTCGATCATCGGATCGTCGACGGCCTGCAAATCGGCAAGCTCGCACAGGGTATCAAACGCAATTTCAGGAAACCCGAATGGCTGGACGAAATACCCGCCGAGGAACTTAAGTCTTGCCTTTTCCAGCCCCGCGATTAGGCGCAGCCGCTGTTACCAGCAGCCGTCACCACCAGCGCTGTTTCCCCTTGTAGCCGCTTGATCCAAGGTCAGGCTGCCGCATTTTGTGTCCCGACTTAGCTGACCGTTCATCGGCGCAGCCGTCGCCATGAACGTAATCGCAGTGACCGCAGACAAGGACACCGAATACACGGCTTCCGGATCGCCAGCGGGAACAGAGTTACCTTCATCCGACACGATGAGCGGGTCGGCTGCAAACCCGAGATTGGTCAGATTATTGGTGTAACTCTTGTTGTCCATGAAGAACTGCTGTTGGCGGTCCGCGACGCGCAACAATACGGATGTTGCAGCGGTACGCTTGGTCTTTATGACGTACTGCATGTACGACGGATAGGCGAGAGCCGCCAGTATCGAAACAATAGCAACCACGACCATCAACTCGAGCAGTGTGAAACCGGGTTGGCGGCGCTTCTTTTGCGACAATAAGTGCATATTATTCATCCTGTGTTTTTGTTGTCCCGTGTAGCGTCGCACGCTCACAAGTCTCCGTCTTCCTGGAGGAACCAGTAGGTCCGCCAGCGTGTTGTTACGTCGACGTCATCCACCTGCAGGTCCGGTCGCAGAATCTTGTTGGGTGGTACCGAAACAACCTCTGCGGGAATACCCGCGGAACTCAGTTCCGTGAACCGATCGCTAGTCGACGATGGTTCGCCCTCCGCGCCCGGGAGATCGTCGCTGGTGTCATAATTGAGCACTGCGATTGCATTCTGGAATGAAACGGCGTACAGGCGTCCGGCGCCTTCTGCCGGCGCACAAGCCGAGGCCGATCCTGCCAACTGCGGCAAATAGGAAGTGAAGAACACCTTGCCGGCCAATGTCAGCGGCGTTGCCAGGATTTTTTCGCCCGGCTCCAGCATCAACAGACGCCAACCATTCGTCAGGTCAATAATGCAGCTGCCCGATTGCAAACAATTGCTCGTAACGTCACCGAAGTCCGGAGGCTGCAGATTGCTGTCGACACCTGTGCCGACGGCAGTGTGCCGGTCCTTGATCATGTAGAACCAGTTTTCGACCTGGCCGCCCGAATCCAGCGGATCCGCACGATCGCCCGAACCGATCAGGACGCCGTCAAACAACCCACCCGTGTCTTTACTCGGCACAAGATCGGGGCGGTGGAAGAAGCGGCGATCGTTGACGATTCCCGAAGCGTCTGCTGCATGCCGTCCCAGGGACGCGAGCAGAGTCAGTTTCCAGTCGGAGACGTTGGTGCCCGGCAGGTCCGCGCGCCAGACATTGCCGCCCGTATCGCCGACCACGATTCTGTCGATAAATCCGTCACCATTGGTGTCTGCCACGGTTAACGCCGACGGAATGCTGTCTACCAATTGAGCGTGTGTGTAGGTATTGAAAGATCCGCCACTGCCGCCGCGTGCTTTCCAGATCAACGCACCGGTTTCCGCGTCAACAACGTAAATCGCGTTGCCCTCGGCATCGTCTGTGCCAACAGCGCCGCGCGCGTCCTTGTTGAGGTCGTAACCACCCGCGAACATAACGACACTGCGTGGACCGGACGGCGTGTTGACGAGGCCAACTCGCGGCGTTGAGAACGTGTAGCCTAGCTCGCCGAAATCACCGCCCTTGGTGATCGTCCACATGAGTCGCGGCACATAGGGATTGGTAATGTCGAACGCATAATACGCCTTGCCGCCGCGGCGCATACCGATGTACAGATAAGCTTTGTCGCCATCGCTGGCGACGATACTGCCATCGTTATTGGCGTCCAACAGGTAGGCCACAGGTGCGCCGTCCAGCGTATACGGATGCTTGACGCCGAGACTGTTTTGACGCAGCACTTTCTGTTTGGGCATCGCCGCTTGCGGCATGAACGCCCACATTTCCTCGCCACTTTCCACGCCGCTGGTCGTCGTATTACGCAACATGCGCAACATGCCATCGTTGGAGCCTACTGCCAGGAAGATCGCTGGATTGTCCTGGCTGTAGCCGCCGATCGCACCATAGTTGATCGGCAACGGCCGCGAATGCAGTGGATCACCGAAAATCCAGTCCCGTGCTTCCAGGATATTGGTGTCGCCGTCAGCATCATCGATATCCAGACCGCGCATGTAGGCCGTCAAATAGACGGCCTCGTTCAGATCTGCGGCGCCGAGCGCGGACTGCAGATAAGTTACGGTATCGAAGTCAATGTTCAGAGGAGCGAGCGAAGTTGGCGTCCTGTCGTAGTAAATCGTACGACCACCCAAGCCGTTCGCCACCTGCGGACCGAATTTCAGGAAGCCTGGAATCCGCTGGCCTGAACCACCTCGTGCGACTGTCCGACCGTCACGGCCATCGATCTCCCCTTCGGCTAGATTGGCCCTGGGCAGGGACTTCGGCAGGGTCCAGTGCGTCAGAGCGTCGGAGCGAATGCGCCCGTCCGCGGAAATTGCCGGGTTATCCAGCGCGTCCACCGCCACGCTGGTCGCAGACGTCGAGTCCAGCCCAACCAGCCTGAGCTTTTTGACGTTGCCCACCCAGTACGGTTTGGCTTCCCGGTCGACCTGGAACAGGGCGATGTAAATATTGTCCGATATCTCCGCGCGGTTGAAGACGTTGACAGGCACTGAAGCCGCAACAAAGGTCGTGCTAACGCTCACTATCTGAGCGAAAATTTGCTCTATCGTTGCAACGAGTTCGTCCGGATTCTCGGACAACACCAGTGGCGCGCCCGTACCACCTGCCTGAGCGTACCTAAGAGTCGTGTTGTTGTAATTGCTCTCGTCAACAACGAAATACGAAATAACGTTTTGCTTGTCTTCGAGATTGGGGATGGTGCCGTATTGGCCATTGCCAAGATCGACGTCGTGCAGGTACCTGATCACATCTGAATACGTTCTCTGTGCTAATCCAAATCCGCCCGACAGAATTGGCGCCTCGATCGCAAGATCCGAATCGTCTTCCTGTTGTGACACCTGGAACAACATGTTCACGGTATAAGTACGAGTACACGCTCCCGCTTTCGCTAATGGGCTGGCATAAAGTTGGCGCGGTCCTCTCTTGAATTCAATTGACGTATCCCACGCTGCGGCCGGAAATTCGACGTCAAGATTGGTTAGATCGTCCTTGCTGCCGAAGTCCAGATAACCATTGTGCGCGTTGTAAACTGCTTGTCCGGTCAGGTAGCGGAAGAACTCGAAGAACAGTTCCTTGCCCTGCCACTTGTGGCTGAGATTACCCTGCGGCGTTGGCATCGCATCCAGAATGCTGTGAAATTTGGCCTTGGCGCCGTTGCTGTCTGTGGCGTCAAAGAGCTGGAAGCCCATTGCGATATAACCGCCGTTACTGCAGTTCTTTTCCCCGAAGCCGTCGCAGATGGGTACGAATCGCGTGACCACATCGCCGAATTCATCGAGAACCGGATTACCGAATTCGTCATAAACGATTTCTTTGTTGGACTCTACGGTCGAGCCGTTATCGTGATTGATCATCAATCCAACGCGCACGCCTTCCATGCCGTCGAATACTTTGCGCAGCGCGGCGCGTAATACGTCAAAAAATGAATACGAATCCTGCACGGGCAACCAGCCTTCGAGGATAAACACATCGCACTCCGTGCCATTGCACGCGGAGGAACCGAGGTTGGGCCGATAGTCGAGCGAAAACATGACCAAAGGTTCGCTGCCCGGCACTGGTTTCGTCGGCGGCCGCACGTACACGTCGGTATCGTCCGCCCGTGTGCTGTCTGTGCCTGCGGTGAAAACCAGCATGGCGAATAAGGAAAATACGGCTAATTTGCGAATCTGAGTATTCATACCTGAAATCTCTCGATCTGTTGTTGCTGTGTGTTTATTGTTTGGGAACCAGAATCAGCACTCCTTCGCTGATTTGCCGGTAGCCAAGCCCGTCGGCAGTACGATCGTAGGTCGCGGTGACGCGAAACGACGCACTGGTGAATTTATCGATACTCGATTCAACGATGCGCGGCGGCGGACGAAATATCGCACCGGTACGCTCAACCCGAGCACTGATGTAATTGTAGGAAACTGCGGTCGCCAGGGTCTGGTCGCCAACAGCAAGCGCGTAGCTGTCGCAATTTACTTCTCCAGTCGTGCATGTTGTGTAGCCGGACTGGCCCACTACCAGAGTCGAATTCGGATCCGCCACGATCGCATCCGCCAGCGCCTGCGCCGCCTGCATTGCAGCCACCTGTGATTCTTCGTTCTGCGCCATGCGCAGGCTGATGTTACTGGAACGCATCGACGAAATTGCCAACACGGTAATCGCGATCAGAAATATCAGCGAGATCATCAGAATTGCGCCTGACTGTCTGTGTCTGTTTGCAAGAACTTGTTGTCGCATCTCAGTTACCCATTTTGTTGAGGCTGCGAATATTCTGAATCGACACGGTCGTTGAGAACATTCGACGATGGAAAGAGTCCGCCGGCGAATAGTCCGGCGAGTTGCTCAGGGAGAAGGTTTTTTGATTCGTATATTTGGTATCGATATTGGTGGTCCGAGCCAGCAGGAAAATTCGCGCCGATACCACTTTCTGCATATCCGCCAGGGTCGGACTCGACAAATACACGTTCGGATTGCCGTCGGCCGTCGTGTCAACGCCGTATTCGACCTGCAAATTCTCAATACCGGTCGCCAGGCACTCAGTCGTCATGTCCGGATTGACGCCACGCAGAACCTTGCGACACAAGGTCGGAATGCCATCGCCTTGTACATTGGCGAACTGGCGAATATAGAAAATGCTCGGGCGATATTCCCAGTCGCTCATGGGCGGCGTTACGACCACCGTCGGCGCCGCCGGCATCGGCGCCTGATATAGCAGGCCGACAGTGCCATTGGTACGCAAATAGACGCTGCCAGCGGTCGTGGCAAGTGCCTCCCCACCCATGACGCGCTTGATGGATATAACGTCAGTCCCCTCAAGAACTTCGCCCGCCGCAAAGCAACTATGTGCCGCGGCAACCTGCGCGTTGGTCGCATTATCGATCGCAGTAATCGACAAGGACTCGCTGGTGAGTGCCGACGTCGCCTGGAACATCCAGTTCACTTCGCCTGGAGGGCCACAATCGATACCGATGGCTAACGCCGCATCCAGGGTAACCGAGTTGGGCTCGTGCAATTCGGAATAGTTACCGGCCATGCTGATTTCGATCGCCAGTTCCCGCAGCGCGAAGCGCGCGTCATCCTGCATGCGCAGCAGGTTTTCGTCCTGATTAAAGCTGTGGCTGCTGTTGACGAAAACGGTAATAACCGCGCCCGCAAGCAGGAGTGACAACACCATCGCTATCATCAGTTCGATCAGCGTAAAGCCGGCTAGCGATTTTCGATTTTGCATACGCATCGGTTCTGATCTCAAAAGTTAGGGTCGATATAGGTCGGAATCTGCACGATTCGCCGAAATTCGTTGTTGGCGCCAAAGTTTCCACCAGCAGCGCCACAGGCGTCCGCATTGTTATTGGTCAGCGCTAACGCACCTCGCCAAACTACGGTAACTGCGTAAGGTCCCGGACCGCCGGCCGCCGACCCGTTGATGCACAGCGCGGGCAATAAGAGTCCACCCGTTCCCACACCGCCACTGTTCTCGAAATCACCGTCGAGAATTCGCTCCCAAAACCACAAGTCGTGAAGCGCCTTTTGTGCCGCCGTGCACTCCGAACCAAACACACAGCTCGGCTGCGGTTCGGCCACGAACTTGCCGCCACCCAATTCGCCAGCAGCAAGATATACAGGCAATGCGATGCCATTCGTGCGCATTTCCTCAAGCAAGCCATTGGCGATCTGGGATGCGGTCGTGCGTTGCAAACTCTCGTAATTGGACTGTTTTGATACAACTTGAAGGCGGGCCACACCCAGCAACCCAACACTGAAAATGATCAGTGAGACGAGTAGTTCGATTAGCGAAAAACCGCGTTGTGAGTGAATGTTGATGATCACCTTTTTTTACTCCAGCTTAAAAACTTAAAACGCTGGTTGCGCAAAGAGGCTGCTGGCCGTCCATGCGGTATTCGGAAAGACGCGGTCGACCGGATAATTCAACGATGATGACTTTCGCGTGATCTGCACCGCGCTTGTCACACACTGTAAATTGGCCGGAGTTGATATTGACCGACTGGTTCATGGCGCGACCGTTGGGCCGGTACATAATGAAATTTCCGTACTCACCGGATTGCAAGGTCACTCGATCCAACTTCCCGGAGCTGCCCACAATGGCCTCGCCAGCGTCAACGCTCTGATTGCTGTTGGCGTCTTTGAAAATAATCCAACCCTTGTCCCAGGTGACGCCCTCACAATTCACACCCTGGGCGCTGGCGCAAATCGTTACCCTGGCGTTGGTGGTTATCGCCGTATTGCGAGCCAGATGCATCGAAGTCACGAAGTCGTTTATGGCGCTTGTTTGCCGGGAGTTGCTTGAGAACGACTGCAAGCCCGGCACGGCCATCGACAGCAAAATTCCGCCAATCGCGAGAGCGGTCATCAATTCCATTAACGTAAATCCATTTTCCCGTTTCATATTCCTATCCATCCTGAAGTTCTGCTTCCCCTGAAAGCCATGAGGGCTGGCCTTCAACTTTGAAAGGGAGTATGCAGAGATGCGGCCGAACTGCCCGTGCGACACGTCGCATATCGCGACGACACTGGGGAATTATCGGACGGGCGGTTGGTATTTCCTGATGGACGGTCGCCGCTGCCGGGCTTGATCAACGTTATGTAAAATACGCTTATGGAATGCGGTACAGGAGAGCCTGCATTGGATTGGCTTCACGCGACTGTGTATGATTGCGCGCGTTCGGGGTGTAGCTCAGCCTGGTAGAGCACTGCCTTCGGGAGGCAGGGGCCGGAGGTTCAAATCCTCTCACCCCGACCAATTTTTCCCTTTAGCATTCATACAGTTAGCGTCAACTCACTAGAGCACTGCTTTTTGCCGCATTGCTCACTGCCGGAATTTTGCCGGGATTTTTATAAACCCCTCCGGCAAGCCTCAAAACCGTCGCTCGCTTCTGCTCAACTATCGAGTCAACCGCGTGCAACAGCCGTGATAAATCCGGCGCACTGTAGTGAGTCGTGATCCTCC